>PLYM01000147.1 GCA_003153375.1 Planctomycetaceae bacterium
ACCAGTGTTCAGGCGACAACCCTTCGTCTGTCGCGTAGTTCTCGAAGTACCCATGGACGAACTCGCCGAGTACGCTTTCATCGATTAACGCCTTGACCGCATCGAACAGTGGGTTGTACCGCTGCATCATGTTGGACACGAGCAGTCGGTTACGCTGGCGTGCCGCGGCCACCAACTCGTCGGCTTGGGCGACGCTCATTGCCAGCGGCTTCTCGCAGATTACATGCTTGCCGGCTACGAGCGCCCGCAATGCCTGTTCGTGATGCAGGAACGGCGGCGTAGCGATGTACGCCAGGTCGACGTCGGGCCGAGCCAGCAGGGCGTCGACTTCCTCGACTTCCTCGACCCCAAACCGCTTCGCGGCCGCGATCGCCGCCTCGCGATGCGTGCCCGCCATCGCCACCAGCCGCACGCCCGGAACCTGCACAAACTGCTGCAGCGCAAACAGCCCAAATCCCCCACAGCCGATTACGGCCAATCGAATCTCGCTCGTGGACATCTCGCGCCCTTCTTGCTCAACTGTTCGCAATTCGAAAGAGCTAGAGTACCCCGTCGGTGCGCTTCTTGCCAGTAGCGGCCCTCGCAGACTTGTGCGCGCTCGTCAGGGAATCCGCGGCAAGGCACCGCAGCACATCGTTCCGAGAATACGCCTGGGTTTTCGGCACGCTCAGACGGTCTCGTCAAAGGGATGGCTTTCCGACACAGGCCAGGAGCGGTGTCGGAATTGGGTCGATATTTCGAAGTCCGAGAAAACGTATGGCAACGAGACTGCGGGGCGACCAAACGAGCGCGCTGTGAATATTAAAAGCCCCGCCGGACCAGGGGCCCGACGGGGCTCGGGTGGGTAGTACCTACAGGGTTGGGGCTTTTCAGACGCTGCGATACTTTTTCCGGAACGTGGCGAAGCCAACGGCATGGGTTTCTGACGCAGGCAGCGAGCGTCATCAATGGGTGCACTGTCCGGAATCTCGTCATGCGCGCCGATTAAGAAATCAGCATTCGCAGCGCCTTCGGCAGAGGCGAAGTCAAGTTTAACCGTTCATCGGTCAATGGATGCACAAGACGCAGTCCGCGAGCATGCAGTGCCAGCCGATCACATTCCTGCGATCGAGTGCCATAGCGCCGATCGCCAACCACAGGACATCCTAGGCCGGCCAGTTGCACGCGGATTTGATGCTTGCGACCTGTTCCTAAACGGACCTCGACCAGCGAGAAACCTCCCTGTATTTTGAGCACGCGATAGTGGGTCGTCGCCAGGCGGGACTGCTCCAGCGGATGGCCGCTGGTAAAGACTTTCAGCGACACAGGGTCGTCATTCAAATAGCTGTTGACCGTGCCTTGCTCTGGGCTCGGCTGCCCTCGGACCACGGCGCAATAGATCTTTTCGACCGTTGGCCAGGCGTCTTGCAACAAACGCTTGACGGACTCGCTCTTGGCAAACAGCACCAGTCCCGAGGTTTCCTGGTCGAGCCGGTGCATCACCAGCGCGCGCTCGGGGCGGGCTGAATTGCGGCAGCGCAAATATGCGTTCAGCCGAGCAAAGAGCGTATCGGCGTTCTCACGCTCGGTCGCCACGGTCAACAAACCAGAAGGCTTCTCAACCACAATCAGCGCGCCGTCTTCGTAGACGGGCCGAATCCGCGCTCGCTCCAGCTTGCCGATCGCCGCGGCGGCGTGAAGATCGACGACGGTCACTTCATCGCCGGGCACAAGCAGGTGGTCGAACTGTCGAACTGTCGCGCCGTTGACCCGCACTGCGCCAAACTTGAGCAGATTCTTCACCGCAGCGCGCCTCAGTTCCAGCACGCTCAATAGATAGGCCAACAGCGGCTCGCCGTGTGTAACCGTTAGTCGGGAATTGATGGCCAAGCGTGACGTATTCATGATGTGGTTTCAAGCCCAGGCTCATGCGCCCGGCCCTGTGGGAATTCGGTCCTGGCAATTCGTCTGCCAAGCCGCCGCCATACTGAAAGGCCTTCATCCGGCCACCCTTGAGTGTACGAGATCCTTCAATTGGTTTGAACCGTCGAAAAAGCAAAGTCCCGACGCAGGTGCTGGCAAACGCGGAAGCAATACTCTACTCCAGCGGAGTGGATTGAACTGGGCTCCTCGGGCCAGCCCGCCCGTGTCACCCAAAGCTTGACTTCTCGGCACGCGATCGCTGTACCAAAAACGGCCCTTTTTTCGGAGTCTCATCAAAGGTATGACTACATGACGGCCAAACCTTGGCCGTCGGTCGGCAGGACGGTACCGTGCAGCTCGTGGATGTCGAACCGCTCAATCACAGGTCCGAAGTGGTCGCGGACGACGTGCCTCGCCGCACTCTCAAGGGCCACCTCGACCGTACTGTTTCGATGAGCTTTTCACCCGACGATCGGACCCTGGCAACAGGCTCTTGGGACGGCACCGTGCGGCTGTGGCATGTGATCTCCGGTCAGGAAGTCGCCGCACTCAAAGCGCACTACGGCAAAGTCGAAGCCGTGGCTTTTTCACCCGACGGTGCCGTCTTGGCGACTGGCGGTCAACGAGACGCTGACCACGGTGAGGTCTTTCTCTGGCGCACAAATCCCAAGTAATCTTTCGACCGGATTCCTGTCTTCACTCAGCCACAATCCATTCGATGTTGCAACGGAACAAGCGCTGTATTGACCGCGGTCTTAAACCAACTCCACAATCTTCTCGCGGTTTTCCAGCAAGTACAGCGGTCGTCCGTTGAAATCCAGATACGTTTGGGCGGGGTCGATACCGAGAACTTTTTCATACAACGTGGCCAGCATGTTCTGTGGAGTGTATGGTCGACCGGTCGCACGCTCGCCCCGCGACGTGGTAGAACCGACCACTTGTCCCATCTTCAGCCCGCCACCCGCCACCAGCGCGAAGCCCACATCGTTCCAGTGATCGCGGCCGGCTGCGGCGTTGATCCTCGGCGTCCGTCCCATCTCTCCCCAGACCACCACCGCCACATCCTGATCCAACCCGCGCTGAGCCAGATCGGTAATCAGCGCGTACAGGCTCTGGTCAAACGCCGGGAGCAGTTTGCGCAGCCCGGTGAAAACGCCGCCATGATGATCCCACGGACCAGCCGTATCCCATGTATGGGACTCCGAGTTGGCCGTCAGAGTAACCACTTGCACCCCCGCTTCCACAAGCCGTCGTGCCTTAAGGAACTGAGTTCCGCCTTCACCGTACAGGGCCCGAATGTTTTCCGGTTCTTGGCCGATATCGAAAGCGTCTCGTGCCCTGGACGTGGTGATCATGTCCAGAGCACGAGTCGTAAAGTCGTCCATCGCCGCGATGTTGCCGCCGTTGTCGTCGATGGTCCGTTTGAGCGCATGGTATGACGCCAACAGGTTCTTGCGGTCTCTCATTCTGTCGAGAGTCATTCCCGCAATTGGACCCAGCGCTTCCATCGGCTCGCCGGCAATAAACGGACGATGGGCTACGCCGAGAAAATCAGACCCACGTATCGGCTTGGTGTCGATCCCATCGAACGCCACATACGGAGGCATGTCGCGAACCGTGTTCCCCCGTCCACGATTGAATCGGCTGACCACTGAACCGAACGTTGGACGGTACGTCGGATTCTCCGTACTGGTCCGGTAGCCGGTGTACACCAGAGGCGGGTTATGTCCGTCGGTGTATTCCATGAAACTGAGATTGCGAATCACCGAGAACTTGTCGGCGATTGTCGCCAGTCGCGGCATCAACTCGCAAATCTCCAGCCCGATCACATTGGTGCCGATGGGTCGAAACTCTCCGCGGAACTCTACCGGCGCGTACGGCTTCATATCGAACATGTCGATATGGCTCGGTCCCCCATGCATGTAGACCATGATCACCGACTTCGCCCGCTTGGTGCGCCCCGCGCCCTGTGCCTCGATCCGCAACAGATCGGCCAGACTCAGCCCGCCGACGAGCAGCCCCCCTACCCGCAGGAACTCGCGACGAGAGATACCGTCACACAGCGAAGATGACTTCGAGTGGTGAACGCTCAACATGCCAGTCCTCCCTAAGCAAGGTGGAGCATGCGCTGACTTGAACCGTCGGTAGGAAATCCGGTTCGCACCGGAATCCGACCTCGCTGGGTTGGAGTCAGAGGAAATTTACGACGCAGTCGATGGCGCGAGTTTAGCGAAGTCCGCAACCGACATCAAGCGATCCATCAGCGCGCAGGCCATTATTGCAGGCAGAGTTGGCCCTAAGTGATCCGGCGTTCCCATTCGATTGAAGGCCACAACAACCTAAGGGCCTGGCCCGTGGAAACAACAGCGGCACGTCTCCTCTGCAGGCGATTGGGCGCGAGTGTCCCGTTTGTCGATCCGGTTGCGCGTGCGCGCCTTTTCATTGCGATCATGTCGCCCGTGTGAAAGGCGGCTCCCGTTACTGAATGCCTAGGCGTGTTGCGGCGTGCCCTTTACGGCCAAGAAACGGACATCGACCCGCTTATTCAAAGCGGTCGCGATGCGATTGAGCATGTTGAGCGAGTGCCCTTCATAGTCGGCGTCCTCCAGGCGAGCGATGACCGACTGTGTGGTGCCGACGAGTTTGGCAAGTTCCTTCTGCGTAAGTCCCGCTTTGTTGCGGGCATCGGAAATCATCCGGGCGACGTGGACGTTGATGGTTTCCTCCGCAATCAGGTACCGGAGTTTTTTGTCTTGGCTGACCATGCTGTCAATGATCTTCAAGGCGTTCTTGATTTTGTGCAGCTAACGAATGCTCCCTGAACGTCATCCATTGCGACGGCGAATTCGAACCCGGCCTCGCGTCACGGTGACAATCACCGGTCCCGTAAGCTCGTGCAGGTGCTGTTCCAACAGTTCGCCAACCGCTCGCACTTGTTCATCGACGGAGAGCTCGACGACTCGCAACAGCGGTCCGTGCGGACGGGCTTGGACAAAAACAAGCTCGCCGAAGTCCTTGTCCTCGGTCAGGAGCACGCGGTCCTCTTGGAGGGCCAAAGCAAGAAGGTGCTCGTCGCTGGCGGATGGGTCAATCGCCAACGCCGACACCACGTCATGCCCCTGAGCGACAAGAAAAGCGGTGAGCGAGCGAGATGACACGCAAACGTCGAGCAGAAACTTCACGACGCCTTGGCCCTCGAAATCCGGTCATGGATTTGCTCGCCGGACAGCGACCGGTGGGCGTACGCCAAGCATGCCTGGATGTCGGCAGGCTCTAGGAAGGGACACTCGGCGAGGAGTTTTTCCGGCGTGTCGCCGGCCGCCAACATTCCGAGCACATGCTCAACCGCGATTCGCAGGCCGCGGATGATCGGCTTGCCACCGAAGATGGCCGGGTCCACGGTGATGCGTTTAAGCACGTCGTCTTCGGTCATCGGAGGGATCATTTCAACCATATAGTTCTCCCACTCAAATCGAGCCGCGCCCAGTTCACTCGCGGCGTAAGCACGCTTAGTTCAAGTGTATCGCAAAACTGCGATAATGTCGAATGTGATTTTCTGCGTTGAGAGGCCTAAGACAAAGTAGCGTTTGTCTGCGGTTCTTCTCCATAATCACGGAACGCAGCCGCGGATCAGACGGCGTCAGTGGTTGACGCGCTAACCTTGCTCGGGCTCCTCGCACGAGTCGTTGTGCTCGTTTAATTCGGTTAGCTGAACCGCTTCAAGCAGCGTCACCATGGCGTCTCGTATATGCCGCGGAACACTCCACCACGCCTTGATGAGTCGTACCAGATTGCCGTCAACCGATGCCATCTCGTGCCAATCTGGGCCGCCAGAGTGCGACACATGTGCTGACTGGCCAAAACCGTCATCTCCCAACTCATTATATTGCAACTCGTTGCGGCAATTCAGATTCGGGTTCGATTCCCGCCTCCCCGTTGGCGAAAGTGAGTCCAGCGCGTCGAAGCGCCGCAGGTCACGACGAAACTGGAATAACGACCAATACGGACCTAACGGCTTTGCAGCCTTGCGGGGCCATTGGGGCCAGCCTCAGGCGTCAAAATTCCTGAATTCCGCATGCTCAGCGGATTCTTTCTCGGCCGTTACACCACCGGAATCCTGGCTGTGTTTTGCGTGATCGCAACGTCGCTCGTCTGTGTAATGCAACTCGACGAGTTCTCCAGCTATACCTCTCCCCTGGCCGTCGGATTGACGATCACGATCTGGGGCGCCGTGCTATGCCTGACCGCGCTGTTGGTCGGCACGCTCAGTGACGAGCGTAACACGCAGGCCGAGGATCATCGCCGGTCCGCGCCCGCTACTGTACAATTTCGCGTGGAGCCGGCGCCCCCCCCTGCTTAACGTAGATTGACGCTCGACGATTTGTCCTCCCAAACGTATTCGGCGGAGTGGGAAGCGCAGTCCCTTCGACCGCCGAAGCCGCTGCTGCAAAATACGTTTTGTGGCATAATGGCCAGTGCGACGACGGCGGCACAGCTCTCGTCAGTAGACTGGCCGAAGGAACTAAGGAACCCCGAGCACACGGAAGAAAAGAATGGGGAGAAAATCGCAACGCCGTAAGGAGCGGCTTGCGCGAAAGGAACGGCAGGCCCGAAAGCGGCGGAAGAAGCTCGACTCCTCGCGCGGACGGCAGCCTTGGTTCCAGCGCATGGTCGAAGCTCCCTTAGGCAGCAACACGCGCCACCAGCAGCGGCTGGCGCGACAACGTCCCAGAGCCTGGACGGGAGAGACTCCGGAAGACGTCGCGGTTTTCGATGATTCGGTTCTTTCTACCTTGCCGCCGGAATTGGCTCAGCAGGTTTCCGCCGTTCGCGAAGCGCTTCAGGGTGTGACGGAGTCGAACGGTGAGAATGCCGTCAAGGTCACGGCAGTGATCTCCCGCGGCAGCCCGCTGAGTGAATGGCGGTTATTCATTCGCGGACTTGTTGATTGGCGGACGGGCGACACCGCAGCGGCGAGTGAAGCCTGGGGGCGATTGGATCGCGAGCGGCGTCCCGGGCGAATCGCGACGGCGCTGATGCTGGCGTTGCGCTCGGATTTGGAGCTCCTTCCTGCTCAAGTGGTTCGTCCCGAGGCGAACGAGAATTCAGGCGACACGTTGCCGGCGTCCACCTGGGACCGCTGGGATGAGCAACTGCTCTATCACGCCAAGCTCGTGCGACGCGTGCGCTTTGACCGTGCTGCCCTGCGCCTGGCCAGCGCCGCGCTGAACGCGCCCGAAGAATCGAACAAGCTGCTTCTGGGACCGAGGAAAATTCAGTGGCTGAAGCAGTTTGTCAGAGAATACGGTGAGACCGAACCGGCACTGATTGCCGCGCTTGCGCAGGCTGCGCTGGGCCGGGCGTTTGCTCAGCCTTTTTCCGACCTGTTCAATGACGTTGCCAGGTCGCTGCCCGGGCCGCGACACGATCGACTCAACCAGTTGTTCACATTTTTCTATTACAGTTGTTTCGCGAACGATGCTTCGGCGGTAAGGACGGCCCAGCAGGCGCTCGACCAGTATTTGAACTTCGATCTGCCTCGGAACGAAGCCCTTACCCAATCGCTCCGCGGCGCGATCGCCAGTCAAGTCCACTTTTACGAGGCGAAGTCCCTGATCGAGCCTCGCAACGAGTCCGGATTTTTGGGGTTCGGTTTCGGGCCGCCCGAGGACTTCAAATCCATTCGCAAACATTTTCGCGCGGCGTCGAAGGCCTACCCTCAGAACCTTGCGGCTCACAAGGCTTACGCCGAATGGCTCGAATCCAAGCTGGACAACGATCGGCTGACGCAGGCTGGTCGGGAGCCCTTTGAGGAGGAGCTGGCCGATGTCATGCGAGGTTGGTCGCAAGGCCTGCCGGAGTGCGTCGAGCCACGCTTGTGGCTGGTCGACTACCTGCTCGAAAAGGAACAATTGGAAGAAGCGAAACCGCACGTCGATTTTCTGGCGGCTGCCCGGCAAGACGATCCCCGAGTGCGGGCGACGCCGTGGAAATGGCAACTCCAGGAGGCGATGCGGCTCTGTCGCCGGAAAGCGTGGCTGGCTGAAGTCCCGGCCCGGCTGAATGAGGTGGAGGCGCTCTGGCCCGCGTGGCTGTCGAAGCAATGGCTTCCCTATCTGAGAGCCGCCTGGACATTGCGAAGCGGCCAGGCCGAAGCATTCAAAAACCAGCGCCGTCAGATCTCGGAATCGTCCGGCTTCATCGTTGATTCACTAGCCGAGGCCTGCCAAATGCTGGGGGCGGCTCAATGGATGCGGGCGACCGCCGACGACGTCAAGCGGCTACGTGCGCCCGTGGATCGAGCCATAAAGAACCTTAAAGCAATCTCCATCGAAGAGCTCATAGCGGTTGGCGGCTACTTCTGGGATTTGCATCGCATACGATTGGTCTACCCTGCCTATCGCATGCACGGCGCAAAGTTCGGCAAGGAATTGTTGGCTCGATGGAGGGCGACCCCCGGGCTACTGCTGACGCGAATCCAAGAAGAACCAATTCATAAAGCGGTGTTATGGTGTTCGGAATATCGGTTCTGGTCGGACGGCGCAGTCGCACTGCCGTCATTCTTCTCCGATCCCGCCGTCCAGCGGCATCCGATGTTCGCCGCGGCCAAGCTGAATGCCTTTCTCAAGGCTCGTTACCATTGGGGGAGTGAAAGCTATCGGGAGCAGGGGCCCATTCTGCGCACGGCGGCCCAGTCGCAGCGCGATGCTTACTATCGCCATTGGTTCCAAAAGCTGGCCAACGACTTGGATGATGTGTTGGCGAAGGAATCGTCGCAGTCGTTCCGTTTTCCGTTCGGCGACCTGTTTGGGAGTGACGTCGGCGACGATGATGACGGGGAAGTCGATTTGGATTTCGACCCGGATTGCGACTGTGCCGAGTGTCAGGCGGCCCGGCGATTTTACGAAGCGGCGCGGGCGCCCGGCAGCGCAAAGTCGACTTAAGAACCTGGAGTCTGTCAGATGAATCTTTCGACGTCCGACGATCCATTCACGATTTTGGGTGTGTCCCCCGACGCCGACGCGGCAGAGGTCCGCGCGCGGTACCTGGAATTGGTAAAGCAATTCCCGCCGGAACGAGATCCTGATAAATTCCGCGAAATCCGCGTGGCTTTCGAGGCGGCCAAAGATCCGCTGTCGATCGCCCGGCGATTGGTAGCGCCCCCCGGCGGCGAAGTTCCTCGGTGGTCGGACGTGTTGGAAGCACAGCAGCGAAATCCACCCTGGTTCTCCACCGCGTTCCTGCTGAGCCTGGGCAATCGAGCTGCTGAGGACGCTGCCGCCGGACCGACTCCGCTTGACTCCCAGGCTCACGATCCCCAAGGCGTAAGTGAACAGACTTCGCAGCGAGATGAGACCAACGCCTCATGAACGATTCGACGTATCAAAAGGGACCGGTCAACGAACCGCTATGCGAGGACGCCCCGCCGCCCAAGGATGAAGCGCCGCAGTTCGGAGCGGTCGACATTGTCGAGGCATTCACCGCGATGCGGCATGAATGGCGCGGACAAACCAAAGAGAGTCGCGCCTTGACTGAGCAGATTCAAGCCGCAGTGTCGAACATTCAAGCTCTGGAAACGAAGCTGCTGTCCTGCGTTGACGACGCCCGTGCCGCTAACAGTAGTTCCGGCGACGCCGCTGAAGCCAGGCCGCTGGCGCTACTCATCGTCGAGACAGATCATCAACTGACTCGGGCGGTGGCGGCCATCACCCAGTGGGAGACGAGTCGACGTCTGCGCGCAGAGACAGACGCCAAAGCCGCGGATCGCTACTTCGGCGCCATGAATGGCCTGGCCCGCTGGCTGGCCCGTCCCTTGCTGACGTTTATCGCCGAACAACGCGAGGCTCAAGATTCCCCGGGGGAGAACCCGGCGGTTGATGGGTTGAATCTGGTTTTGGCCCGGCTTCGCCGTGTCATGCGCGAACAGGGAATCGAGCGGCTCGAGGCCATAGGACGGGAGTTCGACGCGAACACGATGCATGCGATTGGGACCGTGGCGACGGCGGATTTTCCCTCCGGGCACGTGGCGGAACAGCTCTCGCCGGCGTATTGCTGGCAAGGTTGCGTCCTGCGTTTTGCCGACGTGAGGGTGGCGCAATAGGGGTTAATCGAAATCGGGGCAACGAGCAACGGACCGTTTGACAGGAGGAGAATCCACGCATGGCCGCACGACATGATCCGATCATTGGAATCGATTTAGGCACCACCAACAGCGTGGTGGCGATTGTTGTCGACGGGCAGCCGCGGGTGCTGGACGAGGCGGGAGAGAAACTGCTGCCGTCGGTGGTTGGAATCAATCCGCAGGGACAACTGGTTACCGGCGTTGCCGCGCGGAATCAACTGGCCGCTTTCCCCGATCGCACGGTCGCCTCGATCAAGCGCCGGATGGGGAGCATGGACCCGGTAACACTCGGCGATCAGACCTTTACCCCGCCCGAAATCAGCGCGATGATTCTCCGCCGGTTGCGGGACCGGGCCAGCCGTGCGATCGGGCAGCCAGTAAATCGGGCCGTGATCACCGTGCCGGCCTTCTTCGACGAGAACCAGCGCCAAGCGACCCGTGAAGCCGCGTCACTCGCGGGCCTGACGGTCGAGCGCATCATCAACGAACCGACCGCCGCCACGCTGGTGTACCACGCCGGCTCGCACGATCGAAAACAAATCGCGGTTTACGATTTCGGCGGCGGCACCTTCGACGTCTCGATTGTCCGCATGGAAGCCGGCGTCATCGAAGTGTTGAGCAGTCGTGGCGACGTTCACCTGGGAGGCGACGATCTCGACCAGGTGTTAGTCAAACGCGTGGCCGATCAGTTTCAGGCCGAGCACGGAGTGAATCTGCGGGAGAACGCCCAGGCGCGGTATCGCTTATGGCAGGCGTGCGAACTGGCAAAACGACAGCTTTCCACCGCGGAGACCGTGCAGATTGTCGAGGAGTTTATTGCCGAAAAGGCCGGTCAGCCCCTGCATCTGACGGCGACGGTCACCCGTGCGGAGTTCGAAGAGCTGATCGAACCGTTTGTGAGCCGCACGATCCAAAGTCTCGACGAGGCGCTGCGCGAGGCGGCGTTGACGATCCATCAATTGGATGATTTGGTGCTGGTGGGAGGCTCGACGCGGATTCCGTTAGTCGAAGAACGTCTACGCGAGGAATTCTTGCGCGAACCCAGCCGCGCGGTCGACCCCGATCTGGCGGTCGCCCTGGGCGCTGCCGTGCAGGCCGCCATGATCGAAGGCTGCTCGGTGGGGCCGGTGCTGGTGGACGTGACGGGGCATACTCTGGGAATCGAAGCCTACGCAGGAATGACATTCGCAGGACCGCATTTGGTCTTTTCTCCGATCATCCATCGCAATATGCCCCTGCCGGCGCGCTACGAACAGGCGTATTCGACCCTTTCCGACGACCAGGACGCCGTCGATATCCACGTGCTGCAAGGAGAACGGCCCGAGGCGCATCGCAATCAATCGATCGGAAGATTCCGACTGAACCTTGAAACCGGTGGCGGAAATCGGAGCAAGATCGTCGTCCGTTTTGACTTGACGCTGGACGGCACTCTCAAAGTCACCGCGACTCAGCCAGCGACCGGCCTTAGTCAAGTTCTGACGATTGATAATGCCCTCAGCCGGTTCCAGGCCGACGAACGAAACCGCGCCGAAGCGCGCCTGGAAGCGATGTTCAGCGAATCGGACGAATTGCTCGACGAGGAGGACCGATCATTCCGCAACCAGTGGCGAGCCGAAGGCGCCGAACAAGAGGAAGCGGCAGCGGGACCCGTTTCAGAGACTGCCGAGTCGAGATTTCCGGAAGCCGTCGCGCTCCTGAAGAAAGCGGAATCGTTGGCAACGTCAGTCGAAAGCGCTGACGCTCAGGATTTGAAGTCGCTCTGCGCGAATCTGAAGAACGCCATGACGGATGGCGACCCCCTTGCGGTCGCCGGTCTCAGCGCCGAATTGGACGATCTGTTATTCTATGTCCGCTGAATCCGACTTCCGCTGTCCCGTCTGCCGTGCGTCGCAGACCCTCCGCGAGACCTGTCGGCGCTGCCAGGCAGATCTCCGCCTGGTGGTGCGCGCCCATCGTCGGCTGGCCTACGTGAAACTCCAGCGAGCGGAATCACTAACCCGTGGCGATGAAGAGCGCGAGCAGCAACTCGCCGCCGAGTTGCGCTGGCTGGCGCCGTCACACTGACGGGCCGCCCTCTGTTGCGATCCGCGACTGTTCTGGTTCCTCTTTGAATTGGGCATCGTCGTCCTTGAAAAAGACAAGCTGCGTGCGTGGCATGAAGGTACCTACTCGAGGTGCATCGCAAAAATTGCGATATTTTCAACTCGCGGTTTTTAGCCTGAATGACACCGCGTACGTTGGCCAATTTCTATCGTGCTCTCATGTCCCGTGATGGAGATACGGACCACGTCGCCTCAGACGTCGCCCGAAACCACACCAGCTGATGCAGATGCCTCGTGAAGAATACAAAAGGCGAATGCGATAAAGTAGTTACAGAGTCCGTCAAGTATCACCTACTTCGCGGACTCTGTGACCGCTCGTTGGCCGCGTTGGCTGCTGCAATCGCAGACGTCTTGTAGCCCGCCCGTTTATGAGTATGCCATAGCTGAATACCGATGTAGGCGATCAGGCCGATAGCTCCGATTGGCAAATAATTGTCGAGTATTTGGTCGCCTGGATGTCCGATAATCCGTTCGAGCAGCCCGGGCTTGGCCACAAAGACCGGCTCGCCTTTGGCGTTAAAACGGACATCGCCGCCGCCAAAGATTGCCTCACGGTTCGCCAGAATTACTGTCGTCCCGCTGGCCGTGAACAGTACCTTACCTGGATTGCGCTCGACAAATCGCTTCATAAACGCCACCGAACCCTCTGGATTCTCTCTGATCAGTGATATGACCTGGTTTCGCCCAGAAGCTGGCAAGAGACTAATATCCGGCGCATGTCGCGCGACCTCGATCGCCTGGTCCGTTTTGCTCGCGAGGCCAAATCGGCTCCATCACCTCCTAAGGTTGCGACCAACCGACCCCCGACGCCAGGATGCCGCACTTCGGCCTCCAGTGCATTGGCTCCGAACTCTTCGACGGTTTCCGCCAAGGCACGGCCTTCGGAACCAGCGGCCAGTCGCTTGGCCGCGCGTTCGGCTAAGTTTGCTGGGAGGTCATCAATTGCGCGTATCACGATAGATGCATTCGGGGCATTTTCCGCTGCACGAATGGCCTCTGGCCCAACGTTCTTGGCCAACCGAATGAGCCTCTCGACGGCCTCATCCCCTCCCTCGCGCCCGGTGCGCTCTAATAGCTCGCGCAGTGTGCTCTCACCACCTAGGCTGGCTAGCTCTTTGGCTGATTCTCGCGTGCCACGTTTGCCGAGATATTCAGTGATCGATTCAACTAGCGCTTTGAGTGGCTTGCGTACGGCAACTGATTGGCCGCAGGAGATGCTAGGCGGCTCGATGACACCTAAAGCTCCAATATATAGACAAATCACGAGTCGACCTAAAAAGGCATGCCTCATTGGTTAACTCCCACGATGGCGTTGTGCATAACACGTTCCTCGGCTTCAGTTAATTCTTCGGTGAAGGCGCGTAACAGCTCCCGTAAACCCTTTGCTTCTGAGGATCCGGAACCTTCGACCAACCCGTCACGCAGCTCAGTCAGGTATTGATTGAGGTCCTCAATCGTTTTGGCTTCAAACCGATCAGTGAGATACCAGTCGACCGCAACCCCAAGAATCAGTCCGACTGCGATGCCGATTGCAGCGCCAGCCGGCCCTCCAACGCTACCTGTCGTAGCGCCGGCTACGGCCGCACCGGCGGTGGCGCCGCCTGCGGCAATTACCTCCGGGCCGATTGTGGTTACCGCCGAGACCAGTACGAGCTCCACGATTGTCTCGGCCGCGATCGTAGTTGCCTCGCTGGCCACCAGCGCTACGAAAGCGTTTTGGATGGAGTCCTTTGCGCGGTTCGCACTGAATTCGACGAGAACTTCGTCCACTTCCTGCATGTATGCAGGCAGATCGGGTGTTTTTATCGCTGGCATTGCTGAAGAGCTCAGAGAGGCTCGAACTCGTGACAGAAGCCGGTTGCGATTCGCCTCGCCGGGCAGAGGCCGAACAATCGTGGCAGTTCATCACGCCTCGTCCGCAACGTAGCAGGCTTGAATCGGCAGTCGATTCACAATGAAAATCAGAAGTTCATTTCGTTTTAGGAGACGGAACGCGCGATAACACGCAATTACCCTGCCCGGCTCGGCCGCGCGGTTTGGAATCACGGCCGTGATTGCCGGGATCTCCGAATTGGCGTTCCTGGGGACGAAGGGGCAAGAAACAGCCCGAAAGCGTCTGAACTGGCTAGGTCGCGCTACGAAACTGTCTATTCTCGCAGCGGCTGCGACGCTCGGTAGAGCCTGAGGTATCTGGCCACCCGTTTCGCCAAATTCGCTTGCGTGCTCGGCGAGTGAATTACTTTTTCCGAGAGTTCGATTGCCTCGTCGAACTTTCCAGACTCCGCATAAGCTGCCGCGAGCGTGTTCATGAGATCAGGCTGCTGGTAACCGTCGACTTCGCAGGCCTGCTGGGCCCAGTGCACCGCTTCGGCACCGTTGCGAAGTCGCGGATCGCGATGGGTAGCCAGCATCCAGGCCAGATTGTTGGCCCACAGGTAGCTGTGGTCATCCAGCGCGAGGTGCGGTTTGAGCCGCAGCGCCTCGCGATAATAGAACGACGCCTCCGCGGGATTCTTCTGGATCAGATATTGTAGCGCCAAGGCGGCATTGGCCTGCGGATCGTTGGGCGTGAGCCGCAGCAGTTCCTGCCAGGTTGCGACGGCCGCGGCTGGGCGACCTTGCATCAGGCAAATGCGAGCCAAGCCGCGGTGCGCCTCGAAGAGCGTCGGCTCGGCGCGCACTGCGGATTGGTACAAGATCGCCGCGGCATCCAACTGGCCAGCCTCGCGGAGTGACCGCGCCAGCAGCGGATTGGCAAGTTGTCGATAGAGGTAATCGCCCAGTGTCAGGTTGAATATGGCTGACTCACGTTGTAATTGAAAAATCTCAGCTAGCCGCTGGGTCCATTGGGCGTCCATGGCCGCCCGCAAACCGGCTGCCGCCGTCTCGCGTTGCTCCAAATTGCGGAACAGATGGAGCGGGGCATCAAACTCAAGCTGCAATTGCAAGTCGCTATTGATGGCGCCCGATGGGTCGCTGTCGACAAGCCGGTTGAGCTGGTCTTCGCCCAGTTGATAATTCTGCAGCAGCACCCACGGCAGTTCGGAGCCGCCCAACCAGGTATTGAAATCTGCTGAGATGGCCGGCGTTCCATTGACGATCGTTTGCAGTGCTGCGATGTCAGTTGCTGTGGGGATCAACGGCTTGTTCGATGCCAACAGCACCGTGTCGACACCCCCTAACAAGGTGACCACGCCATAGTGCGGAAACTCGGAGCGCAATGTCCGCACGATCATCAGGTAGTCTTCGAGCGTGAAGTTGTAGGTCTGAATCCATTGAGCCAGGACCCCGCCTGCGGTCAAATGCTCACGGGCCGAATGGAAAAACTCTTGGGTGAACAGGTTCGAAACCCCCGCCAGCCAGGGATTCGAGGGTTCCGAGATAATCAGATCGTACTTGCGATGACTGCCCTGAATGGCCGTGCGGCCGTCACCAAGAATAATCGAGAAGCGCGCCTGGGCGTCAATTTCTGCAGGGGTCAGTCTCTCATCTACAGGCAGCTTGGCATTGCGGGCTTCGAGCCAGTCGCGGCTCTTCTCGTGCGGCCGTAGATTGACCGCTCCGAATTGTTCGGCAGCCTCGTAAACCGCCGGCTCGATCTCGCAGCAAGTCACGCGGGTGCCCGGGAACAGCAAGCTGCGCCCCGAGGTACACCCGCTGCCAAAGCCGATCACCAGGACTTCCTTGGCATCGGGCTTGAACATCCGCGGAAAATAGGCCAGCCCCAGCTGCGTGACCATGTCCGAGCCGTTGCCGGCATCGACCTTGCCATTCAACCGCAGGTCGAGTTTCTGCGACTTGTCGCCGCTGACGAAAACATTGCAGGAAGGTCCCTCGCGCAAAAATCGCGGAATGATCGCCGAGAAACTCGGACTGTTCGGGTAGTCTTTGTCGACCAGCCGTGGGTCGCCGTACAAATAGAAGCCCATGTTCGTCAAACGAGGATCGATCGGCTGGCCAAGCAGCATCATGACGGCCGCACCCGCCGCAGCAATCGCCGCGCCGGTGGCCAGCTGCGGCCAGCCGCGCCAGGAAAGAATGGCCAGCAGCGCCACCAGATAGAGCCCTGCGGCCAGCGCCATGCAGCCGGCCGTGCCGATTTGCGGAAACAGCAGCACAGCCGTCAAGTTCGCCCCGACGATCGAGCCAAGCGTGTTCCAGGCATAAATATTCCCGACAGCCGCGCCCACCTGTTTGGCGCTGGCATGGGTCAGATGCACAAACAGGGGGAAAAGAAACCCCATGGCCAGGGCCGGAATCAATTCCAGGGCCGCGCTCACAGCGATGCACACCAAGGCATTGCCAGACGGGTCGGCCCGCCACTGCTGGACGGCTGCTGGCGAGACCCAGACCGCCAGGGATGGCAGGCACAGTTTGCCGGCCAGCGTGCTCAGCAGCAAAATCCCTACCACGACGACCGGCAGGCCTGGACGGGATGCGGCGCCGCGAAAAACGTGAAACAATAAGCTGCCCAGGCCGATCCCGAACAGTACGACGAACAGAGTGGCCGTCAGCGCATAGGTCGAGCCTCCCAAGACCAAGGTCAGTTGCCTCGTCCAGGTCATCTCCAGAATCAGTGCCGCACAGCCGGCTAGTGCGGCTGCCAGATAGGGACCGGCCAGCGGCCAATTCCAGGGACTCGCCGTCGACGCGACGGGTGCCGCCTTGGTCGGCGTTAGGCTCGCAGCCGTGCGGCTCGCCTGGATCGAAATCAAGCCGATGGCGATATTTACCATCGCCGCCAGGTTGTTGGTCCATAGTAACCCCAGCCAGGGCAGCAGATGAAACCCGGTCAGATAGCAGCCGACCGCCGCTCCGAACGTGTTGAGCGCATACAGCCAGCCCGTGGCTTGATCCAGCGAACCCTCCCGAGTCGTCAGCTGCCTGATCAAAAGCGGTAAGGTACCGCCCATCAGCACGCAGCTGGGGCCGATTACCAGCAGTGTGAGGCAACTCTGCACCAAATACCGCAGCACGATCGCCTCGGGGATGTAGGCGTACAAGCCCACGGAGGCATTGACCATCGCCGTGATTTCGAAGGGGATGAGCAGCGCCAGCACGCCGATGGCCAGCTCAGCGCGGCCATACCAGCGGAGCGGGCGGGCGAGCCGATCAGAAAACCGACCGATGCCGTAGGCCCCTAGTCCCAGGCCCAACAAGAACGAGCCGCCCACCGCAGCGAACGCCAGGCTGGAACTTCCCCAGACATGCGAGAAGCGCCGGAACCAAATGATTTGGTAGGCCAGTCCGGTGGCACCGGAAACAAAGAACAGCAGCGACGTCAGCCGAAAAATACGCCTCGAGATCGTCTGTACTGCCTTGGCGGACATGATGCGGGTGATTCCTCGGCGGCGTGACCGCCTTTTCTACCCCGTGTCGCCGGCGACGTGGAAGACCAAAAGGCAGCATCGATGATTGGCCGCATTGGTCCGCCGAAGTGACTTTGGCTACTCAAACTAGGAAGATTAGCTACCGTGATCGACGAGCAGCCCGGTGCGGAACTTCGCAGTCATGACAATGCGTGCTGCCGTGGCGGTGCTCGGAGGCGACGAGTCAGCCTGGCGATGGGCTGCTCGATGTCTTCACGTCAGTGGCGTCAGATATCAGCACTGACTCAAAAGATCTTGAACTGCGGTTGTCCGACCACTCATGCCCACCGCAGGGTAATCGATGGTTTTTCAACTTCCACGTCGAGCTAGACCCCCCTGCCCCAGCGGGCGCCCGCGATTTGAAGCCACCTAGCGCTCAGCGCGTCTCGACACTCTTGCCATGCGGAAGTTCACGGTCACTGTCGGTCGGCGAAGCTCACGCGTGGTCGGCCCCAGCACGTCGGCCGTGGGCACCAGTCCGACGCTCGCCGGCAGGCCCATCTTGGCAGCGATGAATTTTTCGGAAGTACCAGCGTCACCGCCATGACAACCACGACGGTGGGATCACCGCGGCCCACAGCTCTGCTGGCCGCATGCATCAGGGCGATCGCACGTGTAAATCCAAAGTCACGAAGCCGTAATGTATTACGATCTTTTTGCCAGCAGCTAGCGTGAGTTCCTCATAGTGTTCAGGTGCAACGCCTTACGGCTTATGACGCAATCGCCCTGCCGCATGCATGGTACTCAGTTGGCATGTCGTTTCGATTGGTTCCCTATCATCTGCGGGAAGGTCAAGGATCGGCGGAGATTATCAGACGAGAGGTCATGAGAAGAGTGCGGGGAGCGCATCGCGCGATTACTGTGGCCGTACGTTTTTGAAAACGGACATTAGCTATTTATCCCCATATTCCCATTCGCCCCTTCCATCCTATTCGTCGGTGGGGCAAACGCGCGCGACTGGATCCCCTTTACCAGCTGATGAGCCGCAGAAAGCCGGGCTCTGCGGTTTTTCATCAGTGCGCCCCCCCAGTCGAGTTGGGGCGCAAAATCGCGATTTATTCGCTCGCTTCAGAGATTCCACTTAGCGCGGAATCCTCCGCAGTTCATTGGGCTCGATGGTATTGGATTTGATCTCGAGCGCGAGCAGCTGGGCGACTGTTTTGCCCACATGGAGCAACTGGGCAACCACGGCCGGGATTTGCTCCACAGCGACTCCCCCTACCGCGTACGCCTCACGAAACTCACACGACAACACTGCACCAACTTCCATTACGTCGGCAGTCATGTTCTTGAGACATATTTCGCGAGCCTCAAAGGCATCCGGGGCGCTCGAGCGGTAGTTTTTGATAAGGCGCAAACGATCGAGTAGTCCAGGCGCGATGTGACGAGTCGCTGGTTGATCGACTGAATGTTCGCTTGTGTCTATGGGTTTCTTGGTTTCATTGAGTGGCGAACTAACGTTGTCCATTCATGCCTCCTTACCAAATAAATTGGTCTATGCTTCGGCCGGCGACGATCGGCACTGCCGCAAAGTTGCTCCATGAAAATGATATCCGCGCGTGGCGAGCTCCCCACGGTATTGAGCTTTAATAGCGGCCAAGTGTTTTTTGGCGGTCGCAGCCGCCTGAGCCAGCTTCCGGTTAGCTAGGCGTGGTACCGTGGAGCACGCCAGAAGTGTGCCAACGAAGTCGGCATCAAGTGCCCACGCGCAGCGTTTAGTTCATCGTGTGAGATTGTGAGACAGCTGCGCGCCGACGGTTCTGGGGTGCCTCGCCGCTTCAACTCCGATAATCGCTACAGCTGGTGGGACGCTCCGAAGCGATATCGACTCAGTCGCGCCTATCACGATCCCACCTTTTTGACATATGGCAGCACGCGACGTACTGTCCTTAAAGCCCCGAGTGTACCCACCGTAATCCCTCGATTTGCCAGCCTTAAATTTCCAAACCCGTGTGTTGGGTTCCGCTTCTCAGATCGACCGAGCGGGCGGCTGCGAAGCCGGTAACGGGCCCGCCATGTCCGCGCACGCACCATCCAATACTTTGAGTCCTGGGGAAGGTAATTAACGTGAAGTTCACGATTGTCAAGAAGGGGCTAATCCTTGTTTCGGTGCCCTTGCTTTTCCAGTTGGCTTTCATTGGGCTAGTCGCCCGGATGCAGCATGAGTATTCACAGGCCGCAAATTGGGATAGCCATTCGAAAGAGGTGATTCGACAAGGCGGAACCGTGCTGAGGGCATTGGCCGATGCGGAGACCGGCACTCGGGGTTTCATTGTCACCAGCAACCCGTCGTCCACCGAACCATACGACTGGGCCATCAAGGAACTGCCGGACGCGTTCAAGCAGTTGCAATTCCTGGTACTGGACAATCCACAGCAATACTCTCGGGTCCAACGAATTCATGCGGCAGCCGACGAGGCCATGGCATGGCTTTCCGAGATCGTAAGCCTGGTGCGACAGGGCGCGAAGGACGACGCTGTTGCCAAAGAGAAGACTTTGGAGGGTAAGCGTCGGATGGACACTGTGCGCCAAGAGATCGCAGGCTTTCTCGACGAAGAGAAACATTTGGACAACTTGCGGCACGGGCGGCTGGAAGCGTCGAGCAAGCATTTGAACTGGCTGTTAATCGCAGGCGCTTGTTTTGCGATTCTGACCAGTCTGATCCTCGCACTCGCCTTCAGTCGTAGTATTAGCCAGCGCCTAACGGTCTTAACTGAAAACGCTCATCGTTTATCGCAGGGCCACGAGTTGAACGCACTCGTTAGAGGCAGCGACGAGATCACGCACTTAGATCGCTCGTTCCGTGACATGGCCGCGGAACTCTCTCGGTCCGAAAAGGCGTTACGCGACCAGACCCAGATTCTGGAGTCGATCCTCAAGAGCATGGGAGACGGCGTCATCGTGGCCGATCGAGACGGAACATTCTTGGTTTTCAATCCCGCGGCAGAACACATTTTGGGAGTGGGACACACGGATGCGGGACCCGAACAGTGG
>PLYM01000078.1 GCA_003153375.1 Planctomycetaceae bacterium
CGGAAGTCGCGGCCGGCGTAGCGATAGGTTAGCCGGGTGTGGTCGAGGCCCAGCAGGTGCAGAATCGTGGCGTGCAGGTCGTGCAGGTGGACTTTATTGTCGACGGCGAAGTAGCCGTAGTCGTCGGTGCTGCCATGGCGGATGCCCGCGCGGGTGCCGCCGCCGGCCAGCCACATCGTGTAGCCGTGCGGGTTGTGGTCGCGGCCATCGTCGCCCTGGGCGGTGGGCGTGCGGCCGAATTCGCCACCCCAGAGCACCAGCGTGTCGTCGAGCAGCCCGCGGGCTTTGAGATCGCGAATCAGACCCGCGATCGGTTTGTCGACTTCCAGGGAATTGTTGGCGTGATCCTTCTTCAAGCCGCCGTGCTGGTCCCATTTATAGCTGTGGCTCACCTGCACGAATCGCACGCCGCTCTCGGCAAACCGCCGGGCCATCAGGCACTGCCGGCCAAAGTTCCGGGTCCTGGGGTCGTTGAGCCCATACAGCTCGAGCATGGCCGGCGACTCATCGGAAATATCCTGCAGGCGCGGCGCCGCGGCCTGCATGCGAAATGCCAACTCGAAGGAATCGATGCGGCCTTCCAACGCGCTGTCCGCGCCGGTGCGGGCCAGGTGCTCCTGCTCCATCTGGCGCAGCAGGTCGAGCTCCAAGCGCTGCGCGCTGCGCGAGGTTTGCGCGTTTTCGATGAAGGGAATCTGGGCCTTCTCGGCCGGGATGCTGGCATTGCCAAGCGGCGTGCCCTGATAGGCGGCCGGCAAAAAGGCCGAGCTGTAATTGTTCTCGGCCCCGTGCGTCAGGGTGGGACAAATCGTGATGAAGCCGGGCAGATCCTGATTCTCGGTGCCCAGGCCATAGGTGATCCACGATCCCATGCTGGGACGCACGAACGTGTCGCTGCCGGTGTGCAACTCCAGCAGCGCGCCGCCGTGGCGGCTGTTCGAGCCGTGCATCGAGTTGATGATGCACAACTCGTCGGCGACCGTGGCCACGTGCGGAAACAATTCGCTGACCCAGGCCCCGCTCTGGCCGTGCTGGCTGAACTTCCAGGGAGACTTGAGCAAGTTGCCGGTCTGGCTGCTGACCACGCGCGGCTTGGCAAACGGCAGCGGCATGCCATGATCGCGATCGAGCAGCGGCTTGTAATCGAACGTGTCGACCTGCGACGGGCCACCGTGCATGAACAGAAAGATCACGCGCTTGGCCTTGGCCGGATAATGGGGCGCGCGGACCGCCAAGGGATTACCGCGCTCGGCGGCCGCGGCTTCTTGACCCAGCAAGCCGGCGAGCGCCAACGAGGCGAACCCAGCCGACGACGTGCGCAGCATCTCGCGCCGCGAGATCGGCCCCTGGCAGTCACAAGCGTTCCAATGACTATTCATGCGGTGTTCTGAGATTCGTTTCGCGATTCCCGACGTTCGCGATTCCAGCCGATTGCTATTCCAGATAAATAAACTCGTTGGCCGAAAAGACCACGCGGCACAACGCCTGCCAAGCGCGCCGACGCGCTTCGGCCGCATCCATCGCCTTCACGGTCAGCTCGGCCTGATAGCGAGCGATGAAATCCATCGCCCGGGTAATCTCCAACTCGCTTGGCCGGCGGCTGTAAATCCTCTCATACATTTCGCCCACGCGGCCGGCATCGTCCAGGTTCGGCTGCGCGAGTAGTTCGCTGGCCATCGCCCGAGTTTGCCGTTCCACTAAGGGGCTGTTCATCATGAACAGCGCTTGCGGCGCCACGATCGTCGACGGCCGCTTGCCGCTCATCGTGCTCGGATCGGCGAAGTCGAACGCGCTGAACACCTCGTAGATGGCGCTGCGCACGACGGGCAGATAGACTGAGCGCCGCGCGTTCTGGTAATTCACATTGTTCGTCGACGCCGTGCTGGTCACGTAGCTGTGGTTGGCATTGGTCAGCAGCGTGCCGCCCATCGACCAGTCGACCTGCCCGCTGGCCGCCAGAATCGCGTCGCGGATCTCTTCGACTTCCAGCCGGCGACGGTTCATCCGCCACAACAGCCGGTTCTCCGGATCAACCGCCGCGGCCGATTCTTTGTACGCCGTGCTCATTTGATAGCTGCTCGACAGCATGATCAGCCGGTGCATGGCCTTGATCGACCAGTCCGAATCGACGAATCGTCGCGCCAGCCAATCCAACAGCGGCTGATTGTCGGGCCGCTCGCCCAGCAAACCAAAATTATCGGGCGACCGGACCAGGCCTTCGCCAAAGTGCCCCTGCCAGATGCGGTTGACCATCACCCGGCTCGTCAATGGGTGATCGGGCCGCGCCAGCCACTCGGCCAGTTCGCGGCGGCCGCTCGATTGATTACTCAGGGGCTGTTGGGTTTCTCCGGCCAGTACGCGCGGAAATCGCCGTGGCGCCAACGGGCCCTGCGTCAAATGACTGCCGCGAATGTGTACGTGCAGATCTTGCGGCTTCCGCTCGTCGACAGCCAACGCATAATCGAGGTGCGGCTTCGCTTTTTCCAACTGGGCGAGTTGTTCCTTGAAAGTCGCTAGCTCTGCCTTCACGGCCGGAGCGTAATACGCGTCCATCTGCTTGGGCAGCGCGTAGGGGCCGGCAGGATCGACTAGCAACTGTCGAAACGCCTCCTGGGTCGCATCGGCGAGTTTCTTGCCAGCGTCACTAGGCTTGACGTCGCGGCGCGACTCAGCATCGGCCTGCGCGCACAATTGCGCATAGCGGGCCGCCAGTTCGCCGAGCGACATCGGTCGGGGCGCGGCCAACAGCGCCGCGGCGACGGGCGTGTCGGCTGCGATCGTCGGCGTGGTCTGCCGCTGGTCCATTTCGCGCCACAGGTGCCACACGCGGAGCACCGAGTTGGCATCGTCGTGCGTGCGCGCCAGGTGTTCGCTCCATTGGCGCAAGAACACCGGATTCAGTCCGGCGTCTGGTGCAGGCTGCCCCACGACTTGCCACGTGCCGGCATCGCGCGTGAAGCGAGCCGGCAGCAGCGCCAGCTTATCGACGTGCGGCAGCGGCCCGTTGCGCTCCAGTCGCACCACGTGTCGGCCAGCGGCCAGTGGCACGACGGCTTCGATCGACCAGGTCTGCCCGTCCGGCTGCCAGGATCCGGTCACCGCCGCGGCGGCCGTGCTGGAAAGCCGTTGACCATCCAGCGACAGCTCCAGCGGTCGCGACTCGGCGGCGGCATAGCGTAGCGCAATTTGATAGGTGCCAGCAGCGGGTAACGTGAGATCGTATTCGGCGACGTTCGGCAAGGGGCCGGCATTGTAGATCACGCCGATGCCCTGGCCATACGTGGCCGAGTCGCGCACCACGTTGCCCCGCGCGTAGTTCTCGGCCTCGACGACGATTGTCTCCGCGGGCAGCTTTCCGGCCTTCAGTTCGGCGGACAGGTCAGCCAGCGCCTGCTGCTGGCGCTGTTGCGTGTCGGCGGCCAGCAGATACTGGGCCACCTTGCCGCGGGCTTCGCTCAGCAGGCGCTCGTTGGCCGCGACCTCGGTCGCTTTGATCGCGGCCGATTTGCTCGCGATCTGTTGTTGATGCGCTTCGCTGCGGGCAATCTCCTCGCGCGTCGCCAGCGGCCGTTCCGACCACATCGCCACCACCGAGTGGTTGGCCATGGTCTTGGTGCTCTTGAAGATGCCGGCCAGAGCATAGTAGTCGGCCGTCGGAATCGGATCGAACTTGTGATCGTGGCAGCGGGCGCAGCCGAGGGTCAGACCCATGAACGCCCGGCCGATCGTGTCGACCTGCTCGTCGATGATGTCCATCTCCATCTTCACCGGGTCATCTTCGGCCAGCATTTTTGGACCCAGCACCAGAAAGCCCGTAGCCGTCAACCGCTCCAGGCGGGTCGCTTCGTCGCACGGCCCCAGCAAATCGCCGGCCAGTTGCTCGCGGATGAAGCGATCGTAGGGCGTGTCCTTGTTGAACGCGCCAACCACGTAGTCGCGATAGCGCCAGGCGTGGGCCATCGCCATATTCTCGTCCATGCCGTTGCTGTCGGCGTAGCGGGCGATGTCGAGCCAATGCCGCCCCCAGCGTTCGCCATAGCGCGGCGAGGCCAGCAGCCGATCGACCACTCGCGCCAACGCGCCCGGCGCGTCGTCGGCTAGAAACGCCGCCACTTCCTCCGGCGTCGGCGGCAATCCGTGCAAGTCAAACGTCGCCCGCCGAATGAGTGTCCGCTTGTCAGCCGGCGCCGCGGGCGAGAGGCCCCGCGCTTCGAGCGGCGCCAGCAGCAAACGATCGAGCGGGCCGCGCGGCCAGGCGGCGTTCTGGACCGCCGGCACCACCGGCTCAACGGGCGGTTGAAACGCCCAAAAAGCGCGGGCCGCGTCGCTGATCGGTGTCGGCGCGGCATCCGTGGCCGGGTTCGCGCCCGCGACGTGGGCGTCGGGCCAGGGGGCGCCGGCGGCAACCCAAGCGGTCAGGTCGGCGATCTCGGCGGGCGGCAATTTGCTCTTGGGAGGCATCTGCACGACGTCGCCGTGATTGACCGCGCCGATCAGCAGGCTGCCCTTCACGTCGCCCGGTTTGACGGCCGGACCGCGGTCGCCGCCGCGCAGGATGGCCGCGAGCGAATCGAGCCGCAGGTTGCCTTCGGCTTTTGATTCCGAACCATGGCACTCATGGCAACGCGCCACGAGCAGCGGCCGAATCTTCGATTCGAAAAACCTCTCGCTGCCCGCATCGCCAGGGGCCGCGGCATCGGCCGCCGACGCCGAGCTCGCGCACAGGCAACCCATCGCCAGACAGAGTGTCCGAAATCGGGTTGGCCAAGTCGGACGCTTCATCGCGAGATACCTGGCGGCAACGCGGGTTGGAGTTTTGCGGTAGGGCGGGAGGGCTATCGCAGGCTGCGTTCCATTGTATAAGCCCGCGAGGCCCTTGTAACCAGTCGATTCCAGGGTCCTTGTGTCGACCTTGCAAGCCAGCGTAGTATGGTCCGAACCACACCGAGACTCCCCACTCGGCCCCGCGGGGCCGCCCAACCGCATGTCGCATTTTTCCTGGATCGACGGCAGCATCGTGGGGCTGTACCTGCTGGCCACGATGGTCGCCGGGCTGAGCGTGCGGAAGTATGTCGGCAAGGTCGAACATTTTCTGATCGCCGGCCGCGAGATGGACGTCTATCTGGGCGTGGCCTCGCTGGCGGCCACCGAGTTCGGCATCGTCACCTGCATGTCGGCCGCGCAACTCGGCTACGACAACGGTTTCGCCGGCGCCACGGTGGGCATCACCTATGGGGCGGCCATGTTCCTGGTCGGCTACACCGGCTTCTGCGTCAAGCCGCTGCGCGATTCGGGCGTGGTGACCATCGCCGAGCTGTTCGAGAAGAAATTCGGTCCCCGCATCCGCTGGCTCAGCGGCCTGGTGATCGTGTTGGGCGGGCTGCTGAACATGGGCATTTTCCTGCGGCAGGGCGGCGAATTCCTGGTGCTGGTGTGTGGCATGTCACCAGGCCGGTTGGAAATCACGATGACCATCCTGCTGTGCGGCGTGGCCATCTACACCATGGCCGGCGGCATGCTCTCGGTGCTCATCACCGACTACTTGCAGTTCATCGTCATGAGCATCGGCCTGCTGGCCGTCACGTTCCTGCTGATGGCCGAGATTCCCTGGACGACGATGGTCGACACGGTGCGCGACAAATATGGCGAGGCCGGATTCAACCCGCTGGTGAACCCCAACCTGGGCTGGTCTTATATCGTCTTCAACTCGCTGCTCAATGTGGCCGTGGCCATCACCTGGCAGACGACCGTCGCGCGATTGTTGTCGGCCAAGGACACCAAGACCGGCCAGCGCGTGTACACCGCGACCAGCTTCTTCTTCGTCTGCCAGTTCCTGATCCCGGCCGTGTGGGGCATCGCGGCACTGGCCACGCTCGAGCCGGGCGTCATTCCGATTGGCGGCAACACGGCGAACGCGATGCCGATCTATCTGAGTCGCACGGTGCCGCTGGGGCTGATGGGGCTGCTCGTGGCCGGCATGCTGGCCGCCGACATGTCGACCGATTCGGCCTACATGCTCACCTGGGGCAGCGTGATCTACAACGACTTGCTGGCGCCCTTCCGCCATGGGCGCTGGTCCGAAAAGCGCGGGCTGCTGTGGAATCGGGCCATCATCGCGTTGATCGGCGTGTTCCTGTTGATCTACGGCCTGTGGTACGAAATCCAGGACGGCATCTGGACCTACCTGACGATCACCGGCACGATCTATCTCTCCAGCATGGCCACGCTGCTCGTGGCCTGTTGCTATTGGCCGCGCGCCAACAATTGGGGCGCGGCCGGCGCGATCCTGGTCGGGGCCACGTTTCCGCTAGCCTACCTCGTGCTACAAAAACTTCCGGCCACGCAAGAGTTGGCCAAGTCGATCGGCCCCAACTATTCGGGCATCGCCGCCTTTGTCGGCGCGGCAGCGGCCATGATCGTCGGCTCGTTGGCCAAGGACTTGATTCTGGGAACTCCTCGATTGGGAGATGCCGATGGCCGCTGATTTCTGGTGGTGGCTGCTGATGGCCTGCCTGGTATGGTATTCGACCATCACTGTCTACGTTTCCATCCGCGGCGCCTGGGATATCCGGGGCATGCTCGCGCGGCTGCAAGCGCTCAACGACGACGACCCGGAGCAAGAGATCCAAGGGTAATCGAGGCCGCGCGTGAACGAGGCAAACACGCCACTGCCGGCGCCGCCAGACAACTCCCCGCCGGGTGCCGCCGATCGCGCGCCGCGAGCGCCACGCCTGCTCACGCGCAGCGTGACCGCATACGCGGCCGCGATCCTGCTCCTGTGGGCGTGGATGCTCTGGGACGGCGATCGCGGAGCGTTGGCCACGCTGTTGCTTTTCGGTCCGCGCTGGCTGTGCGGACTGCCGCTGGTGCCCCTGGTCGTGGCGGCCGTGGTCTATCGGCGCGCTCTGCTGGTGCCCCTCGCGTTAACCTTCGTGGCCATCCTCTGGCTGATCACGGGTTTCCAATTGCACGTGTCGGCTTTCGGCGCCAGCCCTCCATTCTTGCGCGTGCTGACCTGCAACGTCGACGAGCGGCGGTTCAGCATTCAGGCCCTGGCCGAATTGATCGAGACCGAGCAGCCGGACGTCGTGGCCATTCAAGAAGTGAGACAAGAGACGCCGTTCGTGTGGCCGGCGGGTTGGCACGTGCTCGAGCAGGATCAATTCATCCTGGCCTGTCGCTGGCCGATCGCCGATCGCGGTCGCGGCCGGCGGCTCGAACCGCCCGACATCGGCGTGATTCGTTACGTCGCCCAATCGCCCGCGGGGCCGCTGCAATTCTTCAACCTGCACCTGTCGACGCCCCGGCCGGGGCTCGAGGCCGTGCTGCACGGCGGCCTGTTTCGACCGGGCGGCCTGTTTCGGCCAGGCAGCACCGGGCCCCTCGACGACGTGCTCAAGCTGCGCGAGGTTGAAAGCGAAGCGCTCAGCAATTGGATCGCGCAGTTTCCCGGCCCCAAGATCATCATGGGCGATTTCAACACGCCCACGGAGAGCACCATCTTTCGCCGGTACTGGTCGCGGTGGAGCGATGCCTTCTCCATAGTCGGCTGGGGATTTGGATTTACAAAAATCACGGGCGAGGGCGCCCTCAGCTACGGAACGCGGATCGACCATGTGCTCTCTAGCCCCGAGTGGCGCTGCCTGCGCTGCTGGGTCGGCCCCAGCATTGGCTCCGATCATTTGCCCCTGCTGGCCGAATTTGAGCTGCGAGAAGTTTCCCCTTAAGCCGGCCCCAGCCGGAACTTGCCCACGGGAGACTGCAAATTGCCCGGTCCGCGGACCACCGGAGAGTAGCAATCGAAGGGGGACCCAACTATGCTCAATGAATCCTTTCCTTGGTCTCGCCGCGATCTGGGGCAACGCCCCGCGGTGTTCAGGTCGCGTCCCTAGCCACACGAAACGTTCGGCATTTTCAAAAGGCGGTCGACGCACGTCGCCCGTGGAAGAGGCTTTCCCTTGCTCAAGCTATCGCCCGCGTCGTCCCAGCGACACGTTCTTCGCGTAGCCCTGGCCACCACAACCGTCGGATGGTTGTTGTCGGTCGCGCTGAGTCCCAGCGTGTGGGCCGTCGTCGTGGCTAGTCCCAACACCACCGCCACGCTCAGCGCCCCGGCTGGCATTCCCGGCTGGAGCAACATGGGTTACCTGGACTCCGCGAGCGCGGTATATCTGGGCAATCGTTGGGTCATCACGGCGGGCCATGTCGCGCAGGATGTGACAAACCCCGGAGCGATCACCTTTACGGACGGCAGAGTCTTTCAGCCGGTGTTAGGCTCGTTCACGTCGCTTGTCGATCCCAGCAGCACCGGGCTGACCGGAACTCCGGACCTGGTGATGTTTCAAATCTCCGCCGACCCCGGGCTGCCCTCGCTCGATATCGCCAGCAAGTTGCCCAAGAACGGAACCACGTTGACGATGATGGGCGCGGGACTCGATCGCGCCCCCAACCTAATCGGATGGCAGGTCAGCAACGTCAATGGCGTGGAAACCTGGAAGCAGGCGCCTTTGCCGGTCGACAACGTGCGGGGATTCTCGCTCCTCGACACGAGCCACATGCGCTGGGGCCAAAGCCAGATCATCGGCACGACGACTTACAATACCTCAAATTTTTCAACCCCGGTGTTCGTCACCCGGTTTTCCACTGGCGGTGGACCGTTTCAGGCAGAGGCCGTGCGAGGGGACTCAGGCGGTGGTGTTTTTCAGACGGTCAGTGGACACTCCACCTTGGCCGGCATTATGGAGGCGCAAACTTTTCCGATTACGGGTCAACCCTCGAACGCCGTCGTATTCGGTCAGACGTCGTACGTCACCGACCTGTCGGTTTTTCGCGATCAGATTCTCAACATTCGCAACGCGGCGACACCACTGGATCAGAACCAGGTCAATCACTTTGATGTGAACGGGTCGGGAATGGTCAGCGCGGCCGATTTCCTGGCATTGTTGACCGAGGTCGCAAGCCTGCCGAACGGCTCGATGAAAGTCACGGGCTCGTTTGGGCCCCATGGTCCCTTCTATGACGTCAACGGCGACGGTGTAATCGATTCGCAGGATGAAGATGCCGTGTCGTTTTACCTGACGCAGATCGGCCTCTCGCCCTTTATTGCACCACCAAGTCTCGCGCCCGCCGCTTTCGCCAGCCAGGTTCCCGAGCCGGCCAGCGTGGTGCTCGCCTGCGGCGGATTGCTGGCACTGCTCGTCGCGCGCTATCGGGCGATCGCCCGCCGCAAGCGGGCCCTCCAGGCATAGCCTAAAAGATCAGCTCGACGGCGATGGCCATCATCGCCAAATCGCCGCAGACGTGGATCAGCCAGGGCGCGACCAGCGACTGCGCCCGATCGTAAACGGCTTCGAGCGCGACGGCGAACACGAACAGCGCCACGGCAGCCAGCGCCAGTGGCAGGGGCGTGACCCAGTGGTAGATGAACAGCAGGTGCTGCGCCGAGAACACCGCGGCCGGCAGCAGGTAGCCCAAGGGGCGATTCCGGGCGACCAGCAAGCCGAAGGCAAAGCCGCGATAGAAAAACTCCTCGATCAGTGAGTTGATCACGATTGTGAATGGGGCAATCAGAAACACCGTGCCGGCAGTGACGCTGAACTGCGCGTGAATCTTGCCCGCGATCGCCGCCTTGTCGAGCAGCAGGTTGCCGAGCACCGCGTAGGCCGCCAGGAAAATCACCGCGGCCGCCACCCACAACCCCGCAGCCAGCGGCAACTGCCGGCGCCAATTCTGCCATTGGAAAATATCGCGCCCCAGTGCGATGCCCCGGAAGCGGCAGTAGAGCACGGGCGGAACGATGAAGGCCAGCTTGTAATACCAACCACCGAAATTGCT
>PLYM01000132.1 GCA_003153375.1 Planctomycetaceae bacterium
GTCACACTTCTCGGCAAAGAGGCGGGCCCGGCGGGCAGTTGGGACGATCACGCCGTGAACCATCATGTGTTCAATCAAATGAAAGAACGAGCGCCGAATTTCGATCAGGCGGTCACGGCGCTCATCAGTGACATTTTCGAGCGGGGATTAGATCGCCGCGTGTTGGTTGTGGTCACCGGCGAGTTCGGGCGTACGCCAAAAATCAGCTATGCCGCCGGCCAGCCCGGTCGTGATCATTGGCCCGCCGCCACATCGATGCTATTCTCCGGCGCGGGCGTCGCTTCCGGCCAGCTGATTGGCGCAACCGACAAACATGGTGAGCAAGTCGTCGAGCGCCGTGTCCGTACCGGCGATTTTGTCGCCACGCTCTACCATCACCTCGGCATTGATCCGACCGGCATCTCTTTCAACGACCTCACGGGCCGACCCATCCCGATCTTCGCCGAAGGCGCGCCGATTCCGGAGTTGAGCAGGTGAGGTGGAAAGGGAGACCACCCTGCCCGTGTCGTCAAATGCACGGAGTACTCGGATCGCACGAGCGGTGCCGCAATTGGGTCGATTCTTAAGAGTCCTAAGAAACGGATGGCTTGCGCGCAATCAAAAGCTGATTTCAACGTCGTTGAGATAGAAGAAGTGCAATCCCCGAGCCCAACCACGGTTGGCTCGATAGAATCGGGCGAACAATGCCGACTGCCAAGGCCGTCAAGACGATGAGGCCGCGCCTTACGTTTTGCCGCAGCATCTGAGCGACCTCACGATGCTGGCCCAACTGTCTTGAACAGTTCAAGCAGGTTCTGGAGGTCCACAGGCTTGACATAGTAGTGGTCGAATCCTGTTTCTACTTGGCGGTGACGGTCTGCCTGTGCTAGGAGTGTAGCCGGTCAACGCGCACATCATCACGTCCTCGAAATCCGGCCTTTCGCGCAAGCGCTTTGCAACCTCATAACCATCCATCCCCGGCAACCCCATGTCCAATAAAAACCACGTCGGGCCGAGAATCCGCGGCCATTTGTAGCGCCGTCGGGCCTGTACGAGCCAACTGGACTTCGTGTCCGCAAAGCCGCAGCAAAAGGCCCAACGTGTCGGCCGCATCGACGTTATCCTCCAAGGTAAGCAAGAATTCACGCTGCTTGTGCGTCTTTCCCAATAGCAGTTCAGTCGAGTTGCTTCCCTGGCCTCTATTTGGCCGTCTTCCGCTTGATCGGAAGCTTGTCGATCTTCGCAGCCAGGATGAAATCGTTATCCGACAACCCGCCGATCGCATGCGTAGAGAGTTCTATCCACAGGTTGCGAAAGCCTTCAAGGTGCAAGTCAGGGTGATGGTTTTCTTTCTCGGCGAGTCGGCCCACACGGTCGAAGAACTCCAGCCCGGCAGTGAAGTTCTTCACAACCCAGTCTTTACGAATCCGCTCACCGGCGTGCGTAATCCGCCAGCCGGAGAGTTTTTTTAGCTGCGCTTCGGCGGGGGCCCTCTTGACCTTCGCCAAGTCTCCCTCGCAGGGCGAGCATTTTTTATGCGCCAGTTCCTTCAAAGTCTGAACCGTCATCATGTGTCCTTTCGTGCTGAGAGAAATAAAGCCGCACTCGAAGGCGTAGTGATCGGCCAAAATAGCCGCCGCCTAGGCCAGCTTCGACTCGGCTTTTGGACGTTGATCTTTCGCCGCGACAAGGGTTTTCCCGCTTTTCTTTGGCGTGTTTGGTGCGAGCAGGAAGACCTGCACTGTGGTGCCGGTTGTAAAGGCATGCACGATGGACCCGGACGTCGGCTCGACTTCCGCCGCTGCTTCGCGAACCTGCCTCCCGGTGATTCGATTGATTTCCTGTCGCAGTGATTCGGAAGTACTTGCGAAGAGCTGCCGATGAAACTCCTGCAACTTTTCCGCACCACCCGCACTCTTGGCCATTGCCTTTTCTGCGGGCGTCAAAGCTTCGTGCAGTGTGATGACCAGCGTGTCTTCGCTGAGGACCACGCTCACCGCGGTCGGGGTATGGCCCGTACTCTTGTGCTGGAATTCGCAAATCGCACGGGCTATCTGCTCCGCCACGGTTCCGGTCTGCTTGTCGTCACAATCATTGCAGTCGAGAGTTGTTGTACTTTTGTCCATAGAGTGAATCTCCTGTGAGTACGAGGCAGCGGCGAGTTTCAAGCGCGATGACCGCGGGATTTTGCAAAGCGCTCTTCGCCTGCCTGCTGCTGATTATCTATATACCGGATGCTCGGCCGATGGGTTTGGCTTGGGCGCTGGAACCCTTCTCCGCAAGTGGCTGGTTCGCTGGCCCACAAATCACCTGGCCGAGCGGATCAAACCTCGAACCATGACAGGGGCAGTCCCAAGCCTTTTCCGCACAGTTCCAGTGAACGATGCAGCCGAGATGCGGACAGATCGCTGAGTGCTTGTGTAGGTCCCCCTGACCGCCGTGAGGTTCAGCACGCACACGCGCGTGGAGATTGCCTGCGGGACGTCTGAGTGAAACGACAACTCCGCACCGGATCTCACGACGTTCATGGATTCGCTGACATTTAACATTTGAATCTTTGCCAATCAGATGAGTTCGGATCAAGACGACCAGAACCACTTCTAAAAAAGCGTTGAACGCAAAACATGCCCGACCACTTCTGCCGTGCAGCAGCCGGGCACTGGTTTGGGGCCCAGCACCCGGCGTTTTCGCTGCAGCAGTCACTGGTTGCTTGGCGTCCTTAGAGGCTCGCGAAGTCCAGATTCTTGTCGAGACCTTCGATCCGGTTCACCACGCTTTTGTCCGCGCCCTGCGTAGTTACGCGAATCCTCGTCCCGGGCTTCAGATCGTCCGCGTTGCAGGCCGTCCCGTCCAGGGTCAGCTTGGCGTCGGCCGTCATAGTATGGGAGTGCTCTCCATCCTCCTTGCTCGTCATGACCAACTTGTTGCCGATGATGCTGACTACATTGCCGTCGTGCATCGCTTGTTCCGCTTCCATGTCCTTCGCGGCAATGGTGAGCTTGAACTCGATCTGGGCGTCGCGCCCCTTCGTCGGGTGTCCCGTGACCTTGACTTTGAAGTCGCCCAGAGCAGCTCCGTTCTCGGCTTTGAACGTGATCTTCGCATCCGTGTCGCCATGCTTGATCACAGGGCTTATGGGTTCGACTGTCACGCCCTTGGGAACATCGGCGAATGTAAGCACGACATCCTCGTCGAAGTTCTCGGCCCGCTTGATGCCAATGGTCGCTTCCTTCTGCGCACCCTGATGGAGGTTGGACGATAGAACGGGCACGCTCAGATTGAACGTGTCGTCGGTCTGTCCGTAGGCCGGATCCTTGGCGGCCGTTCCGGGCCCGCCTGGAGTGCCTTGAGTGCATCCGGTCAGTGCCGCCAGTGTGATCGCCGCCAAAGCGGCAAATGAACTCTTCATGCGTAGTCTCCTCACGTTAAAGATTGAGACCCGGCCCCCGCTAACTTGCGAAATCGGTATGGGTCCCTCGAAAGCACAAAAAGCCGACGTGGCAGAACACCCGGAGGTATTCCATCACGTCGGCTTACTTGTAAACGGGCCTCCCAGTACGGCTGGGTTGCCCTTTAGTTAGTCATCCGACAAGTTCGATTCAAGACGATTCGCGGAATTGCGTGCCGTATTCATGGCACAGGATACTATCCGCGTCCGCGGCTCCAATAATAGCCGCCACCGCCGCCGAACAGAACGAACAACACGACGATCAAGACGATTAGCTCAATACTCATTTTCATTCCCCTTCGTTGATTAAACCAAGCCGGCTTCGGCCACACGTCCGCACCGGCTATCCAATCGAGTTCGCGCGCTGCGACAAGCGTCAGTCGCGCAGTTTTTTCACGGTTTGCTTGACCTTGTCGACGGCCTTGTCGGCGACTTCTTTGACCTTGCCGACTGCCTGGTCGGTCTTGCCCTCGGCGCGAAGCTTGTCGTTACCGGTCACTACGCCGGCGGCTTCTTTGATTCTGCCTTTTACTTCGTCTGTCTTGCCACCCATGATTGTGACTCCTGTTGCTAGATGTTGCTGAGAAAACCCAATAAAAAAGCCGACGTGGCAGAACACCCAAAGGTCTTCCACCACGTCGGCTTACTCGTATGACGGGCCATCCGGTGTTAGCCGGGGGTGCCCTTCAGTTAGTCGTCCGAAATATCAGAATGCGTTTCCGCCAGCCCGAGGCGAAAACCTCTTGCTGGCTTACTACTTAAGTATATGGCCCGCAACGACGGAAAGCAAACGAACATCACTCTGTGTTGAACCTTCCTTGGGAAAAGCCTGCCAATAAAGGGCACGAATCACAAGGCCGAGCCCAGCTATGTCGCCTCCGCCACCAAACGAAGCTCTCGGCGGATCTCTGCCTTGATCCTGCGGCCAATAACAGCCGCAGAACCAAATAACGCCTCACTACCGCTGACATCCAGAAAGGCTTCGTCCAGAGACAGCGGTTCGATGATGGGTGTGAAGCGCTGAAAGATCTCCTGGATCTGTTTGGAGACCTCGGCGTAATACCGCATCCGCGGTGGCAGACAAATGGCCTGCGGACAGAGCCGTCGTGCGGTGACGGCCGGCATGGCACTGTGAATGCCGTACTGGCGGGCCACATAGTTGGCGGCTGCCACAACACCGCGCCCTTCGGGCGTGCCGCCGACGATGACAGGCTGGCCGACCAACTCGGGGCGATCCCGCTCCTCGACTGAGGCATAGAAGGCGTCCATATCGACGTGCAGAATCATCGTGGGATTCTACACGATCCCGCCGTCTTTGGGTCGGTCGTGGCGGGCATTGAAGGATTTGATTGCACAAGCGGGAAGGGAGCAGGTTGCGGAGCATTCGCCAGAACGACATAGGCTTGCAGAAAGGAAAGCCTGCTCAGGTTCCACTCCATTGATGATTATCGCTAGGCCGTTTGCTTCGGGGCACGCGAAATCTTGTTCAAGCGCCGCACTGGACCATCAACGGGACAATCTCGTTTTCAAAAACGGCAAATTGCCCAAATTCACAGTCAGCCAGGTGGAGAAAAGCCATGGACCGGCGCGTTTAAGTCTCGTGCGACGACACGCAAACGCTTGCATGTTTCGCAACTGGCTACGTAGGCGTTATTTGAAGCGCCACTATCAAACAGCCGCTGCAGGAAGCGGGCGAGGCCAGCGGAATCTTCGTCGACCGTTGTCAGCACGATGTCGACGGCCGTAAGCTGATGCTACTTTGACACGTCGCGGAATCGCGCCATCGTGTCGCATATCCCACGGCACTCGGCGGCCATGGCCTTGTGTACCGCGCGGTCAAGATCGTCGGCCTTGCGCAGCGTCTCGGACACCTCCGTGCGCGACATTTCCTCGGCAGCCACGACCTGCGCGAACGCGTCATCGAGACGGGCGAGGCCAGCGGAAGATCGAGCGACTTTCTGGGGAGCAGCCGCTGTGTGCGGGTAACAGTGCGGATGGTCCGCACCTATCTGGCGACCTGTAAGGCCACGATTGCATTCCCACTTTTTTTGGTAAACTGGTACTATTTGGGGCGCGGCAATGAATGCGCGCAGCGAAGGTCCGCCTGATGGGAGCGTTGGGAAGCCATATCCAACGTCCACGGAGGGGAAATGCTTTACCAACCGACCATTCCAGCGATTGGCATCCTCTGGATCAGCCTGAATCGGCGGCAACCAACTTGTACATTTCTAATCCCATCGTGGCCAGCATGAAGCTTGGTGCCATCATCGTGCCGGGAATTCTCGTGCAGCTGATCGCTGGCGCCTCCAGAAGCAGGTAGACGATGTGCCTTGCCATTCCTGGTCGCGTGATGGAAACCTTTCGCCAGCGCGACATGCTGATGGGCCGCGTCGACTTCGGTGGCATTTCGAAGGAAATTTGCCTCGAGCATGTGCCGCTGGCTGAAGTCGGCCAGTACGTGATCGTACACGTCGGTTTCGCGCTCTCGGTGATCGACGAAGCGGAAGCTCGCCAGGTATTCGCATTTCTGGCCACCATGAACGAACTGGACGAGTTGCGGCAAGGAGAGTTCGATGAGATATCAGGATGAATATCGCAATCCGCAAGCCGCCAGGCAGTTCGAGCGCGCCATCCGCCGAATCACATCTCGGCCGTGGACGATCATGGAGGTTTGCGGCGGTCAGACGCACACGATCGTCAAGTATGGCATCGCCGAGCTGCTGCCGCCGGAAATCGAGCTGATTCACGGCCCCGGCTGTCCTGTTTGCGTGACCCCGCTGGAGTTGATCGACAAGGCGCTGGCCATCGCCGCGCGGCCCGAAGTGATCTTCTGCTCGTTCGGTGACATGTTGCGCGTGCCCGGCACGCGGGGCGATTTGTTCGCGGTGCGGGCCGCGGGGGGCGACGTGCGCGTCGTTTACTCGCCGCTCGATTGCTTGAAGTTCGCACGACAATACCCGGACCGCACGGTGGTGTTCTTCGCGGTTGGTTTCGAGACCACGGCGCCGGCCAACGCGATGGCCGTCTGGCAAGCTCGTCGCGATGACCTGCGGAACTTTGCCGTGCTGGTGTCGCACGTGCTGGTGCCGCCGGCGATGTCGGCCATTCTCGACTCGCCAGATAACCGCGTGCAGGCGTTCTTGGGCGCCGGCCACGTCTGCATGGTGATGGGTTGCGAAGAGTATCGCCGGTTGGCCGACCGTTATCAGGTGCCGATCGTCGTCACAGGCTTCGAACCGCTCGACCTGCTGGAGGGCATCTATCTGTCGATCCGCATGCTCGAGGAAGGGCGAGTCGGCGTCGAAAACCAATATGCACGGGTCGTGCAGGCCGAGGGAAACCCGGCTTGCCAGCGGCTGATCGCCGAAGTCTTCGAGACCGGCGATCGCAATTGGCGCGGAATCGGCAATATCGCCGGCAGCGGCTATCGGCTGACCGAGGCCTATCGAGCCTTCGACGCCGAACGGCGATTTCCGATCGACTTGCAGACTCGCGAAGCGGCGGCGTGCATCAGTGGCGACATCCTGCGCGGCATGAAGAAACCGCGGCAGTGTCCCGAATTTGCCAAAGCCTGCACGCCTGAGACGCCGCTGGGCGCGCCAATGGTGTCGTCCGAGGGAGCTTGCGCCGCCTACTACAATTTTGGACGGCATCGGCAGGCGTCGCCCGCGACCGTGCAAATCGAGGTTGGCCACCATGCCTGAAGCGATCGCTGGCTCGCCCACGTGCCCGGTGCCGCAATTCTCGTACGAACAGGTGGTTCTGGGCCACGGCAGCGGTGGCCGGCTGACCCACAATCTGATTGAACGACTTTTCCTGCCGGCGTTTGCCAACGCCACGCTGGAGCGACTCGAGGATCAGGCCATCGTCCGCCTTGACGGCCACGCGATCGACTCCGGCGTGGGCCGAATCGCCTTCACCACCGATGCATTCGTGGTGCGGCCGTTGTTCTTCCCCGGGGGCGACATCGGCCGACTGGCCGTGCACGGCACCGTGAACGACCTGGCGGTCGGCGGAGCCATCCCGCAATTCATCTCGGCGGCGTTCATTCTGGAAGAAGGTCTGGCGATCGACGATCTGCGGCGAATCGTCGAGTCGATGCGAATTGCCTGTCGAGAGAGCGGCGTGCAACTGGTCACCGGCGACACCAAGGTGGTCGAACGGGGCAAGGCCGATCAGGTCTTCATTACCACCTCGGGCATCGGGTCCGTGCCGGCCGGTCGCTCGCTGTCGATCGCCAACGCACGGCCCGGCGATCGGGTGATTGTGTCCGGCACGATCGGCGACCATGGAATCGCGATCATGTCGGTGCGTGAAGGCCTGGAATTCGATACCGTGTTGGAAAGCGATACCGCGTCGCTGGTCGATCTCGTCCGCGTGATGCTGGACGCCTGCGCGGCAATCCGTTGCCTGCGCGACCCGACGCGCGGGGGCGTGGCCGGCACGCTGAACGAATTGGCCGCGGCCTCGGACGTGGCGGTGCGATTGGATGAAACGTCGCTGCCCATTCGACCCGCGGTGAAGGCGGCCTGCGAACTGCTCGGGCTCGATCCCTTGCACGTCGCCAACGAAGGCAAGCTGGTGGCGGTCGTGCCGCCCGAGGATGCCCAGCGGCTGCTCGCGGTCATGCGACAACATCCACAGGGTCGCGAGGCGGCGATCATCGGCACAATCGAACGCGAGCCTCGCAAGCTGGTGACGATGAAATCATGGATCGGCGGCGAGCGGGTGGTGGCCATGCTCAGCGGCGAGATGTTGCCCAGGATTTGCTGATTCACGAAAAAATGTACCGGCCCCCCGAAGAAGGTCGAATCATGAAGAGCGCGACGCGTCTGGTCGAGGTGCGACAGAAAGTGCTCAAGCACAATGACGTGACGGCCCGCGCCCTGCGCCAGCGATTTCAGCGCGCGGGCGTACGCGCGATCAGCCTGGTCTCGAGTCCCGGCGCGGGAAAGACCATGCTGCTCGAGCGAACGCTCGCCGATTTACGGGCCACGCATCGCGTGGCGGCTGTTGTCGGTGACCTGGCGACCGACAACGATGCCCGGCGGCTGGCCCGCTCGCAGGTGCCCATTCGTCAGATCACGACCGGCACGACCTGCCACCTGGAAGCCGCGATGGTCGAGAACGCGTTGGCCGACTGGACGTTGGAAGACCTGGACTATCTGTTCATCGAGAACGTTGGCAATCTGGTTTGCCCGGCAGCCTTTGACCTGGGCGAGGAGCGGCGCGTGGTGCTGTTCTCGGTGACCGAGGGCGAGGACAAGCCGCTCAAGTATCCGACGATTTTCAACACCGCCGACGTGGTCGTGATTTCGAAAATGGATCTGGCGACGGCCGTGGAGTTTGATGCGGCCGCGGCGCACGCCAGCATTCAAGCGGTGCGTCCCGGCATCGAGGTGCTCGAAGTCTCGGCCAAAACCGGGTTGGGAATGGATCGTTGGCGGCAACTGCTACTGTGCGATTAGCGCGCCGGCCCGATCCATGCCGAAGCCATGGCGCATGAACTCGACTTCACTAACTTGATAGGGAGAAGTTCGTCATGGCGTGGATCCTGCTCATCGTGGCCGGTTTGCTGGAAACCGGCTGGGCCATCGGGCTGACTCGGACCGATGGCTTTACTCGACTGTGGCCGAGCGTGTTCACGGCAGGCGCGATTGCTTTCAGTATGATTCTGCTTGCGGTGGCCGTACGCACGTTGCCAATCGGAACGGCTTATGCCGTGTGGGTGGGCATCGGCGCGGCGGGCACGGCGCTGCTCGGCATCCTGCTGCTCGGCGAACCGGCGAACCCGGCCCGGCTTTGTTTCCTAGCGCTGCTGATCTTAGCGATCATCGGCCTGAAGTTCACGGCCCACTGAGCGCGCGAGTTCTGGCCGCGAACGTTGCACCCGTCCGGTCACTTCAATTTCGCGCTAACATCGGAAAATCGCAGAGAGGCACGCTCTTGCTGGACTCGGCCAGCTCGTCGGCCAGCGTCGTCGAAGCGCGACCGAAGTAATTGGTATCCCCTGCGGTGGTTACTCCGGATAGAATCTGCGCGCGAAGACGCCGGGCAAACGAAGTGTCCGCGTCCTCGCGAATGACGGACGATCGCAATCCCAGTGAGAATCGCTCGATGTCACGAGCCATGGCGGGCCGGGCGAAGCCTTTTCCAGCGATCGCGCTGACTCTCCATCTGTTGTCGGGGGCTGCAACGCTGTGCCGGGCTGCCGACACGGTCGCCACGGTCGACACGTATGGCCTGAACCATGTCAGCCGGGATACGGTGCTCGAGGCGGCGGGAATTCGGGTGGGCGACCCCGTGCCCAATGCTGACTCGATCCGCCGCGGCGTGCAAAAGCTGGAAGCTGTCCGCGGGATTGAGCAGGCGAGCATCGCCGTGATCCATGTGAAGTCGGAGGGCGCCAAGACGGAGCGATTGTCGCAGCCGGTCGTCTACATCGGAGTGCGTGAAGCGGGTCGGCCGGGCGTGTCATTTCGCGCGGCGCCGCTAGCCGACGTCGTCCTGCCAGCCGAGATCGTCGACACCTTTCATGAATTCAACCGCGCGTTACAGGACTCATTCCGCCGCGGCAACTTCAGCGAAGATGATTCACAAGGATACTGCCTGGTCGGAGACGAGGCGGCGCGGGCCTTGGCACGCCGATTCGTGCCGTTGGCCGAGCGCCACTATGATCGGCTGATCGACGTGCTGCACACCGCCAAGGACGCCGAACAGCGGCAGATCGCCGCTTGGGTCGTGGGATATGCCGCCGATAAGACGAAGGCCACCGCCGAGCTCGATGCCGCGGTGCGCGATCCCGATCAACGGGTTCGGAACAACGCGATGCGCGCATTGGGCGTCATCCTCAACTATGCCGCCAGCCATCCAGAGTTGGCGATCCAAGCTCCGATCGATTCGTATCTCGATCTGGTTGAAGCGCTGGCATGGACCGATCGCAACAAGGCCGTGATGGTCTTGCTGGGGCTGAGCGCTGCGGGCAACGAAGCGCTGATCGCCAGACTGCGCGCCCGGTCGTTGCCCGCTCTGATCGAGATGGCGCGCTGGCAAACACAAGGCCACGCCATCATGGCGTTCCTGCTTGTGGGCCAAATCGCCAATCTCGGCGAGACGGAATCGCTCGAGGCCTGGATCGCCGGCCGGCGCGAGGAGGTCATTACCCGGGCACTCGATACTGCCGGGCAACAGCAGCCTGTTGGTCGCGAGAATTGACGCGCCTATCAGCCATAAGATCGAGGCATAAGCCAAAATCCCGAAGGACGCCCTGACACGCTGCAAGAGGTATTTCGCCGCTGTCAACGACTGCTGTTGAGCTGGTTCAAGAGCGCGGCGGCGGGCTCATAGCCCGCATCATGGTCTAGCGCTCGCTTCAGGCTGACGACGGCGGCGGAGCGGTCGCGTTGTGCCATCTGCACCAGCGCGGCCTGATAGTGTGCGACGGCCGGATCGACGCCTTGCTCGGCGGCAATCGCGAAGTCGGCCAGTGCGTCGCTCGACCGGCCGTCGGCGGCCAACAGAATTCCCCGTTGCAGGCTTGCCCGGCCAAGCGCCGGATCCAACGCGAGCGCTCGAGTGTAATCGGCAATCGCCGGCTTCGCATGGTGCAATGCCTGCTGACAAAGGGCCCGATTGTAGTAGCAGGCGGCCCGTTTGGGCGCCAAGGCGATGCAAATCTGCGCGGAGTTCAGTGCATGCTCGAATAGTTCCTGACGATAGGCGCAGAGCGTTTCGTAAAAATTGGGCCAGAAGGCGTCGGGCTCGAGATCGATGGCCTGCACAAATTCAACTTGCGCTGCCTTAAGTTCGCCAAGACGAAACAGATGTCGTCCCACGATCAAATGCTCATGTGCCGTATGAGCCGCCGCAATGAAACCTTCGTTGTCGGCGCCTTTTGATCGCGCCTTGTCCACGATAGCGCCGCGAGCCAATTCAACGACCGGGCTGCGTCCACAGAGAACTTCGGCTTCGTCAAGAATAGCCAGCGCCCGCTCACGTTCCTCGCTCCGTCCGTCGGTGGGAGCAAATCGCATGAGCATCTGTGTCCACAACGACGCCAGATCCAACACGTCCTCGTGCAGCTGGGCCTCGTGCGCCGCCGAGAGAGTCGCGTTGTCGCTTTCGAGGAGGGTCGTGCGAACGTTCCACAGTTGTTCGCAGCCGAGTTGCAGATGCCGCAATTGTCTTTCGGGCACGCTCTCAAAACTATCGAGCAAGCGCAACTGCTCGACCAGCTGGTGCAGCGTGTCGGCCAGGCGGGCGCGGCGCGATAGCATGAGCTGTGCCTTCAGTTCCTGTTTCAGGTCGTACTGTCCAGGGAACCAGGCGATGGCCTGCGATCCACCTTGCAGTCGCTCGACGGCGGCGGCGTAATCCTGGTTCTCAAAATCCTCGCGAGCGTGCCCCACCGCCTGGCGAGCGCGATCCAAGCGATCGCGAACGAACAGGGTGCTCCCCGAGGCGACGGCCAGCAGCGTCACGGCCAAGGCCGAGAACGTCATCAAGGCGTGCGGCTTGCGACGTCGCCACTTACGCCAGCGCTCGGAAAGACTGTGGTTCGACACGCCCAACAGCGGCAAGTCGGCCAGGTGACGCCGCAGATCGACGGCCAGTTGGCCCGCATCGTCATAGCGTTCCGCCGCTCGCGGCGCAAGGCACTTATGGATCACATCCTCCAGGCCCCGGCCAGCCGCGGGGTTCAGTTGACGAAGGCGATCGCGCGACAGCTTCTCATTGGCGTCGGGCAATTGGCCGACCAGCGACTCGTAGAGCAAGACCCCCAGCGAGAAGATGTCACTGCGACGGTCCACGGCGCACGGCGACGGCCGGCCTTCGCGCACTGCCTGGGTGGCCACGATCTGCTCGGGCGACATATAGCCCGGCGTGCCTCCCAGGCGACGGGGCGGGTCGCCGCCGGCCGCAATGGCTTGCTGGGCCAGATGGAAATCGAGCAACATGGGTTGCCCGTCGCCGGCGATCAGCACATTCGAGGGCTTGATGTCCAGGTGGACCAGATCGCATTGGTGAGCATAGTGCAAGGCATCGGCCAGACAGGCACCGATCCAGCACACGGCCTGCACCGGAGTGGCCCGCATGAGAAAACTCAGGGCCGGCCCCGAACGTTGCGGAGCCGGTGGCAGGTCTGCATGGGCGGCTTCGAGCAACTCGACGATGCGGCGGCCCGTGCGCCGCTCGACCGAGTCGGCCTCGAGCGCGGCGAGCAATTCCGACCAGCTCGATCCCCCCAGATAGGGCATGCACAAGGCGCGTAAATGCTGTTGCGGAAAATCGAGCACGTGGTACAGAGGCACGATGTGCGTGTGTTGCAAGCGCGCCAGCGACAGGTGTTCGTCGCCGGTTTGCGGAGTCAGCTTGACCACCACCGGCCGATCGGAGAGCGAACTTTGCGATGCCAGAAACACCTGGCCCACGGCTCCGCGGCCCAAGCGTCGCAACATTTGCAGCTCACCGAGCCACTCGCCCTCGTTGGGAAAAATCGGCTCGGCGTATTCGCTCTCGATCCAATCGTGGCAGTCGAAGAGCAAACGCAAGGCGTCGCTCCATTGGGGAAACCGTCGCTGAATCTCCTCGGCCGGAACCTGTTCGCCGTACTCCTCGCGCAGGCAGACCTCTTCATAGATGATGCGCACGGCGGTCTCGGGATCGGCCGCCAGATGCGGATAGCGCTCGAGCCATTTCTCGGCCGAGGTCCGCGTGCCGCTTTTCCAAGCGGCCGCCATCTCTTGAAAGACGCCGGCATGCTCGACCTCGAACGACAAGTCTTGCACCAGCCCCAGGCGGTCGACCGAGAGCGTCGTACGCGGCGGTCGGGCCTGGACGGCATCGGGCTGGGCGTGGTTCGATGGGCTCATGGGGGCACAACCGATTAACGCGAATCGGAATTACCGGCGGCGCGCACCCGTTCGACGCGGCGGGCAACGTCATACAGAATTCGCCGGACGCTCCCTTCGTGCAGGTTCGTGCGAGCGGCGATTTCGGCGATCGCCACGCCCTGACGCTTCAGCTTCAGCAGTTCGTAGTGGGCCGGCGGGCAGACCTCGAGCATTTGTTGCCACAACTCGTCGGCATAGAATTCCTCGCTCACGCGAGGGTCGCCGGTTGCCGGCAGTGAGTCGACGCCCGGCGCAGCCATGCTGACCTCGTGTTCCAGCTCCCGGCGATGATGCCGCAGGCCGTCGATCAAGCGGTTTTGCGTCACCCGCACCAGAAAGGCGCGCAGTTGGTGGCTGCTGTCGAATTTCCACTTCGCCGTGCGCAAGCCGTCGAGCAGGTCGGCCCAAACGGATTGCACGATGTCCATCGAATCGAACTTGGCTCGCAACTTCGTCGACAGGCGGCGGCGTACCACCATCCGCAGATAGGGTTCATAGGCCAGGAAGACCTGCTCTGCGGCCGCGGTGTCGCCGGAGTTCAGCTTGGCGAGCAAGTCATCGAGCGAATCGCCGCCCATGGTCAGACCGTAGTACACTGAACGTGGGTGAGGAGCCAGGTCGACGAAACGGCTTCAGCTTCTTCATCGCGGACCTTCTTGCCACGGACACGCAACGCGAAGGCAGCGCCGAGACCGGCCGCGGCAACGGCGGTGGCCGCGTAGCTTCCGGCGGGCAATTCGATCTCTTCGAGCCAGGAAATCATGCCGCCACCGAGTTGTTCGGCGTCGTCGATCAAGTTTTCGATGGCCTCGTCCAACGCCGCATGGTTCAAAGCCACACTGGCCAGCATGCCGACTCGGTCCCGAGAGGTATCGTCCGCGCCAGCCCAAGCCCCCAGACTCTCTCCAGCACTGCTAGCAACCGTCCAGGCCTGCGAGAGGATGGTGCGAACCGGGTTCAGGGGCAGATATGCTTCAAGTCGGGCGGCAGATTCCGATCGCTCGGTCGATTGCGGCGCATCGCCGGTTTCGTCCCCGGCCGCCGCGTCGTGCGATGACATGATCGCCGGATGAACGAGCGCGCCGATCGTGGGCGCGGCACCCGTACCAGTTTCGCCGGGTGCTGTCGCTGGCGGCAGCGCCAAATGAGGCGCAACAACCATGGTCATACTGGCAGCTTGAGTCGCGGCCGCGCCACCGGGGACGATGGCGCCCAGCGGCAATCCAGCCATGGAAACGTTGGATTGACCGGAATTTGCGACCGCTTTGTCTTGCGATCCCGCTTCCGCCGACGCACCGACGTGCAGCTCCGTGCTGCTAGCGGTGGCCAACTCATGTCGAGCCTGTGCTAGTTCAGAACCCGCCGCCGTTAACCGATCAAAGAGGATGTACCCTGAACCGGGGTCCCATTCCGCACGACTGCCCGGGTCGGCCACGAACCAGCCGACGGACACGACTTGCCCATCAATTCGCGGAATGGCAACTAATTGCGTCGCGTCGACGCCGCTCGAGATCAGTGAGATCGGATGCGATTGCAACGAGAACTGTGGGGCGTCCGCGCCCAGAATCGTGAATTTCAGCGGCGACCCGTTCTCGCCTCGCGTCAGCAACGGCATGGCGCTGAATTGCTGAGCGTCGGCCGATGGAGCATCCAGCTGTTGCAGTTGAACCGTATGCCACTCCATCGGACCGAGGGTCGACGGACCTCGCGAGATCGAAATTGCCTGCATCCCAGCGGACGGCTCGAAGGGCTGATAGGGCAGGGGGCCGAGCGTGCCGGTCTCCAGCGCGATCAGCGCAGAGGAATGGCTCAGCGTCAGCCGCTGTTCCAGGCGTTCGAGATACAGGGAGCCGCGACGGAGCTGCAAGGACAAACTCCGTCCCCACGACCGTGGCATGGGGTTTCTCTCCGACCGAGATGGCTAAACCACGCTAGATACGCTGCGCGGCGACTCGCGCCGAACGGGAAGGGGAGGCGCTACTGCCAAATCCACTCTAGTTCGATTTGTCGCACGCTGTCAATCTTCTCCGCATCACCCAAGCGATCTACCATGCCGCAACTGGCAGACAGTAACTTGTTTGTTCATAAGGCCTTTGACACGCCACCCCAGCGACCCGCCCCATTGAACAGCCGGCTCGCGCGGTTGCACAACCGATATATTCGCACAACGTGGGTATTTTTATTACATTCGAGACCGACTTTCCGCGTTTTTCCCCCGCCGGCCGAGCGTTTTAGCCACCCGTCCCGATTTCCTCGATTTTTCGCGCGCGCTTTCGGCTACCCGGTACGTACTGTGTAGAGCATGGACTCGAGGCGCCCGCCGTCCGGCATTGACCGGCTGCCGCGGGCCGACCAGCCACTGTGTAGTTTTGATCCTCTCCCATTTCCGCCAATCCCCGCGGCGGTCCATTCTTGGGGATTTCTCAGAAGAGGCACCACATGAGTTTCTTTGGACAGGGCAGCAACAAGGGTCGTCGGGTCGCCAAGAGCTTCGGCCGCGGCTTGTTGCGCAAGACGTTGGCCTGGAGCCACGGCAAGTTCTTCTGCGAGCCGCTCGAAGAGCGTCACATGTTGAGCGTCTCGATCAGCCCCATCAGTGGGCCCGACACGAACAACATTTTCGTGATTCCGGCGGGCAAGGATCTCTATGTGCCGGTGATCGGTACCGATACCGGTCAAACGATCAGCTACACGGCCTCGAGCAGCGATCCCGGCGTCCAAGTCTCGGTGCTCACCGGCAACCCCACGCTGCAACTCACGGTCCACGGCGTGACCGCCAACAACGTGCCGTTCTCGGGAACGATGACCTTTGAGTTGTTCGAGAACATTGCGCCACAAACGGTGCAGGGAATCATCAGCAACGTGCAAGCCGGGCTGTACAACGGCGCGTCATTCTACCGCTCGGAAACGTCCAGCAGTTTCCAGTTGATCCAAGGCGGCATCGAGAAGACCACGGGGAAATCCGATACGACGGTCCTGCCCGACGAATTCAACGTCGATGCCTCGTTCAATAGCTCCGGCCTGTTGGCGATGGCCAATGCCGGTCCGGGCACGGCGACCTCCGAGTTCTTCATCACGGCGCCGAACCGGCCCTTGGCCAATGATCCCCAGAGCCTCAACTTCGGCTACACGATCTTTGGGCAGATCCTGACCGGGCTCGACATTTATAACGACATCCTGAACACGCCGACGACCTCCTCGGGTGGCATCAGCATGGCCAACTCGCCGATCACGATCGACTCGGCCAGCATCGTCACCGACACGCAAAACGCGGTCTTGCAAATTTCGGGAGCAAGTACCAGCTCGACCGTCGGGGCTCTGATTACGGTCACGGGAACGGGCAGCGACAACACGAGCGGCCAGCAAAGTTTCAGCGTTGCCGCGGGGCCGCCAGTGCTGGGCACCTCCGGGGCTCCGCCGCTGATTCTGGCGCCGGTCGCGAATCAAACGACCACGCAGAACACGCCCATCTCCTTCCAAGTCTCCGCGACCGAGCAGTCGGCCGGAACCCTGGCTTTCACCGTCACCGGCGCGACGACATTTACCGGCGCTCCGGCGAACGTCACCGTGCAAGTGACCCCCACAAGTTCGAGCACGGCTACCGTCATGCTGACCCCAACCAGTGGCTTTTCCGGAACGGTCAATCTTTTGGCCCACGTCGACGACAGTACGAACGTCTTGCACGATGCGCTGCCGTTTACGCTGAACGTGACCTCGTCCGTGTCGGTCACGGCGGTCACGACCACGATCAACGCCGGCAATCAGACCAACACCTCGGCCAGCGGCACGGGCGACGTCGGCGCCACGATCTCGGTCGTGGCCAGCGACGGCACCAACACAACGACGCCTGCCACGGCGACGGTCGATGGCGCCGGCCATTGGTCGGTCAGCGGGATCAACGTTTCGACGCTCAGCAATGGGACGATCACCTACACAGCCACCGAAACCGCGGGTGGAACGGGGTCGAACCACGCCACGGCGACCAAAGACACACAGGTTCCGACCGTGGTCTCGATCGTTCCGGCCAGTACGAATCCGACCAACGCCACGAGCGTGACTTACACGGTGACCTTCAGCGAAATCGTCACCGGCGTCACGGTCAACGACTTCACTTTGGTGCCCGGCAGCGGTCTGACCGGCGCCTCGATCACCAGCGTTTCCGGCGGCGGCACAACGTGGACGGTGACGGTGAACCCAGGCAATGGCGTCGGCACCCTCGGCCTGAACCTGGTCGACGACGACTCGATCACCGACGCGGCTGGTAATCCGCTGGGCGGAACGGGCGCCGGCAACGGTAACTTCACGGGCCAGACCTTCACGGTCAACCGGCCGCCGCTGGTCACGTCGATCAACACGACGGGCACCAATCCGGTCAATGGATCGGAGACCAGCTTGACCTACACCGTGACCTTCAGCTCGAGCGTTACGGGCGTCGACGTCAGCGATTTCGCGCTAGCTACCACGGGCACGATCGCCGGCGCATCGATCACGAATGTCGCGGGCAGCGGCAGCACCTACACTGTGACGGTGAATCCCGGCACGGGCCAAGGCACGATCGGCTTGAACCTGATCGACAACGATTCGATTACCGACGCGGGCGGCAACGCCCTGGGCGGCACGGGAACCGGCAACGGCAACTTCATCGGCCAATTGTTCACGATCGACAGCACACCGCCGACCGTCAGCTCAATCGCCACCGCGAGCCCCAATCCGACCACTGCCACCAGCGTGACCTACACCGTCACCTTCAGCGAGAGTGTCACCGGCGTGGGGACCAACGACTTCACACTGGTGCCCAGCAGCGGCATTAGCGGCGCTTCGATCACCAGCGTTACCGGCAGCGGCTCGACTTGGACTGTGACCGTCAATCCGGGTAACGGCGTCGGAACCCTGGGCATGAATCTGGTCGACGACGACTCGATCAAGGATTTGGCCGGCAATCCGCTGGGTGGCACCGGCGCCGGAAACGGTAACTTCACGGGCGCTGTCTATACGGTCAATCGACCGCCGACCGTGTCGTCGATCGTTCCTAGCGTAACGGGCCCGACCAACGCCGCCACGCTCAACTTTACCGTAACCTTCAGCACCAGCGTCACTGGCGTGACCGCCAACGACTTCACGCTGGCGACGACCGGTGCAGTGAGCGGGGCTTCCGTCACGAGCGTGAGCGGCAGCGGCTCGACGTATACGGTAACCGTCAACACCGGCAACGGCAGCGGCACGTTGGGGTTGAACCTGGTCGACGACGACTCGATCACCGACGGCTCGGGCAATGCCCTGGGAGGCACGGGAACCGGCAACGGCAACTTCACCGGCCAGACGGTCACGCTCGACCGGACGGCACCGACGGCTGTGTCAATCGTGCCAGCCGACACGAATCCGACCACGGCGGGCGCAACGGTTCACTTCATCGTGACGTTTAGCAAGGGCGTCACGGGCGTGACCGCCAACGACTTTATCCTAGCGCCTAGCGCCGGACTGGCGGGCTCGACCATCACCGGCGTCACCGGCAGCGGCAGCACGTACACCGTGACAGCCACGGTGGGCAGCGGTAGCGGCACGTTGGGTCTGAACCTGGTCGACGATGATTCAATCAAAGACTCGGCGAGCAATCCGCTCGGCGGCGTCGGCGCGGGCAACGGTAACTTCACCGGCCAGGCATACACCATCAGCCAACCGTCGACCGACAGCCTGGCGGGCGTTGTCTATGCCGACTTGAACGGCAATGGCAGTCAAGATCCGAACGAGCCCGGCATCGCCGGCGTGTGGCTGACCTTAACCGGCGTCAATAGCCAGGGCGCACCGGTCGCCTCACTCACGACCACCACGGGCAGCGACGGCAGCTACCAATTCTCGGGCCTCCCGGCGGGAACCTATACGATCATTGAAAACCAGGCGAAGGAAGTGCCCGATGGAGCGAGCGTCGCGGGCACTTCAGGCGGCACGGCGACGCAAGACGCCATCTCGGCGATCACGCTGGCGGCCAACACCGCCGCGACGGGATATAACTTCAGCGAAGCAAATCTGCCTAAGTCGACCAGTTGGCTCGAACTGTTCCTAGCTTCATCGCCGACCCTCCCCCAGTACTACGCCAATCTGGCCGCCGACGGAACAGCGGCGCCGATTGTCACTTCGATCACCAAGGCCAGTCCGGATCCGACTTCGGCTGCTACGGCCAACTTCACCGTGAACTTCAATCGAGCGGTCACTGGCGTCGACGTCACCGACTTTTTGCTCGTGCCGACGGGGGTCACCGGCGCGTCGATCGCCAGTGTCAACGGCAGCGGCAGCACCTATACGGTGACAGTCAACACCGGCAGCGGCAACGGCCTATTGGCCCTGAGCCTGGTCGACAACGACTCGATCATTGACTCGGCGTCGGTTCCGCTCTCCGGCGTCGGCGTCAACAACGGCAATTTCATGGGCCCGGCTTATACGGTCAACATCACCTCGAGCGTCAACCACGCTCCGCTGGGCGCGGACAAGACGATCACGACGCTGGAAGACACCGCGTACACGTTTGCAGCGACCGACTTCGGCTTCACCGATCCGAACGACAACCCACCCAATACGCTGTCGGCGGTCGAAATCACGACGCTGCCGGCAACCGGCAGCCTAACCGACAACGGCGTGGCCGTAACCGCCGGCCAGTTCATCCAGGTGGCCGACATCACGGGCGGCCTGCTCAAGTTCACGCCGGCCGCGAATGCCAACGGCACCGCGAACGCCAGCTTCACGTTCCAGGTGCAAGACAACGGGGGCACGGCCAACGGCGGGGTGAACCTCGATCCGACGACCAATACCATCACGTTCAACGTCACGTCCGTCAACGACGCTCCCTCGGGCACCAGCAATTCGGTGACCACGGCTCTGAACACCGCCTACACGTTTATTTCGTCCGACTTCGGCTTCAGTGACCCGAACGACAACCCACCCAACAACCTGCTGGCGGTCGAGATCACCACTCTGCCGGCCACCGGCAGCCTGACCGACAACGGTGTGGCCGTGACCGCCGGCCAATTCATTGCCGTGGCCGACATCACGGGCGGCTTGCTCAAGTTCACCTCCGCCACCGGCGCAACGGGCAGTCCGTTGACGACCTTCACGTTCCAGGTTGAGGACGACGGCGGCACGGCCAACGGCGGCGTCAACCTCGATCCGACGCCCAAGACGTTGACGATTAACGTCACGGGCATCAACAACGCCCCTAGCGGAACCAACAACATCGTCACGTCACTGGAGAACGGGGCCTATGCGTTCTTGACCAGCGACTTTGGCTTCAGCGATCCGAATGACAACCCGCCCAACAATCTGTTGGCGGTTAAGATCACCACGCTGCCAACGGCTGGCACGCTCACCGACAATGGCGTGGCGGTCACCGCCGGCCAGTTCATCCCCGTGGCCGACATCAGTGCCACGCTGCTCAAGTTCACGCCCGCGGCCAACGCCAACGGCACCGGCTATGCGAGCTTTACCTTCCAGGTGCAGGATGACGGCGGCACGGCCAACGGCGGCATCGACTTGGATCCGACGCCCAAGACGATCACGGTCAACGTCACGCCGGTCAACAGCGCACCACTGGGCACGAGCAAAACCATCACGCTGGCCCAAGACAGCTCGGGCGCGTTCGACCCCACCGACTTCGGCTTCAGCGATCCGAACGATACGCCGGCCAACACTTTGTTGGCCGTCAAGATCACAACCGTGCCGGCCGCCGGCAGCCTCGAAGACAATGGCGTGGCCGTGACAGCCGGCCAGTTCATCCCCGTGGCCGACATCACGGGCGGTTTGTTGACTTTTGCCCCGGCCGCGGGCGCAACGGGCTCGCCCTACGCCAGCTTCACCTTCCAGGTGCAAGACAATGGCGGCACGACCAACGGCGGCATCGACCTCGATCCCGTGCCCAAGACGATCACGCTCAATGTCGTGGTGCCCAACAACCCGCCCACCGGCGCCGACAACACGCTGACGGGCTTCGAGAATTCCGCCATCACGTTCGCGACCGGCGATTTCGGCTTCAGCGACCCGAACAACACGCCGCCCAACAATTTCCTGGCGGTGATGATCACGACGCTGCCGACTGCCGGCAGCCTGACCGACAACAGCGTGGCCGTGACGGCCGGACAGTTCGTCAGCGTGACCGACATCACGGCCGGCTTGCTCAAGTTCACGCCGGCGGCCAACGCCAACGGCACGGGCTATGCCAGCTTCACCTTCCAGGTGCAGGATGACGGCGGCAACGTCGGTTTGGACACCGATCCCACGCCCAAGACGATGACCCTCAACATCACGCCGGTCAACAGCGCGCCCGTGGGCACGTCCAATACGATCACCATGGCGCAAGACAGCGTGGGCGCATTCGCTCCCAGCGACTTCGGCTTTAGCGATCCGAACGACTCGCCAGCTAACACGCTGCTGGCGGTCGAGATTTCTGCGCTGCCGAGTTCGGGCACGCTGGCTGACGACGGCGTGGCCGTGACGGCCGGGCAGTTCATCCCGGTGGCCGATATCGCCGGCGGTTTGTTGACCTTTACTCCGGCCCCCCAGGCGACCGGATCGCCATACGCGACCTTTACGTTCCAGGTGCAAGACAACGGCGGCACGGCCAACGGCGGCGTCGATATCGACCCGCAACCCAAAACATTCACGATCAATGTCGTCGTTCCCAACAACCCGCCGACGGGCACGGACAACACAGTCACGTCGTTCGAGAACGGCTCCTATGCGTTTGCCGCGGCCGACTTCGGCTTCAGCGACCCCAACAACACGCCGCCCAACAATTTCCTGGCGGTGATGATCACCACCCTGCCGACCGCGGGCAGCCTGACCGACAACGGCGTGGCCGTGACGGCCGGGCAGTTTGTCAGCGTGACCGACATTACGGCCGGCTTGCTCAAGTTCACTCCGGCGGCCAATGCCAACGGCGCTGGCTATGCCACGTTCACCTTCCAAGTACAGGATGACGGCGGCAACGTCGGCCTGGACACCGACCCGACTCCCAAGACGATGACCATTAACGTCACGGCGGTCAACAGCGCGCCGCAGGGTGCTAACAACGCGATCACCATGCCCGAAGGCACGTTCGGCGCGTTCGATCCGAGTGACTTCGGCTTTAGCGACCCGAACGACTCACCCGCCAACAAACTGCTGGCGGTGAAGATCACGACGCTGCCGACCGCCGGCGAGCTGGACGACAATGGCACTCCGGTCACCGCCGGCCAGTTTATTCCCGTGGCTGACATCACGGCCGGCTCGTTGACGTTTACACCCGACCCGACCGGGACGGGATCGCCGTATGCCACCTTCACGTTCCAGGTGCAGGATGACGGCGGCACCGCGAACGGCGGCGTCGATCTCGACCCGACTCCTCGAACGATGGGCATCAATGTGCTGGTGGCCAACAATCCTCCGGTGGGCGCCAACAATACGCTCACGACCCTGGAGGACTCGCCCCTCACGTTTGCGACCGCCGACTTTGGCTTCAGCGATCCGGGCAACACGCCGCCCAACAACTTCCAGGCAGTGCTGATCTCGACGTTGCCAGCCGCAGGCAGCCTGACCGACAGCGGCGTCGCAGTGACAACGGGACAACTGGTGCCGGTAGCCGACATCACTACCGGCCTGCTCAAGTTTACTCCGGCGGCCCATGCCAACGGCGCAGGCTATGCCAGCTTCACGTTCCAAGTGCAGGATGACGGCGGAACGTTCGGGTTGAATACCGATCCGACGCCTCGGACGATGACCATCAACGTCACGTCGGTGAACAACGCACCGCAAGGCACTGACGCGACGATCACGCTCGTGCAAAATACCTCGAGGACGCTACATACGAGCGACTTCGGCTTCAGCGATCCGAACGACTCGCCGGCCAACAACTTGTTGGCGGTCGAGATTACGACTCTGCCGACCGCCGGCAGCTTGACCGATAACGACGTGACCGTGACCGCCGGCCAATTCATTCCCGTGGCGGACATCACGAACGGCCTGCTGGTCTTCACACCGGCCAGCGGCGCAACCGGCTCGCCCTATGCGAGCTTCACCTTCCAGGTGCAAGACGACGGCGGCATCGCCAACGGTGGCGTGGATCTCGACCAATCGCCCAATACGATCACCTTCAACGTCACGGCTGCGAACCATGCCCCCAGCGGCGCGGACAAGACCGTTTCGGGTTTGGAGGATACTGCCATCGTGTTTGCGGTTTCCGATTTCGGCTTCAGCGACAACAACGACTCGCCGGCCAACAACCTGCTGGCCGTCAATGTCGCGACCTTGCCAACAGCAGGCAGCCTGGCCGACAATGGCGTGCTCGTGACGGCTGGCCAGTTTATCCCCGTGGCCGACATTGCCGGTGGCTTGCTCAAGTTCACCCCGGCGGCGAACGCCAATGGCGTCGGCTATGCCAGCTTTACCTTCCAGGTGCAGGATGACGGCGGCACGCTCGGCGGCGGCGTGGATCTCGATCCGACACCGCGCACCATGACGATCGACGTCACCTCGGTCAACGATGCGCCCGTGGGCACGAACAACACGATCGACATGGCCCAGAACAGCTCGGGCACGTTCAGCCCCAGCGACTTCGGCTTCACCGATCCGAATGACACACCGGCCAACAATCTGCTGGGGGTCGTGATCACGACCATGCCGACCGCCGGCAGTTTGACCGACAACGGAGTCGCCGTGACGGCCGGACAGTTTGTGCCCGTGGCCGACATCGCGGGCGGCCTGCTCTCGTTCGCTCCGGCCAGCGGCGCAACCGGTTCGCCTTACGCCTCCTTCACGTTCCAAGTGGAAGACGACGGCGGAACGGCCAATGGCGGCATCAATCTCGATCCGACACCACGCACCATGACCTTCAACGTCGTCGTGCCCAACAGCCCGCCGAGTGGTGCCGACAATACGCTCACGACTCTGGAGGACCAGGCGCTGACGTTCGCAACCGGCGACTTCGGCTTCAGCGACACTGGCGACACTCCGCCCAACAATTTCGCGGCCGTCGGCATCACCACGATTCCCACCGCCGGCAGCCTGACCGACAACGGAGTGGCGGTGACCGCGGGTCAGTTGATCCCGGTGGCCGACATCACGGCCGGCTTGTTCAAATTCACGCCGGCGGCCAATGCCAACGGCGCGGGCTATGCGAGCTTCACGTTCCAAGTTCAAGACGACGGCAACACCGTCGGATTGAACTTCGATCCGTCGCCCAAGACCATGACGATCAATGTGACCTCGGTCAACGATGCCCCCGTGGGCACGAACAACACGATCGCCATGGCCCAGAACAGCTCGGGCACCTTCAGCCCCAGCGATTTCGGCTTCACTGATCCGAATGACACGCCTCCCAACGCGCTGCTGGGCGTGAAGTTCACGACCGTGCCAGCCGCCGGCAATTTCACCGACAATGGCGTGGCGGTGACCGCCGGACAGTTCGTGCCCGTGGCCGACATCGCGGGCAACCTGCTGCAATTCTCTCCGACCGCGGGTGCGACGGGTTCGCCCTACGCTAGCTTCACCTTCCAGGTGCAAGACGATGGCGGCACAGCCAACGGCGGAGTGGATCTCGATCCGACGCCCCGCACGTTCACCATCAATGTGGTCGTGCCCAACAATCCGCCGACTGGCACGGATAACACGGTCACCGCCCCGGAAAACGGCTCGTACACGTTTGCCGTCGGCGACTTCGGCTTCAGCGACCCGAACAACACGCCGCCCAATAATTTCCTGGCTGTGGGAATCTCGTCGTTGCCCACTGCCGGCAGCTTGACGAACAACGGCGTGGCGGTGACGGTTGGACAATTCGTGTCGGTAACTGACATCACGGCCGGCCACTTCAAGTTCACTCCGGCCCCCAACGCCAGCGGCACGGGCTATGCGAGCTTTACGTTCCAAGTCGAAGATGATGGTGGCAACGTGGGCCTGAACTTCGATCCGTCGCCCAAGACCATGACGATCGACGTGACCGCGGTAGGTGGGCCGGTCGCAACGGTTGCTTCCTTGGCCGACCAGGCCCTCGCGGGTGAGGACTACTGGACTTAAGCAGCCAGCGCCGCATTTGCTGATCGCGGCCAACAGCTCGCTCGTGCGATCGCTGGTACATCAACCGCCATCGCTGAGCGAGCGTCTCTCCGCGCCCGAAAAGCACGCGACGTCGTGTGCTATCTAGCTAGAACTGCGACAGCGTGCGTCACAGCTCCAAGCTTACCTCTGACCGTGTCAACGTGGTGCGCGAAGATTTCTGAAACACGAGAAGGGGCTAGCCGGAGTCCAGGGACGGCGATGAGCGCCCTGGTCGGCGAAGAGAATCGCCGAACGCTCCTCGCAGGAGGCGTGGCGCGTGGGAATGGCATCCCCCCTGTTTTTGGGGCTGATCTGATATTGTCTATTGTCCGGCGACTGTCACAGTTTGAACTTGCTATGACTCTGGGAGCAAATGGCCATCCTTGCGAATGCGTCGTCGGGGACTTTGTTTTTTCCGCACGATCTCGGTCAACGATTCGCGGTCAAGCAGTCGACGCTCACCGGGAGGTAGCGCGTCAATCTCGACAACCGGCGGCAGTCCCTCAGAAGCATAGACGTCAGCTAATCCGGGCCACCGCACGACGTGCTGCCCAGCGCCATAGGTAGCGGGTCGATTCTTTCCCAGGGCCGGCTTGGCGTACTTTCGTTCGCCGGTAGCTGCGATGCGCAGGCGGCCCAATTTGGCCCGCGTTGGCAACGGAGACGCATAGCGGTACGGCTCGTTGTTCTTGAGCATTAGGAAGGCTATGGTCACCATCTTGCGCGCTGCGGCCACAACGGCGACACAGTAGTTCTTGCGCCGCGCCAATCGCCGAAAGAAGGCTCCCAAAGGACCATGCGTTCGCGACAGGTGTTGTGCCGCCTGAATCAGCACCCACCGCGCGTGACTGCGACCGCGCTTCGTGATCGGTCCGTGGTAACAATGATCTCCAGATTGTCGAGTTGACGGTACGAGTCCCAAATAACTGGCGACGTGATCGCCATCACGAAAACGACTGATGTCCCCCAACGCACCCATCAGCACAACGGCTACCACGTAGTCAATCCCGGGTAACGTCACCAGGAGTCGCATACGGTCGTCGTGATGCGCCAAGGTCTTGAGCTGCTCGTCCAGCAGTTCAATTTCCCGACTCACCGCATCCAGGAGTCGTAGATCCAGGTTCAGAACAGCGCGTTGATCGGCTGGAAGCTGGACCGCATTCAGCCACGTTCGTCCTTTGGCGCCAAAGATGTCTTGGAGCGGGGCTTGGATCAACAATCCTGCGAGCAAGCTGTGGATGCGGTTCTTGCTGGCGGTGCGATCGGCCACTAGGCTAGCCCGCCGCGAACTGAGCCGGCGAAGCAATCGGGTTTTGACATCCGGTGCCCATACTTCGGGCAAGTAGTTGCATCGCAACAGTTGGGCCAAAACCTCGGCAGCCACCTTGTCTGTCTTGACTTTTGCTTCCGCGATGATGCGAGTCTTGATTGAATTACTCACCACGACGCGGGCCACGTGTGGCCGAATCAGATCTGCGACCGCCCAAGCATTCGTGGTTGTCTCCAATGCCACATGGTCCCGCTTGGTGAATCGGGTACGGGCAATCTTCTCCAGAGTGCCTCGAGTGCATGCGCAACGAAAACGTTTTAACACGCTGCCCTTGCCATCGATAATGCAGACTTCGACCTCACGCTTGTGAACGTCCATCCCGATGTAACGTGCCATCAGGAAACCTCCTGGATCGGAATGTGAACCCAGTCCGCTGATCAATGGGCTGTTTGGCAAATACCTCTTCGAGCTCGAAGCTCATCCGGGTGCGCCGTAAAGGGGGGCCATTTAATAAAGGGGGCTCAAAGCCCATTAAGCTATCGGCCAGCCCCGAGCGTAAACAGCGTGCTCACATTCCATCGATGCCATGGTTCTTATTGCGCTCGCCCTCCACCCGGTCACTCTCGTCAGCGAAACACATTTCCGGAGTGCTGACAAGACCTTCCAGGCAAGCAACGGCGGACGGTGTGCACCTCGCGACGCCGCCATCTTGGTCATACCCCTTAATTCAAGCCCGATTTCTGGCAGATCTGTTGACGGTTCGGCTAGCTGCCAAGGCGAATGCCAGGTTGCGCCGCAGTTCTCAATACTCAGCCGTCGGCTGCGACGAGGGCTGCTTCATCTTGCTCACGCCAGCACTTGAACCGCATTTGTCCTCGCCCAGGCGTCGTACCCGGGCGGTTGTGTTTTATGCACGACCGCCCTGCGGGGCGGTCTTCCTTAGTGGGGGTCCAGATTATGATCACGAGTGCCAAGCCATTGCGTCAGGACGTAAATGCTCGACCCAACGAGCAATTTCTCGAAATGCTAC
>PLYM01000029.1 GCA_003153375.1 Planctomycetaceae bacterium
AGCCCCAGGCGGCGGCCAGCATGTCGTGCGTCCAATAAGGAACGCCCGTTTTGGCGTCGAGGCAGTGGAACAAACCGCTAAAGTCGGCCACGAACAGCAAGTCGTCCTTGATGGCCGCCGTGCCGCAGGTGCGGTGCATCGTTTCCTCGAACTCGATCTTGCCGTTTTTGTTGCTATCGAAGCCGCCGTAGTGCCAAACCATGGCCGAGTTCGGGTTCGGCTTAGTAAAGTCGCCGTCTTCCTTGACACATGCCTGCATGCGCTTATGCGGGATCGGCTTGGAAGGATCCTTTCGGTTGTAGACCAGATCAATGCTCACGTCGCCGCGCTTGGTCGGATCGATACACCAGAAATGGCCCACTCCTTCGCCGTGCTCCGGATCTTCGCCCACGCCGACGTAGACCAGCCCCTCGTAGATGACCGGCGTGCCGATGACGTGATTGCGATCGGCCCGGCCGCCGAGCACATACTTCGCCTCCTTCGGATTGCAGTCGAACTTCCAGAGCAGCTCGGGCTTGCCGTCATGCTGCGTGCCGTCGCCCTTGAAGCTATAGATCCAGCCGTCGCCGCCGCCGAAGATCACCTGTGGCACGCCACCCAGGATGGCGTAGGCCGGCGATGACCATTGGCCGTGCAGCACGTTCTCTCCCGGCGAATTGTCGGCCCACAGCAACTTGCCTGTGTTCTTGTCGAGCGCCACGAAGGATGCCGCCTTGGCGGCCGGCAGGTGGACGTGCCCCTCGTCGACGCCGTTGGACGTGGTGACGTAGAGAATGTCGCCCACGGCGGTCACCGAACAACTGCACATGTTGTGCTGCGAAATGCCCAAGGGGGGGCGCATCATGTTCATACGCCAGATGACGTCGGCCTCATCCTTGTCGTCGATGTTGATCAGCTTGTAGACGGCAAGTTTGGGGCCTTCCATGCGGAGCACGATTTCGCGATCGACACCGCTGGCCGGCTTGAAGTTGATCTTGAAGTTATCTCCATCGGCCGAAACCGTGGCCTCCTTGGGCAGGGGCAGGCCGGCGGCCTTGAATTCATCGGCCAAAGCCGGCGTGACTTCACCCGCCTTGAGACCCTTGAGGATGTCGGCGAGCTTGTCCTTGCTGGGCTCCTCGCTGCGATTGACGTCGAATAGTCGGCCCGGCTCGTTGGTCACCGGTCCGTTGTCCTTATTGTCGTAGAAGCCTTTGGTGTCGAGGCAGATCACTTCGCCGCGATTGGTGACGTACCACAGCCGATCCCCTTCGACCAGCGGCGTGGCACAGACGCCTTGCAGGGGCCAGTCGTGAACGCGGCCGGTGGGCAGCTTTTCGTTCGAGTGCTGCCAGAGAAATTTGCCGTCCTTTTCATTAAAGCAAAGCAGCACGCCCAGATCGATCGAGGCCGGATAGCGCTTCAAATAGCCTGCTCCATTGTTGCTGCCGACATAGACCTGGCTATTGGCGACCACGGGGTTGCCATAGGACTGCGAGCCCAGGGGCGAGGCCCAAACAACGTTTTCCGCCTCGTCCTTGTTCCATTTGCCGGTCTTGGTGTCGAACGAACCGATGTTCCACTCGCTGGGAATGTTCTTGCCATCCGGCGTGTTGTTGCGGACGGCTGAGCCGCCCCATTGCCCCCAGTCGAGCGGCCCAACCCCCTGCGGAGGATAGGTCTTCATCTCGACCTTGGGCGCCGCCATCTTGGGGGCATCCTTTTCGGGCGTCTTGCTGGGAGCGGCCGCGAGCAGCGACTTGCCGGACTTGGGTTCGATACCCAAGAGCTGTGAGCCCCCGAGCAGGGCCAAACCGACGAGGACGAGGAAGGGGTACAGTATGCGAGGCGTTTTCATAGCCGTGTCATTCCTGGCGAAATGGGTTTGTCAATCGTTGACTTTGAGTGCGGATGTTGGACTTCGTCGAGAACGGAACTTTGGCGGCACGCCAGCGTGCCAATGATCATGACTTCGGCGTGTTCTTGGTAACCGAGACATTGTCGATGAAAATCTCGGCATCGCTGGCGTTGCCGAACAGGCCGGGGCTGCCGACCAGATTCGGGGCTTCGTCGATCGCTTCAATCGTCCAGGCCGTGGGTTCCGTCTCACCGCGTTTCCAAACTTTGCCTTTCAGCACCGCCTTGCCGTTCTCGGCCGCGGCGCGGAATTTGATCGTGTACCAGGTATTCGGTTCGAACTTGATGGGAACCGACTTCGAAAAACGCTCGAGCTGTGAGGTCCACGAGCGAATTTGCAGCTTCTGGTCGGAGGCCATCAGGTCGAGCGTATACCGCTGGGCAATCAAGCCCATGTCGGGCAGCTTGTTGTTCGTCAGCGCGCCCTTCACGTCGGCTTGCACCGTGTAGTCGTGAAAGTCGGTCGGTCCCATCAGCGACTGGCTGCGCGTGCCCTTGGGAATCGTCGTCAGTTTAACGGCCACCTTGTTGCCGTCGACGTCGCGCACGATGTGCCGATAGCGGGCGCCGATCCAGGTGACGGGCACCTGGCCGTCGGCGAAATCAAACTTCCAGGGCAATTCTGGAACCACGCGAATGCGGGCCTGCGCCTGCAAGTCGCCGACTTTGGCCGTAAGGATCGTGGCCGTGTGGGCCGGAGCGGCGGCGGCCAGGAACTTGCCGTCCTTGTCGATCTCGCCCGGACCGGTGAGCGTGAAGTTGGCCGTCGAATTCTTGAGGAGTTGGCCTCGGTCGTTGAACAGGCGCACGGTGAACTTCTGATGCGCTCCCGGCTTCAGCAACACTTCGGCCGGCACGACTTGCGCCGTGGCCGGCTGGTCGTCGTTGGCCAAGGGCGTCTCTTCGGGCAGTTTCGGACGCGCGGTAGCGGCTGGCTTGGTGTCGGGTTTGCCGAGGCAATAAAGCTGCGCCCCGGTGGGCAAGTACACGCGGCCATGCGAGATGATCGGCGAACCGCTGACTTCGTCCTGGGCCGACAGGCGCAGCTTGTTGACCAACTTGACGCCGTTCTTGGTCGGCTCGAAGACGTGCCAGGCACTGGTCGTGCAGGCGTAGATCCTGCCATCGGCATAGACCGGGCTGCTGCGCATGATCGTGCCGACCATCTTGACCGGCTTGCCGACCGGCTCGCCCGTCGAGGCGTCGACAATATACATCTTGGCCCCATCGTCGAAGGCATAGACGCGGCCATCTACCAACAGCGGCGAGCTTTTGCCGACCATGCCCTGAGCGCGCCATAATTCGCCGGATTTCGTGATGTCGCCCGACTTCGTGCCGTCGATGGCCACGATGCCACCCATGGTCGAGTTGTCCATGTTCTCCTCGGCATGAGCCGTGTAGACCCGGTCGTCTTGCACCACCGGAGTCACGTTCAAACCGCGGCGCGACAGTTGAAAATTCCAGATCGGCTTGCCGGTGCGCGGCTGCCAAGCATAGACGCCGCCATCGCCGGAGCCGAAGACCAGCGCCGCCTGGCCCTTGAGCACCGAGGTGACGGGCGTGCTATAGGTCGTATCCTCGGGCAGCGGCTTGGTGCTGTTGAACCAGATGGTTTCGCCCGTCTTTTTGTCGAAGGCCAGGAACCGATGGGCCGGACGAGCCATGTCACCCCAACCAATGATGACGCCGCTGATGATCACCAGGTCGTCGAAGAGCACCGGCACGTTGGTGCGCCCGCCGTAGGTGGTCAACATTCCGTATTCCTCGTTGAGCGAACGGCTCCAAAGCGTCTTGCCGGTCTCACCGTCGAGGCACTGGAAATAGCCGCAGACACCCAAGACAAAGACGTGGCCGGTCGTCGGATCGCCGACGCAACTCGACCAGCCGACGCGCTCAGCCGGAACGTCGGAGAGATAGACGTTGAACTTGTTCTCCCAGAGCTTCTTGCCGGTGGCGGCGTCGAGGCAGATCACCTTCTCACCTTCCTTGGTCGTGCCGGGATCGGCGCGGACGATCGTATAGAGTTTTCCCCGCAGCACGATGGGAGTCGAGATGCCACCCGCTTCGACATTGCGCCACAGCACATTGCCCTCGGTGCCCTCTGCGGCGGGATCCCATTGATCGATGATGCCCGTCTCGCGCGAGATGCCGTTCTGCTCGGGTCCGCGCCAGTTGGGCCAGTCGAGGGGATCGATGTCGGCAGCCGTCGTCACCAATCCAGGCGCCAATGCGCCGCCTGCGCAAATCAGAACCAACGAAGCAAGCCAACGGGAGAAGTTCAGTCGCATAGGGCTCTCGCAAGGATTTCCGGCTGGGCAATTCGAGGCAGCTAGGCAGGGTCTCTCACGTTTAGAATACGGTGCCCGCAAAGAGCGAGCAAGTCGCGCTCGCGGGCCCAACGCCTGAGCGGCGTGGAAAAAGGCGATCTCCTAGTTTTCAACTAGATTTGGGCGCCTTGGCCTGGGACCGCCGTGGCGCGGGTCAATCGAACCATTCGTCCGCCGGATCGAACTTGGGAACGACCACGACCAACACTTTCATCTGGCCGATGGCCCGATGGCGCACGCCGGGCGGAATGAGGATCGCACGGCCGGGGGCGATGGGCAGCCGCTGGTCGTCAAGCTCTAGCTGGGCATCCGGGCCACACTCCAGGATGTAGTAGACCTCGGTCAAGCGGCGGTGATAGTGGGCCCGGGCATCGAGCGAGATGTCGGTCTGGTGCACGGTGGCCGGAAAGTCAGCGACATCGGCAAAGGCACGCCGCGCCGTGCCGCACGGACACGCCACGCCCTCGAGTTCGGAGAAGTCGACGATCTGATAGCGAGGCATGGAGTCGGTCTGGGACATCGGCAAAGCGGTTCGCGCGAGCGCGACAACACGGAATCGTTTCCCGGAGCCGCCGAGCAGCGCCGCACGCCCGAGGTCGCTGGCCCGCCACAATGGGTCGTTGTCGCTCAAGCGCTCGAGCACGGCGCGTTCAACTTTCGCCAGGCGTCAGACTCACCATACCATTTGGCGCCGCGGGCGGCCACAAGCACTGCTAGCGATGCCATTCAACCGGCAAGGTTTGACCGGCTTACGCGCGCGGCAATGTCTACGCAATAGTTGATGTAAACCATTCACCGAAAAATACTTCTGCGCCCTCAAGGGTTTCGCGAGCAGTGACCGATACCGTAGTTGTTAACGCCAAGGATCGCGTGCCACCGGGCACGTACAAGGGCGCGTCAGGGCTACCGGATCGGACTTTTCGAGTCAAGGATTGGCTCGACCGGTCCTGGCGCAATACACCGTGCGAACTGCTGGTCCTTCCACACCTTCCCTCCCCTGGCACTGCCAACAACACACACCTAGTCGATTTGTAGCTCCTCGAGGGCTTCTGTTTGATGTTCCCGCGTGCGTGCGTGGGGAAGGCCGTGACGTGCTGTGTCAGTCAGGGTGCATGCTATCCGCAGTTCAAGTAAAGGAGACGTTGCTCGATGAAATGGAACATGGTTTTTGGAGCGCTCGTAGTCAGCGTAGGCCTGTGCAGCCAGAGCTTCGGTTTCGAGCTCTTGGATCGCATGATGGGCCTGAACGACTGCGGCTGCAACAGCTGTTGCCAAAAGTCGTGCCAACCGGCTTGCGGCTGCGATAAGGGTTGCGAACCCGCCTGTGCAGCTCCCGCGGAAGTGTCCTGTGGAGCCCCGACCTCGTGCGCTGCGGCGCCGTCGTGTGGTGCTCCGTCGTGTGGTGCTCCGGCCTGCGGCCAATCGTGCTGCAAGTCGCACTGCCACAAACTGCACCGTCGTCACTGCTGCAAGAGCTCTTGCGGCTGTGGCGCTCCGGCTTGCGGTGCTCCTTCGTGCGGCGCGCCTTCGTGTGGCGCTCCGGCTTGTGGTGCTCCGTCCTGCGGTGCTCCGGCCTGTGCGGCCGCTGCTCCCAGCTGCGAAGCGGCTGCTCCGAGCTGCGGTTGTGCGGCGGCTGCTCCCAGCTGCGAAGCTGCACCCAGCTGTGCGGCTGCCCCGAGCTGCGGTTGCAACAGCTGCAACAGCTGCTGCCACAAGAAGCATCATTGCCACGGTGGTCTGTTTGCTCACTGCTTCAGCCATTGCCACAAGCGTTGCGGCAGCAGCTGCAACACTTGCAGCACGTGCAATAGCTGTGCGGCTGCCGCTCCTTCGTGCGGTTGCGCCGGTACCTCGACCGACGCCCCCGCCACGACGACTGCCGCTCCGGCAGACGACGCTGCCCCGATGCCTCCCGCTCCGACTGCCGACCCGTCGGCGTCGCTCGAGAGCAAGCGCCGCGTTGCCAACAGCACCAGCAAGGTGGTCCGCCGCAACTAGGAAACTAGCTTCGCACGGATTGAATGTGAGTCCAGACCTGCCCGAGCCTAAAAACTCGGGCAGGTCTTTTTTTGCGCGCGTGCTGGCGATTCGTCGCGGAGTTGGGGCCGATCGTTTCGCGCTGCCGCGCTCAGGCTCGCGACGACCGCTCGACCAGGCCGGCCGCATAGCCCACCAGGTCGCCGCGCTCGCGACAGACGGCCATCAGCCGCTCATAGTTGCCGGCCAATCGCGATAGCTCGAGCAGGTTGGGTGCAAAGCCGCTGGTGCGCGTGCCCGGCGGCAGCAGCGCGACGGTCGCATCGATCGCCTCGTCATAGCGCTTCAGACGCGTGAGCAAGGCGATGTAGACCTCGACCGGGGCCGTGCCCGCTTCGTAGACGTTCGTGGCTTCGGCGACGCGGCGGAAATGGGCCAACGACTCGTCGACCCCGCGGTCCAGTTGGGCCTCGAAAAACCGCGCATGGCTGGGATAGACCTCGGCGAAAGGTTCGTCCCCCTTGAACTGGAACTGCGCCCCCAGTTTGCGACCATACTCGGTTAGATCGTGGGCCAGCTCGATCAAGGCCGGCTCTTCCAACAACCGCGCGAACCGCACGACCGCGGCCAGATGCGTTGTGTCGATGTGGTAGTTGTTGTCGGCGAACAGACGCTCGCGGCGAGCGACGAGCGCCGCGAGCGTTTGTTCGGCTGGTGGTTTGCCTTCCTGCCGCTCGATGTCGGCTCGCACGTTGGCCAGCAGCTCTTGGTGCAAGTGGCGCAGCAACAGCCCGGCGGCGGCTTGTTGATCGCCGCGCGGGCGGCTGGTCAAGGTGCCTTCGAAGGTCGTGATCGCGTTGCACGTGCCGTAATTCTTCAGGACCAGTGCATAGCCGAAGACCGGAGCGACGCCTTCGTGCAATCCGATCTCGATCAGGTCCTGCAGGTTCTCCTCGGTCGGTTCGGTTTTTTCGAGCGCATCGGCCACGGGCTGCTTGTCGCCGACTGGTCGCAGATACATCCAGGCTTCGCGCAGCTTGCCCTCGTCAAGCAGCAGCCGGCCGACCTGGCGGCAGGCCTCGAGATAGGCATCCTCGACTTTCTCCCGCACTGGCTCGTCCAGGTCATCGAGCGACGCACTTTGCATCACCGGCAACCCCAACTGGTGCCGCGCCCGCATCAGCAGCACGTCGAACAGCTCATGGTACTTCTTTTCGCGTTTCAGCTCCTCGACCAGCCTGGCAAACAGTGAATCGGCCCCCTGGCTGGCCAGTTGGCTTTCGAGCTCATCGAACGTGCTGGTCGACATGGCGAATAATCCGGAAGGGAAACGGCGGGCGGGAACGATCCGCTATCGTAGCAGCCGCAAATTGCCAGTGGCTAGTGGTTGGTGGTCAGTGGCTAGTGGGCAAGGCGACAATCGTTCGGTATTCTAGCCACTAACCACTGACCACTAGCCACTCCCGGGGACTCACCATGCTGGCCTATGAACTCGAGGCATTTGGATTCGAATCGCTGAAGCTTGTGGAGCGGCCGGAACCCACGGCCGGACCGGGGCAGGTGGTGCTCAAGATGCGGGCCTGGTCGCTCAACTTTCGTGATCTGATGATCGCCAAGGGGCAATATAACCCCAAGCTGCGGATGCCCGCGGTGCCCTTGTCGGACGGCGTGGGCGAGGTGGTGCAAATTGGCCCGGGCGTGTCGCGCGTCAAGGTGGGCGATCGCGTGGCAGGCGCGTTCATGCCCAAGTGGATCGCCGGCGCCATCACCGACGCCGCGGGCCGCTCGGCCTTGGGCGGTGGCGGACCCGACGGCATGCTGGCCGAAAAGGTCGTGATCAGCGAAGAAGGCGTGGTCCACGTGCCCGAGCATCTGAGTGACACCGAAGGCGCCACCTTGCCCTGTGCCGCGGTGACGGCCTGGCACGCGCTGTTGGGCGAAGGCAGCTTGAAGGCCGGCGACACGGTTTTGGTGCAAGGCACAGGCGGCGTGTCGATCTTCGCCCTGCAACTGGCCGTGCTCAATGGCGCCCGGGTGATCGTGACTTCGAGCAGTGACGAGAAGCTGGCCCGGGCGCTCAAGCTGGGAGCCAGCGACGGCATCAACTATAAGACGACGCCGAAATGGGACGAGCGCGTGCGCGAGTTGACCGGCGGCGCGGGCGTCGACTACATCGTCGAGGTCGGCGGCGCCGGCACGCTGACGCAGTCGATGAAGGCGATCAAGGGGGGCGGCCAGATCAGCCTGATCGGCGTCCTGACCGGAGGCGCCGGGCAGGTCAATCCGCTGCCGATCCTGATGCGCAACTTTCGCGTGCAAGGCATTTTTGTCGGCTCGCGCGAGATGTTCGAAGCCATGAACCGCGCGATCGCGCTGCACAAGCTGCGGCCCGTCGTCGACCGCGTCTTCCCGTTCAAGGAAGCCGTCGAGGCCTTCCGCTACATGGAGACCGCCGCCCATTTCGGCAAGGTGGCGATCAGCGCGTAGCAACTTCGGCATCCCTCGTCCGATAGCGCCGTTTGAGCAGGCTCCTCCAGGTCTGCGGCGGAAACAACAAGTGGCACTTAAGGATTGGGAACCCATGCGCGCAGCACCACACGGAAAATCGCGCGGGCGATTCAAAAATTCGGCGCCACTGCCACCGGCGGGCCGGGGCGGTGTTCTTGATTTGACGGACGCTGGGTGCTAGCAGGGGGTAGCGGCCCCGGCTGGAGCCGGCGGCAGCAGCGCCTGGGACAACGCCGCATGTATCGTGGCGACCTGATTCCGAAAGCATTGTCCCTGCTCTCGGGGCGCATCCACGACTGGAAGCGGCTACTCTCGACGGTGCATCGGCCGCCGCCGAGCGCGGGCTTCGATCGAAAAACCCGAGCTCGCGCGACGGAGAGCTGACTTGGGCCGCAGGGCGAAACCTGGGAACGACGCGGTGACAAGAACGGCATCCGCGCCACGCGTTAACGACCCAGCCGTTCAGGCATCAGCTCAGGCCCGTCGACTGCGAGGATTATCGCCAAATTGCTGGCCTGGTTTCTAGTCGAGTTTCCGGCCACCGACGTTGTTCTCGCTTGGACGCTACTTGGGAGTGGCCGGCGAGTGGATAAGTCAACTGGCAATGCGACCCCCTCACCCTGCTCGCTTTCAGCGAGCGTCCCTCTCCCACAAGGGGCGAGGGAGGACCCCTACTCACCGTGCGGGAGAAGGTGGCGAGCGCAGTGAGCCGGAAGAGGGGGAGGAGAGGCTGAAGTCTGAAGGCTCAAGACCGAAGAATGAGGAGGGAGGAGAAGCGGCAATGTGGGTCCAGCAAATCTCGGGATTTGACTGGGGTCCTACAATTCAGCACGAAACAACTCCTGGCAGGAGATCATCATGAGCACGGTTCGGCATGAGTTTGTGAGCGATGACAGCAATCCACGGCCGCTTCCCGAACAGCCCTTGGATCGTGACGCGAATCACGAAGAGGCGGAAGCGCTGGATGCGTTTTCACGCGTCGTGGTGCGCGTGGCTGAGACGATCATGCCGGCGGTGGTCAACATTCGCGCCGAGGCCGGCACGCGCGGCGGATCGGGCTCGGGGGTGCTTTTTACGCCAGACGGCTTCCTGCTGACTAACCATCATGTGGTGCAAGGCAAGACGCAGGTGCGGGTGCGGCTGACCGACGGCCGCGACCTCAGCGGGCGCGTGGTGGGAGCCGACCCCTGGACCGACCTGGCCGTGGTGCAAGCAGACGCCAACGGATTGCCGGCCGCGACCCTCGGCGATTCGTCGGGCCTACGCGTGGGGCAATTGGCGGTGGCCGTGGGCAGCCCGTTCGGATTCGATTCGACGCTGACGGCCGGCGTGCTCAGCGCGCTGGGCCGCACGCTGCGCAGCATCACGGGGCACCTGGTTGACAACGTGATCCAGACCGACGCGGCCTTGAACCCTGGCAATAGCGGCGGACCGTTGGTCGACAGCCGCGCGCGGGTGATCGGTATCAACACGGCCATCATCCAGTCGGCGCAGGGCATCTGCTTCGCGATCCCGATCAACGCCGCCAAGCACATCCTGCCGCAGTTGATGCAGCATGGCCGCGTGGTACGCGGCTACCTGGGATTGCACGGCCACGTCATTCCGCTGGCCCGGCCCTTGCAGCGGCGGTTCGATCTGGCGCAGACCTCGGCCGTCGAGGTCGTGGCGGTCGAACCCGGCGGACCGGCCTCGCAGGCGGGCATCGAGCCCGACGACTTGATCATTTCCTTGGGCGATCAGGATGTGACCAGCGTCGACGACTTGCACAAGCTGCTCACGCAACTGCCGGTGGGCATTCCGGTGTCGGTCGTCCTGCTGCGCGGCGAACGCCGCTTGCAGCGGTTCGTGCTGAGCGAGGAATACCCGCACTGGGATCCCGCCAAACGCTAAGCAGTTGACGGGCGTGGGGTGCCGCCAAGCGACGTCCCAGCCCGTTTTTCATGCGCGAGCACGCCTGGCCCGCACAATCGGACTTTTGACCAGCGGCTTTCGATGCCGTGCGGCGATGATCCTGCTCTCGGCTCGGTCCTCCTGCGGGCTATGGTTTCAAAAGGGCGAAATCGTGGCCGTGCGTCGGCGGCCTTTCGATCCCGCCGGGAGCTTCTTTCATGCAAGTCTTGATTGCGCACAACGATCTGGCCGCGCGGCGATTGCTCGAGGCATCGCTCGCCGACTGGGGCTATGAAGTGGTCGTGGCCGGTGACGGCGCCGAGGCCCGCCAGCTCCTGATGGCGGCCGATGGCCCGCAGTTGGCCGTGCTCGATTGGCCCATCGCTGGTTTGGACGGCGCGGAGTTCTGTGCGGAGGTGCGACGTAGTAAGCCGGGACCGTATGTGTTCCTGTTGCTGCTGGCCGATGAGCACTCCGTCAGCGACGTGGTTCACGCCATCGAAGCCGGCGCCGACGACTACGTGCGGAAGCCGGTCGACTTGCAGGAATTGAAAGTGCGGCTGAACACGGCCAAGAAGCTGCTCTTCTTGCAGCGGCAACTCAGCAGCGCTCGCGACGCGCTGCGTGATCAATCGACGCACGATCTGGTGACGGGCGTGTGGAACCGGGCCGCGCTGCTCGACCTGCTCGAAACGGAGTTGGGCCGGGCCAAGCGGCAGGGAACGCCCGTGAGCGTGATCATGGTCGACGTCGATTTCTTCAAGCTGATCAACGAGTCGCACGGTCATGCCGCGGCCGACGACGTGCTGCGCAAGGTGGCACTGACGATTCGCGACTCGACGCGGCGCTATGACTCGGTGGGCCGCTATGGCGGCGAAGTGTTCATGCTGATCTTGCCGGGCTGCGACCAGGTCAACGCCGTGGCCCACGCGGAACGGCTGCGGCAGGCAATCTCGCAAATCGCGGTCAAGGCGCCCACCGCCACGGTGCGAGCCACGGCCAGCCTGGGCGTCAGCGTTTCCGACAACGAGCACCGGCCCGACTGCTACGATCTGGTCCAGGCCGCCGAGATGGCACTGGCGCACGCGAAACAGGCCGGCCGCAACCGCGTCGAACTCAAGGCGGCCGAGAACTTGCTGACCGTCTGACCCCAGACAGTTGCGCAGGTCAGACCAGGCCCGGCACGGGCTCGCGGTTTTCGAGCACGTATTGCGGGCGGCCGTTGTGGTCGCGCAGGGTCTGGTTGGGATCGATGCCGAGCAGGGGGTAGAGGGTCGCAAAGACGTTCTGCATCGTGATCGGCGCGCCGACCGCGCGCTCGCCGCGGGCGTCGCTGGCGCCGATCACCTGGCCAGTTTGCACTCCGCCGCCGGCGAGCCAGAGAAAGCCGGCTTCGGGCCAATGGCTGCGACCGTCGGGCGTGACGTCGCCGATGCGCGGCGTGCGGCCAAACTCTCCGCCCATCACGATCAGCACGTCGTCGAGCATCCCCCGCTCATCCAAATCGGTGACCAGCGCGTGCAGGGCATGGTCGACCGGCGGGACCATTTTGCGAAGCGTCGAAAAGTTGTCGCGATGTGTGTCCCAGCCGCCGGTCGTGAAGCAGGCCGTCACCACCGACACGCCGGCTTCGACCAGACGCCGCGCTTGCAGCAGCATGCGACCGGGGTGGATGCCGAAGCTAAACGGGCCTTCGCCGTAGCGGGCACGAACGGGCGCGGGTTCTTGATCGACGTCGAAGGCGTCGCGCACTTTGCCCGAGGTGACGATTTCCATCGCGCGAGCATGATAGGCGTCGATGCCGCGGCCGGCGCTGCCGGCGTCGAGATCGCGGCGCAAGGCGTCGAACGAGTGCAACAGCCCGCTACGACCTTGCAGTCGCTGGGCCCCGACTTCGCTGCGGCGGGCCATGTTGTCGAGCGTTTCGGGCGCGTTTCCGCTGGCCACGCGAAAGGGCTCATAATCGACGCCCGCATAGTAAGCGCGTTCCCAGTCGGGCTGATTGCCCAGGCTCACATAAGGCGGAATGGCGGCGCCGGCGGGCCGAAAGCGGCTGACGATCGACCCCACGGCCGGCCGCTTGGCCTCGTTGGGCACCACGGCCCGCGGCGATTCCTGCCAGGGGAAGCCGCTATAGAACTCGTTGCCCGTGTGCAGCTCGGTGAATTTCACGCCGCGCAAAATCGTGAACTTATCGGCGATTTGGGCCTGCTTGGGCATCAGCTCGCAAATTTCGATGCCTGGCACGTTGGTGCGAATGGGGCTGAACTCGCCCCGATACTCGCGCGGCGCTTGCGGTTTGAGATCGTACATGTCGAGGTGCGACGGGCCACCCGAGAGGAAGATCATGATCGCCGACCTGGGACGCCGCCCGGCCGTGCCAATCGATTCGGCCCGCAGCCGCAGCACGTCGCCCAACGTCAGCCCGCCGACGGCCAGGGCTCCGATGCCCATGAAACCGCGCCGCGAGACCACGTGGCAGCAACCGCGAGCGCTCGAAGACAGGATGGCCGTCATGCTGGACTCTCCTGGGCAGGGGCTTGCCGTGAGGGCGGGAATGACGAACAAGGCGGGACGCAAGGTCGCAGGCGATAGTTATCCTCTTTCGCGCGGCGGATCTCAAGCGTTAGAGGCTTAATTCCACCCGCGGCCGCACCTGCCGATTGACGCACGAGGGGGGCCAGCGACGAGCCGCCAGGGCGGCCAGGGCCGCGATCGAGTGGCGCCAACGGAGTTCGACGCCGTTGACCGAGTAGCCGGCGCCGTGCGGCGTGACGACCACATTGTCCATCTTCAACAGCGGATTATCGGCCGCCGGCGGCTCGGACTCGAAAACGTCGAGCCCAGCCGCGGCCAGCCGGCCTTCCTGTAGGGCCCGAATCAGGGCCGGCTCGTTGACTACCGGGCCGCGCGCGGTGTTGATCAGGATGGCACTTGGTTTCATCAGCCGCAATTGCGCTTCGCCCACCAGATGGTGAGTCTCGGGCGTCAGCGGACAGTGCAGCGACACGAAGTCGGACTCGGAGAATACCCGGCCAAGATCGGCCGGCTCGACGCCGTGTGACGCCAAAGTGCCGGGGCGCGCGTAAGGATCGTGAGCCAGCACGCGCATCTCAAACCCGCGCAGCTTGCGGACCAGCAATTGTCCGACGTGGCCGAAGCCGACGAGCCCAAGGGTGCGGCCTTCGACCGAGTTCAAGGGCACGGCCGTGGCCTGTTCCCAGCGGCCGGCCCGCATCGACCGATCGAGCGCGGCCAGGCGGCGGACGACCGTGAACAGCAAGCCAATTACGTGATCGGAGACGCCATCGCTGAAGGCGGCCGGCGTGTTGGCGACCAGAATGCCGCGGGCCGTGGCCTCGTCGACGGGCACATTGTCAGTGCCGCTGCCGGTTCGCAAGATGGCCCAACAGCGGTCGAGCGCCGCGAGGTTGCCGTCGTGCAACACGCGACTGCCACCGAACAGCCAGACCACGTCGGCGTCAGCCGCGTGGGCGGCCAGGTCGGCGCGGTTCGTACACTCCGAGACCGAGAGATCGACGCCAGCCTGCGCCAGTTCTTGCACCACCGCATCGGGCAGCGACTGACCATCGAGCGTGATCAAGGCGACCTTGGTACGGCCGGGCGAATGACTCACGGGCGGGGCGCCTTGTGAACAGGGCATCGAGCGCGGCAGGGGTGCTATTCCGGCTCTTTGAGCAGATTGAACACCGTGGCCGCGACCACGGCACCGGCGAAGTTGGCCGCCAGGAAGATCCAGATATTGGGCCAGCTGGATAAGCCCATCAGCGTGACGCCCAACGCGACAGCCGGGTTAAAGGCCGCGCCGGCGACCGAGCCGACGGCAAACGCGCCGGCGAGCACGGTGAAACCGATGGCCAGGCCATAGTAGGAATTGCCCTCGGTGGCCTTGGCCGTGGCGACGTTCAGCACCACGTAGCAGAGGGCGAACGTATAGATGAACTCGACCAGCAACGACTTGTTGACGTCGAGGACGCTGGCTTCGACCGCGGGAAGACCCTTGGTGAACAGCACGACGGCGGCGGCTGCCGCGGCGCCGGCCGCTTGAGCCGCCCAATAAGGCACCACGTCGGACGGCGGACATTTGCCACGCAAGCAGACGGCCAGGGTGACCGCCGGATTATAGTGGGCGCCGGAAATGTGTCCGCCGGCGTAGATCATGACCATCAGCACCGAGCCGATCGCCAGCGGGGCCAGGTTGCCGGCGTCGCCCGGCTTGAGGACCGTAAAGCCGATCGTCGCGACCAGAAAAAACGTGCCGATGAACTCCACCAGATATTTCTTCCAGCTCATTACCCGACTCCCCAAGGCCAGAAAAGACAAGCCGCCACGACGGCCCAGTCTCGTGATGATCGCTTCATTTCCACGCTGAAAAGCCGTCCAGCGCAGGACCCCACCGGCTGGGGCACCGTAGTGTACCAAAGAGCGCTTTGAATGCTAGCGGACCGGTGGCCGAGGCACGCCGGGCCGAGGCTAAGTACGCTATCCGGTTAATGCGTTTCGCGGGATGTTCGGGTACAAACGCCTCCAGAAATCACGAAAGCCGAATGCACCACGTGCAATCGCGGTGGATCGTATGGTGACCGGACAAATCGAAGAACGATCGCCAGACCAGTAACGCGTTCCTTGAATTTCCCTGGTTTTGGAATCGGTGAGCCCTGACCGATGGCGCCCAAGCGGTTTCAAATCTCGATTCGCGACCTGATGATCGCGATGTTTTGGACCGGAGTGACGATTTCGGCTTGGAGTTGGGCGTTTCGCGTGGCCCACGACCCCGAGGTTGGCATCCTGGGCCTGCGCCAGCAGACGTTCGAGATGAACGCCCTGGCCGCCCTCGGCTGGTCGACGATGTTTCCGGCCGTGTACGCCCTGATCGGCCGGGTGCGAATGTGAGCCGCGATCGGCGCCGGCATGTGGATCATCCTCGTGATCGCGATTTGGTTCTGGCTGTCGTAACTGTCGCCGGATGGCTCGGCGGCGAAGAGAAGCTAGAATCGGACGTTTCTGTTTCAGCCCGAGCTGCAATGGCAGCCGAGATCGGGCCTTCGCCTACTGCTTCGTTTGAGTCGCGCAGCAATCGATCGCAAGTTCGTTCAAGCAACGATGGGAATCTCCCGTGGCGCAAATCGACATTCGGCCGTTTCAGGAAGCAGACCAGTCGAGCGTGGTCGCGCTATGGACTGCGGTATTCGGCTATGCCGCGGCCCACAACGATCCGCTCGAAATCATTCGACACAAGCTGGCCCTGCAGCGCGAGCTGTTCTTTGTCGCGTTACACGAGGGAATCATCGTGGGCACGGTGATGGGCGGCTATGACGGCCATCGCGGCTGGATTTATTCCCTGGCCGTGAGCCCCTCCGTTCGCCGTCAGGGAATCGGCGCCGCCCTGATGAACCATGTGGAGCAAGAGCTCGAGCGACTGGGCTCGCCCAAGATCAACTTGCAAGTCGTGGCGTCGAATTCCGCCGTTGTCGACTTCTACAAGAAGCTCGGCTACGCCACCGAAGAACGCATCAGCATGGGCAAGATCCTCCGGCCCTCTTCGTAAGCCGGGCGCCGCGGCAGGGCGAGCGACTACTTCTTCCAGGCCACCGCGCCCATTCGTGCGAGTTGGTCGGGCGAGGGGAATGAGTCGACGGACCAGCGGGGTGGATAGTAATCAAGCGGTTGCAGGGCATCGTCGAGCTCCGCCAGCACGCCGTCCCAGGGGGCAAAGCTCATCGCGTCGGTGGCGGGATCGATGAAGATGACGCTTAACGAAGACAGCAAGACCGTTGATTTGTTTCAGACCTTGGATCAAACAAAGCCCGACCTAGCCAAACAGTGTTGGAACGTCGCCAAGGGCGTGGTGATCAAGGCAAAACGATACGACCTCGCGCGCAAATACATCACCAATCCGGCGCGGGATTTTATTCTCGTCAAGGCGTCGTATGATCGCAACACAGCATTCTATGACGATCCAACAATCGGCGGAGCGCAATTCAAGGAATACAATGAGAATCATTTTGTTGAAGAGACCCTCCAGTTGATTGAGGTTGCCGTGGCGCTCGACAACCCGAAAGCAGCCAAGGAAGTTCAGGAAAAGGCGTTGGCTGTTGTCGATGACCATCGCCTCAAGGATGCGATTCCAGCACCGGCTAAGGACGTGCAAGAATGAAATTCAGCGCGAAGAAGGACGATCAAGTTCGTCGGTTCTTCTTGCCTTCGCTTGCGATGAGGATTGTTTGGTGTCGGTCGGAAATCAATCAAGCCGTCGAACGAGCGGCAGTTCTGCATGTCAGAACCAACATATTTGGTAAGCGTTTCAGAAAGCACCCTTCCGCTAGTCACGACGTGACCAACTGGAACCAACCGGGCAGTTGACACTAAACCGCTGTCTCCTTCTCCACGGTGGAGCTGACCGGCACGGGGCTGCAAGCCCGTTGCGGACCGCACAACTCAAAATAACTCGCGGGAATCGCCGGCTTTCACTAGACTTGTGTAGCCAAGGTCACAGCATTTTCCAAGTCGTCGAAAAGGTGCTATGTGCTGGCTAATCGATCTAAACGACACAAGATTCTGGCCGGCATGGTTACCTTGCTCATCGTGACAAACGGCTTTCCGGTGCTGAGCCGCGCCACTCAATTCCCTCCGCCGATTCCCAAATCCCGCTCTGAACGTATTGAGCGCGTGCGGTCACGAGTTGAGGTGATACGTGCCAATATTGCCAAGGAATCTCTCGAAGCCGTGGTCCGGAATCTCGGCAATCAAGAGGATTACTTCGTCCCAGGGTATCAGACCGAAGTTGGCGGAGCTCAGATTGATTTTCAACAGATTCTGAGCAGCCGGCGCACACACAAGCTCGTGGCCATGCTTTCGGAACTTTCGAGAGACGATGCGCGGATCAAGGCAAAGTCAATTTGCGATTTGATGTATGAAAGTCACAGATCCAACGTTGAGCAAATGGTTAAGCACCACGAGGACGCCGATGTTCCGAAGAGTCAGAAGTCATTATTCGGAAGTAAACTGGGGTTGGGTGCGGCAATTTTTGCGCTCGCTCACTTTTCCGAGCCTTCCCGAATTACCGCAGAGTTACGCCGGATGGAAGACCTCGCGAAGCCGACCGTTGACAGGCTGAAACATGTCCGAAATCCTCTGCCGGACGGCTTTCCCGTTTCGATTGGAAAGAACCTTGTGCTTTTGGACCTTTGCTGCCAGGTAAATCTGCTTGTGTACTCGGTCGATCACGCTGTTCCAATGAACCTAGCTTTGAAAACGAGTGTTAATGAGGCATTGGCAGATGTACCTAAACGAAAATTGCCACTTGCAAAATGGGATGCCGCGTTGACTGGATATGACATTCTACGTTGGGAAATGGGAGTTCCCCTCGATCCTCGCGATGTCAAGGAGCGCATCGATTTTTACGATTGGAGCGTGTCGTGGACGTTCGACACTGCCACACAAAGGGCAACTGTTTTCAAATTGATGGAGCTGTGTGGAATGGCACGAAGTTAAGCGCAACTGATTTGCGGCAGGATGCATCGCGAGTCTGCTAGCAGGCGATGAAAGCAGGCGGCAGGCGAAGCCACTAGCGCAAGAGCAGGCCTCCGGCGAGAATGGGGTTTCTCACGACTCCAAACTCGAACCAGGAGGCCCGCATGTTTGGCAATATCGCTGACGCTGTGCGCCAAATCAAGTCGGACGTAGCGCATGCTCTCGACGCAGCA
>PLYM01000071.1 GCA_003153375.1 Planctomycetaceae bacterium
ACTCCGGTAATTGGACGGGCGGGCGCCCCATCGCTGGTCAGCCGCGCCGCCGCCCAATGGGAGGCGGCAGCGGTGCATTTTGATCGACGTTCGCGCGGCTCGACAATCGAGCCGCGATTGCGCGAGCGTCGCTTATTTGTTAGCCAACTGCTTGTCGAACCAATCGGCCATGACCTGCACTTCCTCATGGATCGTCAGCCACGGATGGCCGCCGCCCTGAACGAGTATTTCTCGTGGCTAACCAAGCGGACGGCATCCCGCTTGAACTGATCCGCATACCGGCTAGACGAAGAGCGGCCTGTGCCGCCAGCCGCAGGACCTCGAACGTCTTGCTGGCGAAGTCCATCTGATTGGAGTCGAAGAACTGGGTGTCCAGGAACACGTTGATGAACCGCTCATCCGCCATCGCGTCTCCTCCGGCTCGGAATCCCCACCCGTTACCTCACCGCCACCGCCGCCAGCTTGGCGTCCACATAGTGCAGGATCGTCTTCGCGGCGTTGATGGCGAGCACGGCCTCGGGCACCCCGAGGAGCGCGGGCGTGGGATGGGCGAAGCTCGCCCGGTTCCTGAGCGGGTCGATCACAGTCATTACCCCGCAGAATGCTTTCGTGATGGTGGACGTGTCCTGCGGCCGCGGCCCCAGGTCCTGGAGTGCCTCGTGCTCGGCGAGCAGCTTCTTGAACAGGTCGATGATCTTGTCGTCCTGAATGTACTCGATGTCCGCCTCGTTGCACACGTGGCGGAGGTACCCGTGGAGAGTCTCTGCGACGCGGATGCAGCAAGAATCATCCTGACTGCCGGCCGCGATTCCATCGGGACTTGCCAGGTTGACATTATATATGGAGAGCGGGCGGGAAATGAGGCTGCCCCGAGCCGATCCGGTAGGCGAAGCGCCATCAGGGGGACACATTTCCCCAGCTGCACCTGCTGGCCACGACGCGATCGATGGTCCCATCCTCATGGTGAATCGGTGCATTCAGCCGGCTTGGCCACCATTTCCGCTATCTGCTTCATGATGTCCGACGTTTCCGCAGCAAGTTCGGCTGGTTCGCAGGGCAGTTGGAAATGACCAAGCACCTCTCGCGGCGCGGCACATAGAATGTGACATTGGCCTGGCCGAGGAAGCCACCTGTGCGGTGGCCACACAGCATAGAAGCCCCTCAGGCCAACCGGGAAAATTGGTTTACGGAACATCGCTGCATACCTGACGGCGCCCGTATGAGCCCTGCCGATGTTTCCATCGACAGACCGTTTTCCTTCTGGGAATACGACGAGGCATTTCGTGTTTCGCAGATCAGCCTCGGAGAGTATTCGACTGCCGTCATCGGCGACTCGAATACATCGGACGAACTCCATCACAGGACCAAAGAGCCAATGTTCGAACAATCGATTCTTGGCCAAGAACACCGGCCAGATACCGTATTCAAACCGTGCAATGCTAGCCAACACGAACCAATCCATGTAGCTCGAATGGTTGGCAACCAAGATTCCTCCATCATGAAAGAATTGGTCCAATCGGTGACGTCCGTGAACCTCTCCTCCAAACACGCGAAAAAACGCATATGCACCGATAGCCAGAAGATAGGTTAAAACGCCTCCCCAAATTCGTCGCCACAACGACTTCATGGTTTGTTCGTGCAAAAGATCAGAGTTGTGCGCCTGCTATTTCGCTAATCCACTTGGAGTCGCTGGCCGGCTACGGCCTCGCTAATTTGGGCATTGCATTTCTTGCATCACACGCGTCCTCCTGCGGCTTACCGCTTCTTGCACTACGCCAAATCGTCACGGCGACTCGGCAAGCAACTTCATAAGCGATTGTGATTGCACCGGCTTAACCCATATTACGAGTGAAGCCGGCTTTTTCGGACTCCCGCTTGTCCAAGTCTTACCCCGGCCGGTCGGCAATGAGGACCATCATTCGACTTTTCGGGTGAATTGGCACGCCATTTGATGTTATTGCCCAGCGATGGAAGTTCAAGAAACTTTTTGGCAGGCGATAACGATGCCAGACGATAAAGCCAAGATTGGCAACTCCGACCGTGATCGCATTAACCCGAACGAAGATTACGAGTTGCAGGATCGGGCCAAGCATTTTGGCGTCGGCATGGACAGAATCCAAGCGGCGGTGAAGAAGGTCGGACCAATGGTCAAGGACGTCCAGACGAGCAGCAAGGAAGCCATTGACGGCCACCGCTACGGAGGAGGGCAAGGCAATGGTGAGTGCAATGAAGATGGATGAATCTGCTGACTCAACTTACGTCGATGTCAATCATGAGGAGCCCTTGGTCTACTGGACGCACCGGCTTCAGGTGAGCCCTCTGTTGCTGAGACAGACGGTGCGACTTGTCGGACCGAAATTCATGGACGTTGCGGCCTTCTTGAATCGACGGCGGCAGTGCTGATTAATTTCTGCCATGTCTGCGGCCCGAAACCGACGAGCCGCCTCTGAGTCGTGCTCGGCCGTTTGTGTTGTCGGATTCCGCCGACCGATCGTCCGACGGTAGGGGTGCCGCAATTGCACGAAAAGCTCGTTAGCCCGAATTATTCATAAGAGACG
>PLYM01000247.1 GCA_003153375.1 Planctomycetaceae bacterium
GTCGAGCAGGTTGGCTTTCGTGTTATGATCCTCACCATCGCCACGACGTTATTGGACGTCGACGAGTTTACCAAGAGCGATCTTGCACAACTCTATCGTGCGCGCTGGAATGCCGAGCTTGATTTGAGATCGCTGAAACAAACGATGCAGATGGAAGTTCTACGGTGCAAAACACCGGAACTGGTTCGGAAGGAAATATGGACACATATCCTGGCCTACAACCTCATCCGTACGATCATGGCCCAAGCCGCGACGAAACAGGGCATCGATCCGCGTTCGATCAGCTTCAAGGGTGCGATCCAGACGCTGGAAGCCTTCCAACCGGTGATTGCCATCCAAGGCCAACATGACTCGGCATTTCGCAATCGCCTTTACCAGCAGTTGCTGGATGCAATCACAGTTCATCGCGTCGCAGATCGACCCGATCGATATGAACCTCGGCTAAGAAAACGGAGACCCAAACATTACGGATTCCTGAGAAAACCACGACAGCAGACCAAACGTGATATGGCGCGAGGCTTTACCAAGATCTAAGTGCCATTCGTCACAGCGACCGATGTGTGTCGCACCGATGCGCCAGGGTGCGGAAGAACTCGTCGTCTCACTTTCCGCGCTTGGGACCAGTTCTCGGCACTTTGAATAGTGACTTGAGCTTATCGGAACGGAGTTGCCCAGCGCTATGAATACGCTCGCAAAATTGGCTTTGGATCCCGGAAAAGGAACGAATTGCGGAGCACGGACAGGCCAGGCGGGGAAGACCGAATCGCGGCCGTGCCCGCCGCATCCGCTAGCATAACGTGGAGATCTACTGTTTTTGCCGTTGCAGTACTACTGCTTAAGCAGTAGATTCCCCATTCGTGACTTCACGGATCCACAGTTCATGAGTGAGCACCGTCATGGGGCGCCCCAAACATCAGAACCCGACGCCCGGAGAACTGGAGATCCTGAGCACCCTCTGGGAGCGCAGTCCGCTGACGGTGCGCGAGGTGCGCGAGGTTCTCAATCGGCGGCGGCCGCGGGCGTATACGTCGGTGATGAGCCTGCTCAACGTGATGACGGAGAAAGGCCTCCTGATCCGCAAGCCCTCGGGTAGAGCCTTTGTTTACCTGCCCAAAGCGGGTCGCACGAAAACGATGCGCCGCATGCTTGCTGATTTGTTAGGGCGGGCCTTCGAAGGCTCCGCCAGCCTTCTCGTCACGCATCTGCTGGAGGAAGCGAGTCCGAATACCGAAGAGCTGGCGGTCATTCGTCGAACGCTGGCAGAATATGAAAAGCAGCAGGAGAACCTTTGATGATGCTGCAATTTCTTCTATCCGAATCAACCGTAAGCGTGCTGGCGCAGGTGGTACTTCATTTTCTTTGGCAAGGCGCGTTGCTGGGGCTTTCGGCCGCGTGCCTCCTTCAGGTCTTGCCGATCCACACGGCATCCGCGCGTTATGCGTTTTTCTGCGGATTGCTCACATTATTGGCCATTTGTCCGCTGGTCACCTGGCTCAGTATCTCTGCCGAACCGGTGGCAGTAATCGAAGTTCAGGCAAACTCGGCCAACGAAGCCGGCGGCGGCGATGCTTTCGCGGAGGCGGAAGACAGCGCCACGGACTCGAAAACTGTGCGATCGAACGTTGTGCAATCGATCATCCAGCCTCCCGACTCGCGGCTGCACGTTGCCGGAGCCTGGCTCGGCCGCCAGCGTTCGTTGATCGTGACAGCGTGGCTGGTAGGAATTTGCTTCATGACGACGAGACTGCTCTTGGGCGCGATCGGTTTGTGGACGCTTGCTCGGCGACGGCAACCGATACCGCCGGAGGTGGCCCACATGGTCGATCGATTGTCGCTGCAATTGGCGTTTCGCGTGCGTCCGGCGGTGCACGTCGTCGAGCGAATATCGCAAGCGATGGCAATGGGAATCTTCAAGTCGATGGTGCTGTTGCCCGCCTCGTGGATTAGCGAGCTACCGAGCGACGTTCTGGAGGCAGTCATCGCGCACGAGCTGGCCCATTTGCGGCGCTGGGACTTGGTGGTCAACCTGCTGCAGCGCGTGGTTGAAACCGTGTTGTTCTTTCATCCGGCAGTGTGGTGGTGTTCGCGCCGGCTGCGCATCGAGCGCGAAATGTGCTGCGACGAGCTGGCGCAAATGGCGGTCGGCAATCGTGTGGTCTATGCCAAGGCTTTGGCTTATTTGGCACATCAGCAAAGCTCATCTGTTGAGTCCTTGTTGGCGGCCGGAATAGGAGGCAGGAAAATGGTGCTCTTGGACCGAATTTGCAACGTCCTGGGGAAGATGCCCGGTCGGCACGGACGACTCTATGGGCCAAGTTGCGCGTTAGTCGGCGCAGCGCTGGCATCAATCGCCTGGATTGTTGTCTTTGGGTTGCCCGCCCAATTGCAGTCCGAGACCTCGAATGCAGGCGAGGAGGGAATCGTATCAAAATCTGAACGCAGTAGGTCATCAGAAACGGCCCAAACCCCAGTGCAACCTGATTCGATCGAACAAAGTACTCCCCTCGACGAGCTTACCCAATCCTCGGAGTTGCTGAAGCCGAAGGGCCTGAAATTCACGAGCTACTGGGATTTAAGGCTCGAAGACGCGATCAAGACCTCAAGGGCCAATTCCAAGGCGTTGCGATCCATGGGCGGATACCATGTGAGCCCGGCCGACAGCAATGGCTCGCAAACTGTGTTGTCGGCGCACAACAACGTCGATTTGAGCCTGGCGGAGTTCGAGATCAGTGTTCGAAACCTCGTCAACGAGACCGAAAACGCTTATTGGGAACTGTCGTTTGCCT
>PLYM01000243.1 GCA_003153375.1 Planctomycetaceae bacterium
CGATTGCTGTCAGTGCTTGCGCGATACCCCCCTCGGAGAGCACATTGCTGAACGGCAGATCTCCGTCTTGAAGAAACTGACGTCGCAGAAATCTCACCTGTTGCCGAAACCGTCCCTGGCTAGAATATCGCATCCTTGAGGCCTCCTTGCCGGTGATGGATGTGTTGCCAAACACCATCTACGCAAGAGAGGCCTTTTTTGCCTATGTCACCTCCCGCTACGGACTTGCTGGGGATCTACGTGCCATTCGTCGCTGTGACTGTAGCCGGGTCGGCCCAAGAATCTAAATGGCATCCCAAGACGACGGCACGTTTGTCGCGGTGGGATTCGATAAACGGATGACCGTCTCCTGCACGGTTTGCCGACCGATCAGGGTGAGGCGTTGCTCGACGGCCCCGTGCAGCATCTGGACGGCCAGGTGGTGAGGGTCGCGGGCGTGGGCGTTGGCGTGGCGAAGGACGACACGTGCCAAGGGACGGGCAACCCGCAAGATTTCGGTGAGGGTGGCCGGTCGCAACGGCGTGCGCTCGACGATCAAGATGTCGACGGATTGATCGGCCAGCGGAATCCGTTCGCCGCGCCCGCGAATCAGCCAGGGAATCGGCTCGCCCCGTTGGGGTCCCAAGGTCTTGCGACTGCGGGGATTGAGATTCCATGCGCCGGGATGACGCCCTTCGCCGCCAATGTCGAGCGTGATCGAGCCTGGCGGGAGGAGAGCTGCGTGTTCTACCAATTCGCGTCCCATCGCGACCATCATAGAACTCGCACGAGAAACTCACAAACCGTTGCGTGGCTCTGGTGTGCATCGCGGTTTCGAGGAGCCATCGCTCTCTTGACAGCACGCGCAATCGCCTGGCCAAATGCCAGTTGCCGGCTGGGGCCTTGCTCGGCGGCGATTGCCCGCGAACCCGTGTCGTCGCGCGGTTGTCCTTGCATCGGAGGGGCAGCGGGTAAAATGGGGTTGCGCAAGCGCCAAATGGGGTTGCGCAACACCACTACAACCATGGAATGTCGTGATGCCGCAGGGAAATGCCGAGGAGCCGCCCCAAGAAGCCAGGGCGGGCGCTGAAGTCCGGGACCGTGAGCGGTTGGTGCTGATCATTCTGGCCGCGGTGCAGTTCACCACGATCGTCGACTTCATGATCGTGATGCCGCTCGGCCCCCAGTTGATGCGAACGCTCGAGATCGGTCCGGCCGAGTTTGGCTTGATCGTCTCCTCCTATACGTTCGCCGCCGGCGCCGCGGGCCTGGTGGCCTCGTCGATCGTCGACCGCTTCGCCCGGCGGAGCACGTTCATGGTGCTCTACGCGGGCTTTCTGCTGGGCACGCTGTTGTGCGCGCTGGCGACAACGTATCCCACGCTGGTGTTGGCACGCATTGCCACCGGCGCATTTGGCGGGATCCTGGGAGGCATGACGATGACGATCGTCGGCGACGTGTTTCCCGAGCATCGTCGGGGCCGCGCCACGGGGTCGTTGATGATGGGGTTCTCGCTGGCCACGGTGGCCGGTGTGCCGTTCGGCCTGTTCCTGGGAACCAACTACGGTTGGCAAGTTCCGTTTTTCGTCCTGGTGCTGGGCGGATTCCCGGCGCTGGTGCTGACGCCTTATGCGTTGCCACGATTGGACAGCCACGTTCGTAAGGCGCACGCCCATCCGTTGCGGTCGCTGGTGGCCACGTTTTCGCACGCGAATCATTTGAACGCGTTTGCCTTGATCATCGTGCTGATGATCGCGGGCTTCAGTGTGTTTCCCTACATCAGCGCTTACTTTGTTGCCAACCTGGGCATGACCGAGGACCAACTGCCGCTGATCTTCATCGTTGGCGGAGCGCTGACGCTCGTGGCTTCGCCAATCATCGGCAGGCTGGCCGATCGATTCGGAAAGCTGAGGATCTACCGCATCCTCACGCCGTTCTCCGCGCTCTGGTTTCTGGCCATCACCCACTTGCCGCCGGTCGGCGTGGCCGTGATCGTGAGCATTTACGGCGCGCTGATGGTTTGCAACGTGGGCCGCATGATCGCGGCCATGGCGCTGATGACCAGCAGTGTCGAGCCGCAGCAGCGCGGGGGATTTCTGAGCGCCAATTCCTCGGTGCAGCACATTGCCGCCGGATTGGCCGCCTATGGCAGCGGACTGATCATCAGCCAATCCGCCGACGGCAAGCTGGAACAGTTTGGCGTCGTGGGCTGGATCGCTGCCGCCTCGACCCTCGCCAGCCTGTGGCTCGCCGGCCGCATCCGCCCCGCCCAGTCGCCCGTCCTATCCGCTGAGGAAATCAGCCTGGCCGCCGCCGCCGAAGCCACGGCCGACGCCGGCGAACCCCTGCTGGGCACGATCGAAATGGGTTAGGGCCAAGGCCATCGCGCGGATGCCAGGAGGATCAATGGATTGGTGAAGGATCTTACGGCCATAACTGTCGAAAATTAGACCAGGCGATATGGGTTGTCTCTTCACCTTCGGCCCGGCTGATGACCAACGTTGTGGATGAACCTGTCTCGTTAATGGCAATGATGGTTAGCTTGAGCGGCCTGTCGTTCGAGTTGTCTTGAATGGACACGGAACGTTTGGTGGTAATCCTTTCGCCGTCTTTCTCGCCAAGATTCTTGCCCGTGGAGTCGACCTTGAGCTTTTCCAGATAGAAGGCGACCACCTTTTCGGCGGAATCGGGCGTCGTGAGCACGGCCTTGCTCTTGATGGAGCTGATGTCGCTGACGGCTGCGTCACTGGATTCCGCGCCATTGAACTTGGAGCCGGGATATTGCCATTCGCTCAGCATGCCCAATAGCGTGACATTCTTTTCCGACGGAGGATCGGCGGCGAGCCCCAGGTTGCAGGCAATTGTCAGTAGCCCGCAAGCTGCCAGCGTGATTCGGTTTCCGAGCATCGTTAGAGTCCCTGCGTTGGGTTTCTGTCGGAGAGGTTCCATCGGCGAACAGGTATTCGACCTTCGACTTGCGGTAACACTTGCCGGCCTAGCCAGCCCCGTCACCCGCCGCGGCGACAGGGGCGGTTAGCATGCTCCTGATCCAATCGCTCTTGGCGCAATCCAACACGGAGTGGCCTAGGCCGTCTGTGAGTTCAGTGCTCACGCTCCGTGACAGAAAGGTGGCGATGATCGTTCGTTGTTCCGCCTTGGCCTCTTCGGCACCGCTGCCGCCGCAGCCGGTGTTTTGCACCGCCAGGTGAAACGGCGTCGACCCGGGTTTGTTTCTCTGTGTCGGATCGGCGCCGGCTTGCAGCAAGTATTCCACGGCGGCGGCGCAGCGCGTGCGGACCGCGCGGTGCAAGGGCGTGGCGCCGTTCTTGTCGGGCGCGTTGACGTCGGCGCCCGCTTCGAGCAGACAGCGGATGGTTTTCACTTGTCTTTTCGCGTCCCAAACGGGGCCATTGATGTAGCCATCGGCTGCATAGTGCAAGGGGCCGCTGCGACGATGATTCAGGGCCGCGTGGGGATCGGCCCCGGCCGCCAGCAGCAGACGAATGATTTCGACGCGATAACCGGCGGCAGCGAGATGCAGCGCGGTATCGCCCACGTACATCCAGTGAAAGATCTCGGATTGGTACAGCTTGGGTTCATCAATACTTCGCATTGCCAGGTCACGATCCGCCTTGAGCAGGTCCCTGACCCTGGCGCGGTCGTCCTTGAGGATCGCCGAAAGCATGGCGTTCAGAGAGGTTCGCACTGGAGTCGCCCTTGATGCTGACCTTCACCGCGCGTGCTTGCGGAAATCGGGAGGCCGCTTCTCGCGAAACGCGGCCGCTCCCTCGCGGTGTTCGTCGGTCTGGTAATACAACGCCAAGGCCTGAAACCCCAACGCGCCGATGCCACGGATCTGTTCCGTGTCCGCGTTGAAGGACCGCTTGGCGATGGCCAGAGCCGTGGGGCTGCGGGCTAACAGGTCGGCGCACCAGCGGTCCACTTCGGCATCCAACTGCTCGTGTGGAACGACCACGTTCACCAGGCCCATCGCCAGCGCCTCGGCGGCGGTGTAGCGCCGACAGAGATACCACATCTCGCGGGCCCGTTTCTCTCCGACCACGCGCGCGAGATACGCGGTGCCAAAGCCCGGATCGACCGAGCCCACCTTGGGACCCACCTGTCCGAAGCTCGCCCGCTCCGAGGCGATCGTCAGGTCGCACAACGTGGCCAGCACGTTGCCGCCGCCGATCGCGTAGCCTTGCACCCGGGCGATCACCGGCTGCGGCACGTCACGAATCAGGCTCTGCAGTTGTTCGATGGGCAGGCCCGCCGTTCCTTTGCCTCCATAATCGCCGGCCTCGGAGTGTGACGACTGATCGCCGCCGGAACAGAAGGCCTTATCGCCCGCACCGGCCAGCACGATGACGCCAATCTGTTTGTTCCAGCCGGCCTGCTGCAGAGCATCAATCATCTCTCCGACGGTTTGGGCCCGAAAGGCGTTGTGCACCGCGGGCCGGTTGATGGTGATCGTGGCCCTGCCCGCTTGCTCGCTGTAGAGGATGTCCTGGTAGCTCATTGAATCAATTCCTTCCCGCATTAACCATGCATCGTCAAACCGCCGGAGACGCTGATGACCTGGCCGGTGATATAACTGGCCTCGTCGCTGGCGAGGAAGGCCACGATGCCGGCCATGTCCTCAGGTCGGCCCAGCCGCTTGAAGGGGATTGCCCGCTCCAAGGCGGCTCGCAGCTTCTGCCCCTGTTCGCCGGGACCGGCGAACGATGCCAACAGGGGCGTGTCCGTGGGACCCGGACAAACGCAATTGAGCGTGATGCGCTGTGCCGCCAACTCGCGGGCCACGGCTTTGGTAAAAGCGACGACACCGGCCTTGGCCGCCGCATAGACGCTTTCGCCCGACGAGCCGACGCGTGCCGCATCCGAGGCGATGTTCACCACGCGTCCCCGGCCACGCTCAACCATTCCCCGCAACACGACGTGGTGCAGGTTCAAGGGGCCAATAAGATTCACGGCAATGAGCCGGTTCCATAGTTCGGGCTGAGTATCGAGAAAATTCCCCGCCTGGTCCCAGCCGGCATTGTTGACGAGGATGTCCGTGGGACCATGTTTTGTTTCGATTGCCTCGACCGCGGCGCGGACGGCGGCGTAGTCGGTGATGTCCAGAATCTCGGCCGCCGCGCAGCCGCCGGTGTCTTGGATCGAGCGCACGGTTTCGGCCGCCGCCACAGCGTCGAGATCAAAGATGCCGACCGAGGCGCCTTCCTCGGCCAAGCGCCGGACGATGGCCCGACCGATGCCACCGCCGCCGCCCGTGACAATCGCCGCCTTGTCGCGCAAGCCCCGCATGGCTGTACCATCCGCAGGAAAATCGTAATCGGCCGACCGAACGGCACGATTATCATCCCAGCGAATCGTCGCGTCCAGCCATTTGGCCCGCTTGCTGGCCACGTGCGGGTGGTGCAGCGGCCATTCCGTCGGCAACGTCGCGCGCGTCGATCCGCCCGCGCCTCACTTCTTGCGGCGTTTGGGCTTGCGGTAGCCGACGAGGGAGCGGATGTGGAGCAGGGTGTCGGCGGCCGAGTCGAAGAGTTCGGTTTCGCCTTCGTTCAGCAGGTCTTCGGCGGCGACGACGCGCTCCCAGAAGAGGTTCGTGATCTCAAGCTTCTTGCGGGCTTCGGTCAACGTTTTCCGCAGCAGTTCCAACTGCTCCTTGATGCTCAAGCGATCGATCTTTTCGTCGAGTTCGTTGAGGTCCATGTCCTCACAGTCTAACGACCATTGTTTGGCCCTTGTGTGCGTGGCATGAGAAATGGGACAGGCCGTGAACCAAGGCCCGTTGGCAACCGACCGTTAGCGGTGCAGGTTCACCGCGAAGTTGGTCGGGGCGGCCACGGTCTGCAACGGGGCGAACAGGGCGCGGGCCATCTGCCGCACGCCGCCGTGCGGATACCAGGCCACGCCCAGGTAGGCGTCGACCGTGCCCGAGCTGGCGGGCATGATGAAGTTGCCTTGGCCAAACAGGGCAAGGTTATTGGTCAGCGGCACGTACAACTCGGCGCCAAAGACGAATGTGTCGTGCAGGGGCGCCAGATCGCCGAGCACGGCATTGACCTGGCCGTGTTCGTTGGCCAGGCCGCACCAGCCGGTCGTCTGGATGCCGTTTATCCACTCGTGTCGGTAGTAGGCATTGGTCTGCGTGATCGGCGTGAGCGTCACCGGGATGGCGCCGAAATTTCCGTTGCTGCTGCGATCGGCAATCGCCGACCAGACGCCGACCAGGTCGCGTTCCGTCAGTTGATAGCCGACGTTGACCCGCCATTGAGCCAGCGCGAACTGGTCGTAATAGCCCTGAGAAAGGAAGTCGTAGACCACGCCCCAGCTCAGCCCCATCTCGGTGCGCTGGTAGATGCCCAGCGTGGTGTAACTTTGGGTGCGACCCGACGAGCCGAGCGTGCGTTGCACGACTTGCACGGCGTCGCCCGTGGCGTCAATGGCCGTGCCGATCTGGGCGCCGATGCCGAGCGATTCGAACAGGGGGATGCCCCAATTGACCGAGGCCCGTCCGCCGAACTGTGCGTTGACGCCGAAGTCCTGCGGCTGCTTCGAGCCGTCGAGCCCGGCGAAAAACGACAAGTTGTCGAGCCAGCCATTGCCGGGCGGGCAGTCGCCACATTCCGGAATACTTTCCGAAGCGCTCGTCGTCCAGGAGGCGCGGTCTGCGAAGGGTTCGGTCGCCGGGGGCGCACGCACCGCGTCGGGCGCAGCGCTCAGCGAGTAGGCATTGGGCAGCGGCGGCTGGCTGATGGCGGCATCTTGGGCCCAGGCCTTCGCTGAAAGCATGACCAGCAGCGCTAGCGCGCAGAGCCGGCCGCTCCAGATCCTGGTCGGGCAGAACATGAGGCGCCTCCCTGATTGCCCAGACGGCGCAGCGATTCCCTGCCGTGCCCACGGCAAGGTTTATCGGCAGGTGTGAGGGGGATCAAAAGTCGGCTTTGAAGCGTGACGGTTGTGACGGTTAGGCGGCTGCCCAAACTGCCGCGGCGAAATGACCTTGCGGTTTGCCCGACCAAGGTGCGCCCACGAGTTGCCAAGCGCCGTGATTCTCACGACAATCCAAGCCGTCGGTCGTGCCGATGGATGCCCGGCCATGCGACAGCTCCCCCACGCCCGCTAGCGAGCAATCATGGCGCCCAACCTGCCTAACATGACGCGTCGCCGCTTCGTCGAATTGGGCTCAACAGGCTTGTTGTTGTCTCAGGCCAGCCTCGGTTTGACGGCCGACGAGCCGAGCGGCCGGGCCGGATTGGTCGTGGGGCAACCCGAGGGGGCCGAAGCTGGGCAGCGGGTGCTGACTGACGGAGGCAACGCGGTCGACGCGGTTGTGGCTGCGGCGCTGGTGGCGGCCGTGGTTTCGATTTCGAATTGCGGCATCGGCGGCTACGGCGGGCACCTGGTCGTCGGCTGGCCCGATGGCAAGGTTGCGGCGATCGATTTCAATTCCACGGCGCCGGCCGCCGCGCGAGCCGACATGTATCCTCTCGACGCGCGGGGCCACGTGCGGGGCGGCGTGAATGAAACGGGCTGGCTGGCTGCCGGGGTGCCGGGAACCCTGGCCGGTTTGCAACTGGCGCTCGATCGATTTGGTTCGCGGCCGCTGGGATCGTTGCTGGCCCCGGCCATCCGCTTTGCCCGCGAAGGCTTTCCGCTGCCGCAGCCGCTGGCGGACGTGATTCGCAATTTCAGCGGGCAATTTCAGCGCGATCCTGGCTCGGCCCGATTGTTCTTTACCGACGGAAAGACGCCCGCGGCGGGCGAGATCTTTCGCAACCCCGACCTGGCCGCGCTGCTCGAAAAGCTGGCTGCCGAGAACTCGGTGGCTTCGTTCTATCACGGCGAGATTGCGCGGCACATCGCCCGCGAGTTTCAAAAGCATGGCGGCCTGGTGACCGCACAGGATTTGACAAATTATCAGGCTCACGAAGTGCGGCCGCTGGCGCTCCAGTGGTGCGGGGCGACCGTCTACACCGCCCCGCTGACCGCCGGAGGGTTGAGTGTTTTGCAGGCGCTGGCGACACTCAAAGCGCTGGGGTGGGAAACGATGGATCCCGTGGATCCGAAGTCCGCGCAAGCCCGCGTCGAGGCTTTGCGCATCGCCTGGCACGATCGGCTGACGCTGCTGGGCGACCCCGAGGCCGGCGAGGTGCCCGTCGCGCGGTTTCTTTCGGACGCACAGGCCGAGCGGTCGGCCGAGCAAGTCCGCCAGGCCCTGAAGGAAGAGCGGCCGATTCCTGGTGCGACGGACGGGCGATCGGCCGGCGGCACGACGCATCTGAGCGCCGTCGACAAGAATGGGATGATGGTGGCGCTGACGCTCACGCACGGCAACGGCTTTGGAGCTCGGGTGACGGTCGAGGGGCTGGGCCTGATTTTGGGCCATGGCATGTCGCGTTTCAATCCGCAGCCTGGGCATCCGAACTCGCCGCGGCCCGGCGCAAGGCCGCTCGACAATATGTGCCCCTCGCTCGTCTTTCGCGGCGGCCGCGCGGCGATCGCGATGGGTGCAACCGGCGGGCGGCGCATTCCCAACACGCTTTGCGACGTGCTGGTCAACCTGATGGGCCGCGAGCAATCGCTTGACGTCGCGGCATCCGCGCCGCGAATGCACACTGAAGGCGGCGTGCTGTTGCAACTTGCCAAAGGTTGGAGCGACGAGCAGATTGCTTACTTCAAGCGGGTCGGCTACACGGTCGAGCCCGGCGCCGGCGCGAACTTCAACGGCATCGCGCGCAATCCGGCCAGCGGCGATCTCGTGCACGTTCCTTGACGTGCTCGGCACACGACGCATGGCCGTCAACCCGACATTCTCCGGTGTTTTTGGGCCTTCTAACTCTCGGTCGAGGGTCTCTGGAAGGCGAGATGCATTCGCTACGGCCTGCATAAAACGTCGTTTTTCCGGCCAAATGGAGCGATTTTGGCCAAGTGGAATGAGACAAAATGCCCCACTCGAGGAAATCCAACGCTCCGACTCGGCATTCCGCAAAAGCGTGACCTAAAGATGAGTACGGGCCGTTCGGAAGTAGCCGAACGAGGGGTTGGGGTCGTAGTCCCTTCCGTCACCGTCATTGCGTTTTACAACAAAGAATCGCGCCCCGTCCGGTGCGCGAGATCGAGGAGCAATCGAGATGCATTACATGAATGCCGCAAAGAATCGGAAGGGTTTTACGCTGGTCGAATTGGCGGTCGTGATCGTTATCATCGGCGTGTTGGCCGCGTTCGGCGTGCCCCGCTTTCTGAAGTCGGTCGAACGTTCGAAGGCTGCTGAAGCGTTTTCGTATCTCGCCGCCGCTCGCTCGGCGGAAGAGCGTTCGCAAGCCCGCAACGGCACGTACGAGAGCGATATCACGAAGTTGGACATTCAGTTCTCCACCCCCAAGTACTTCACGGTCGGCACGGTTTCGGCCGGTGCCAGTGGTTCGCTGGAAGACTCGTGGACGCTGACCCTGACGCGCGTCGGTGCGTCGAGCGGTTACGGTGCTTACACGGTCGTCTTCACCAACGACGGCTATGACAGCACGAACAGCACGATTCAGGCGATTCCGGATATCAATCCGCTGGGCCAATAAGCCTGAGCCGATTCCAAGCTGGCGATTCGTTGACCGAATTTCGCGAGGGCGGGCAGTCGAGGACCATCTCGACTGCCCGCTTTTTTTTACGCCGCGCGGCGGCCGGTCCTACGGGCATCGGAACGGCGAAACCGTCGATTTCCCCGTGCAACGCACAGCGGCCAACTGGGGCTTCTCTGGAAAGATCGTCCTTTTTTCGCGTTTCTAGCATTTACCCAAAATTTTTCGGCTGCACAGCTTGACACGGAGGCCGATTGCTGGTTGTATAGCGGAATCAGGACGGATTTTTCCTGATTTTCATTAACCGCGCTGCTGAGTAGCTCATGAGGTCGAGGTAGGGCAAATTGCCCGCCGCAGGCCGTAACAATCCGGTGGATACGAGGCGCTCGCAGGCCTCACCTTTTCTGATCCGCCGGTCCTCGCGGTAATCCTTCACCCGTCATCCTCGCGCTTGCGCCATCGATTGGCGCGGCAAGCCTTTGTCCGGCATGTCGCGCGGCCGCTGGCGCGCTGGGATCGCCCGTTTGGGAAGCAGCGTGCAATTCAACCTACTTCGATCGTCCGAGGCTCCGGCCACCATCGAAGGTTGAGTTGCGTATGAAACGACGAAAAAGCGTTAGCGTGAAGTGCGGCGCGCTGCGCCCGGGCGGAGCCTGGGTGACGGGTGCGATCGTCGTGGTGTTCTTCGTCGCCGCGCAGGCGCGCGCGGGCATCCTGACCATCGATAATTTCACCCAGCCGGGCACGGCCACGTTTTTTGCCTTGGGCACCGGCACCAATCCGACCAAGACGATTTCTCAGACCGTCAGCGGCGCCATCGGCGGCCAGCGCAACGTGCTGATCAACGTGATGGGGCAGGGAAAACCGAACTCCGCGACCGGCCTCATCGGCCACGACACGGACTTCGACGTCGATGCCCTGCAGGTCGCTACCAACGGCATCGCGCCGACCCTGACCACGGTGCAATACGCGGGCCTCGAAACGATCAGTCCCACGGGCTTGAACAATGCCCACGCCCTCAATGCCGGTGTCGGCGTCGACTTGACCAACGGCGGCAAGAACGACCATTTCCTGCTGCAATTCCTGTTTTGCGACGCATCGCCTACCGCGGGGCTCGGATTTACGATCAATATCACCAGCCCCGGCGGCAAGTCGTCGACGACCAAAATGGAGCTCGCGCCCAATTCGGCGACGACCTATAGCGAATCGGTCCCGTTCAGCGACCTGGTGGGCAATGCCAACCCGAACTCGGTGGACAGCATTACCTTCGTTTTTAACGGCGGTTTGACGCCCAATGTGGATTACATGCTGCAATTGGTCGGCACGGGGTCCGCGGTGCCCGAGCCGACCAGCGGATTGCTGATGGCGATCGCCCTGGGCTTGGTGGCCTGGCCGGCATGGGGTGGGCGCCGCTGGCGATCGCGGGGCCGGTCGAGTATTATGGATTGAGTAGCCTTTTCACGGTGCCGGTGACCGGCCGCCGTTTTTCTAGTCAGGACGCCACCGCCTGGTGCGGTTGACGACCTTCATGGCACGACGCCTCGGTTGAACGTTCGTAGTTCGTGAGGCGTGTTCGTGTTCTTCTCCGTTCGCGGTTGACCGCGCCTTGCTGCGCCTCTCATGGCGCTGGCAAGCGAGCAGCGGTCCGCGGGCGAGCGTGTCGGCTATCTCCTAATTGATTTGCACCGTGTTTGAACTTCTCGGGAGGTCCCCAGTGAATCGTCCGTTCCTTCGTCGCGCCGCTTCCCTATTCGGCGTGCTTGGTGGTCCTGATCAACCGGTTTCGAGCCGTCGTCGCACCGCGGGCAAACGCCGTCGCCTGGGCTTCGAGTTGTGCGAAGATCGTCACCTGTTGGCCGGAGCTTCGATCGCGGGGGTTAAGTTCGACACGGTGAGCAGCAGCGGCTTTACGCCGGTTGGCACGCCCCACGACGTGCCGCTGGGCGGCGTGTTCATCGACCTGTACAAGGACAACGGCGACAACGTCTTCAGCAAAGTCACCGACACGCTCGTCGACCGCCAGCAGTCGGCCGCGGGCACCGGCGCCTACACGTTCAACAACGTCGCCGACGGCCACTACTACATCGCGGAAGAAGTGCCAGCCGGCTACACGCAGAGCGCGGGTCCGGCCTTCTACACGGTCGACGTCGTCGGAGGCGCGGTCTATCTGAACACTTCGCAGACGATTGACGATTTCTCCAATCCGAATCCCGAAGCCGACTACTTCATCAAGGCCGTGAACCCCAACCCGTTCACGCTGTCGACCGTCGGCAGCGGCATCATCGGTGGTCAGCGCGATCTGACCGTCAACGTGCTGGGCGCGCCGAACAATCTCTCGGCCACGGGTTTCGTCGGCGTGGTGGGTACCAGCCACGGCGTGTTCAATCTTGGCGAGGGTCCCTCGGGCCCCGGCACGGCGGTCACGCTGCACTACGATGCCAATGGCGCCGGACTGGCCAGCAACCTGACCGCCGGCGGCAATAACGGGATTCGCATCGACTTCGACTTCCTGCAAGACTCGCTGAACGTGCCGATCGCCGGCCAGATCAGCGTGGTCGGCCCCGGCGGCACGGCTAGCTTCTCGACCACGATCAGTCCGAACACGGGAACCTTCAGCCTGTTCGTGCCGTTCTCCAGCTTCTCGACCACCGGCTCGTTCTCGTTCGCCAATGTCTCAAGCTTGCAATTCACGTACAACTCGGGCGGCGTTCAGGCCCTGGATGTCGAGATCAGCCAGATGCTCGACGTGCAGCAGAAGAGCACCGGCTACAACTTTGGCAACTTCCCCAATCCTTCGTGCTTGTCCGGGTTCGTGTACGTTGACTCGAACAACAACGGCACCAAGGACGCCGGCGAGCCGCCCATCTCGGGCGTGATCGTGACCTTGACCGGCATCAATGACTTGGGCCAGTCGATCACGCAGACCACGACGACCGACGCCAACGGCTTCTATCAGTTCAACCCGCTGCGGCAGGGCTTCTACAAGCTGACCGAAACGCAGCCGATCAACTTCATCGACGGCAAGGACACGATCGGCACCCCCGGCGGCACGACGTCGAACGACATGTTCTCGAACATCAGCCTGCCGCCCGGCTTCTGCGGCATGAATAACAACTTCGGCGAGTTGGGCCTGACGACGACCTATGCGAGCAAACGATCGCTCCTCTCGCCGGCGCAGCCCGTGAATCTCGTGGCCATCTACACGACGCAGACGCCGCCGAACAACGGCGGCGGAGGCTATTGGAACGCGGCGCCGGCGGTGACCACAACCACGACGACGAACACGTCGAGCAGCAACGCCGCCAAGTCGGTCCCGGTGACGACGACGACCAGCACGGCGTCGCTCAAAATGCTGTTGTCACCCAAGACCACGGGCCACTAAAGCTCGTCCAGCGTGCGATCAAAAAAGCAAACACCTTGCGATCCCTTCGGGGACCGCAAGGTGTTTTGCGTTTGGGGAGTCTGGCTTCGATCGCTCGAGCCTAGAACGAGTATTCGCCACCGATCGTGATGCCTTGCAACCACAGATCGGATGTGTGAAAGGCAAAGCTCGGGCGATTCGGTCCACCGCCCGTGACCGGCGGAATCAAGTTCGGGTTGACCGTCGTGTCGATCTGGTCGCCGGCGCGGGCCACCTGGCCGAAGAAGATCACGGTGTAGCCCACCAGGAACGACAACCGCGGCGTCACCCGGTAGCCGAGGCGACCCGAGAGCATCGGAATGACCCGCAGGCTGTTTTGGGTGTAGTTGCCGATGTTGCTCGACAGCGCCAGGATACCGCCCTGATTGACGACCGTCGGCTGACCCGGAAAGCTGACCGCGGTGCTGCCGTTGATCGTCACGACCTGCTGCATGTTGCCCACGGCGAAGCGGGCCGCTCCTTCATATATCCAGCGGCCCTTGTAGCGATCGAGAATGATGCCCAGCTCGCCGCCGTTGAAGTTGTTCTGCGTGTGAAAGTTGTCGTTGACGTCGAACGTCGTGCCCACGGCGGTGCCAGTGGTTTGATCGATCGAGGTCACGTGCTCGCGGATGCCGACCGAATCGTTGAACCGATAGCCGCGGTAGCCATAGAGCAGATCGACGCGGCAGCAGTCGACATTGCAGAAGTAGTTGCAATCGCAGGGATCGGACTGGCCGTCGCAGCAGCCGCTCCAGCAGCAGACGTTTTGTCGCAGCGAGATGCCGCCGCCGTTGAGCGAGTTGTGGTTGTCGACGCCGATGCTGCCGACCGACGAGCCCGGAAAGGCGATCAACTGTTGCGTGATCGCGCCGTTGGTCGCGTCGACGAACGGACGGCCGATGACCGGGTCGCCGTTCGACTGCGCGAAGAACGGGCTCGACAGGGCGCCGACGAAGAAGAAATCGCCTTGCAGACCCCAGTTCTTGCAGTCATCGAACCACATGCCGCTTTGCACCCAGTTGCCCGAGCGAAAGCCGCCGTTGTAGGTCGCATTGCCATACAGGGGTGTGGTCGTCGGCACGCCGCCGCTGGGATTGGTGCCGACCAGCGTCGGCACGCGACCGCCGCGGGCGAACCAGCCCACGTATTCGTCGCGAATCCAGAACCGGCCCGGAGGCCCACACTTGCAGCACGGGCAACACGAGTCGCACTGGCCGCAGGTTTCGCAGACGTCGCCACAACTGGCGAAGCCCGGCTCGTCGCCAATCAGCTCGGGTCCTTTGCCGCCGTCGACGGTCGTGGCCGTCATGACCATGCTATCTTCGGTCGGCGTGTCCCAATCGGCGGCACACGGGGCGGCCAGGCCCAGGACAAACAAAATCTTCAGCAAGTGGGATGTTCTTTTCATGACCGAGACTCTCGTTTCCGGTTCGCGAGGGACGCTGGATGGAAGAAATGAGGGTTGAGCGCGACGTGACGATCGTTCCACATTGCATGATTCGTCCGATTGTGACGGCTGGTTTGAGAAAGGCGTTGCAAGCCGCGAGGTTCAGCCAGGGTTCCTAGTTTAACGAAAAACGCGCTGCTAGCTGACCGACTTTTCCGGTCGGAAAAAGCTTGCGGCCATACCGCGTGCGCGAGATTTGCGCGACCCGCACAGTTTGCCGCCGGCCGGCAGCCCAGAAAGCTTCCAAAACCGGCAAAAACTTCGGCCGGCGGCGCCGCGGGAGGGGATTGCTTAGCCGGCGGCTGGAGATTGAGGGCGGCGGTGTACCACCATCTTGGCGACCATCAACTGCACGATTTCGCCCTGCGGATTGAAGGTCTGGTTGCGCATCGTGACCATGCCGCGGGTAGGTCGCGACTGCGAGGGCTTGATCTCGAGCACCTCGCACTCCACGTGCAGCACGTCGCCGGGCCGGGTGGGCAGGGGCCAGGTGATTTCGCCGCCGGCTCCCACGTTGCCGCCGGCGATCGGCATGGCCTCGACGAACAGCCGCATCGAAATCGCCGCCGTGTGCCATCCGCTGGCCGCCAGCCCGCCAAAGAACGAGGTCTTGGCCGCCTCTTCGTCGAGATGAAACGTCTGGGGATCGAACTGGGCCGCGAACGCCTTGATCTGCGCCGCGTCAAGTTGATGGGTGCCGCTGGTGAAACGTTGCCCGACGTGCAGATCTTCGAGATACAAGGGCGCTATCTTGGTCACCGTCTATTCCTCGTCGCCGTGGTCGTGCGCACACCTTCCAAGCGGCCTCGGGAAAGTATAGCGAGTCACGTGGCCACGGTGATCCTGCAGGCCAAGGACAGCGATGGCCGGACCGAGGTGATTACTCGTACCGCAAGGCTTCGATGGGGTCGAGGCGCGAGNNCTTTCCAGGCGGGGTAGAAGCCGAAGGCGATGCCGATCGTGGCCGACACGGCAAAGGCGGCGCCGATGGCGGGGAACGAGGCTTGGATCGGCCAGCGGAGCATGAACCACACCAACAACGCCACGCTTCGGCCCAGCAGGATGCCGACGCCGCCGCCGAACAGGCAGAGCACGACGGCTTCGATC
>PLYM01000196.1 GCA_003153375.1 Planctomycetaceae bacterium
ATCGCGCCGGACAACGCAAGGAAGCAATCACGACGCTCGTCAAGGCGCTCGGAAAGCTCGACCCCGCAGCGGCTCCAGCTACAGACAAGCCCGACCGCGTTCTCGTGGGCCAACTGCTGGGCGAATCCGTGCTGGCGGTTGCCTATTACGAGCAAACCGGCCGCAAAATGCCCAAAAAACGGCGGGACGCGTTGCAAGATTTGATCGACAAACCCGCCAAAACTAGCGCACACAAAACGGAGGCGCTCCCCCCATGGGCCATTGGATCCGCCCTCGAAATCGCAAAGCAAGAGCTCATCAAACTCAACCTGCCGTTCGACATCAAAAAGTAATCTTCGACTGCTCAATCACCGCCAATCCGCTTCGCAGAGGACGGAAAAGCTTGTTCGGCTTTCGCAAACGACGCTGATTTTTGAGATTAGTGCGATCATGCGGTTTTCTTGGTACTGTCGTGGTTTTCGGGTAAAATAGAGGTTCTTTCGATACGGTTGGCCAATTTACGGCTGAGGCGCGTGATGGGATGGATTGGCAAGGCGGCAATCGCGTTGGCGGTGATCAGCTTGGCGTCGCTGGCGAGCGCGGACGACGAGGCGGCCACGCCGATCGGCAAGCAGGTCGCCAACTTCTCGCTGCCCGACTTCCACGGTAAGGCATACTCGCTGGACGACTACCAGGATAAGGTAGTTGTGTTGGCATTTCTGGGCACCGAATGCCCGCTGGCCCGAATCTACGCCCCGCGGCTTCGCGATTTGGCCACGGAGTTTGAGGCTCAGGGGGTCGTGTTTTTGGGAGTGGATGCCAATCTACAAGATTCGTTGGCGGAAATTGGCGCCTTTGCGCGGATTCATCGCATAACATTTCCGCTGTTGAAGGACAATAACAACGAGCTTGCCGACCGCGTGGGCGCGGTCCGCACTCCCGAGGTCTTTCTGCTCGATCGCCAGCGTGTGATCCGCTACTGGGGCCGGATTGACAATCAATACGGCATCAAGACCGGGGCGGGCTACGCGAGGCCCAAGCTGACAGAGCGCAACCTGGCCAATGCCATCGGCGAAGTATTGGCCGGCAAGGCAGTAAGCCAGCCGGCCTTCAAGGCCGACGGATGCTTTATTGGTCGGGTGGCCAAAACCACGCCGCACGGTGAAGTGACTTACTGCCAGCAAGTCGCGCGCATCTTTCAGAACCGCTGTGTCGGCTGCCATCGCTCGGGTGAAGTGGCCCCCTTTGCCATGACATCGTATGAGGAAGTGGTCGGCTGGGCCGCAGCCATCCGAGAAGTCGTACAGGAAGGCCGCATGCCCCCCTGGTTTGCGGATCCCAAGTACGGTCACTTCGCCAACGATGCACGATTGAGCGACGAAGAAAAGCAACAGATTGACGCCTGGGTTGAGAATGGTTGCCCGCAAGGTGATGTCAAAGATCTGCCCGAGCCACGGCAGTTCGCCGAAGGCTGGCAGATGGGCGAACCCGACCAAATCGTGTACATGCGAGAAAAACCGTTTACTGTGTCGGCTGACGGCGTGCCCCAAATCGAGTACTTCACCGTTGATCCGGGTTGGATCACGGACCAGTGGATTCAAGCCACGGAATCACGGCCGGGCAACCGCGCGGTTGTGCATCACCTGAGGGTCTACATCGTGCCCAAAAGCGTCAGCGATCCCTTTCCACGCGACGGCATTGGCTGGTATGGCCCCGGATTCCCACCTTACGTTTGCCCGCCCGGGACCGCCATTCACGTGCCGGCCAACGCGAGGCTTGAATTCCAGTTGCACTACACTCCCAACGGCACGGAGCAGGACGACCGCAGCATGATCGGCATCCGTTTTGCCGACCCCAAGACGGTCAAAAAAATAATGAGTGGCCCTTCAGCAACTAGGAGGGATTTCAAGATTCCGGCCGGAGACCCGAACTACGAAGTTAAGGACACCCGCACGTTTCCCAAAGACACACTGCTGTTCAGCCTATTGCCGCACATGCACTTGCGCGGCAAGAGCTTCACGTTTGAAGCCGCTTACCCGAATGGCACCACCGAAGTGCTGCTTAATGTGCCCAACTTTGACTTCAACTGGCAACTTCGCTATGTCTTTGCGAAGCCGAAGTTGATACCGAAAGGGACGCGATTGCACTTAACGGCCCACTTCGACAACTCGGCCGATAATTTGGCCAATCCCGATCCCACGAAGGACGTTAAAGACGGCCAGCAGACGTGGGATGAAATGATGGAGGGGCTCTACACTTCCGTTGATGCGGGGCAAGATGTCGCCTGCATGGCCCTGGTTGCGCTGTCTCTGGCCGCTCAGCCGAAGGCGGCGCGCGGACCCGAGGTCATCGGCGAATTGAAAAAGTTGTTCGATTTGGGCGAGCAGAGTACCCCTGAAAACGTTGCCAAGGCCAAGGCCCAATATCGCCGGCTGAAGTCCTCCTACCCGCAAGATCGACGAATCGACTACGCGTTTGGCCTGGTGCTCGTCAATCAGCACCAATACCGCGAGGCGATTCCGATGCTGTCACGGTATCTGGAGGCGAGTGACGGGGAGCCGAGCGCGTACTGCGCGAAGATTTGGACCCAAATGTCGATGAAATGTTTTGCCGATGTTTTGGAAGACGCCAAGGCTCTGGCCGATCGCTTTCCACGTAACGGCAGGAGCACGGTTGAGCAAAAATATCGCGAAGCCGCGAGCTTCTTGGGAGTTGCGTTCGCCTACTTGGACGTGGCACGGCCTGATGTGCCTGATGCCAAGCTGCGGGCGGAAGAACAAGAGCGGATTTCGCATCGACTCGGTCCGACGTATGCGCCAGATTTCGAAGAAGGCAAGGCGGTGGTAGCGCAACGCGTGATCGCGCTAAAGTCGCAAGCCAGCCTATCGAACGGTGACGACCGGACGTCGAAGATGGACAGACTCCGTGTAGCAACGAAAGATCGCGCGCCGCGTGCGGCGGCCAAACTCAATTCGCAGCCCAGCACGGGGGACGGGAATGAAACCTCGCTCTCGACCTATGCCCCGTTTCCCTACGAACGGGAAAAACAGCGCGTGTTGAACTGGTTCGACCCGTAGAACGCCGCGACAGAGCGTTGTCGAGAACACTTGGCGCGGCTGACAACTTTCCGCTGTGAGCTGCCCCGTGATTTGACTTGCGGACGGGCACCACGCCAAAATGCTTCCAAACGAAAGCGGTCTCGTCCCATACCCATCGGCTGCAATTTACAACGGGCTCAAGTTGTCATGGGTGTGCAACGGATGACGTTGAAGGCATTTCTAAGTTAGATTCGATCTATCACGGTCCCAAAGTAGCATGTCAGCCGTATCACTCGCACGCACGCCGACGCCAACCGACGAAATCGACCGTTGCTTAACCGATCTGGCCCTAGGCCAGACGAGGTTAAGCCAAATGGGCTTGTTAGATCGAATCTCGTTGCTTGAGGATTGTCTCGGTCGCGTGTTGCTCTTGGCCTCCGAATGGGTCGAGAGTGCGTGTGAAGCCAAAGGTATTTCGGTGGGGAGTCCGCTGCGCTCCGAGGAGATTGCCGCTGGTCCGTTGGCTACGGTGCGGCACCTGCGGCTGCTCGTTCAGAATTACAACGCCGTACTCGCGAAGGGCCGAATCTCACTGCCTGCGCCGCCGGAAGAAGGCCCGGACGGCTCGCTGCGAGTACAGGTCGTGCCGGTGCGCGGTCTGTTTGACGCGATCGTCTTTTCGGGCTTCAAGGCCAACTGTTGGTTGGCGCCCAGCATTGGTCGCGACGATCTGGAGCGGCTTGGCAGCCAGCTCACAAACTCCAAGCCCGCTAAAATCGTGCTCGTTTTGGGGGCCGGCAATGTGTCAAGCATTCCAGTCACGGATGCGATTACCAAAATCTTTCAAGAGGGCAACGTCGTTCTCTTGAAGATGAACCCGGTGAACGAATATTTGGGTCCGACGTTCGAGCGACTCTTTGGACGGATGATCGACAAGGGATTGGTGCGGATCATTTATGGCGGCGCGCAAGTGGGAGCCGCCGCGGTCGACCATCCGCAGGTCGACGAGGTTCACATCACTGGTTCCATTTATTCGCACGACGCGATCGTTTGGGGGCCCTGCGGACCTGAACGTCAACGCCGCCTGAGCATGGGCGATCCGGTTCTGAAAAAACCGATCACCAGCGAGTTGGGCAATGTGAGCCCCTGGATCATCGTCCCGGGCCCGTACTCCCAAGCGCAACTGCGATTCCAGGCTGAAAATGTTTCAGCCTCGATTGCCAATAACGCGTCGTTCAATTGTGTGGCCACCAAGATGATCATTACTTGGCGACATTGGCCGCAGCGCACGGCGTTTCTCGATCTGGTTGAAGGCGTATTGGCCCAGGTGCCGCGGCGACGAGCCTATTATCCCGGCGCTCACGAGCGCTATGGACGGTTTTCTGGCGAGGTGGCCCCGCCTGATCCCCAGGGCACACTCCCGTGGAAGCTCATACGCGATGCCGAACCGCAAACTTCGCCCGAACTGTTCAGTGAGGAATCGTTTGTTTGTGTTTGTGCCGAAACGAGTCTGGAGGCCCAAGACGAACAGGAGTTTGTCGATCGAGCCGTCGAATTTTCCAACGGAAAGCTGTGGGGCACATTGAGTGCGGCCCTAACCGTTCATCCCAGTTTTCGCCGTGCACCCGGCGGCGAAGCGTGCTTTCAACGAGCCCTGGCCGAGTTGCGCTATGGCTCGGTTGGTGTGAATCATTGGCCGGCGCTGCTCTATGCCATGATGAGCCCGCCCTGGGGCGGACACCCGACGGTGACGCTTGCCGATGCTCAAAGCGGCATCGGTTCAGTTCACAATACCTTCATGCTGGAGGGGGTGCAGAAGACGGTGCTCGAAGGTCCGCTCGCGATCTGGCCCAAGCCGTTTTGGTTTCCCACACATCGGCGACCAGAACCGATCGCTTGGAAAGTGCTCGATTTGTATGCTCGGCCTTCTGCTTGGAAATTGCCAGGACTAATGCTCGCGGCGCTGGGGGGCTAATGTGGCCGGTGGTGGCTCAGTAGAAAACCTCGATCCACATGAGAATCATGAGGTTGTGGGTCAGGGCCATCAAGCGGAGATCGCGGCACTGCGAATGGTAGGTGCGACCGCGGGCGTAGGCGCCCTGGCGGCGTTTAATCATCGACATGACCGTCTCGACTTGAGCACGTTGGCGATAGGCGGCCAGATTGAATCGCGTTTGCATNNCTTCGGTGGAATGACGGTGCGGATGAGAGATGTGGGAGCGTCAGAGAGTCGATGGACCCGTTCACGGGAAAGCGATATGGGGTTTCACAGCACGATCCGGGGGGAACGGTACGCGTTCGCCGACCTCGCTGAGCTGTTTGCCAAAGCCAACGAAGAGAAGTCAGGTGACTTGCTGGCGGGCATCGGCGCCCAAAGCCAGCGCGAACGGGTAGCCGCCAAGCGGGCCTTGGCTGATGTCCGTCTCAGAGAAATCGTTGAGCAGCCGCTGATCGATCCCGATCGAGACGAAGTCAGCCGGTTGATTCTCGAAACGCACGATCCCGTGACCTTTCGTCCTCTCGCCAACCTTACGGTGGGAGAATTCCGCGAGTATCTGCTGGACGACGCGACCGACGAAAGGGCCTTGCACGCATTGCATTGGGCGATCGTGCCAGAGGTCGCCGCAGCCACGGCCAAACTGATGAGCAACAAGGATCTGGTGCTCGTCGCCAACAAGATCCGCAACGTAACGCGGTGCCGCAATACAATGGGCGAACGGGGCGTGCTCGGCATGCGGTTGCAACCGAACCACCCAACCGACGATCTGGGGGGAATCCTGCTCGCGGCTGTGGATGGATTGTTGTTCGGCTGTGGCGACGCGGTGATTGGCGTCAATCCGGCAACCGAGTCAGTTGATACCGTCGCCACGATTCTGCGTGCCCTGGATCGACTGCTCACGGTTTCGGGAGCCCCAACGCAGCACTGCTGTTTGGCGCACTTGACGACGCAGCTGGCGGCCATGGACCGCGGAGCGCCTGTCGACTTGCTGTTCCAATCTGTGGCTGGAACGGCGGATGCCAACGCGAGTTTTGGAGTCAATCTGGCTATGCTGGCCGAAGGTCGCCAACGCGTGCTCGCAGATCATGCCCAGCGCAATGTGCCCTGGGTCGGCAATCAGGTGATGTACTTTGAGACCGGACAAGGCAGCGCCTTGTCGGCCGAGGCGCACCACGGCATCGATCAGTTAACGCTCGAGGCTCGGGCCTACGCTGTGGCCAGGGCCTTCGACCCGTTTCTAGTCAATTCCGTGGTCGGATTCATCGGACCGGAATATCTGTATGACGAGAGGCAAATAATCCGGGCCGGGCTGGAGGACCATTTCATGGGAAAGCTGCTGGGACTGCCCATGGGATGCGATGTGTGCTACACCAACCATGCCGCGGCCGACCAGAACTCGGCCGAAAACCTGATGCTATTATTGACGGCCGCGGGCTGCAATTACTTCATGGGCGTACCCTGTTCCGACGACGTAATGCTCAACTACCAATCGACCAGCTACCATGACGGGGCTGCCATGCGCAAACTGTTTGATCTGCGTCCTACGCCCGAGTTTCTTACGTGGCTGGAAGCCCGAGGGATCTATCGCGGCGGCCAAATGGCATTGGCCGAATCGGCCGTTCACGCGCTGATCGAACAGGCGCAAGCCGTCTTGCAATACATCGCCGTCGCGGACTGATCGGAGCCCAGGATGTCGCGCGAAGGAGACCTTGAGGCCGGTCGGCCAGCGGCCAGCCGAGCCCACCTGCCCAACGTCGCGGCCGTCTTCCTGCAAAACGTGCGCGATTGCACTCCCGCGCGGCTCGCGGTTGGCCGGGCCGGGCACTCCTATCGAACGCTGACGCAGCTTGACCTTTGGGAAGATCATGCTGCCGCCGTGGACGCAGTGCACAGAGAATTGGACTTCGCCAGGGACTTTGATCCGGAATTCAGCGCGCACGCGAAATTGTTCGAGGTCTCGACGATTGCTCGTGACAAGACGCAGTTCTTGCAATCCCCGCGCCGCGGTAGGTCGCTGAGCGCCGCGGCGCGGGAACGCGTCGCCCGCGATTGCCCGGCACACGCCGACTTCCAAGTAGCCATTGGCGACGGACTTTCGGCAGCCGCGGTGGCAGTCCAGATTCCCACCTTGTTGCCACTGCTCGAGGCGGGCGCCCGGCGGCGTGGCTGGACGTACGGGCGGCCCTTCGTCATGCGCTACTGCCGCGTCGGCGTGCTGAACGACATTGGCGCGCTTCTCGAGCCGGAGGTCGTCGTGCTCTTGATTGGTGAGCGGCCCGGGCTGGCGACCGCGGAGAGTCTGTCGGCATATATGGCTTTTCGCCCACGCCCCGGTCACACGGACGCGCTGCGCAACTTAATCTCGAATATCCATGCACGTGGCGTCGACTGTCACTCGGCCGCTGAGCGAATCATGGCCCTGGCGGCGCTAATGCGAGACGGTCAAAGGAGCGGCCTCGCGATCAAGGAACAGTTGCCGTTCATGTCCTTGCCGCCGCCGTCTGGCGACGAACGAAGCGGCCTCCCTGGCCGCTAGCGGGATTCTCCACTCTGTTTTCTGCCACCTACTCAAGCCGTGTTACGTTTCGTGGGCTCGCCAGCGATCCTTCAGAACCAACGGCCGAAATCGTACAGAGAGAGCTGGGCGACCATCCCGGTGCTGCAGCGAGTTATCGATCAACGGAACGGGAGGACGGCAGCGAATCAGCCACGTGACTTGGCGGTGATCCTGGGAAGAGCCTCCAAATCATTGACCAGCCCAGACGCCGTGACTATACTCAAGTAACTTGTACGCTAGGGCTTTGCGCTCAAAGCCCGCCTCGCAATTGACCACCCGGTGCCACTTGCAGGAAAGGCGCCATGTCGGCATTTCCCTCCTTCCCAAACTGCGCACTGGCGCTCGTGATTGCGCTGGTCGGTGTCGGCCGTTTGCTGGCCGCGCAACCGGGCAAGCCGGCCGCTCCTTCCGCTGAGGCGGTGGCCAGCACGGATTCCGGCTCGAAATCTGATGCCGACGGCGTGGAATTCTTCGAGAAACAGGTGCGGCCGCTCTTGGCCGCGCGATGCCAAAGCTGCCACGGTGCTCGGAAGCAGAAGGGGAACCTGCGGCTCGATTCGCGAGCCGGGGCTCTGAAGGGCGGGGACACGTCGCCGGCGATCGTGCCGGGCAAGCCCGAGGAAAGTCTGCTAGTGGATGCGATTCGCTACGGCGAAACGAATCAAATGCCTCCCAAGTCGCAATTGCCGGCCGAGGAGATCGCCACGCTGGTCGAATGGGTCCGCATCGGCGCCCCCTGGGGTCGCGAATCCGCCAAGCAGGCCAGCACCGAAACCACGTTCGACCTGAAAGCCCGTGCCCGGTATTGGAGTTTTCAGCCGCTTGCGAAGGTTAAGACGCCAAAGGTCGCGAAGGCCAGTTGGGTGAAAACACCGGTGGATGCCTTCATTCTGGCCGGGCTTGAGGCGCAGCGTCTGGCCCCGGCAGCCGCGGCTGACAAACGAACGTTGTTGCGCCGGGTGACCTACGACCTGACGGGGCTGCCGCCGACACCGCAAGAGATCGAGGCCTTTCTGGCCGACCGCTCGCCAGGGGCCTATCAAAAAGTGGTCGATCGGCTGCTCGATTCGCCTCGCTACGGCGAACGCTGGGCCCGCCACTGGCTCGACCTGGTGCGGTTCTCGGAAACCTATGGCCACGAATTCGACTATGACATTCCGAACGCCTATCGCTACCGCGATTATGTCATTCGCGCGCTGAACGACGATTTGCCGTTTGATCAGTTCGTCATCGAGCACGTGGCGGGCGACCTGTTGAGCCAGCCGCGCCGCCACCCGGAGGAGGGTTACAACGAATCGATCATCGCGACCGGCGCCTATTTCTTCGGTGAGGCCAAGCACTCTCCGGTCGACGTGCGCCAGGACCAGGCCGACCGCATCGACAATCAGATCGACGTGTTTGGCAAGGCGTTCTTGGGGCTGACGATCAGTTGCGCCCGCTGCCACGACCATAAGTTCGATCCGATTTCGACGAAGGACTATTACGCGCTGGCCGGTTACTTGCGCAGCTCGCACTATCAACAAGCCTTCATCGACGGGGTCGAGCCGCTCGCCAGCCAGGTCGCTCAACTGACCAAGCTGAACGATGAGCGCGGTGCCAAGTACGACCATTTTTCGCGCGTGGTTCTTGCTCCGCGGATGAGTCTGGTTGCGCAGGCAATGATGGCAGGGTTGCGCGGCGAGGCTGGCGAGGATTGGAAAAGATATTTGGCCGACTCGGCAATCCCTCAAGTTGACAACGTGCTGCACGCTTGGGCTCGCTTGACCAAGAATTCGGTGGCCACGGACGGCAACGAGTTTTCAGACTTCGTGCGCAACGCCAAGGCGACGTTGACAATACCGGCGAATTCATTCATTACCTTCACCGAATTCAGCGGCCGCGATTTTGCTGGCTGGCAAGCGAGCGGCGCAGCCTTCGGCGACGCTCCCGCGCGGGCCAGGGACTGGTCATTCGTCGAGGCGTCGGGCCTGGTGCGGGGACGCATCCTGGCGGCCAGCGCGGCGCATAGCGGACGCGTGTCAACCAAGCTGCGCGGCGCCTTGCGCTCTCCGACGTTTACGATTGAGAAACCGCGCATTCACTACCGCGTCTTCGGCACGGGCGGCCTGGTGCGGTTGATCGTCGATGGGCTGCAGATCATCCGCGATCCGATCCAGGGCGGATTGAAGTTTGGTCCTGGGAGCGCGATTCCGCATTGGGTTGACCAGGACGTCAGCAAGTGGATCGGTCAGCGGGCCTATATCGAACTGATCGACGAGGATGATCAGTTCCTGGCATTGGAAAAGGTCGTGTTTGCCGACGGTCCGCCCCCGCCCGCCACGATCAATGGGCTGGTGGCCCAGATGCTCGAGCCCACGGCCACGACGCCTGCCGCGTTGGCGGAAAAATATCAATTGTTGTTCAAGAACGTCTTTTCCGCCTGGCTAGCCGACCCGCGTACGCCGGGCCCCGATGCCGCGGATCGGACCGCGATCATCAATTGGATTCTCGACCACATGACCGGTCCGGAGACCGGCAACCCCGACGGAGAGTTTTCGCGACAATTTGCCGAGTTTGACCGGCGACAACAATTGCTCGAAGGGCAACTGACGCCGCCGCGCCAGGCGCTTGCAATCGCCGACGGCACGGGCGAGAACGAGCACGTGTTTCTCCGCGGCAACTACAAAACCGAAGGCGAAGAGGTTCAGCGGCGATTCCTGGAAGTTTTTGGGGCGGCCGCCGCGCCGGCCGCCGAGCAAGGCAGTGGCCGGCTCGAATTGGCCCAGCAGCTGGTTTCCAATCCCCTGTTGCCGCGGGTGATCGTCAACCGCCTCTGGCATCATCATTTTGGGGCCGGCCTGGTGCGCTCGCCCGACGACTTTGGCATCATGGGTCAGCAGCCGACGCATCCCGCATTGCTCGACTACCTGGCCAGCGAGTTAATTCGGGAAGGCTGGTCACTCAAGCATCTGCACCGCACGCTGCTGTTGTCGAACACCTATCAGATGGCGAGCCAGCCCACGGCTAGCGACAGCATCGATCCGCAAAACAAACTTTGGCATCGCATGGCGCTGCGTCGTCTGGAAGGTGAAGCCATTCGCGACGCGATGCTCGCCGTCTCGGGGCGGATGGATTGGAAGATGTATGGCCCCGGCGTGATGCCGTTTCTGACGCCGTACATGACCGGCAAGGGACGTCCCGAGACTTCGGGCCCATTGGATGGTGACGGCCGGCGCAGCGTCTATCTGGCGGTGCGCCGGAATTTCCTCGCGCCGTTGTTTCTGGCCTTCGACTATCCCACACCGTCTACGACGATCGGCCGGCGCAGCGTTTCGAATGTGCCGGCGCAGGCGCTGGTGATGATGAATAATCCGCTGGTGACCGAGCAGGCCCGATTATGGGCTGACCGGGTGCTCTCAGGCCCCGACCGGTCAGTGGCCGAGCGCGTGAACGCAATGTATTTCTCCGCCTTTGGTCGCCCGGCCGATAGTCAAGAACAGCAGGCCGCCGTGGACTTCCTGGGCCAGGCCAACCGCGCCGCGACGCCTAGCGAGCGACAACTGTGGACCGACTATGCTCATGTGCTGTTCAACGTGAAAGAGTTCATCTTCATTCAATAATACCAATCCCAACATTTAACTG
>PLYM01000154.1 GCA_003153375.1 Planctomycetaceae bacterium
TCGGCGGCTGGGATCCGATCGTGCTGGTGGGCCAGCGAATGACCGTCTGGACGCACAACGGCCCGCTGTTCGGCATCATCGCCCGCAAGCCGATTCACCTGCTGACCGACGAAGAGCGTAAGCAGGTGCCGAAACTTAAGGACCTGTGGCTCGACATCGGCGCCAAAGACCAGCTCGAAGCGACCGAGCTGGTGCGGATTGGCGACCCCGTGACCTTGGAACTGGGCATGACTGAAATGCGCAATCGCATGGCTAGCTCACCGGCGATGGACAACAAAACCGGGCTGTGGGTGGCCATCGAGGCCCTGCGCCGCACGCGTCCCAAGAAACTCAATTGCGCTTTGTTTGCCGTCTCGACCGTGCAGGAAGAAATTGGCCTGCGTGGGGCCACCACCGGAACGTATGGCGTCAATCCCCAGGTGGGCATTGCCATCGACGTCACGCACGCCACCGATTGCCCCACGATCGACAAGAAGCAAGAGGGGGACGTGGCGTTGGGCAAGGGGCCCGTGATCTACCGCGGTCCCAACATGAATCCGCTGGTGGTCGAAAAGCTGATCGAGACGGCCACGGCCGGCGAGGTGCCCTTTCAGATCGCGGCCAGCGGCCGGGCGACCCCGACCGACGCCAGCGTCATTCAAACCACCCGCGGCGGCGTGGCCACGGGCCTGGTGAGCATCCCGAACCGCTACATGCACAGTCCGGTCGAGATGATCTCGCTCGACGACATCGATCGGGCCGCCGATCTGCTGGCCGGTTTCGCCTTGCGACTAGCAGGCGACGAAAACTTCGTACCGTGATCGGTCCGCTTTCGCAGACCCGCGTATCGAGGGAACCGATTCCTACAGGTGGCCGATGGCCTCGCGCTCGCTCTCATCCAGCGCCGGCAGAGCCCCTTCGATCACGTTGCAGCGGCGCTTGAGGCTTTCGATGTAATCCGCGACCGCATTGATTTCGTCGGCCAGTTCCAGGCGATAGTCGCCCTTGCGGAATTGCAACTTGCCCACGTATTCGCCCGCCGCCAACGACCTGAGCGTTCGTCGCATCCGATAGATGGGGCCGACGAATCGATTGCTGACTCGCAAAACGTCGTAGAGCACCACGGGCAAGACAAGCAGCGAGGCGATCAGCACGATGCCGTGCTGCTGCCAGATCTGATCCATGCGAAACTGGCTAAAGAACGAGCCCTCGGGTCCGACGGCGATATTCCAGCACAGCAGCAGCTCGACGATGACGAGCACATAAAAGCACCAGTAGGCCACCGCCCGCACCAGCAATGCCCCTTGCACCTTGGGGTCGACAAACAATCGTTTGCGTGGAGTCAGTCTCACGGTCGTTTCCCCTTCGTAGTTGAGCGCCGACACCCGTCGGTGCGGCAGCGCATGATTCGGCTCATTGAAAGGAATCGCTTGGAAAACTTAGCTTAGGTCCGGGGCGCGAAAGATCGCCTGCCGTCCATCGGCCATCGCGGCTAGGTGCCCAGCGAGTTCGCGGTGTTCGTAAACGTGGTCGACGCCTTGCTGCCAACGGTTTTGATCGCGGCCAGGCAAATCACGACGATCAACGCCAACATCACCGCGTATTCCACAGCCGTGGGGCCGTCTTGCGACTTGGCAAACTTCAGCAGGCGTTGCAGGAACTGACGCATCGGATCACCTCGACTCAAGCGGCTCGGTTTTCAGTGAACTCGGTCCTTGACCTCGCCACGGCCTGATGCCGTTGTCTTCGACGCACAAAATCGAAGCCTGTTCGTGGGCTAAGGGTACAGCGCAAACTTAGTACAGAATGCACGGCTTAGCGGATCAGGAGCCCTTCGAGCGACCAAAATCCCCCGAAAGAGCGGAGGGAATGGGAGCGATTGCGCGAACCCGCCAGGGAGAATCCCCGCAGAATCGGATTAAACCCACCCCTTAGATGGCTTCGATCGCCAGCGGATGGTCGCGCATGAATTGCTCTGCCTCGGCCCGCGTGAACACGCTGTCGGTGGCGCTGATCGAGCGGACGCAACTGGCTCCAATGGCACTGCCCCACCGCAGGCAACCCGCCAGGTCCTCGCCTTGGAGCAGGCCGGCGATGAAGCCGGCGTCAAATGCGTCGCCAGCCCCCGTTCCGCCCCGATATTCGACCGGATACACCTGGGCCCGCAGGCGTTGTTTGCCCGCGACCACGACGCTACCCTCGGCGCCGCAGGTGATCACCACCGCGCCGGCTCCGGCGCGGGCAAAACATTCGGCCTGGGCCAGCGGATCGGCCGTCCCGGTGATCACGGCGGCCTCGTCATGGTTGGGCAGGAACACGTCGGTCTCGGCCAGCACCTTTTCCAGCTTGCCCCAGTTGTCGCCCGGACCGGGCATGACAATGTCGAGCACGGTTTTGACGCCCGCGGCGCGCGCCTGTCGAAAGAGCGAGGCCAGCGGTTCGCCCTCCAGGGCTGGCATCAACAAATAGCCGCCCACATACAGCACCTTGGCGGCGCGTACCCGCTCCAGCGGAATGTCTTCGGCCCGCAAGCGGGCATTGGCGCCGGGAGCGTGAATAAAGCGACGATCTTCGCCGCGCACGTTGATGATCAACGTTCCCGACGTCTCGGCGTCGTCCAACTGCTTGATGTCGCGCACGTCGACCTGAGCGCTGGCCAGCGTGTCGAGGATGAACCGGCCGAAATAATCGCGCCCCACGCAACCCACGACGCCGACCCGCACACCCAGGCGCGCCAGATCGACCGCCACGTTCGACGCGCACCCGCCAATGCTCAGCGGCAACCGCTCGCAGAGCACCACGCCGCCGGCCGGCGGCACCTGCTCGATCGGGTCGCACAGATGGTCGGCCACCAGGATGCCGACACTCAGACACTCGAGCTGGTCTGGGGATGCTGGCTGCATAGTGATATCAAAGTGGCCGCGCGATCGGCATTGACCGGCTCGCGGGGTTCTTCTAGGGTTGAAATGTTTTGCGGTGATTTTGGTCTTGTAGCCAAGATAACCACGGCACGGGCCCTTGCCCATGCCCCGCGGCGCCACTGCCGGCAGGACGCTTTGGCTGTGGCGCCATGCGACGCGTTGTCCGCAGGAGCTCGTCCATGGATTGGATATCTCTGCGGGTTTGCCGCCTTGGCGGCATACCAGCCCTGGCTGCGCTCACACTATTCACCCCTCTGGTCATCGCGTGGGCCGATCCGCCCGAGCGCGGCGAGATTCGCGTCGCCCGCTTGATTCGCGAACTCGGTTCCGGCGAATACTCCAAACGCCAGGCCGCCGACGCTCAATTGGCCACGCTCGGAAAAGAAAGCCGCGCTCAACTACAACGGGCGCTCGCCGACGACGACCTCGAGGTCCGCTTGCGCGCCGGCCGGCTTCTCCAACGGCTTGAGCTCGACGACCTTTGGTCGGCCGGTCGCGTCGAGTTTGCGGCGCAAGGGCAGCCAGCGTCGAAGGTGCTGTTGGCTCTGGCGGCGCAGACGGGCAATCACGTTTACGTCGGCGATCCCTACGGCACTTTTGCCGAAAAGGTCCTCGAATCCAACTATGCCCCGATGAGCTACTGGGAGGCTGTCGACGACATTTGCCAGCGCACGGGCAACCGCATCCGGCCACACTACGACATGCACACCCCCGGGGTCGTCATTAGCGCTGGCTCGCCCGGCGGCTACCCACGGGCCTATGCCGGTCCCGTGCGAGCGCAAATCACCAGCGCGCGGCGCACCTTCATCGAGGAACTGAACTACGAAGAGCGCAAGGCCGAGCTGACGCACAGCTTTCACATCAATCTGCAATTCACCTGGGAAGATCGCTTTCGCGTCGTGGGCTATGCCTCACAACCGGAGATGGTCGAGGCCATCACCGACGATCACATCAAGGTCTCGGCCGCGCAGCCGTCGGCAGGTGGCTGGAACGCCACGACCACGGGACTGCGGCAGGTTTCGTCGGGCGTGAAACTCAATCCGGTGCCGGTCTCGGCACGCTCGCTCGAGCTGCTGAAAATCAAGTGGGGCCTGATCGCGGTCGGCGAACCAGCCGTGCTCGAGATTTCGCGGCTCGAGCCCGACCAGTCCTTCTCGCAAGATGACCTGACTGTCCGCATCGAAGCCCTCGAAAAGCAGTCGGCCTCGAAGTGCCTGCTCACGCTCAGCGTGGTGCGCGACCTGGCGATGCCCGAGCCGCAGGAGGTGATCTTCCAGGAGTACACGGCCGAACTACTCGACGGCCAAGGGCGCCCGTTTCGCTTGCAAAGCCAGAATCACGCCCTGACCGACCACGGCGTGCAACTGAAAATCGCCTATCTCGGTGAAACCCCCGAGAGCGAACCCAGCTCACTCAAGCTGCACTATCCCCGCCTGCGTGCCCGTCGCGATCTGGAGCTGGTGTTCCGCAACGTGCCGCTGCCGGTTAACCGGCCGGAGTAGCAGCGACCCGTTGGCTTAGGCGGCTTGGCGGCGTCGCCGGCCCACGAGTAATGCCATGGCACCGCCCATGGCGATCATCACCAGCGTGGACGGCTCGGGTGCCGAATAGACGCCAAGGTACAACGCTTCGCCGACGCGCAGGCCGTCGGGCACGGACCCGATTTGCAGACCGCCAGGCAACTGGCCCTCCACGGTTGCCACGCCGCCATTATCGATGGGCACCAGCGTCACATAAGCCGCATTGGCCAGCAGATCGCCCGCCGATACCGGTCCGCCGCTGCCGCCGACCGCCGGGTCGCGGGTGTAACCGCGAAACAGCAGCGATTGATTCGCCCCATCGATGCCGAACGAAACGCTCGAGATGGGGCCGGCCGAAAGATTCATTGCGACCAGGTAGTCAAAGCCCTTGAAGTCTTGGTTATAGGAAGTGCCGGGGATGCTGTGTACGCGAACGACGGCCAGCGAAGCAAGCTGTTAGCGATACTCGCTCACTCTTAAGGGCATTTTAATGACTGGCGCGGACCTGTAAAAGCAATTTGTTTGTTTTCTCACAGTTTTCTCACGCGACCAGAAATCAATGCGCGACCAGGGGGCGATACGGCAATCTCCCGGGCTCCTCCGGCGGGAATTTCAGTCAGAGGATGGATTCGAACGAGGGCGCTCAGGCCAACCCGCGAATCAACCGCCGCTCGATGACGGCGAAGATGCCGCGGGCGACTTCTTCCTTCGGGCCCGAGAGGGCTTCCAGGACATTCCCGGCGCGGTCCATGATCTCGACGTTGTTGCTCGTCGAGTGCATGGCCTCGGGGCCGTTGAGGACCATCAGGTCGCAGTGCTTTTTTTCCGCCTTGGCCAGGGCCCGCAGGCGATGGTCTTCCGTCTCCAAGGCGAACCCCACCAGCCATTGCCGGGTTTTGCTGGCGCCCAGCGTGGCCACGACGTCGGCCGTCTCGACCAGGTGCAGCACCAGTGGCTCGCCGGTCTTGGCGATCTTGTTGGGAGCCACCATCACCGGACGGTAATCGCTCGGCGCCGCGACGCCGATCAGGCCGTCGCAATCGCCAAACACCTGCTGACTGGCGGCCAACATGTCCTCAGTCGAAACCACGGGAATGACGCGCGCCGCCGGGGGATAGACCACGTCGACGGGTCCGCTGACGATCGTTACTTCATGGCCCAATTCCAACGCCGCCTCGGCCAGCGCCTTGCCCATCCGACCACTCGAAGCGTTGGTCAAATAGCGCACCGGATCGAGATACTGCCGGGTCGGTCCAGACGTGATCAGAATGCGAGCCACGGGAGGACTCTGAAAAAGGCGGAAGGATGAAGGAGGAAGGATGAAAACGAAGCAAGGAGCGGGTGCTTCCTCGATCGTGATTCATCCTTCATCCTTCCGCCTTCATCCTTCCCTTGAGCAGTTCGGCAATGGCGGCCAGAATTTTATCGGGCGCGGCCATACGACCGACGCCCCGTTGTCGACAACTGAGCCAGCCTTCCTCGGGATCGACGAAGTGGACGCCGTCTTGTCGCAGCTGAGCGACGTTACGCTGCACGGCGGGCTTTTCCCACATCTCGCAATTCATGGCCGGAGCCAGCAGCACGGGGCCGGTGAAGCTCAATAGCAGCGTGCTGAGTAAATCGTCAGCCAGGCCCGTGGCGGCTTTGGCCAGCACATTGGCCGTGGCCGGGGCGATGCACAACAGCTGGCCGCGCTGGGCCAATTCGATGTGCGCGCCGAGCGGATACTGGCGCTCCTCGAAGACGTCCTCGAGCACTGGGCGGCCGGTGAGAGCGGCAAACGTGGCCGGACCGATAAACTCGCGAGCGGCGCTGGTCATCACGACCGACACATGGGCGCCCCATTGCACCAGTTGGCTGGTCAGCGCGGCCGTTTTGTAAGCCGCGATGCCGCCGCTGACGCCGATGACGATTTCGCGCCCGGTGATTGCGTCGCGCGGGGTCATAAATTCGTCAGATCCAACTCCGGAGGTCCGCCGCCCGTATCCTCGCCCGTGATTTTCAACTGCTTCGACGAGTCGAGATAAATCTTGTCCTGGATGATTTCCTGGATCACGATTTCGAGCTTGTTGTCGCTCTTCAAGTCGACCAGCGGGCGGCTGCCGGCGTTGAGCGCCACGAGCCGCTTTTGAATCAGGGTCGACAACTTGAATCGACCACCCACCTTATTGACAATCGCCTCTTCGCGTAGCTCATCGAGCATCGGTCACACCTCTTTCGATCGAATGATGTCGCAGATTTCTTGGGCCGCCCGGTCGACGTCGTCGTTGACCACTTGATGGCGATAGCGGTCGGCGAATTCCAACTCGCGTCGGGCGACTTCCAGCCGCCGTTGCATGGCCTCTTCGCTTTCCGTGCCGCGGCCGCGCAGCCGCCGCTCCAATTCGGCCGGCGAACTGGGCTGTACAAAGATCGTGATCGCGTCGCGATAGCGATCCAGCACGGCCATCGCGCCTTGTACGTCAATCTCTAAGACTATCGACTCGCCGGCCTCGAGGCTAGGGGCCACCTCGCTCTGGAGGGTCCCATACCACGTTCCCCGGCCAAAAACCTCGTAGCATTCCAGGAATTCGCCCGCCAACCGCCGGCGTTCGAACTCCTCGGGCGTGAGAAAATAGTAGTCCACCCCCTCGCGCTCGCCCGGCCGGGGCGGCCGCGTGGTCGCCGAGACACTGACGCTCAGGTGTGGGCAGCGCGTACACAGCTCTTTGAGCAGCGTGCTCTTGCCGGCGCCCGACGGCCCGGAGATGACAATCAGTTTTCCCCGGCCGACTGCGCTCATGACCTGCCGTGACTCGAAATTGTCGGTCGTCGGGCCCACGTGAAACCTGCTAGCGGTATTTGCCGGACATCCTTGGCTCGGCCGCGGCCGTTGCGACCGCAGGCCCTACTCCACGTTCTGAATCATCTCGCGAATCCGTTCGATCGCCGCCTTGATCTCGATGACGTGGCGGGCAATCTGCACGTCGTTGGCCTTCGAACCAATCGTGTTCGTCTCGCGGAACATTTCCTGGGTCAGAAACTCCAACTTCCGGCCGGCACTCTCGGGCAGCTCCAGCGTGGCGGCGAACTGCTCCAAGTGGCTCCGCAGCCGCACGATCTCCTCCGAGACGTCGCTCCGCTCGGCATAGATGCTGATTTCGCGAACCAAGTCGCCCGGCTCAAGCGTGATCTGGTAGTCGGCCAGAATCTTGTCCAGCCGCTCGGTGAGGCGTGCGCGGTACGAGTCGGCCACCAGGGGCGCACGACTCTCGATCGCATCGAGTTCCTTGGCGATCGCCTGGCTGTTGGCCGACAAGTCGGCCGCCATGGCGCGCCCCTCTTCGACGCGCATGCTGGTCATGTCTTTCATCGCCGCCGAGAGCGCGTCGCTGATCAAAGGCCAATCGGCCGCGGCATCCAAGGGTTTGGCGGCGTTTTGATCGACCACGCCCGGCAGCGACAACAGGGCCTCGAAACCGACTTTGTCGGACGACCGCCAGACCTTCTGCAATTCTTCGAGTTGCTGGCGATAACCGTTCAGCACCGACGCGTTGAAGCGAAAGTCGCTGGCATTGGCCCGGTCGATGCGCAGCGAAACCTGCACCGTGCCACGCTTGATGATCGGGCGAATCAGGCTTTCGACTTGCGGCTCCAGCGCGCTATAGCCCTCGCCACAACGGACGACGAGCTTGAAGTAGCGGCTGTTGATCGTGCGCACTTCGGCCGAGACCGCCAATCGCGCGTCCGACCGATGCGCCTCGCCAAAACCAGTCATGCTCAGCAACAAGGGAGCAATTCTCCAAAAAAGGCCGACTAGCTCGCTACGGTGCTGCCAGGCTACCGCTATTCACCGAGACGACTAAACCTATTTCGATTCGGCAGGCGCGGATGAGTTCGCCGGTGCCGTCGCCGCGGGAGCGGCGGGTGTTTGCGTGCCCGAGGCCCCTTCGCCGGCGGCTGCCTTTCCGCTCGGGGCCGCCTGATCGCCTTCGGCCTTGCCCGACTTCGAGTCTCCGCCGGGTGCCACGCGCTCGGTGGCCGAGGCGGGGCCCAGATTCGAGCTGAGGATCGAGCGGTTCCCTTCGTTGAGCAGCTTGACCGAGACGGCACAGAGGATGATCCAGAAGGCGGCCACGCCGATCGTGATCCGCGTGAACAGATCGCCAGCCTTGGTGCCGAAGGCGCTTTGGCCGCCCAATCCGCCGAATGCTCCGGCCAGCCCGCCGCCACGGCCGCGCTGCACCAGCACCAGCAGAATCAGGAAAATCGAGGTCACCATCAGCAAGATCATCAGCAGGACGTTCATGAACATGGATCGGTAACTTCCTATTTCGTTTCGGGTTTCGAATGCCGCGCCAACGAACGCGTCCAGCCCCACCGATTCTGGCTCAGGCCTTCCGGCTGACGCCGGCGGCGATGCCCAAAAACTCGTCCGCTTTCAGGCTGGCTCCGCCCACCAGGGCGCCATCGACGTTGGGCTGGGCCAGCAGCTCGGCCGCGTTGCTGGCCTTGACGCTGCCTCCATACAAAATGCGGACCCCCTCGGCAATCGTCGCATTGTAGCGGCCCGCCAGGATCTTGCGAAGATCCATATGGACCTCCTCGGCCTGCTCGGGCGAGGCCACTTTGCCGGTGCCAATGGCCCACACCGGCTCATAGGCGATCACCGAGGCCGCGATCTGCTCGGCCGACAGGTTGGCCAACGAGCCTTCCAACTGCTGGCGGATCACTTTGCCGGTGTGGCCCGCCTCGCGATCGGCCAACAACTCGCCCACGCAGACCACCGGCACCAGGCCCGCGGCCAGCGCGGCCAGGATCTTCTGATTAATCTGGGCATCGGTCTCGCCCAGGATGTGCCGTCGCTCGCTGTGTCCCAAGATCACATAGTGGCAGCCCAGATCGACGAGCATCGCGGCGCTGATTTCGCCCGTGAACGCACCGTTCGGCTGGGGATACATATTCTGCGCGCCCCAGCTCACGCGCGAGCCGTGCAGCGTTTCTCGCACCGCGTCGATATAAACGCTGGGCGGAAAGACCGCCAGGTCGACCCCTTCGACCGCTTTCGCCTGCTCGGCGATGGCCTTGGCCAGCGCGACGGACGCGGCCCGATCGAGGTTCATCTTCCAATTGCCGGCGATCAACGCACGTCTCATGATTTCTTCCTTGCATAGCCGATCGTTTTGCCGAACAGGGCCGCTAAATCGCGGATTTGCGCGGCCAGCTTCTCATACTGCTCGGGGAGCAATGCCTGGGGGCCATCGGACATGGCGTCTTCCGGACAATTATGCACTTCAATGTGCACGCCATCGGCCCCCGCGGCCACGCCCGCCAGGGCGCAGGGCGGAATCAAATCGGGGCGGCCCGTCGCATGGCTGGGGTCGACGATGATCGGCAGATGGGACAGCCCCTTGCAGAGCGGCACGGCGGCCACGTCGAACAGGTTGCGGGTGGCCGGATCGAAGCTCTTCACGCCGCGCTCACAGAGCACCACATTCGGATTGCCTTGCGAAAGGATGTACTCGGCACTCATGAGCAAATCGACGACCGTGGCACTCATGCCGCGCTTCAACAACACCGGCTTCTTGGTGCTGCCCACTTCGGTCAGCAGCACGAAGTTCTGCATATTGCGGGCGCCGATCTGGATCATGTCCGTGTAGTGCTCGACCATCTCAACGCGGCGGGGGTCCATGACCTCGGTGACCACCGGCATGCCGTGCCGATCGCCCGTTTCGCGCAAAATCTTCAGCCCTTCTTCGCCCATGCCCTGGTAGGCGTAAGGGCTGGTGCGCGGCTTGAAAGCTCCACCACGCAGAATGTTGGCGCCCGAGGCCCGCACCGACTTGGCGATCGCGTCCATGCGCTCGGCGCTTTCGATGGCACACGGCCCGGCGATCATGGCCAGGTTTCCGCCGCCGATTTTCACGCCTCCCACGTCCACAATGCTCGGCTCGGGATGAGCGTCGAGGCTGGCCAACTTGTAGCTCGGCATGACCAGAATGACGTCGGCCACTCCCGCGATCGCCTGGAATCGCGCCGGTTGCAATTGCGATTTCTCGCCGACGACGCCGATGATCGTGCGATGCGTTCCGCGGCTCAAGTGAGCGCTCATGCCGTGTGACTCGACGCGCTCAATCACATGCTGAATCTGCTCTTCGGTGGCGCCGGATTTGAGAATAATAATCACGGTTCAGTCACTTCTTTCCGCGAGCCGCTCGAACAACCACAGGCGTCGCGATTGCGTGGTGGCGTGCGTCCGGGCCGCACGGTTGCTGTTGGGATGGTACGAAACGCCGCCGATCAGTGCCACGGCGAGGCTTCTCGTGCGCTGCGCACCGGGCGCAGGCTACCGGTTCTCTTCCTTAAGATACTCAAGCGGGCTCAAGCGGCTCGAACACTCCAAGTGCCTCGACAGCCTCTGTAACTTTCTCTGTGACTTTTTTCGCTTACTCGACGGGAGCCATCTTGGCGTAGGAGCCCAAAACTTCCAATCGCACGGTCTTGCGTTCCAGAGCTGTAATGGCGCGCTTCACGCGAGCATCGACCTCATGCCCTTCTAATTCCACGAAGAACAAATAACCGCCTTCGGGCCGGGCAATCGGAAACGACTCGATCCAGGTGAGATTCAAGCGATTTCGCTTGAACACATTCATCGCGTCGGCCAGCGCCCCGGGCTGATGGTTGATCTCGAACATCAACGCGCACTTATCATTGCCGCTGCGCGGGCCCGTGTCGTCGCCGATCACGGCAAAACGGGTCAGGTTACCTTTATTGTCCTCGATGTCGGCCGCCAGGATGTCGAGCCCGTAGTGTACGCCGGCCTGCAGGCTGGCAACGGCCGCGGCACCCGGTTTATCTTGCGCCAACTGGGCGGCGGTCGAAGTGCTTGTCACTTCGATCGTGCGAGCGCCGGGCAGGTGGCGGGCCAGCCAATTGCGGCACTGCGAAAGCGCTTGTGGCTTGCTATACACCTCTTCGACTTCGGAGCGGGTGCATTTGCCCAGCAAATTGTGATGGATGCGCAACTGCACCTCACCGCAAATGTGGGCCGGCAGTCGGGCGAACATGTCGAGCGTGTCGCCCACCCGGCCATCGGTCGAGTTCTCGATCGGAACGATGCCAAAGTCGGCGTGCCGGCGATTAATCTCTTCGAATACCGCGGGAATCGTGCTCACCGGCACCAGTTCGACGCTCTGCCCGAAGCGGTGAATGGCGGCCAGGTGGCTATAGCTATAGGCCGGCCCCAGATAGGCCACGCGCAAATCCTTTTCGAGCGACCGCGAGCCGCTAATCAACTCGCGAAAAATGGCCCGCAGAGAGCGGTCGGCCAGGGGGCCCTTGCTCATCGAAACCACGCGGCCCAACACCTCGTCCTCGCGCGAGGGCGCGTAGGCGCAAACCCCGGTATCGCTTTTGATTTTGCCGATTTCCAGCGCGATTTTGGCGCGGTCGTTCATCAGCCGGACGAGCTCCTGATCAATCCGGTCGATCTTGACCCGCAGAGCGGCAATCGTCGGCGACTTCGAGCTAGCTGGGGCGGCTGGCTTTTTTCCCGCTTTCTCCTTTGCCATGACTGGTTGGATCTCGATCGATGTCCCAGGACGCCCGCCGACGCACGCGCGAAATCGGTAACTAGGTGACACACCTTGTACTTGGGTCAAATCCGGGTGTCAAGCTACCGCCCTCGATGGCCGCGAAAAGGTGAGGCGAATTGGGCCGAGGTGAAAGGCGACTGCGCGACACTTGGTCGCTGAGAAAATCGCTGTCAATTTGGCAGATGACCGAAGAGCAGGTTTGCCTCCGTGCCAAAAAGGCAGACTAGAAACTGCTGTTTAGGGGCTAGTCGTCGGTGGCTTCCGGCAGTCACGTCGCAAGTACCTGCAAAGCTTTAAGTTGCGAGGCCGCCCCACCCGGGCGAGGTTGGCGGCATAACCTTTGCTATGAGATCGATTCGAAACCCATCCGGGACAATGGCGGTCGCCAATTGCCGGCCGTCCCCCGTCCGACTCTTCCAGCAAACCAATAACTCAAAACCAGGCGTAACCAACCGGGCCGCACGGCTCGTTCGGCCGCCTGTGACGATCGAGGAAATCCGAAAGGAGCATCTACATGGCTCGTGGTGAAAAGATTATCGGCATCGACCTCGGCACTACCAACTCGGTGGTCGCGGTCATGGAAGGCAAGGAAGCCAAGGTCATTCCGAATCAGGAAGGCAACCGCCTGACGCCCAGCGTCGTGGCGTTCACGGATAAAGGCGACGTGCTCGTGGGCGAGCCCGCGCGGCGCCAGGCGATTACGAACCCCAAAAAGACGATCTCGTCGATCAAGCGCTTCATGGGCCGCCGGCACAGCGAAGTGCAATCCGAAGAAAAGATGGTCCCCTACCAGATCGTCGGCGGAGAGAGCGACTACGTCCGCATCAAAGTGGGCGACAAGGAATACACCCCGCCCGAGGTCTCGGCGTTCATTCTGCGCAAGCTGAAGGAAGCGGCCGAATCCTACCTGGGCCACAAAGTGAACAAGGCCGTGATCACGGTGCCGGCCTACTTCAACGACGCCCAGCGCCAGGCCACGAAGGACGCAGGCCAGATCGCCGGACTCGAGGTGTCGCGGATCATCAATGAGCCGACCGCCGCGGCCTTGGCCTATGGTCTGGAACGCAAAGAGCACGAGAAGATCGTGGTCTTCGACCTCGGTGGCGGCACGTTCGACGTTTCGGTGCTCGAAGTTGCCGAAGGCGTGTTCCGCGTCATCAGCACCAACGGTGACACGCACCTGGGCGGCGACGACTTCGACCAGGTTCTGATCCATTACGTAGCCGATGAGTTCAAAAAAGAACACGGGATCGATCTGCGCAAGGACACGATGGCCCTGCAACGGCTGCAAGAGGCTTGCGAAAAAGCCAAGAAGGAATTGAGCCTGGCCAGCACGACCGACATCAATCTGCCGTTCATCACGGCCGATGCCAACGGTCCGAAGCACTTGCAGATCGCGATCACGCGCAGCAAGTTCGAGCAACTGGTCGAACCGTTGATCGAGCGCTGTCGTGGCCCGCTGATGCAAGCAATGAAGGATGCCAAGCTGCAACCGAGCGAGATCGACGAAGTCGTGCTCGTGGGCGGGTCGACGCGCATTCCCAAGGTGCAGGAGTTGGTCACGAAGATCTTCGGCAAGGATCCGCACAAAGGCGTGAATCCTGACGAAGTCGTGGCCATCGGCGCCGCGATTCAAGGCGGCGTGTTGGCCGGCGAAGTGCAAGACGTCTTGTTGCTCGACGTGACCCCGCTGTCGCTGGGCATCGAGACCGAAGGCGGCGTGATGACGAAACTGGTGGAGAAGAACACCACCATTCCGGCCGAACGCAAACAGACCTTCAGCACGGCCGCCGACAGCCAAACCGCCGTCACGATCCGCGTCTTCCAAGGCGAGCGCGAAATGGCCAACGACAATCGGTTGCTGGGCCAGTTCAACCTCGAAGGCATTCCGCCCCAACCCCGCGGGCTGCCGCAAATCGAAGTCAAGTTCGATATCGATGCCAACGGCATCTTGAACGTGTCGGCCAAGGAACTTGGCACGGGCAAGGAGCAGACGGTGCGGATTGAGCAATCCAGCGGCCTGACCGAGGCCGAGATCGAGAAGATGCGCAAGGACGCCGAGTTGAACGCCGAAGAGGACAAGAAGAAACGGCAACTCGCCGAAGTGCGCAATCAGGCCGACTCGATGGTCTACCAGGTCGAAAAGCTCATCAAGGAGCACGCCGACAAGATCAAGCCGACCGACAAGGCGCCCTTGGAGGCCGCGATCGAGAAAGTTCGCACGGTTGCCAAGGACACCAACACCGACGCCATCAAGTCGGCCGTGGGCGAATTGGAGCAGGCTTCACACGCGTTGAGCAAGGCGTTGTTCGAGTCGCGCCAGGCCGCTGGCCCGGGTGCCGAACAGCCGACCGGCGACGGCAAGAAGCCCGGCGAAGATGAAGTCGTCGACGCCGAGTTCGAAGTCAAGGAGTAAGTTGCGCTCGATTGTTCGAGGCCCGCCTGATTCAGGCGTCAAACTGGGGGCGGGGATGAATCGGGGCGCTGGAAGCGTGCAGCCGTGCTCAAGGCGCACCTTTCCAGCGCGCGATTCGTATCCAGATTTCTCTCACATCCGATTCTTGATTCACTCAAGGAGCACGCCACCGCCATGGCGATTCGATTCGAAAAGCTAACGATCAAGGCCCAGGAAGCCCTGCAACGCGCCAGCGCGCTGGCCGCGGATCGTGGAAATCCACAAATCGAGGCTATTCACCTGCTCTCGGCTTTGGTCAGCGAACCCGATGGCGTGGTGCGCCCGATCCTGGAAAAGATCGGCGCCAACCGCGCGCAGCTGGAGAAGATCATCGAGGCCGAGCTGAATCATCTGCCCAAAGCGACCGGTGGCGCCGCGCCTTCACCCAGCGATAACTTGGTCAAGGTGCTCGAATCGGCTCAAAAGCAGGCCGAGACGATGAAGGACGACTTCGTGTCGACCGAGCACGTGCTGCTCGCGCTGGCCCAGGTCGATTCGAAGGCCAAAAACGTCCTCAAGCTCAACGCGATCGACGACGCGGCCATCCTCAAGAGCCTGCAAGCCGTGCGCGGCAGCGCGCGGGTGACCGACCAGAACCCCGAAGAGAAGTTCCAGGCCCTGCAGAAATACGGCATCGACCTGGTCGAACGCGCCAGCCGCGGCAAGCTCGATCCGGTGATCGGCCGCGACCAGGAAATCCGCCGCGTGATCCAGGTGCTGTCGCGGCGCACGAAGAATAATCCGGTGTTGATCGGCGAACCGGGCGTCGGCAAGACCGCCATCGCCGAGGGTCTGGCCCTGCGCATCGTCGAGGGGGATGTGCCCCAAAGCCTGAAGAACAAGCGCGTCATCGCGCTTGACTTGGGCGCGCTGATCGCGGGCACGAAGTTTCGGGGAGAATTCGAAGAGCGGCTTAAAGCCGTGCTCCGCGAGGTGCAATCGGCCGATGGCAATGTGATTCTGTTTATCGACGAATTGCACACCGTGATCGGCGCCGGCGCCGCCGAAGGCGGTAGCGACGCGGCCAACCTGCTCAAGCCGGCCCTGGCCCGCGGCGAGCTGCGCTGCGTGGGCGCGACGACGCTGGACGAATATCGCAAGCACATCGAAAAGGATGCGGCTCTCGAACGCCGCTTTCAACCGATTTTCGTCGGCGAACCGAGCGTCGAAGACACGATCGCGATCTTGCGCGGCCTCAAGCCGCGTTACGAAGCCCATCACAACGTCCGCATCAAGGATTCGGCCCTGGTGGCTGCCGCCAAGCTGTCGCACCGTTACATCACCGACCGCTTCCTGCCNNGCCATCGACCTGATGGACGAGGCCATGAGCCGGATCGCAATGGAATTGGAGAGCGTGCCCTCGGAGATCGACGTGGTGCAGCGGCGGCTGACCCAGCTGGAGCTGGCCGCCCGCCAATTGGCCGAAGAAAAGGAAGAACACGCCCAGGAACGGCTGGCCGAAATCGAGGAGGAAATCGCCGAACTACGGCTGCAGTTGGCCAATTTGCGCGAGGAGTGGGAAGCCGAAAAACTCGGACTGGGCAACGTGCAGGAGGTTCGCACGCGTCTGGAGCAGGTCGAACTGGAATTCAACAAGCTCAGCACCACGATCAAGGACAAACAGGCCTCGGGTCAGGTCGTTTCCGAGGTCGAGTATCAGCGGCTCTATGAATTGGACAATCAGCGGCGCGCGCTGGCCAAACAGGTCGAGACGGCCGGCGTGGCCGAAACGCCCACCGAGAAGCGCCGCCTGCTGCGCCAGGAAGTCG
>PLYM01000261.1 GCA_003153375.1 Planctomycetaceae bacterium
GACGGCGACCAGATGGCCGTCCATCTGCCGTTGTCGATCGAGGCCCAGGTCGAAGCCCACACGCTGATGATGTCGACCAACAACATCTTCAGCCCCTCGAACGGCGCCCCGATCATCAGCCCGTCGCAGGACGTGGTGATGGGTTGCTACTACGTCACAATGTCGCTGCAAGGCCGCAAGGGCGAAGGGATGATCTTCTCATCGCTCAACGAGGTCCAGTTGGCCTATTCGTTGGGCGCGGTCGACACCCACGCACGGATCAAGGTCAAGCTGCCCCCCACGCGACGTTTGAAGAGCGAAGAGAACTCCAAGCCGGGCGCTCTGATCGACACGACGGTGGGCCGCGTGCTGTTCAACATGACGCTGCCCGACGGGATGCCCTACTACAACATCCCGATGCGGTCGAGCGAATTGGCCAAGGTGATTTCGGATTGCTATCACATTCTGGGCCGCCGCGCGACGATCGACCTGTTGGACGACATGAACCGCATGGGTTTCCGCCAGAGCACCCGCAGCGGTCTGTCGTTCGCGACCGATGACCTGATCACGCCGCCCAGCAAGGCCCGGATCATCACCGACGCCGAGCGCAGCGTGCTGAAGATTCACAAGCTCTATCAGCGCGGCATCATCACCGAGGGCGAGCGTTACAACCAGGTGCTTGACGCCTGGACGCACGCCCGCGAGCGGATCACGACCGANNATGCGCGGTTTGATGGCCAAGCCGTCGGGCAAGATTATCGAGACGCCGATCAAAGCCAACTTCCGCGAGGGGCTGTCGGTGTTGGAATACTTCAGCTCGACGCACGGTGCCCGCAAGGGGTTGGCCGATACGGCCCTCAAGACGGCCGACTCGGGTTATTTGACCCGCAAATTGGCCGACGTGGCGCAGAACGTCGTGATCACCATGGAAGACTGCGGCACGACGCAGGGCATTACCAAGGGCGTGATCTATCGCGGCGAGAAGGTGGAAGTGCGGCTGGCCGACTCGATTCGAGGCCGCGTCAGTCGGGCGAACATCGTCAATCCGATCACCGACGACGTGATCGTGCGCGAAAACGAGATGATCACGGGCGACATCGCCCGTCGCATCGAGGAACTGGGCCTGGAGAAGATTCAGGTCCGCAGCCCGATGACGTGCGACGCTCCGCTGGGCATCTGCCGGCGCTGCTACGGCATGGATCTGTCGACCGGCTCGATGGTCGAAGAAGGCATGGCCGTGGGCATCATCGCCGCCCAGAGCATCGGCGAACCGGGCACGCAGTTGACGATGCGTACGTTCCACATCGGTGGCACGGCCGCCCGCGCGGTCGAAGAGAGCGAGCTTCGCGCCAAGAAGGGCGGTGTCGTGCAATACACCCGCTTGAAGGTCGTGAAGAACGACGCCGGCGAGCAGGTGGTGCTGACCCGAAACGGCGAAATCCTGATCCTCGATCCCAAGGGCCGTGAGCTGGAGAAATACGAAGTTCCGGCCGGCTCGAACCTGTTGGTCGAGGAGAATCAAGAAGTCAAGCCGGGCACGGTCCTCTGCCAGTGGGACCCGCACAGCATTCCGATTCTCGCTGAGGTGGGCGGCAAGGTCCGCTATGAGGACGTCATCCAAGGCGAGACGATGCGTTTGGAAAAGGACCCCAGCGGTCACCAACGCCGATTGATCATGGAGCACAAGGGCGACTTGCACCCGCAGGTCGTGCTCGAGGACGCCAGCGGCAAGATTCTGGATTTTTACTATCTGCCCGAAAAGGCCCATATCGAGGTCACAGAAGGCATGCAGATTTCGGCCGGAACGCTGCTGGCCAAGACGCCGCGCGAGGTGTCGGGCACGCAGGACATCACCGGCGGTCTGCCGCGGGTGACCGAGATCTTCGAGGCTCGCAAGCCGAAGGAACCGGCCGTGATCGCCGAGGTCGACGGTGCGGTCGAGCTGTTGGGTGAAAAGCGCCGCGGCAAGCGGACGATCATCGTCCGCAGCGAGGGCGGCATCGAACGCGAGCATCTCGTGGCTCACGGCAAGCACTTGCGAGTGCATGCCGGCGACTTCGTGCGAGCCGGCGAGGCGCTGGTCGACGGGCCGCTGGTGCCGCACGACATCCTGCGGATTTCGGGCGAAGAAGCCGTGCAGCAGTACCTGACCCGCGAAATTCAGAACGTGTATCGCAGTCAGCGCGTGGAAATCGACGACAAGCACATCGAGATCATCGTCACGCAGATGTTGCGGAAGGTGAAGATCGAAACGCCGGGCGACACCACGTTGTTGCCGGGCAGCGTACTCGACAAGTTCGAGTTCCGCACGGCCAATCAGAATCTGCAGAAGTGCGTCAAGATCTCGTCGAAGGGCGACAGCGACTTCGTCGAAGGCACGATTGTGCCCAAGGACGCTCTGGAGCAAGTAAACGCCCAGATCGAAGCGCTGGGTGGCGAGCCGTCGAAGGGCTCCCGGCCGAAGCCGGCCACGGCCAGCACGCAGTTGCTGGGCATTACCAAGGCCTCGGTGCAAAGCTCGAGCTTTATCTCGGCCGCCAGCTTCCAGGAAACGACCAAGGTGCTCACCGAAGCGGCCTTGGCCGGCAAGGTCGACAACCTGGTCGGTCTGAAAGAGAACGTGATTTTGGGCCACCTGGTGCCGGCTGGTACCGGGTTCCATGTGTTTCAGGATTCGGAAGTCCGCATTCGCCCGCAAGCGCTCGAAGCGTTGGCGGCCGAAAAGGACCGCGTCCTGTCGCGCAGCTTCCCGTTGCTCGACGGCGTGGAGGACGACAAGAGCGCCAACGGCGGCGGCACGACGGCGGCCAAGACACCTTCGGGCGCCGGCGCTCTCGAAGCCCTGCTTGGCGGTGGCGGCGACGCCCCCGCGGCCGAGTAAATCGAACACTTTCTCCCCCTGCGGGAAAACGTGGCGAAGCGGACGATTTGGACGAACAAGATTGGACGGGGCGGTCGCGTGCCAGAGCGCTGGTTTGACGCCTGCCTCGTTCGTCCTTGACAGCTTGGCGTGGTTCGCTAAATTGAGTGGTTCCAGTATTTTCGGTCTTCCTGTTTGCTAAAAAGAAGCCTTCATGCCCACGATTAACCAGCTTGTCCGCAAGCGTCGCAAAATGCCCCGCAAGTTCAGCAAGTCGCCGGTGTTGGACAGTTGTCCGCAGCGTCGCGGGGTCTGCTTGCAGGTCAAGACGATGACCCCCAAGAAGCCGAACTCCGCCATGCGGAAGATCGCCCGGGTGCGGTTGTCGAACGGCAAGGAAGTAACGGTTTACATTCCCGGCGAAGGCCACAGCTTGCAGGAGCACTCGATCGTGCTGGTGCGCGGCGGCCGTGTGCGCGACTTGCCGGGCGTTCGCTATCACATTGTCCGCGGCGCGCTCGACACCTTGGGCGTCGACGGCCGTAAGCAGTCGCGCAGCCTCTACGGTGCTAAAAAGTCCTAGGGCTAAGAACTCGTAACTTTGTTGCGTCGTCGGCTCGTCACTAACCACTCATCACCAACCACAAGCCGCAGTTTTTCATGGGTCGCATAACCGCCAGTCGCAAGTCTCTGACGCCGGATCCTCGCCACGAGTCGATGTTGGCCAGCAAGTTCATCAATTGCTTGATGCACGACGGCAAGAAGAGCACCGCCCAGGCCGTGTTCTACGACGCGCTGGACGTGATCCGCAAACGGATCAACGATGTCGAGCCGATCGACGTCTTCACGCAAGCCGTCGAGAACGTCAAGCCGGCCATCGAAGTCCGCTCGAAGCGTGTCGGTGGTGCCGCTTATCAGGTTCCCATGCAGGTGAATCGCCCGCGGCAACAGTCGTTGGCCATCCGTTGGATTCTGATGGCGGTGCGGGAGAAAAAGGGCCGTGCGACCCACGAAAAACTGGCCGAAGAATTGATGGCCGCCTATAAGAAGGAAGGCGTCGCCATGTCGCGCCGCGATAACGTACACCGCATGGCCGACGCCAATAAGGCGTTCGCCCACTTTGCCTGGTAGACGCGGTTGCCTTGCGGCAATTTTGTCCAGCAGCCCCTTCATCGATCGACCATCACGCCGTGCGGGGAGCACTTGTTTGCCGCGCGGCGTTGCCATGCGCGGGCTCGTCGGCAAGAATACCCCAGCCCACGGGCAGGCATTGGTTTACAGGTTTTCTTCCCTCCGCGCTGGGCCCCAGAGCGACGGATTTTGCTGGCACGGCGGTTCCCATGTCACGAAAACTCGAGCAGTTGCGCAATATTGGCGTCATTGCGCACATTGATGCCGGCAAGACCACGGTCACCGAGCGGATGCTGTACTACAGCGGCGCCAGCCATCGGATGGGCGAGGTCGACAAGGGCACCACGATCACGGATTTTGACCCTGAAGAACAGCAGCGCGGCATCACGATTCGCGCCGCCTGCGTGACGTTCCCTTGGCTCGACTGCACGGTCAATCTGATCGACACGCCTGGCCACGTCGATTTCACGGCCGAGGTGGAGCGCAGCCTGCGGGTGCTGGATGGCGGCGTGGTCGTCTTCAGCGCCCGCGAGGGGGTCGAGGCGCAGAGTGAGACGGTTTGGCGGCAGGCCGACAAGTACGGCGTGCCGCNNGGGCGTCATCGATCTGGTCGAGATGCAATTCCTGACCTTCGACCAGGAGAAGCTCGGCGCCGAGCTCACTCGGCAACCGATTCCCGAAGACCTGCAGGATCTGGCCGATTTGTGGCGCGGCGAACTTCTCGAGAAGCTCTTCGAGTTCAGCAACGAGATCGCCGAGCTGTTTCTCGAGCATGCCCCGGTGCCGGCCGAGTTGATTCGCCGGGTGTTGCGCGAGGCGACGCTGATGCGGCTCGTGGTGCCGGTGCTGTGCGGTTCGGNNAGATCGACGCCGACAAGCACGGCGACCTGCACTATGTGCGCGTCTATTCGGGCGAGTTGAAAGCCAACTCGCGGGTGCTCAATCCGGGCAAGGACAAAAAGGAAAACGTGCCGCAACTCTGGCACATTCAGGCCGATCGCCGCGAGCAGGTGCCCCTGGTCACGGCCGGCGATATCGTGGGTATCATCGGCCTGCGGCATTCGATCACCGGCGACACCTTATGCGACACGCAGGAGCCCATCCTGCTCGAGACGATTCAGTTCCCCGACACCGTGATCTCGATGGCCATCGAGCCCGAGACGTCGACCGAGCGGAAGAAACTGGCCGAAGTGCTGGAGATGATGAAGCGGCAGGATCCGACGTTCCGTGCCCTGGAAAACGAAGAGACCGGCCAGACGCTGATCAGCGGCATGGGCGAATTGCACCTGGAAGTGATCAAGCACCGCCTACTGCGAGATTTCAATCTCGACGTTCGCGTACACAAGCCGCGGGTCAGCTATCGTGAAACGGTCGATCACGCGGCCGAGGTGGTGGGCGCCTGCCATCGCCAGCAAGGCGGCCAGACACTGTTTGCCGAAGTGAAGATTCGCATCGAGCCGTATCCCGCCGGCGGGCCGGGTGTGGTCGTCGTGCCGGGCGGGCCCAATGTGCTGCCCGAGCCGTATCTTTCGACCGTGATCGACGGGCTCACCGAGCAGGGCCACGGCGGCGGGTTGCTGGGCAGCCCGTTGATGAAGGCCAAGATCACGGTTCTATCGGGCCAGGTACACGAGTTGGAATCGAATGAGATCGCGTTCCGTTTCGCGGCGGCCGATGCGTTCAACAAGGGGCTGCAAGCCGCCGGCACCGTGCTGCTGGAGCCGATCATGAAGCTGCAAATCACCACGCCCGAGGAAAACCTGGGCGATTTCATCAGCGATTTACAACAGCGGCGGGCCGTGATCACGCACACGGGCCACCGGGGCCGCAATGTCGTGGTGGAAGCCGAGGCGCCGTTGGCCAACTTATTCGGCTATTCCAGTGCCATGCGGGGTCTGAGCCAGGGTCGGGCCACGGCCACGATGGAACCAGCCGCCTATGGCCCGGCCCCGCCCGATGTGACGCAATCGTTCATGTGACGGTCGCGGGCCGATACGCGGTCTTTTGGGGCGTCGTGGTTCTTTTGAGCTGTAAAACTGGCCGGCCTGGTCAAGTTGTGCAGTTTCGGGTCGGTTCCCTTGCGGTCCGTCTGGCTGCGGCGGTTGGCAATGGGCAAGCAGTGCGGCCTGACCGGGGTGCATTCCCTTATTGGTCTTTGTTGATCCATAATTTCACGATCGCGGCCGTTGACACTCCCAGAGAAAAGATTTAACATCCGTGGTTTGCCAATTAACCGAAACGGCGAGTTCACGCATTCCACGGGCCTCCCGCTAGGGGGGTTCGTTTAGCGACGGGAGTAGTTTGTGGCGGGTCATTCGCAAGAGATTATTCGCATCCGGATGGAAGCTTACGACCACTCGGTGTTGGATCAAAGCGCGGCCGAAATTGTCGATACGGCCAAGCGGACCAACTCCGAGGTGCATGGCCCCATTCCGCTGCCCACGCGGATCGAGCGGTACACCGTGTTGTCGAGTCCGCACGTCGACAAGAAGGCTCGCCAGCAATTCGAAATTCGCACGCACAAGCGTTTGATTGATATCGTTCAGGCCACGGCCAAGACGATCGAAGCGTTGAACAAGTTGAGCCTGCCGGCTGGCGTTGATATCAAGATCAAGGCCTCGAGTCGGCACTAGTTGAGCACATTGGCCGGCGGCCGATCGGGCGGCTGGCCAAGGCAATTTCAGCACATTTGGATTCTCCTATGCACTGGAAGCTCTGCGGGTAAAGCGAAGCCAGGTGCTTCGTCCTCCCGAGGGGCAACCGACCACAGGAAAGATTGCGATGGCTATCGGATTACTCGGCCGCAAGGTCGGGATGACGCAAATTTTTGATGAGAGCGGCAACGTGGTGCCGGTGACGGTGATTGAAGCCGGCCCCTGTCACGTGCTCCAGTTGCGCACGAAAGAGCGTGACGGATACGAAGCAGCCCAGTTGGGCTTTCGCGACAAGCCGCGTCGCCTTGCCAGTCGCAGTCAGCGTGGTCATGTTGCCAAGCTCGACAGCAAGCGTTCGAAGGCCCGCGCCAAAGCGGGTGTCGAGCCTCTCTCCAAGGCCGGTTGCGAGCCCCAGCGGTTCATCCGCGAATTCCGCGGCTCCATTGAAGGTCTGTCGGTCGGGCAAAAGCTCGACGTGACGCAATTCGCCGAAGTGAAGCGGGTTGACATCGTGGGTGTCACCAAGGGTCGCGGCACCGCGGGCGTTATGGTGCGGCACAACTTCCAGGGCCAGCGTGCCTCGCACGGCGTCAAGAAGGTGCATCGTCATGCCGGCTCGATCGGTCAGAGCCAGTTTCCTGGCCACGTGCCCAAGGGCCGCCGCATGGCCGGTCAGTATGGCAATCAACGCAGCACGATGCGCAACCTGAAGCTGACGCGCGTCGACGCCGAGAACAACCTCCTGTTGGTCTACGGAGCCGTGCCTGGTCCAAACGGCGGCTACGTGATGATCAAAGTCGCCAATAAATTGTAATCGACGAAAGTAAGATCGATGGCAAGTTTGACTGTTTACAACCGCGCCGGCAAAGAGGTGGGCACCTACGATATCGAGCCCACGGATCTGGCGCCGCGCATCAACAAGCAGTTGTTGCACGACGTGGTCGTGATGTATCAGTCGAACCTGCGGCTCGGCACGGCCAAGACCAAAAGCCGCGGCGAGGTGGCCGGTTCGACCAAGAAGATGTATCGCCAGAAGGGTACCGGCAACGCCCGGGCCGGCTCGCGGCGCAGTGGTATTCGTCGGGGCGGCGGACACATCTTCGCCAAGCGGCCTCGCGACTGGACCTATCGTCTGCCGCGCAAGGCCGTGCAATTGGCCACGCGCATGGCCCTGGCTTCGAAATTGAAGGACGGTCAGATAACCTTGATCGACGACCTGGCCTTCGATGCTCCGAAAACCAAGGATATGGCTGTCATCCTCAAGGCGCTGAAGCTGTACGGGGGAAGCCTGTTGGTGGCCACGGCCGAGCATGACGTGAATGTTTACAAGAGTGCCCGCAATATCGATCGTGTGACGGTCTCGCCAGTTGCCGGGTTGACGGCCCTGGCTGTGTTGCAGCCAACGCGGTTGTTGTTGACCAAGGCAGCGCTCGATGCCCTGAAGACCCGAGCGAAGAAAAAGGCCGACTGAGTGGCCGCAATGGTGGGTCCGGTTAGGACCGTCAGGGCAAGGGTGTCACGCGGTTTGGGAAATTCATAGGAAAGACAGTCGATGGCCAGCGAAGCAACCGAAAGCACGACTCACAGGCTTGCGCCGCACCAGATCATTTTGCGTCCCCTGGTCACGGAAAAGGGGATGCACCGCTCGACGCGCTACAACGCCTATGCGTTCGAGATCAATCGTCAGGCGAACAAGGATGACGTCCGCCGGGCCGTCGAGGAGTTGTTCAACGTCAAAGTGTTGCGGGTCCACACGCAGAATCGCAAGGGCAAGCCGCGTCGCTCCCGCTTCAGCAGCGGCCACACGAAAGATTGGAAGAAGGCGATCGTCACCCTCCACTCGGAGAATCGGATCGACTTCTTCTAGGAGATGGCTTGCGCTTTGGCCGGCCGCCGGAAGTTCGGTCGTCACGCTTACTAGTTACCGCGAGTTGAAAGAATCAAGACATGGGCATTCGACGATATAAACCAGTCACTCCCGGGCGCCGCGGCGCAACGGTCAGTGATTTTGCCGAATTGACTCCCTCGGCCAAGGTCGAGAAGAGTTTGGTGGTGCCCAAGCACAAGACCGGCGGTCGCAATAATCAGGGTCGGATCACGTCTCGGCATCGCGGCGGTGGTCACAAGCGGATGTACCGGCTGATCGATTTTCGTCGCAACAAAGACGGCGTGCCGGCCCGCGTGCACAGCGTGCAATACGACCCGAATCGCAGTGCCCGCATCGCCTTGCTCTATTACGTCGACGGTGAGAAGCGCTACATTCTGGCCCCGCACGGTCTCAAGGCCGGCGACCAGGTGGTCAGCGGCCCCGAGGCACCCCCGTCGGTGGGTAATTGCCTGCCGCTGAAGAATATTCCGCTGGGTTTGCCGATCCACAACATCGAGTTGCAGCCTGGTCAAGGCGGTCGCTTGTGCCGTTCGGCCGGAGTGAGCGCCACCTTGGCTGCTCGCGAGGCCGACTGGGCGCAGATCAACTTGCCGAGTGGTGAAATTCGCCGTATTCCGTCGGCTTGTCGGGCCACGGTGGGTACGATCGGCAATCCGGATCACGACGCGGTGGTGATTGGCAAGGCGGGTCGCAATCGCTGGCTCGGCCATCGGCCCCACGTGCGCGGCACGGCCATGAACCCGATCGATCATCCGCACGGCGGTGGCGAAGGCCGCACCAAGGGCGGTCGTCATCCGGTGAGTCCCGAGGGCAAGCCCTCCAAGGGCGGCGGCACGCGGAAGCGTCGCAAGCCGTCGAACGCCGCGATCATTCGTCGCCGTCGTTCGCGTCGTTATGGACAATTGAAGATTCGATAGGAAAAAACGCAGACAATTTCGTGGCGGCCAGTCAACAGGGTACAGGGCCGCCGCCAGGCTATAGCGAGCAAGTGAAGCGATGGGACGATCACTCAAAAAGGGCCCCTTTGTCAATCCAAAGCTGTTCCAGAAAGTGGAGCGGATGGCGAGCCAGGGGATCAAGGAACCGGTCAAGACGTGGGCCCGTGCCTGCACGATCGTTCCGGAGTTCGTGGGCCACACGTTCATGGTTCACAACGGCAAGCTGCACATCAAGGTGTTCGTGACCGAAGACATGGTCGGCCACAAGTTGGGTGAGTTTTCGCCGACGCGGACGTTTCGCGGTCACGGCGGCAAAGGTAAGCGGTAGTGCGGCAAGAGATAAGGCGGCAAGCGGTAGTAAAGGAAATCGATCATGGCCTACGACGCCGTTCATAAATATGCTCGCATCAGCGCCAGTAAGGTGCGGCCGCTGGCCGATTTGATTCGCGGCAAGCACGCCGACGAAGCGCTGGACCTGTTGCGGTATCAGCCGCAGCGCGGGGCGCGCATGTTGGAGAAGGTGTTGAAAAGCGCCCTCGGCAACGCCGAGGATCGCCGGGCCTCGACGGTCAGTGAGTTGGTCGTGGTTGACGCTCGAGTGGACGAGGGGCCGATGTTCAAGCGCATTCGTCCTCGGGCCCGCGGCATGGCGTTCATGATCAAGAAGCGGATGTCGCACATTCGGGTGTCGGTCGACACGATTTGACGATTGTTTTCCGTGGACGCGAGACCTGACCAACCGTCAGTTTGAAAGAGCCAAGTATATGGGTCAAAAAGTCAATCCAACCGGGTTTCGCACGGGCATCATGATCGGCTGGAAGAGCCGCTGGTATGCCTCGAAGCAAGAGTTCGCGAACCTGCTCATCGAAGACCATAAGATTCGCAAGTTCGTCAAGGACAAGTACAAGTTCGCCGGCATTCCCAAGATCGAGATCGAGCGGACCCGCGACGAAGTCAAGGTGATCATGCACACGGCGCGGCCGGGCATTATCATCGGCCGCAAGGGCCAGGAAGTGGAACGCTTGCAGGGCGAGCTGCAGGACCTGGTCGGGCGGCGGATCAATATCAAGATCGAGGAAATCGCCCGGCCCGAGATCATGGCCCAGTTGGTGGCCGAGGATATCGCCGAGCAGTTGGCCAAGCGGGCCAGTTTCCGTCGCTGCATGAAGCGGGCCATGGAAACCACGATGGAAGCCGGCGCGAAAGGGATCAAGATTCAACTGGCCGGGCGCTTGGGCGGTTCGGAAATGGCACGCCGCGAGAAGGCGATCGCCGGTTCGATTCCGCTGTCGACGCTCAGGGCCAAGATCGATTACGGATTTACCGAAGCAATGACGGCCCAGGGACACATCGGTGTCCAGGTGTGGGTCAACCAAGGCATGTATCACGAGGACCAGACCGATGGCGTTGATGCCCAAGCGGGTGAAGCACCGAAAAAGCCAAAGAGGACGTATAAAAGGTAACGCCACGCGGGGCAACCGTGTCGTCTTCGGTGATTTCGGCTTGCAGTCCACGCAAGGTGGCTGGGTGAGCGCCGCGACCATCGAAGCTGGCCGCGTGGCGGCGTCGCAGTACATGCGGAACGAAGGCCGCCTGTACATCCGCGTTTTTCCGCACAAGTCCGTGACATCCATCCCGCTCGAAACCCGCATGGGTAAGGGTAAGGGCGAGCCGGAGTTTTGGGCGGCCGTGGTGCGGCCCGGCACGATGTTGTATGAGATTTCGGGCGTGACCGAAGAGGCCGCGCGGATGTGTTTCGCGCGGTTGGCGCACAAGATGCCCGTTCGCGTGCGATTCGTTCGCCGCCGATCGGCCTAGTGATTTTGTGGTGTCCGTGATTTTCGTGTGAGCCGCGTTCTTGACCTGTTCGAGCGAGTGACGAGCTATGACCAAAGCCAGTGAACTCCGAGAAATGAGCGACGAGCAGTTGTTGCTCACGGAGAAGGAGGCCGCCGAAGGCCTGTTCAAGATGCGCATCCAAGCCCAGACCGAGCGGCTCAGTTCTCAGAGCGACGTGCGCAAGGCACGCCGCCTGATCGCTCGCGTCAAGACGATTCAGACCGAACGCGCGGCCCAATCCAAGTAAACGTCCGGCCAATTAAAGTAACTTCCATGCCCAAGAATATTTCCATTGGTGTCGTCACGAGTGACAAGATGGCCAAGACCCGCCGGGTCGAGATTCCGCGTTTGGTGCGGCATCCGAAGTACGGCAAGATCTTGCGTCGCAAGACCGTGTGCCACGTTCACGATGAGTCGGAAGAGGCCCATATCGGCGACACGGTCGAGATTCGCGAATCGCGTCCGCGCAGCAAGACCAAGCGGTGGGAGTTGGTGCGCGTGATCTCGAAGAGTCGCCTGGTCGACATCGCGGCCATGCGATCCGCAGCCCGCGACGAGAGCGAAGTTTAAGACGCCGCGCGAGCGCGAGAACCACGGAACGATTTAGCGGCCCCGGCGCTTTTGAGATAGTCCTTGCAGGTGTGATTCATGATTCAGATGCAAACCAGGTTGAATGTCGCCGACAACACGGGCGCCAAAGAGGTCATGTGCATCAAGGTGCTTGGCGGCACCCACCGACGCACGGCCGGGCTGGGTGATATCGTGGTGTGCAGCGTCAAGAGCGTGATTCCCGGCAGCGAAGTGAAGAAGAAGAGCGTCGTGCGCGGGGTGATCGTGCGTTGCCGGAAGCCGACTCGCCGCGTGGACGGTAGCTATGTCCGCTTCGACACCAACGCGATCGTGATTATCGACAACGACAAGAATCCCCGCGGCACGCGTATTTTCGGCGCGGTGGCCCGTGAGCTGCGAGACCGGAATTTCATGAAAATCGTGAGCCTCGCGAGCGAGGTGGTGTGATGCATATTCGAGTTGACGACATCGTGGAAGTGATCACGGGCGAAGACCGCGTGCGAGCCAAGGTGCTCAAGGTGCTGCGCGACGTCGACAAGGTCGTGGTCGAGGGCGTGAATCGGGTCTATCGGCATATCCGCCGCAGCCAGAAGAACACGCAGGGCGGCCGGCTGTCGAAGGAGATGCCGATCTCGATTTCGAACGTGCTGCTGGTGTGTACCGCTTGCGGCAAGCCGACGCGCACCGGCGCACGGTTTCGCCAGGATGGCACCAAGGAGCGGTTCTGCAAGAAGTGCAGCGCGGCGATCGGCGTGATCGCGCCGCCCCGCAAATCGAGAGCCAGCAAGTAAGGCCGCCCGATGTGGCGAAGCGAGTAGCCAGTGTGGCAAAGCGAGTGGAATCGTTAAGCGGTGTGAGTGGACGGGTGTTGAACTGGACGCGTGAAATTGAACGGCGGCGAATGAACCATGGCTAAGAAAGCAAAACAAGCCGAAGCTCCTAAGGAGCAGGTCGAGGGCGTAGCCCCGCGTTTGGCGGAGCGCTACGAAAAAGAGATTCGGTCCACCTTGGCCAAAAAGCTAGGTCGCTCGAACCCCCATGCCTTGCCGCGATTGCGGAAAATCGTGGTCAATATGGGCGTGGGCAGCGCGATCAGCGAAAAGAAGCACATTGAAGAAGCCACCGCGGCCTTGTCGCAGATCACCGGGCAGAAGCCTTTGGTGACCAAGAGCCGCGTGGCGATCGCCAACTTCCGCTTGCGTGAAGGACTGGCGATCGGCTGCAAGGTAACGCTTCGCGGGCCGCGGATGTATGAGTTCTTGGATCGCTTGATCTCGCTGGCGCTGCCGCGGGTGCGAGACTTTCGCGGGTTGAATCCCAACGCGTTCGACGGGCACGGTAATTACAGCCTGGGCTTGTCCGAGCAGTTGGTGTTTCCGGAGCTCAATCCCGACAAGTTCCTGCGACCGCAAGGCATGAATGTGACGCTCGTGATCTCGGGCGGCAGTGACGATGAGTCGCGCGAGCTGCTGCGGGCGTTTGGCATGCCATTCAAGGTGGAGGAAGCCGAGGCGGGCAAGGCGGGAGCGGCCTGACGACGAGCCCTGGCGAAGGGATCGCAAGACGGAAAACACGTAACGAGTGAAGTGCGGCGCGTGGCCGCGTGAAACGTTTATTGAACAGGAACCTGCATGGCTAGCAAATCAAAAATTGCCGCGGCTCTTCGTGTGCCGAAGTTCACGAGCCGGCGCGTGCGGCGTTGCAAACTCTGCGGTCGCCCGCGGGCCGTGTATCGTAAGTTCGGCTTGTGCCGGATTTGTTTCCGCGAGTTGGCCGACGAGGGGCTGATTCCTGGCGTTAAAAAGGCGAGCTGGTAATAGGGACCCTACCGAACATGATGACCGATCCCATCGCCGATATGTTAACCCGCATTCGAAATGCGGTCCGCGTCGAACGGCCTCACGTGACCATGCCGCTGTCGAAGGTGAAGCGCGGCCTGGCCGAGGTGCTCAAGCGCGAAGGCTACATTTGGGGCTTCGAGGAAGTCGAAGGCGAGCCGATCCCCGAATTGCGGATTGAATTGAAGTATGGCCCCAACGGTGAGCGGGTGATTCGCCATATCAAGCGCGTCAGCAAGCCCGGCCGGCGGGTCTATAGCCGCGCCGACGGGTTGCGTCCCGTGCTCAACGGACTGGGCATCTGTATTATCAGCACCAGTCGTGGCGTGATCAGCGACCGTGAAGCGCGACAGCGGAATCTCGGCGGCGAAGTGTTGTGCGAACTCTGGTAGCATTGCGGTCGAGGTGACGAGCTATGTCGCGAATTGGAAAACAACCCGTGGTCGTGCCCGCCGGCGTGAAAATCGGCGTCGCCGGCCAGACGATTACGGTCGAAGGCCCCCTGGGCAAGCTGTCCTGGGGCCTGCGTCCGGAGATCAAGGCCGCCTATGACGAAGGCCAGAAGCAAATCACGGTCACGCGCGACTCCGACGAGCGGCAAGCCCGCGCGTTGCACGGACTGAGCCGGGCGGTGATTCAGAACATGGTGGTGGGCGTCACCAAGGGCTACGAAAAGAAGCTCGAGATCGTGGGGGTCGGTTATTTGGCGGCCGTGCAGAAGGGCAAGCTGCAATTGCGGGTTGGCTTTGCCAACGAAGTTCACTTGCCGATTCCCGCCGGCCTGACGGTCACCTGCCCCGACCAGACGCATATCGTGATTAAGGGAACAGACAAGCAAATGGTCGGCCAGTTTGCCGCCGAAGCTCGCGCGGTTCGCAAGCCGGAGCCCTACAAGGGCAAGGGCGTGCGGTACGACGGCGAGCAGGTGCGTCGCAAGGCTGGCAAGGCCATGACCAAGTAACGCGCGAATGAACGAGCGCAGCATTTTTCACACGCACTACGCGGGATCGAAGCAGTGAATCACCAAAAGGCAAATTCTCGGCAGCGCGAGCGGCGGCAATTTCGCGTTCGCAAGCGCACGCGCGGCAGCGAAATGCGGCCGCGGTTGACCGTGTTCCGCAGTCACAAGCACGTCTATGCCCAGGTGATCGACGATGCGGCTGGCCGCACGTTGGCCTCGGCCAGTACGGTCGACAAGGAACTGCGAGCGCAGGTGCAATACGGCGGCAATAAGACGGCGGCCCAGGCCATCGGCAAGGCGATCGCTGAGCGGGCGCTGGCGGCTGGTATCAAGCAGGTGGCTTTCGATCGCGGCGGTTGCCAATATCACGGTCGCGTGGCGGCGTTGGCCGATGCGGCCCGCGAAGCCGGCCTGAGTTTTTAGCGAGAGCATGGCGCGAGCCAACAGAGCCCAAGCGAGCAACGCAAGTAACGTTCGAAGAATTCAGTCAGGGTGGCACGGCCAGTGGCCTTTCCAAGGGCCCGTTAACCGAGCGAGGAGCATTTCGTGGCTGCTGAGAAAAATCGAGGAGAATTGGTCGACAAGGTGATCAAGATCAAGCGGTGCGCCGCGGTGGTCAAAGGTGGTCGCCGCTTCAGCTTTGCGGCGATGGTCGTCGTCGGCAACGGCAAGGGCAAGGTCGGCTGGGGCTATGGCAAAGCCAACGAAGTGCCCCCGAGCGTCGAAAAGGCCGTCAAGGACGGCTCGCGCAGCATGATCGAGATCGCGATCGACGCGGGCGGCTCGATTCCGCACAAGGTCGAAGGCCGCTATGGCGCGGCTCGCGTGGTGCTCGTTCCGGCCAGCCCGGGCACGGGTGTCATCGCCGGTAGCGCCGTGCGCGCGGTGTGCGAAGCCGCTGGCATTCACAACATTCTGACCAAGAGCTTCGGCTCGAACAATCCAACGAATCTCGTCAAAGCCGCGATGGCGGCTCTCACTCAACTGCGCACCCGTCATGAGATCGAGCGGTTGCGGGGAGTAACCCTGACATGATCCTCTCTGACGTCAACGGCGGAATTCACAAGCATAAGAAGCGCAAGCGTGTCGGCCGCGGTCCGGGGTCGGGCCACGGCAAAACGAGCGGGCGTGGCCACAAGGGCCAAGGCGCCCTGGCCGGTTGGTCGGCGCCCCCGATTTTCGAGGGCGGTGCTTCGCCCTTGATTCGCCGCATTCCGAAGCGCGGTTTCAACAACGCCTGGGCCAAGACGGTGGCCGCGATCAACGTCAGCGATCTCGAGGCGGTCTTCAAGAGCGGCGACGAAGTGACGATCGAGTCGCTGCAAAAGAAGAACCTGGCCAAGGGCCGGTTCGACGAACTGAAGATCTTGGGCAACGGCGAACTGACCAAGAAATTGAAGATCTCGGCGAATCGCTTCAGTTCTAGCGCTTTGGCCAAGATCGAGAAGGCGGGCGGCCAGGCCATCGTGTTGCCGGGAAAGAAGCCGGTCGTCAAAGGCCAGGCCAAAACCGCCACCAAGTAAGGCCCGGGCATTTACGCTGGCGCGGCTGCCCCTCGGGCGGCGTGGGTCGGCGTGAGTTACGCACCATTCAACCCGTTTGCCGCGAAAGCCAAGTGGAATGCCAGGGACCGCCCCCAGGGGCTTGACCGCGCCGATGCGGGCCGCATGGCTGGGTCAGTTTGCTTGTTCCGGCGGCTCGGCCGCGAGACCATTGAGGCGGTCAGAACATGGCGCCAAGCTAAGCGGACCTGGGGCGAAGAAACGTGAGAGGCGGCTTTTCTCGCCTCCTGACGACAATGGTTGCCCAATTCCAGGGGCAAAGAACTCGAAAGCGAATCCGAAAGACGTTAATCTAAGCGTTCGTTGACTTTCCCCAGCAACCTCAAGAAACGGTTTCGCCCACGGATCGGGCCAACTCCGATTTCGGGCAACTGACGCCCCAGCAAAAGGACGCACTAAGTCATGTGGGAAAAAATTCGCGTCGTCTTCACGATTCCGGAACTGCGGAAGAAGATCCTGTTCACGCTCGGCCTGTTGGCCGTCTATCGCGTGGGCTGGCAGATTCCGCTGCCGATTATCGATCAGAGCCAGATGGCCGATTTCTTCAAGCACAGCACCGGCGTGGGCCAGTTGTTTCAACAGGTGGCCGTATTCAGCGCGGCTCAATTGAACCAGATCACGATTTTCGGCCTGGGCATCATGCCCTACATTTCGGCCTCGATCATCTTCCAGCTACTGGGCAGCGTGTGGGGTCCGTTGGAGCGTTTGCAAAAGGAAGGCGAGAGTGGCCGCAAGAAGATCAACGAATACACCCGTTATGCCACGGTCGTGTTGTGCATCGGCCAAAGCTGGGCCTACCTGGGCTATCTGATTCGCAGCAATCTAGTGCTAGATCAGTTCCTGGTCAACGGCACGATGACGTTTGGCTGGCAGTTGGTCACGGTGCTGACGATGACCGCCGGCACGATCTTTTTGATGTGGCTCGGTGAGCAGATTGACGAGTTCGGCATCGGCAACGGCATCAGCTTGATCATCATGGCCGGCATTCTGGCCGCCCTGCCGGGCGCGATTCGCGAACTGCTGCAAGATTCGAGCTTCGAGCTGGGCAGCGGATCGGGGAAGTTGGGATTGGAGGTGCTGATCCTGCTGGCCGTGTTGTTCGTGGGTGTCGTTGCGGGTGTGGTGTTCATTACGCTGGGCCAACGGCGCATTCCCACCCAAAGCGCCAAGCACGTGCGCGGCCGTCGCGTTTATGGTGGAACGCGCCAGTATCTGCCGTTGCGGGTGAATCAGGCCGGTGTGATGCCGATTATTTTCGCCAGCAGCTTGTTGATGTTCCCCTCGATTCTGTTCACGCAGTTGGCCAAGGGTTATCCCAACGGGCTGTGGACGGCGCTGGACGACGTGTTCAGCAACCGCCGCGTTTCGTTCGTCTATAACATCCTGTACATCGCGTTGATCTACTTCTTCTGCTATTTCTGGACGGCCATCACGTTCAATCCCAAAGACATGGCGGAAAATCTCAAGAGCTTCGGCACTTTCATTCCGGGTTACCGGCCGGGCAAGCGCACGGCCGACTATTTGGAAAAGGTCATGGTGCGGATCACCTATGTGGGCGCCGGATTCTTGGGCGTGGTGGCGATTTTGCCGACCGTGATTGCCGGCGTGTTTTCAGTTCCCTATCAGGTGGCCAACTTTTTTGGCGGCACCGGCTTGCTGATCGCGGTCAGCGTGGCCTTTGACCTGGTGCAGAAGATCGACAGCCACCTGGTGATGCGGAATTATCGGGGACTGTTGGAAAAGGGCTAGCCTCGCCCTGCGTCGGGGTCGGCCCGATTGCGGCTGCTGTGTTTCCGGGGGGTGACCAACATGCGGATAGTTTTCATCGGCCCGCCCGGAGTCGGTAAAGGCACACAGTCCGAGCGACTCAGCGAGTACTTGCGGATTTTGCACCTGTCGACCGGCGAGATGTTGCGCCAGGCTTATCACGAGCAGTCAGACCTGGGACTGCTGGCGCAGGAGCACATCGCCCAAGGACGCCTGGTTCCCGACGCCGTGATGACGGATCTCGTGGCGCAGCGGCTCGAGTTGGGTGATTGTCGCCGTGGCTACATTCTCGACGGTTTTCCCCGCACGCTGGGTCAGGCCGAAACACTCGATAATTTATTGCGCCTTCGCGACACGCCGCTCACGGCCGTGCTGGCATTGGATGCGAACACCGACGAGTTGGTGCGACGCCTGGCCGGCCGCGGACGGGCTGACGACAAGCCCGAAATCGTGCGCAACCGTCTCGAGGAGTACTCCCGCCAAACGGCCCCACTCGTGGACTACTACCGCGGTCAGGGGCTGTTGCAAATGATCGTCGGCACGGGCACGCCCGAGGAAGTGTTTGCGCGAATCAAGGACATCGTCGATCAAATAGCCCATACAGATGCCTGATAGCTTATAACTAAGGGCGGCCGGCGTTCGCCACCCAAGGCCGCCACTCAGAAGGACTGCCAGCAATTATTCGTTGAGGAGTTGACCGAGCGTGCACATTCTTCGATCACCGCGCGAGATCGCGCAGATGCGCAAACCGGGGCTGCTGGTTTGGCGCGCTCATCAATTGGCGGCCAAGCTTGTGAAGCCCGGCGTCACGACGGGCGAAATCGACGCGGCCGTGGAAAAGTTCTTTGTCGAGCACAACGCGATTCCGCTGTTCAAGGGCGTGCCCGGCAAGGTTCCCTTTCCGGCCGTGACGTGCATCTCGGTGAATGACGAGGTCGTACACGGCATTCCCGGCAAGCGCGTGCTGCACGAGGGCGACATCGTGAGCATTGACACCGGCTGCAAGTTCGACGGTTGGTGCGGCGACTCGGCCATCACGCATCCGGTGGGCAAGATCGAGGCCGAAACGCAGCGGCTCTTGGATGTCACCAGCGGCGTGCTGGCACTGGCGATCGGCCTGATGGGCAAACGCAGCAAGTGGAGCGAGGTGGCCAGCGAAATGGGCACCTACGTGCGCGACGCGGGCTTCTCGGTGGTCGAGAGTTTTGTGGGCCACGGCATCGGCCGCGAGATGCACGAAGACCCCCAGGTGCCCAATTTTGTCAGCAATCAGCTCCGCCGCAGTGGTGACTTTGCCCTCGAGCCGGGCCTGGTGATTGCCGTCGAGCCGATGGTGAACATGGGCACCAAGCAAGTCAAAGGTCTGCCCGACTTTTGGACCCAGGCCACGCAGGACGGCAAGGCCAGTGCCCATTTCGAGCATACGATCGCCATGACCCCCGACGGGCCCTGGGTGCTGACCGGTCCGCCGGTGCCGAATGAGCAGACCCCGTGGTAGAGCGTGGCTGGTCCGGGTTTTTCGGCAATAAATTCCTGCCGCAGGGGCCTTGTACCGATTGGCTCCCGCGGTTTATATTCAAGCGCTTTGGACCATAGGCAGATCGCGAGTAGTAGTGTCGCCATGAAAATCCGCGCCAGCATCAAGAGAATTTGTGAGAATTGCAAGATCGTTCGTCGCCGGGGCGTGGTCTTCGTGGTGTGCAGCAATCCCCGACACAAGCAGCGTCAGGGCTAGTACAGCGTCAGGGGGTTAGTGCATCGACGGGGCTAGTGCATCGCTAGGGCTAGTAAGCAGTTAGGGTTTGGGCATCAACGTAATGGCGTCCGAGGTGACGGTGTTGTCTTGGGCAGCATCGGTCGGATTGTCGGCGCTTGGTGAGGGCTGAGTCGGTTTCGGGTGCCGTCTCGACCGCTGGGCGTCGTGCCTCGCGGTGGTCGCCTCGATCGATCGCCGCTCACGGTTACCGTAAGAATCGCGGCCGGGAATTATTCTTTCCGGCGCACATGAGGAGTTGAGTTTTATGCCGCGTTTGTTGGGCGTTGATATTCCGAACGATCGAGCGACCGTGGTCTCGTTGCAGTACTTGTACGGCGTCGGGGATCACATTGCTCGCGAATTGTGCCACAAGGCGGGGGTCGATCCGCACGCCAAGGCTCGTGATTTGCACGAAGACGAGGTGGCCCGCCTGGCCGCGTTGCTCGACAAGGACTACACGGTCGAGGGCCAGTTGCGCCGTCAGGTCGCGCAGAATATCTCGCGCCTGCGCGACATCAATTGCTATCGAGGCATCCGCCATCGCCGCGGCCTGCCGGTGCGCGGCCAGCGCACCCGCACCAACGCCCGGACTCGCAAGGGCCCGAAGAAGACCGTTGCCGGCAAGAAGGGCGTGAAAGATCTCCGGTAGCACGAGCCTCAGGTAGCACGAGAGAATGAAATAAGCGTGGAGTGATTGTCGGCGACGTTGGGCGGCCGCAATCTTCTGGACGGAAAAAGGATTTCGGACGCCCAACGGTTTCAGCCGCTGAATCATTCGAGGAGTTAGTCGACGTGGCCAAGAGCAAGCGACGCAAGACCCGCCGCAACGTAACCGTGGGCATTGCCCACATCAAAGCGACGTTCAATAACACGAGCGTGACGATCACCGACACCAAGGGCGACACGCTGTGCTGGGCCAGCGCCGGCACGAGCGGCTTCAAGGGAAGCCGCAAGAGCACGCCGTTCGCCGGGCAGATGGCGTCTCAGCAGTGCGCCGAGAAGGCTGCGAAGTTTGGCGTTCGCGAGTTGGACGTCCGCGTGAAGGGGCCGGGTAGCGGCCGGGAAAGCGCGATCACGGCCTTGCAGGCGGCGGGCATGACGATCAAGTCGATTGAAGACGTGACCCCCCTGCCGCACAATGGTTGCCGTCCTCCGAAGAAGCGCCGCGTGTAAATGCGTGTCGGCGCGCCGCGCTGGTCTGCTACACGATGCGACCTGCCGCACGATGCGGCCGAGTAAAATAAACAGTCACTAGCAAATTACCGTTACTAGAGAATCAACCAGAGAATCCCATGGCTCGTATCACTGGACCCGTCTGTCGACTCTGCCGTCGCGACGGTCTCAAGCTGTTTCTCAAGGGGACGCGTTGCGATACCCCGAAGTGTGCCATCGAGCGCCGCGACACCGCGCCGGGCATGCACCAATATCGTCGCGGCAAGCAGACCGATTACGGTCTGCACCTGCGTGAAAAGCAAAAGGTCAAGCATTACTACGGCGTGCTGGAGCGTCAGTTCCGCGGATATTTCAGCCGGGCCACGCGCACCAAGGGCAATACCGGCAGCGCGCTGATGAGCCTGTTGGAGCGCCGCTTGGACAACATCGTGCATCGGCTGGGCTTCGGCTCGAGTCGGGCCCAGGCCCGGCAATTGGTCTCCCACGGCCACATCACGGTCAACGGCCAGCACGTGAACGTGCCCAGCTATATTGTGCGGGCTGGCGACGTGATTCGCGTGAAGAACCGAACCAAGAGCCTGCAGATGGTGCAAGCCAATCTGTCGGAACATCGCCGCACGGTGCCTGATTTCCTGACCATGATCGAAGGTGGAATTCCCGAGGGCCGCGTGGTGCGAATGCCCGAGGCCGACGATATTTCGATCCCCGTGCAAGTACAACTGATCATCGAGCTCTGCTCGCAGTAATTTGGAGCTTTGCTGGCAGTTATTATCGAGCTTTGCTCGCAGTAGTTTGGCATCGCAACCCTTGCTCGTGCCCCGTTACGCGTCCAATCTACCCCTGAAACCGAAACCACCCGTTGGCCCCCCACCCGCATTCCCGGGGCCGCTGCTTGTTACGGAGGCTTGTTATGCATATTCGATGGCGTGGGCTTGAACTGCCCAGTTTGGTTAACAGCGACCCCAAGACCCTCTCGCCCACCTACGGTAAGTTCGTGGCCGAGCCGTTTGAACGCGGCTTCGGCGTCACGATCGGCAACGGGCTGCGGCGCATCCTGCTGTCGAGCCTCGAGGGCAGCTCGATCACGCAGATCAAGGTGCAGGGCGCCCAGCACGAGTTCACCACGCTGCCCGGCGTCGTGGAAGATATGACGGACATCGTGCTCAACATCAAGTCGCTGGTGGTGAAGAACTACACCGACTCGACCAAGGTGGTGCGCATCGAGAAACACACGCGTGGCGTGGTCACCGGCGCCGACGTGCAAACCGACGACTCGGTCGAAGTGATCAACAAGCACCACGTCATTGCCACGTTGACCGACGATGTGCCGTTCGTGATCGAGATGGTGATCGAGAATGGCCGCGGTTATGTGCCGGCCACCGAGCACAGCCCGAACGTGCAGGAGATCGGCATCATTCCGATCGACGCCGTCTACAGTCCCGTGGTTCGCGTGCGTTATGAGATCGAGGAGACGCGCGTCGGCCAGAAGACGAACTACGACAAGCTGACCTTGGAAATCTGGACCAACGGCTCGATTCACCCCGAAATGGCGCTGGTCGAATCGGCCAAGATTCTGCGCAAGCATCTCAACCCGTTCGTGCAGTACAACGAATTGGGCTCGCGTGTCCACGCGGCCTCGCGCAGCGGATCGGGCATGGGCGGCGATGGCGCCGTCGAGTCGAAACTCAACATGAGCCTGGCCGAGTTGAAGCTGTCGGTGCGGGCGACCAACTGCCTGGAGTCGGAGAACATCCATACGGTTCGCGACTTGGTGCGGCGCAACGAGGATCAACTTCTCGAAGTCCGCAACTTCGGCGAAACCACGCTCAACGAAGTGCAGGAAAAGCTCTCCGAGTTGGGCTTGCGACTGGGCATGCGGGTGCCAGCCGCGGCCGGCGTCTGAGCAAACCATTCATCAAGAGACTCGGGGCCGCCGTCGCGGTCCTCCTGAAAAGAAACACGATCCATCATGCGACATCGACGAAAAGGCCGCACGCTCGGCCGTTCACCGTCCCACCAGCGAGCATTGCTCAAGAATCTGGCCAGTAGCCTGTTCCTCACCGAACGGGATGCCGACGACGATGACAACAAGCCCAAGGTCAAGGGGCGGATCGTCACCACCGTGCAGAAGGCCAAGGAGGTGCGGCCGCTGGTCGAACGCTGCATCACGCTCGCTCGCAAAACCCTGCCGGCTCAGCAGGAAGCCCAGAAGCATGGCACCACCGCCGCGCGCAATACCGAAACTTGGAAGACCTGGCGAAAGAGCGAGGCTTACCAGAAGTGGAACCAAGCCATCGCGCCGGTGGTCAATGCGCGGCGCCGCGCGTTGCAACTGTTGGGCGACAAGCAGGCGGTGAGAATCTTGTTCGCCGAGGTGGCGCCTCGCTTCACCGACCGTCCGGGCGGTTACACCCGCGTATTGCGGCTCGCCAAGCCACGCTTGGGCGATGCCGGCACCCGCGCGATCCTCGAGTTCGTCGGTGTTCGCGATCGCGTTTCGCAACGCGCCGTGCGTCCGACGTTCGAAGCGGCCGAGGCCGGAAAATAGTCTTCGGCTGCTCGCTCCAGAGTGTATTGCCCTCGTTCATGGAGGACGTGGCATGGCTGGCGGCTCGCAGGCACAACGCCCGCGCGATGGTCGTGGCTTCGACTTCACGTTGCACATGCGGCGTTTGTGCGCCGATCTGACACGCCGCCTCGACGAGTTGGCCCACATCGACATCGACCGCGTGGCGATCCGCTTTTGCCAGGCCCGCAAGGCCGTCCGCCATGGCATTCACGCCAGTCTCACCCCGTTGCGGTTTGAGCGCGGCGAATTGTTCCTCAGGCAGCGTGGGCGCATCATGACGGTTGAGCGGCTCTATGACGTCACGGGCCGTGAGATGCTCTACCTGCTCAGTTTCTACCTGCCGCGTTTTCTGGAGCGGCCCTTCGAGGACAAGCTAACCACGGTCGTTCACGAGTTGTGGCACATCGGCCCAGCATTCGACGGCGACCTGCGCCGGCATCCCGGGCGCTGTTACGCTCACAGCCATTCGCAGAAGCAATACGACGCCCTGATGCGCGAGCTGTCGTTGAAGTGGCTGTCGCTCGCTCCGCCGCCCGAGACGCATGACTTTTTGCGATTCAACTTCGCGGAGTTGGAACGAACTCGTGGACCGATTTTCGGACAGAAGATTCCCACGCCCAAGTTGCTGCGCGCCAGCTAAGCTAGCACTGCTCACGACCGGGCGCGACTTCTTTTGGGGTGCCACTGCTGGCTCGTCCAGCAGTGGCACCCAGGCAGGAGCCGGGCGTGCGGCAACGTGTTGCCCTGGGATCATTCGCACCGGCGGCGTCACTCTTCGGTTGACATGCTTGGGCGATCGCCGTTAACCTACGCCCCTCACGTCGTTAGCGGAATTTCACTTCGCTGTTTCGCGGTTCTCCGCTGGATACCTGGCATGTCGTTGTCCCTGCGCGCGCTGATGCTGTTTGTGCTCGTGCTCGGCACGACGGGCTGCCGGCTCGTCGATGCGCCCAAGGGCCGTTCGCCGCTGCTGCCCGTCACGGCTTCGGCTGACGCGGTCACGCTGGAAATCTTTTCGGCTCCCACGGCGCTTGGCAATCCTCAGCTGACGGCCATGTGGGCTCAGGTCGACGAGCAGCCGCTGCCGGCCGAGCTGCGCCGCAAGCTGGCGCAAAACGGGCTGCGCGCCGGCGTGGTGGGCCCCGGCTTGCCCGACGCGCTGGTCGACTTACTCAAAGTCACCGACGAGCGCGTCGCCAGCGAAAAGCGAGATACCGTTCCCTTGGAGACCGAGGCGGGGGTCGTGCTGCGCGTCATGCAGCCGCGACTTGGCAAGCGGCACGAACAGGTCGTGTCGCAAACGTACGACGAGCTCTCGCTGTTGCGCAGCGTCGACGGCCATGTCGAGGGGCGCACATACTACAAGGCCGATGCGCGCTTCGAGATGCGCGTGTTTGTCGAGGACGACAGCCGCGTACGGCTCGAGTTGATGCCCGAGCTACACCACGGCGAGTTCAAGAACCGCTTCGCTTCGAGCGAGGCGATGTTGATCATGAAACAGGAGCGGCAGCGGCAGATCTTCGAGGACCTGAAACTGACTGCCACGCTGGCGCCGGGCCAGATGTTCGTCATCACCTGCCTGCCGAACATGCCCGGTAGCATTGGCCATTACTTCTTCACGCAGCTCAATGGCGACAAGCCGGTGCAGAAGCTGTATGTGATTCGCGTGGCGCAGGCGAGCCCGGACCGCGCGTTTTGGGAGGTTCCCAAGCAGGCGGGCGGCGAACTTTCGAGTGATCTGGCCGAGTGATCGGCGATCAGACGGGCTGACCGGTCAATGCGGCGCGGACGTTCTCCAGTTGGCCGGCCGAGCCGAGCTTCTGGTTCTTGTGCGCGATGTAGTCGGCGTAGGCGGCCATGAACGGCTTGCCCGGCGTGCGGGGATCGAAATCCTCGGGCTTGTCGCGAAACGTCTCGCGATAGACGGCACACCACACCAGGCGTCCATCGGTATCGATGTTTACCTTGGTCACGCCCAGTCGGGCGGCCGGCAGATACTGGTCTTCGGGCACGCCGCTGGCCGAACCGAGCTTGCCACCCGACTTGTTGATGCGATCGACCCATTCCTTCGGAACGCTGCTCGATCCGTGCATCACCAACGGAAAGCCGGGGAGGCGATGTTGAATCTCGGTGATGCGGTCGAAGTGGAGCCCCTGGCTGCCGGTGAACTTGTAGGCGCCATGCGAGGTGCCAATGGCCACGGCCAACGAATCGCACTGCGAGCGTTCGACGAATTCGACGGCCTGGTCGGGATCAGTCAGGCAGGCGTTGGCGGCATCGACGGCGATGTCCTCTTCGACGCCGCCCAGCATGCCCAACTCCGCTTCGACCGAGATGCCCTTATCGTGAGCGCGCTCGGCCACGCGGCGCGTGATCTCGATGTTCTTGTCAAACGGGTCGTGCGAGGCGTCGATCATGACCGACGAATAGAACCCGCTGTCGATGCAGTCATAGGCGGCCTCTTCGGTGCCGTGATCCAAATGGACGGCAAAGATGGCCTGCGGAAAAATCTCTTCCGCGGCGCGGATCATGGCTTCCAGGAATCGCTTGTCGGTATAGCCCCGCGCCCCGCGCGAAAGCTGGATGATGAACGGCGCGCTGCGGCGGGCGTCGATCGGGTCGTCGTTCGAGTTTTTTTGACCCAGGTTGCCGCGAAACAGACCCACGGTTTGTTCCAGATTATTGATGTTGTAGGCGCCCACTGCGTACTTGCCGTAGGCCTGCTGGAACAACTCTTTGGTAGTCACGATCATCGTTTGAATCTCCCCGTTTTGCCGCTGCGCCGGCGCGGTTGACCTTTGCTGGCAACATCCCTGCGTGAAAAGCACGTCCCCGCCTGTGGGGGCATTCTAATCGATTGTGCGTAACCCGACCAGGAGCGGCGGTTTAGGGCCGGCGTCGTTCTACATTGCCCCTATCCGCAGCGGCGGCTACAATCCCCCGCCTCATTTTCTTGGCCCGCCACGTCTTCGAGGACGATTTCCGATGAGCATGCCCGCGCGTGCTAGCACGCCGTCGCTGACCGCGCACGAGCAGCTTCGTTATGCGCGCGAGATCATCGCGCTCGAAGAGCACGCACTGGCCAGCGTTGCCGGCCGGCTCGATGGCGAGTTCTGCCGCGCGGTCGACATCCTGTTCGCTTGCCGTGGCAGCGCCATCACCAGCGGCATCGGCAAGGCCGGGCTGATTGCGCAGAAGGTGGCCGCCACGTTGGCCTCGACCGGCACGCGCAGCCACTACCTGCACCCTGGCGAGGCCGTGCACGGCGACCTGGGCCGCGTGCGACATGACGACGTCGTGGTCATTCTTTCGCAAAGCGGCGAAACCGAGGAAGTGGTGCGGCTGCTGCCGTCGCTGGCCGACTTTGGCGTGCGTATGATCGCGATCACGGCGCGGCGCTCGAGCGCCTTGGGACGCTCGGCCGACGTGACGATCGAGCTGGGGCCGTTGCAAGAAGCCTGCTCGTTGGGACTCGCCCCGAGCACCAGCACGACGGCGATGTTGGCCGTGGGCGACGCGCTGGCGCTGGTGACCAGCCGGATGCGCGATTTTTCGCGCGAGGATTTTGCCCGCTTTCATCCCGGCGGAAACCTGGGGCGGCAATTGAGCAAGGTGGACGACTTCATGCGGCCGCTGGCCGATTGTCGCGTGGCGCTCGAATCGCAGAACGTGCGCCAGGTGTTCGTCGAGCGCAGCCGCGCCGGGCGACGGACTGGAGCGATGATGCTGACCGACGCCCGCGGGCGGCTCTCGGGGCTTTTTACCGACAGCGATCTGGCCCGGCTGTTCGAAGGTCATCGCGACGCGGCGCTCGACCGGCCGATTCGCGAGGTGATGACGGCGCGGCCGCGGACGGTTCCGCAAGGCTCGATGATGGTTGACGCGGTGGCTATCATGGCGGAACGGAAAATCAGCGAGCTACCGGTAATCGATTCGGTCGGTCGGCCTCAGGGTCTGCTCGACATCACGGACGTCGTGGGGCTGTTTCCCGAAGCACCGCCGACGGCTGCTGGTGACGGCGCCGCGGTCGTGCCGATGTATCCGGCCAGCTCGCCAGCCACGAAGTCTTCCTTGCCGGGAGCCCCGCCGCGGGATCGCGCATGAAACTCGAACAGCGCTGCCAAGAAATCGAGCTGGTTCTGGCCGACGTCGACGGCGTCCTGACCGGCGGACACATCATCTTCAACAACCAGGGAATCGAAACCAAGCAGTTTCACATTCGCGACGGCATGGGCATCCGGCTCTGGCAGCGGGCGGGCTACACGTTTGGGCTAATCACCGGTCGCAGCTCGCACATTGTGAAAATTCGTGCCGCTGAATTGAACGTCGAGATCGTGCGGCAGACGGCCGAAGATAAATTACCGGTCGCGCAGGAGATCCTGGCCAGCCTGGGGCTCGAACCGCGCCAGGCTTGTTACATCGGCGACGACCTGCCCGATCTGCCCGTGATGCGGGCCGTGGGTTTGGGCGTGGCGGTGGGCGACGCTTGTCCGGAGGTGCGGCAGGCCGCCCACTATGTGACCGAGCTGGCCGGTGGCCACGGCGCCGTGCGCGAGACCATCGAGGTCATTCTCAAGGCGCAGCGCCGCTGGAACGACCTCATTCAAAAATACACCAGTTGAGCCCCGCGATGTCTCAAGCCGTAGCAGTGCCCCGCACGGTCGCCGACATGCGAGTCCGATTCTCGGGCATGGCGCGCGCGTGGCAGGTCGTGGCCAGCTTCTGCGTGGTGTTCGCGGCCTACTGGATTTACTGGCTGATTGCCGTACCACTCATCGAACCGAACATCGATGCCGACGTTGTCACGCATCCCACCGAACAGCAGATCGAAGACGCTCGCAACACCGTCAACAACCGTCAGCAGAATGTGGCTCAGTTTTTTGCCGAGGGTGCCTGGGAACTCGATAAGCCGTCGGTGTGGCAAAACGATCAGACGCGGCTGTTATTCAAGACGCTGACCCCTCGACCCGACGGCACGGTCGAGCTGCGGCCCTGCACCGTGCTGCTGTTTCCCAAGGGCGCGCCGACCGAAGGTCCGTCGGTTCCCCAGCCGATCATCTTGCGGGCTCCCGCCGGGGCCAACGTGCGGTTCGATCAGCCCATCGAGTTCAAGAACGTGGATCTGACCAAGCGCAAACTGCTGGGCGGCAATTTGATTGGCCAGATCACGATCTATCGCAAGCCTCGCGAGGGCGCCGACGACGAGTTGGAAATCTTGACGCGCGACGTCGAAATGCAAGGCGATCGGATCTTCACGCCCCACCCGGTGCAGTTTCGCCTGGGCCGCAATCACGGCAGTGGGCGCGACATGGAAATTCTGATGAACGCGGCCGAGGGCGCGCCGACCGGCGGTTTCAAGACCGGCACGATTCGCTCGCTGGAATTGAAGCGCGACGTGCACATGCAGCTCCATACGTCGGGCGGTCCGCTGGCTGGCGGCGCGGCGGGCGGTCGACGTGGCGAGCCCGAACTGCCGATGGAAATCACTTGCCAGGGTTCGTTCCTATACGAGATCGCCCGCAATGCGGCGTCTTTCCACGACGCCGTGAACGTCTTTCGTCCCAACCCGATCGGCGAGAGCGATCAATTGAATTGCGAAGTGCTCACGACTTTTTTCGAGTCCGGCGGCGCTCCACCGCCGGAAGCCCCCAATGCTGCCGCACCCGCGTCGCCGGTCCAGCCGTCCGGCTTTCGCATGCGGAGAATCGAAGCCCGTGGCGATCCGGTCGTGGTCCGCTCGCCGAGCCGGGGCATCTACGTGCATTGCCGAGGCATCGACTATTCTCCGGGCGTCGACGGCGCGATGGGCAGCCTGGTGGCCCTCGGACCGGGCGTGTTGCAAGGCACCCTGCCCAAGGAGAACCCAGGAAGTTACGACGCCAAATGGTCGCGAGAGTTCCGCTTCGAGCCTGCTGAAGGCAATCAGCATCGCGCGTCGATGATCGGCAGCGCGGTGGTTCGTTTTCCGCAGCTGGGCACGATTCAAGCCGATGAGATCTTTGCCTGGCTGACGCAAAAACTACCCCCGCCCGGCGCTCTGCCCCCCCCTGCCCCGCCGCCGGCCGCCGAGGGTGCGCCCCCGGTGCCTCAGGCGCCGGGAGACGCGGCGCCCAGCGGCTGGCAACTCGAGCGGCTTTTGGCACGCGTGCACCAGGATCCGAAGGCCAAAACCCAGGCCCGCGTGATCGTCGATTCGCCGCAGTTGCACGCCGTGACGGGACAACTCGAAGCCTGGGTCGACCGGCCGCCGGCGACTGCCGCGCCTGTGGGAGCCACGCCGCCTGCAGGCACTGGTCCCGCCTCGGCTGTGGCGCAGCCTGCCGCGCAACAACCGGCGGTTGGCGGCAAGAAGCGTTCTCAGCAGAACGCAACCCAGAAATTCGATCTGAGCGGCGGGAGAATTCGCTTGCAACTTGTGCCCGAGGGGGAGCAAATGGCCCTCTCGATGGTCACGGTAGAAGATCGGGCGCGGCTGCACGAGATATCGCCAGCCCGCGCGGGCGAAAAGCCGCTGGTCGTCGAAGGCGATCGGATTCACGTCGCACAGGCCAACACGCCGGCCACCCGGGTGACGGTCAACGGCCGTCCCGGTCGACTCGAAGCTGGCGGCATGACCTTGCGTGGCGCCGCGATTGAAATGGACAAGGCCGCGAATCGGTTGTGGATCGACGGCAAGGGCACCATGACGATGCCGATCGATCAAGATCTCGATGGCAAAGCAATCGCGAGTCCGACCTTGATGGAAATTGCCTGGCAAGGTCGGATGGTCTTTCAAGGCAACTCCGCAGTCTTCGAACGCAATGTGGTCGTGAGCTCGGCGTCGCAGGTTTTGCGAACCGAAAAGATGGAGGTCGTGCTCGATCGGCCTATCGACTTTGCCAATCCTAACGCAAATCGAGCCGCCGGCGGCAAAGCCGAGGACAAGCCGCAGATTGCCTTCGTGCGCTGCTTTGGCCATGCGCTGCTCACGAGTCGGCAAGTCGACGAGCGCGGCAAGCAAACGTCCGTCGACGAACTGAGCGTGTTCGAGTTGACGCTGAATAAAGCCACGGGCGACGTCACTGGGCTAGGCCCGGGTTCGCTCACGCACGTCGGCTTGGGCTCGGATGCCTCGCCGCGGGGCGCCGCCGCCGCCGGCGCGCCCGATCGCCAACGCCCGCCGAAGGCCGATGGCGCCGACGACGAGCTGCGCTATCTCAACGTGCAATTTCGTAGTTTCCTCGATGGCAATTTGAATCAGCGCGTGAGTCGCTTTGGCGAGCCGACGAAAGCAGTCTATGGCCCAGTGAGTGATTGGAAGGCCAAACTCAATCCGGACGAGCCGGCCAGTCTCGGCCCCCAGGGCCTGGTGCTCGACTCGCAGGAGTTGGTGGTGCGCGAAATGCCATCGCGCGAGCGACGCGACCGCGGCTGGGTGGAGTTGACGGCCAAGGGCAACGTGGTCGGCGAGGGAGCACAGTTTACCGCGCGCGGCGCAATCCTGACCTACAGCGAGGAGAAAGATCAACTCGTGCTGCACGGCGATGGGTTCAGCCCGGCCGAGTTCTTTCAAGACAATCCGGCCGACGGTACGCGCCGAGCTTCAAAGGCCGACGTATTGACCTATTGGTTCACCTTGCAGCGCGTGGAAGTCTCAGGCGTGCAGTCGTTCGATATGCAGGTGCCCACCAAAACCAAGCCGAGCACCAAGCCTAAGAAGAAGTTGCCGTTCTAGCGCCGGCTTGATGGAGCGGTTGCCGGCTTGCGTCACACGGGGCTACTTGGCCGCCAGCATTTTTTCGACGGCCTCGCGGCCGGTCATGCCGGGCACGACCCCCAACTTCTCGGCCGCCTGGCTCACTTCCAGGATCTTGGCGTTGAACAAGTCCTCGGGCACGCGCAACGGCTTGGCCGGAGTGCCGCGGGCGATGGCCACGACCAGGCTGAATTCGTTGGCGGCGCGAATGTCGTAGATGCCGCAGCCGACCAACCCCTTGGCCGTGTGAATGGCGCAATACTGTCCGCCCGACCATTGATAGCTGGTGCCGATGGCCTGACCGCCATCGAAGTCCAGGGTGCGATTTTCAGCAAAGGGCAGCGTCATGTTTTGGGATCCTCCACCACAAATGGCCAGGCGAGACGCTTTTAATCTACTCTCTCGAAGGCGTCTTTCGCCACTCAAGCGAGTGCTTTTTATCGCTCGAAAGCAGCCCGTGAGGCCGCGTTTTCTCGGCCGGCCGCGAGCGGTGGGAATCGCGGAGAGAATCACTGGCTTTTCTGGCCGATTGGAGTCGATGGCGAGCGAAACTCTTAAGCGTGTCGGATCGACATTGACACCGGCGCGCGGGGCGATTTACCATCTGCCACTCGCTCGATTTTTCTTCAGGGATTGGGCGATCCCAGAACCATGCTGTGGCGTTCCGCTGGCAGGCCCCACCGGAACTTGTTGGGTCGTTTTCCGTGTCGCGGTCCACCGCTCCCCGGGGCCTTCTTTCGGAGTTGTTCATGACGAATCGCGCAACCACGGGGTCGCAGGAAGCGCTCGGTCAGATGCTTCCGGGACAGGCCGCCGCGGCTCGAGCCGTGATGGGCGTGATGACCCACGGCCGCCGCGATTCTCAGCTGCCGCAGTGGGCGCGTTCGCTGGAAATCGCCGCCGCGCCACTCGCTGAGCTCAACCTGCGTCTGGCAATTCTCACCGCCGGCGATGTGAACGATACCCCTTGGCCCACGATGAGTGTTCCGCTGGAAACCTTGCCGTCGCAGGGCGACCTGGGCTTCTCACAGAGTATGAACCGGCTGATGGCCCGCGCCTTCGCCAACTCGCAGACAACGTGGTTTCTGTGCGTCGACGCGAGCGGGGTGTTTCATCGCGAGACGCTGGTGAGGCTGGTCGCGGCCGCCCGCGCGCATCCGCAGTCGCTGATCGAAGCCCGCCAGTTTCCGCGAGAGCACACGAAGCAATATGACCCGGTGACCGGCGAGACGCCCTGGGCCTGCGGTGCTTGCCTGCTGATTCCTCGCACGGTGTACGAGACGATCGGCGGATTCGATCCCGTGTTCGTCGAGCAGTTGGCCGATGTCGATTTTTCCTGGCGAGCGCGGCGCGCCGGTTTCACGGTGCGTGTGTGCGGTGGTGCCTTGTTCGGCCATGGGGCCGCGCAAGAAGAGCCGGCCGACCTGGCTGGCCAGCGGCAGTTGTTGCTGTCGGCGCGCTACCTGGCGTTCAAGTGGGGACATGAGCCGACGTGGCGCATGGCCGAGGAACGGTTGCTAGCCGGCGGCCATTTTGTCGATCGCGAGGCGCTGCCGACGCTGCCCAACCTAGGACCTTGGGAAGATCGCGACCGGGCAGGCATCGCCGATTTTTCTCAGTTCTTCTGGTTCGCCCCGACGCGGTGGTAGAGAGCACACGGAGGACGCGCATGGTGACCAGCGAATTAGCCCCGCCGATCGAAGCGACCGAGGCCGTCGACGACTGGGGTTCGAACTCCACGCTATCGGTCATCATTCGCTTTCATCAAGGCGGCAACACGCAGTTTCTGGACGAGGCCCTGTTCTCGCTCGCGCTGCAAGATTGGGATGAACTCGAATTGCTGTTGATGGTGCAAAACGCGACCAGCGAACTGGAGGCCGAAGTCGAGGAGTTGGCTCACCGCCAGCCGTGGCGCGTGCCTCCTCGGGTGCGCGTCTTGAGCGTGACCATGCCGGCTGGGGCCGATGGTCGCTCGCGGCTTTTGAATCGCGGCATTGCCACCGCCCGCGGGCGATACCTGGCCTACTTGGACTACGACGATCTGGTCTATCCGCATGGCTATCGCACCTTGATCTCTCGGCTGCGCTCGCATGGCTACACCTGGGCGGTGGGCGGCTGCCTGAAAGCGCGCTCGCTGTCGGCTCCCGGTCACTGGTATGTGGTGGAAAAAACCCGGCTCTCCAAGGGCCGTTCGGCCATCAAGAATCTCTGCGCGGGCAATTCGATCGCCATTCACTCCTATGTCATCGATCGAGCGCGGCTCGGCGATTTCGACATCGGTTTTGACGAGGAGTTGACCCGGGGCGAAGACTACGACTTTCTGCTGCGGCTGGCCACGCGACATCGGCCAGACTTGGGCGTGATCGAGGACGTGGTCTGCGAATATCGCATGCGGATGGACGGTTCGAACACGGTGCTCGATTGCCAGGCCACGGCCTCGCACGAGGCGCAGCGCGAATGGTCCCATTGCCTGGCGATCGTCGACCGCCGCCGGCATCTGTTGCGCTGGTCGGTCACGATCGCCGAATTGGCTGCGTTGGATAGTGCCTGCGACGCCCTCGACGCGCAGCTTCAACAACACCGCGCCGTGATTGCGGAACTTTCGGCCACGACCACCCAACATTCGGACCTGATCATCGCGCAACAGGCCCACATCGAAAAACTCGAAGCCACGATCGCCCACGAGCAGGCCGTGGTTGCCAGGCAGGCCGCCACGATCGAGGGGTATGAGCGGGTTAGGCTCACCAGCAGCTATCAGGCCTTTGAACAGGTTTGCGGAATGCTGAACTATGTGCCGCGGCCGGTGCGTCGCGCGGTTTATTACCTGCTGCAGGTGAGTTTGCGTGTTTTCAAGGCACCCCTGCGATGATGACGGAAGCTTGGGATCAGTTCATTTAGGTCGATGCCCCTTTTCGGGAATTGCCCGGACATGCCACGTGCATTGAATACTTACTGGTGCGATATGCCAAACTTCGGCGATCGCCTGACGCGCGCATTGCTCGGATACTTCGGCATCGAAACGCGGCTCGCAACGCCCTGGAACGCACAACTCGTGGGAGTTGGCAGCATCTTAGAGCACATGGATGACCAATTCGCGGGCGTGGTCCTTGGCACCGGATTCATGTGGGCGCCGAGCCGCCGTCGTTTTTCGCGAGCTAACCTGCTGGCTTTGCGCGGGGCTTTAACGCAAGCGAGGGTTGAAGGCTCGCGGCCCGAGGTGTTGGGGGATCCGGGCCTGTTGGCCCCTTACTTGCTCGCGGGCGCGCAAGAATCGCGTTATCGCCTGGGTCTCATACCCCATTACGTCGAGCGGCAGACGCCCGACGTATTGCGGATCGCGCGGCAGTATCCCGACGACGTGCTGTTGATCGACGTCGAACGTCGTCCGGCCGACGTGATCGCCGATGTTGCTCGCTGCGACGCGATTGTCTCCTCGTCACTGCACGGTTTGATTGTGGCCGATGCGCTGGGCATTCCCAACCGCTGGATCCATGCCGACGCGGTGCTGGGCGGGGGCTTCAAGTTTCGCGACTATTATTCGGCGTTCGGCGAACAGCGTTCGCCCATTCCGCTCGATGGCCGGCAAACGCTGCGCACCCTGCTGGTGGCTGTCGAGGCGCCGCCGGCCGCGGTCGGGGTCGTGCAGTCGCGGCTCTATGACCTGTTCGCCGATTTGGAGCGACATCTCGTGAATGATCCGCAACTCGGCGATCCGCAGCTCGGCTCACTCGCCGCCGAAACCACCGGGGCGATTCATTAGCTTGTCGCGAGTCGCCCACAGTCCGGCGGAAGGCGTCGGAATGAAATAGAAGCGTTCGCCGTCGTCCGTCGCGTTCCAGCCCTGCTTGAGCTCGTCGGGTCGATAACGGGCCAGCGTTTCCGCCAGGTCGGCGTATCCGAAGTTCACCCCTTCGACCTCGTCGCGCGTCAGAAAGCCGGGCGCGTAAGTGATCTTGAAGCGCCCCTCGGACGAACCGTGGATCAGGTGCGCGGTGGCGTGGCCCAGATCCTGCATGTCGGCGTTGGTGCGATAACCGGCCGTAACCCGAGGCGTGCCGCAATAGCCGTACTTGCGAATGAAGAGGTCGACGTCGGGTTGCTCGCCAAATCGTTTAAGTCCTGGCGCGATGATCAGCAGCTCGCCACCATCGGCGATGGCCATTCGCGTGCGATAAATCGCCTTGTTGGCCACCCAGGTGCTCACGAATTCGTCGGCTTGCATCACGCAGACGATTTTTCGCACCGGCTCTTCGAACAGCGTGATGTTCTGCTCGCGCGACTGCCGGGCCGCTTGCAGGTAGGTTTCCAGGTCGTCGCCCACGAAGACGCCAGTGTGTACCAACTCGTCGCGCTCGTTTCGCGCCAGCACGACTTGCACGTACAGGTCGGGCAATCGACCGAGAAACTGGTCTTCGGCCTGATTGAAACAGGCTCGCGTGGGCGTGATCAGCGTGCCCAGGTTGTTTTCGATGCCACAGGTGGCAGCCAACATGTGCGAGGCGCAAATCGTTTCCTTGCCGCCCAGACCGATCCAATAGTTCTTGTTGTGATTCGCAAAGCCCAGCACCTCGTGCGGCACGACATGGCCCACGTTAATGATCAAATCCCAAGGCTCTTCCATCAGCATGCGATTCAGATAGAGCGGGATCGGCCAATCGGCCACGCCACCACAAGCTTTGGAAACGGCCGCTCCCGAGAGTTCTCCCACGTGGACGCAGCCGTCGCGCCAGTCGTGCGCGTGAATGCCCTCGTTGGGAAGGGCCCCGAACATGCGCCGGTTTTCGGCCGGCGTGTGGGCCACGTGCTGCCCGAGCGTGGGGATCACGTGTACGTCGGCCTCGGCCGAAAGCTCGTCATAGAGCATTTCGGTCAGGCGGCCGACTCCCGAGTGCGCGCGGGTGATGTCCGGCGGCAACAACAGCACACGCTTCGGCCGCGCGCAAACTCGGCGACGCGCTTCGGCCACGGTCTGCCGCATCAGTTCGGCCAGGCGTGGCCAGAGAATCTCGGGGGCCGACTCGGAAATCCAGGGCATGAGATACCTATTTCTTACGCCCGAGGGCGCGCTACGGCTGCCAATCGCGGGCCAATTGCACCAGCGTGCGGACAAACTGCCCACTAGCGCCGGCGTCGCTCCAGGGTTTGGGCTTGTCGCGAAACGCCGGGCCGGCAATGTCGATGTGGGCCCAGGGTGTGTTGCCGACGAACTGCTCCAGCAACTTCGCGGCCGTGATGGCGCCGCCCCAGCGGCCGTCGCCCACGTTCTTCATGTCGGCCACTTCGCTCTTGATCAACTCGTCGTAAATCTCCGGATACATCGGCAACTGCCAGATGGGCTCGCCTTGTCGCCGGGCGGCAGCCGTGACCGCATCGCACCAGGGCTGATTGTTCGTCATCACACCGGCCACTTCGGTGCCCAATGCCACGACGCAGGCGCCGGTGAGCGTGGCCAGATCGACGATCTTGGCCACCTTCCACTCGACGACCAGCGAGAGCAGGTCGGCCAGCACCAGCCGGCCCTCGGCATCGGTGTTGTGTACTTCGATGGTCTTGCCATTGCGGGCCCGCAACACGTCGCCCAACTTCATCGCGGCAGGGCCCGTCATGTTTTCCACCAGCCCGGCAATGCCGAGCACGTTGATCGGCAGCTTCAACTGGGCGATGGCTTGCATGGCGCCGACCATGGTCGACGCTCCGGCTTTGTCGCACTTCATCGTGAACATGCCCTCGGGCGTTTTCAGCGACAATCCGCCCGAGTCGAACGTCACGCCCTTGCCGACGATCGCCAGCGTCGGCGCGCCCTTCGCGGCACCGTGGTAACGCAATACGACGATTCGCGGCGGCCGGCTCGATCCCTTGGCCACGGCCAATAGCGCGCCGCAGCGCTCGGCTTCGAGCCGCGGTTGATCCCAGATGTCGACTTCGATGCCATTGCGGCCGGCCATCTCGGCAGCCCGCTCGGCTAAGGTCTCGGGATAGATCTCGTCCGCGGGCTCGTTCACCAGTCGGCGCGTGAGGTTCATGGCGTCGCCCAGGATGCGCCCCTTGGCGATCGCCTCCCCCTTGACGATCGTCTCGTTGTCGCCGCTGCTCCAAGCCAGCGTGCCGAAGGGGTGGCGGCTCTTTTCGGCCCGATAGAGATCCTGTCCTTCACAGCCGGTGATCGCGCCGCACACGCCGTTTTCGGTCCACTCGGCGGGCCAGCCCTCGTCGAGAAACAGGGCCACGGCTGCGCGCGGTTTGCCGGCCAGATGTCGCGCGGCAGCCGAAGCAGTGCGAAACGCCGATCCCGCGTCGAATTTGTCACGCTTCCCCAGTCCCACGAGCAGCACTTGCCGGGCTCGGCCAACGCTCACCAGCAGCGGCGCCATTTCGTAACAGCGCCCCGTGAATTCCTTGCGCTCCTGAAGATTGCGAATCGCGCCGCCAAGCGCGCCGTCGACCGCCGCGGCGGCTTCGCCCAGAGGCCCGTCCTCGAATACGCCGACGGCAATCGCATCGGCCTCGGTCTCAGTGACGCGCGAATGGATGTGATGAATTTGCACGGCATTGCCTGGGGTTGGAGCCGAAAAGCGGATTTCGCCCTGGCATTTTAGCGATCGTCCGCCGTTTGGCCCAGGGAGTGGCCGGCTCGCGCGAGCAGGTCGAAAATTCGCCGATTCCGCCCTTCCAACTCCCGCGCCGCGTGCCGTAAGCTACCCATCAGAGAGAGCTGCGGCATCGAAATTCACTCGCGCGCCAGGCCGACATGGGCTATCGCAACCTACAAGACTGCCTGCGCGATCTCGAAGCGACCGGGCAGTTGGTGCGCATCGAGCATGAAGTCGACCCGCATCTTGAAGCCGCCGAGATTCATCGTCGCGTGTTTCAGGCAGGCGGACCCGCGCTCTACTACGCCCGCGTTAAGGGCTGCCGCTTTCCGATGGCCAGCAACCTGTTTGGCACGATGGCGCGCGTGCGCTATATCTTTCGCGACACGCTCGAAGCCGTCAGCCGCCTGGTGGAATTGAAGGCCGACCCGGCCGGTTTGGCCCGGCGCCCGTGGCAGGCGGCGCGATCGTTGCCGACGTTGATGCACATGATGCCCCGTCGGGTGCGCACGGGTTCCGTGCTGGCGCACAGCTCGACGATCGATGCGCTGCCGCGCTTGCAATCGTGGCCCGACGATGGCGGGCCGTTCATCACGTTGCCGCAGGTTTATACCGAGGACCCCGACCAGCCTGGCTTACGGCACTCGAACTTGGGAATGTATCGCGTGCAACTGTCCGGAGGACAGTATCGGACGAACGCCGAGGTGGGCCTGCACTATCAGATCCATCGCGGAATTGGTGTACACCATGCCGCCGCGATTCGCCGCGGCGAACCGTTGCGAGCGAACATCTTTGTCGGCGGCGCGCCGGCGATGAGCGTGGCCGCCGTGATGCCGCTGCCCGAGGGGCTCTCGGAATTGTCGTTTGCCGGCGCCCTGGCTGGACATCGCATTCCGATGATTGCCGAGGGCCAGAATCTGCCCATCTATGCCGAGGCCGATTTTTGCATCACCGGAACTGTCGATCCCCTGCGGAAACTGCCCGAGGGTCCGTTTGGCGATCATCTGGGCTATTACAGCCTGGCGCACGACTATCCGGTGTTACGGGTCGAACGCGTGTGGCATCGCGACGGCGCGGTATGGCCGTTTACGGTCGTCGGCCGCCCGCCGCAGGAAGACACGATGTTTGGCGAGTTGATCCATGAGATCACAGGCCCTTTGATTCCCACGGTCATTCCCGGTTTGCACGCCGTCCACGCGGTGGATGCCGCCGGGGTGCATCCGCTGCTGCTGGCGATCGGCAGCGAGCGCTACACTCCCTATGCCCAGCGGCAAAGACCACAGGAACTGCTCACCACGGCCAATGCCATCTTGGGTCAGGGTCAGCTCTCGCTGGCCAAGTATTTGTGGATCGTGGCCCGCGAGGACGACCCGCGACTCGACGTACACGACGTCGCCGCGGTGCTGCGGCATGTCCTCATGCGGGCTGATTGGACGCGCGACTTGCACTTTCAAACCTGTACCACGATCGACACGCTCGATTATTCAGGCAGCGCGATCAACGAAGGCTCGAAGCTGGTGATCGCCGCTGTCGGTCCGCCCATCCGGCAATTGCCGACGGAGATAGGGACGTTGCGGTTACCAGCGGGGTTCGGTCCGGCTCGGATGTGCCTGCCCGGGGTGTTGGCGGTGCAAGCCCCGGCCTACAAAAGTGGCCCTGACGGAGATGATCCCGTGATCGAAACATTTTGCACGGCTGCCGCTGGCGACGAGTCGTGGACCCGGTTTCCGCTCGTGATGCTCGTCGACGATGCCGAGTTCACGAGCCGGACGTTGCAAAACTTCCTTTGGGTCACCTTTACGCGCAGCAATCCGGCGGCTGATGTGTATGGCGTGGACGCGTTTACGCGTCAGAAGCATTGGGGATGCCGGGGGACTCTCGTAATCGACGCGCGGAAAAAGCCGCATCACGCGCCACCGTTGGTCGAGGATCCAGAGATCGTGCGCCGCGTTGACGCCCTGGGCGCCGCCGGCGGGCCGTTGGCGGGAATTATCTGAAAATGCGTTGGGGAGTATGATTTGCCGATGCTGCCTTTGTTGAGTGATATCCTCAGTTACGAGATCGAGATCTCGGCCACCGATCGATGGGTGCTGATCGCGGCCGTCGCGGTCGTCGGCGCGACGTTGGGCAGCTTCATGAACGTGGTCGTCTATCGATCGCCACGGCGGATGAGTCTGAGCCGGCCGGCCTCGCGTTGTCCGAAGTGCGAGCACCCGATTCGCTGGCACGACAACGTGCCGGTGTTCGGATGGTTAATGCTCCGGGGCCGCTGTCGCGATTGCGGTAATCCGATCGCGGCTCGGTATCCGTTGGTGGAAGGGTTGGTTGCCCTGGTGGCCGGGGCTATCGCCTGGCGGGCACCTTATATGGTCATGATCGCGCCGACCGCCGAAGAGGATGGCGTCTATGTGCTCGACGGGTCCTGGATCGTGTTCTATTTGCTGCTCTCCTGCGTGCTCATTTGCTCGGCGCTGATCGCGCTGGATGGGCTGGCTCCGCCGCGGCGGCTCATTCTGCGGCCGTTGGCCGCTGGTTTCCTGCTGCTGCTCATTTGGGCGCATTTGCTGACGAGCCCCCTGACCGGCTCGCTCAGCGCGAATGCCGGCGGCGTCGCGGCCGGATTTCTGGGACTGCTCGTTGCACTGTTACTGAGCGTTGGGCCTTGCGTGGCGGTGCTGGCGACGACCGAACGGGCGCGATTTGCGTGGGCGGCGGCCGCGCTCGGCGAACTGATGCTGGTGGGCGTGTTTGTCGGCGAGCAGCGAATCGTTTGGATCGCCCCCGAGGCCATGCTGCTCTACGTGGCGACGGCGTGTCTGGCGCAAAAATGGACCGCCGCCGGCCGATTCGGCTGGGCGGGCTCGTTGACGGTCGTTACGCTGATCTGGTTGCTCGGCGGAGATCACGTCGCCGTGGTTTCGCCCTCGTCGTTCCAAGCCTATGTCGGCCGTGTGGCGATCGCGTTCTCCTTGATGCTGCTGTTGGCGATCGTGCCCGTCGTGTTGCCGCGCAAGACGCCTGCTATTCAACCACCGCAAGGATAACACGATGGCCCGTCTGACCTTTCACGGGGCGGCCGAAACCGTCACCGGCTCGAAGTATCTGCTCGAAGCCGACGGGCGCCGGGTGCTGATCGACTGCGGGTTGTTCCAGGGCTTGAAAGAGCTGCGCCAGCGCAACTGGCAGCGATTGCCGTTCGATCCGGCCGGTCTCGATGCCGTGGTACTGACGCACGCGCACATCGACCACGTTGGTTATCTGCCCAAGCTGGTGAAGGATGGCTTTCGTGGACCGGTCTACAGCACGCCGGCCACCGAGTCGCTGGCCGGGCTGCTGCTGTTGGATGCGGCCCACAATCAGGAGGACGACGCCGACTATGCGAATCGGAAAGGATTCAGCAAACACAAGCCGGCATTGCCGCTGTTCGAGGCCACGGACGTGAAGCAGGCCATGACGATGTTTCGCGGCGTGCATCGCGATAAGTGGTTTTCGCCCGCCGAACCGATCTGGGCGCGCTATCACGACACCGGCCACCTGCTGGGCTCGTGCATGATCGAAGTCGAGATTCGCGGGGGAGCCAAACCATTGCGATTGCTGTTTTCGGGCGACGTGGGACGCTATGACGCACCCCTGTATTTCGATCCTGAGAAGCCGCCGACCTGTGACTATCTGATTTGCGAGAGCACCTACGGCAACCGAGAACATCCGCCGATCGACGTGCTCGATCAACTATCCGACGTGGTCAACACCGCCGTCACCCGCGGCGGCATGATCCTGGTGGCCTCGTTTGCCGTCGGGCGGGCGCAGCAGGTGATCTACCTGTTGCAGGTGCTGATGAAGCGCAAACGCATTCCACCCATTCCGGTTTATTTGGATAGTCCCATGGCTGTCAGCGGCATGAACATCTATCGCTACTACGCCTCGGAGCACGATCTGAGCGAAGGCTTGGCCACGAGTCCCGACTTCGAATTGGGTCTCGAGCACGTGCAGCTCGTGCAGTCGGTTGGCGAATCGAAGAAACTCAACGGGCTGAAAGGCCCGGGCCTGATCATTTCGTCCTCGGGCATGATGACCGGCGGGCGCATCCTGCATCACCTGCGACAGCGCCTGCCCGAACCGAAGAACACGGTCGTCCTAGGAGGCTTCATGGCCCAAGGAACGCGTGGCCGGGCATTGCAGGAAGGCGCTAAGACGTTGCGGATTTTTGGCGGTGACGTGCCGGTGCGGGCGGCCGTGGTCGAGATGTCGGGCCTGAGCGGACATGCGGGGCACTCGGAGCTGAGACGTTGGCTCGAGCCCTTGGCCGCGCCGCGACAAGTGTTTCTCACGCACGGCGAGTTGCCGAGTGCCACTTCGCTCGCGGACGAATTGCACCGCGACCGCGGCTGGAACACGCTGGTGCCGAAGATGGGGCAAAGCCTTGAGCTGGTCCTGGACTGAGGGATGGATGCGCGCATGAACGAAGCCGAAGCAAATCGGGAGGCCATTCTGCACTCGCCCAGCTATGTGCTGGCCGAGCAAGATCTGGCGCTGTTGGCACGTAGCGAATTGCGGCCCGTGAGGTTGCAGCTCGAGCTGCTCAAGCCAGAGATGGCGTTTCACGAGCACAACATTTCCTCGACGATCGTCGTCTTCGGCAGCACGCGTATCGCCGAGCGTGCCACGCTCGAAGCCCGGCTCGAGGCGGCCAGGCTTGCCGCCGCGGGCGGCGAGCCGCGTGCGGTGCGTGCCGTGGCGAAGGCCGAGCGGCTGCTGGCCAAGGCGGACAATTATGACCTTGCCCGAGAATTTGGCCGCCTGGTCTCCAGCCGCTCGCAATCGAGCGACAGCCGCGAGTATGTCATCGTCACCGGTGGCGGGCCGGGCATCATGGAGGCGGCCAATCGCGGCGCTTACGACGTCCAGGCCGAATCGATCGGCTTGAACATCACGCTGCCGACCGAGCAGATTCCCAATCCGTACATCACGCCCGACTTGTGCTTTCAGTTTCACTACTTCGCTCTGCGCAAGCTCCACTTTCTGATGCGGGCCCAGGCGCTGGTCGTGTTTCCCGGTGGCTTCGGCACGCTCGACGAATTTTTCGAAACCCTGACGCTGCGCCAGATGCGGCGAATGCAGGAAATTCCCGTCATCATGGTCAACCGCAAGTATTGGGAGCAGGTGGTCGATCTTCAGTTCCTGGCAGACGAGGGTATGATCGAGGATGAGCACTTGAACCTGGTCAGCTACGCCGAGACGGCGGACGAAATCTGGTCCACGATCGTCAACTTTCATCACCCGCAGCCATGAGCCAACCGTCCCGATCGCATGTCTCCGTCGAAGGGCCGGTGGCACTTGTCACCGGCGCGGGGCGCCGCCTGGGCAATGGCATCGCTCGCGATCTGGCGGCGCGAGGTTATCGCGTCGCGGCGCATGCCAACGAGTCGCGGCAAGAGACCGAGCAGACAGTCCGAGACTTGACGGCCTCGGGCGCCGAGGCGATCGCCGTGGTCGCCGACCTGCGCGACGAGGCGGCCGTGCGGGCGATGGTCGCCGAAGTCGTGGATCAGTTTGGCCGTGTCGACGCGCTGGTGAACAACGCCGCGATTTGGATTTCCAAGCCCCTGCCCTTCGTTACGGCCGACGACGTGCGACAGCATTTTGAGGTCAATACGCTGGGCACGTTCCTCTGCTGCCAGGAGGTTGGCTTGCGGATGGCCGCACAGGAGGGCGGCGGCGCGATCGTTAACATCGGCGATTGGGCGATCGCCCGGCCCTACTTGGACTACGCGGCCTATTTTCCGTCGAAAGGGAGCATCCCCGCGCTCACCCGGATGTTTGCCGTCGAACTCGGCACGCGCAATCCCCGCGTGCGGGTCAACGCGGTGCTGCCGGGCCCCGTGCTGCTGCCGGCCGAGATGTCGGCCGAAGAACGACACAAGATCATCGACGCCACGTTGGTCAAGCGCGAGGGCAGCATCGCCGACGTCGCCCAGGCCGTCGCGTTCTTGCTTTCCAGCACCTTCATTACGGGCGTTTGCCTGCCGGTGGACGGCGGCCGCACCGTCTACGCTCCGCCCCCGGCCGACTAGAACGGGCTCGACCAGCGTGTTTGCCAGGGGCGTGGCGCTGTTGATCCGGAATTGGCATGCCGGAAACGCGTCCGACGAAGGCGGTTGTGGCCAGAACGCCCTCACCGCGCGAAGTTCCCCCTAAAATGGTGGAATCGCCAGTTGCCTCTGAATCGGCCGGCTGTTAGCTTGAGTCGCGTAACGGGCTCGATTTTCAGCTCCCGCGGCCTCGGACCCACGCGATGCGTGGCCCCCACCCGAGTCGCAAGAAAGCCGATTGGATTGCGGCCAGACTGAGAACTCGAGCGGGTCGCGCCTTAAAGGAGGCGACGGCCCGGGCAGCATTTCCCGACGCGGCGCCCAGCAGCATTCGGTCGGGTCTTTTGGCAATCCTTCAATGTTTAGCAGCGCCCTTAAGGCGCGCTACCGCGTGGCCTCGACGCAGTCTATCGGCGTCGCGCGCCCGCGATCACGAGCTGGGATCTCTCGAAACGGACAGGACGCGGCATGGGACGCAACAGTAAATGGATCGAGGGAGAACCGGAGGATTCGACCCAGCGCGTCGCACGGCGCGCTTTGGAGGCGCGAATCGAGCGGATGTGCCACTATCTGGAACGCGCCGTCGAGGAACCCAAGAGTGAAACCGAGAATGTTCACCAGTTGCGCGTCTTTGCTCGCCGCACGGCTGCGGCTCTCGAGATCTTTGACGCCTGGTTGCCCCAGCGGCGCGGCAAGTGGGTAAGCAAGCAGGTCAAGCGCGTCCGCCGGGCGGCCGGAGCGGCACGCGACCTGGACGTGCTGCGAATCCGTTGGTCGGCGTGGAGCGAGCGAATGTTCTCCAGACCGGCGCAGTTGCTGTTGGATCACGTACACGTTTGCCGCCGCGAGGCGCAGCAGCCGATCGAGGAAGTGTACGACAAACTCGCCGCTAAACGTTTCGGCCGCCGGACGTCGCGCTTCTTGCGTCGCGTGCGCACGCGCGACGAAGAGACCGCCAGGTGCGAGCCCTTCGGCCGCATGGCCCGCGCGTCATTGGGTCGGCTCGTCGGGCCCTTTCTGACGGCGGCACGGGCTGAAATGGTTGCTGCCGAAGCCTTGCACGCATTTCGCATTCAGGGCAAGCAAGTTCGCTATGCCATGGAGATTTTCGGCGGGGCGTTCGACGCGGAATTTCGCGATGAACTGTATCCGCTGGTGGCCACGCTGCAAGAGCGGCTGGGGGCCATCAACGATCACGTCACCGCCCAAGCCTACCTGGCACGCTGGAACGAGGAGATCGAATCCGATCCGCTGCGCCAGGCGATCGAGCTGGGCATCCAGCATGAGCGGCACCACTTCGAATCGTGCCGGCAGGAATTCCTGGCCTGGTGGACTGCCGAGCGCCGCGATGACCTGGCCCGTCGGTTTGCCGACTACGTGCAGTTCGACACGGTGACCAACCAGCCGCCGCGGTGGGAAGAGCGCGCCGGCTAGCGCGGTAACTGGCTCAGGCCGCTTGCAACAACCTGGGCACTTCGACGGCCTGCAGAAACCGTCCGCCGCTTTCGTACCAGCCGTGCTGCGTGAAGCGATACCAGACGATCTCCATCAGGAACGACGTCCACCGCGAATCCTTGGTCTCGAGCGAGGCGATCATGCGCCGGTGCGGCAACGGCGCTGATTGATAGTAAAAACCCAGTCCGCGCTCCGAGAGGTGCTTTCCCACCACGGCCACGGACTGATTGCCGGGCGAGACGCCGTCCTCCGCCACGGACGTCAGATACAATAAGTGCGGAAAGGGAAATCGCTGCGCCAAGCGCCGATCGGTCGTGTGACCCGGAGGATACAAGGAGCTCAGAATCTCCCACACTTGCCGACGCACTTGCTCATCGTTGGCCGAACCGACTTCGACGGGCTCTAACTGCGAGTAACCGAGAACCATACTCACGGACAACGTCCTCCGGGTTAACGAGATCGCGCGACGAACGGGCCCGGCCACGTTTCGAACGCGCAGCCACGCAAAAGGCAATTCCAGGGCATCGCCCTCTGGCGGTGCGAGACGTATGACTTGGCCCGAACGACCGATTCTTGACGGGTGATTCTCGGAACAAAGCCGGGCCAGCGGCGCGATGCGTCGGCCCGAGGGCGCTTTGGCGGGTGGCCACCCAACCGGCGCGCGTCGGTGGCCTCGCATTGAAATACTTAGGTTAGGAAAGCCCGGTTGTCAAAAACGGCGGCCCGTCAGCAGGCGATCGGTCGCGAAAAACCGTTGATTGCTCGGCAAAGCTCAACGTCTGGTTGCGGTTCGAGCCTATTTCGGGCTCAGGCGCAGGGCCCCATCAAGGCGGATCGTGGTGCCGTTGAGCATTTGGTTCTCGACGATTTGCTGCGCCAGAAACGCGAATTCGCTAGCTCGCCCGAGCCGCGCCGGAAACGGCACTTGCGCGCCGAGGGCAAGTTGCTGATCAGGCGGCATTCCGGCCATCATGGCGGTCTCGAACACGCCCGGCGCGATCGTTACGACACGAACTCCGAACCGGGCCAGCTCGCGGGCGATTGGCAGGGTCATGGAAACGACGCCCCCTTTCGAGGCCGAATAGGCGGCCTGCCCGATTTGACCCTCGAATGCCGCCACCGAAGCGGTGTTGATGATGACGCCCCGCTCTTTTTCGCTGTCGGCATCGCTTTTCGACATTTCGGCAGCGGCCAGGCGGATGACGTTGAAGGTGCCGATCAGATTTACGTGGATCGTGCGCGAGAACGAGGCCAGGTCATAAGGGCCTTCCTTGCCGACGACGCGGCCTGCGCCGATGATGCCGGCACAGTTGATTGCCACGCGCACCGGGCCGAACTCCTTCTTGGCCGTGTCGAGGGCACTTTGCACGCTGGCCGCGTCCGTAACGTCAGTGCGCACGAAGCGGGCATTTTTGCCCAGTTCATTGGCCACCGCGCGGCTGGCTTCTTCCTGCACGTCAGCGATCAGCACTTTGCCACCCAGGCCCACGAAATGCCGCGCGCAGGCCGCTCCTAGACCCGAGCCGCCACCGGTAACGAACAACGTGCTGCCGTCGATTTTCATGGTGCTTGTGAATCCCTCGAAAAGCGGAGTGAATAACGAAATTGCAGGGCGGCGCGGGAAGCGGCCGGACGATCACGTCCACAAATTAAGCCGTTCCCAGGCTGCCGTCAACTCGCCCAATTGACCGGTGGATCGTGCAGTCGACCGGATAACCGGCCGCCGACCGAAACCGCGAGACGACGATGGGGATAGAATAGAGTAGCGGTCCTCACCAGGAATGGTGAATTGTCGGTCGCCCGACTGTGCCTTCCCGAAATGCCAACCAAGGAGCAGAATCGTGAAAACCAGCTTTTGGCTGCGGGCATGGATTGTCTCGGGATGTGTCGCCGCGGTGGCCTCGACTGTGGTCCGCGCGGCGGACGATCCGGCCACCCCCTCGCCCCGGGGCACTTACGAACAGGAAGTGCGGAAAGGAATCGACTTTCTCACCCAGGCGCAGTCGGCCGAAGGCTCGTTCAGCAAATCGGCCGGACCGGGCGTGACCGCCATCGTGGCGACGGCCGTGATGCGCAACGGTCGCGGGGTCGACGACCCGCTGGCGGCCAAGAGCCTTAAGTATCTTGCCGGCTTCGTGCAAGAGAACGGCGGCATCTACGATCCCAAGTCGCGCTTGCGAAATTATGAAACCTGCCTGGCAATGCTCTGCTTCAGAGAAGCCAACCGCGATGGCCGTTATGACAAGTTGTTGGCCAATGCCGACAAGTTCTTGAAGAGCCTGCAATTCAACGAAGCCGATGGGCGGCAGCCCTCCGATATTTCCTACGGCGGCGTCGGCTACAGCGGAGCCGAGCGCCCCGATCTGTCGAACACGCACTTTCTCATGGATGCCCTCGAGGCGGCCGGCGAGGGGCCCGACGACGCCGCGGTGAAGCGGGCGCTGGTGTTTGTCTCTCGCTGTCAGAACCTGGAGACCGAGCACAACACCACGCCGTTTGCAGCCAAGAACCCCGACGGCGGTTTTTACTACACGCCCGCCGGCAAAGGCGGCAGTCCCGCGGGCGAGACCGCCAACGGCGGACTGCGCAGCTATGGCTCGATGTCCTATGCCGCGTTGAAGAGCATGATCTTCGCCGGATTGAAACCGGATGATCCGCGTGTCAAAGCGGCCGTCGACTGGGCTCGTCAGCATTACACCGTGAACGAAAACCCGGGCCTTGGCGATGGCGGCCTGTTTTACTATCTGCACCTGTTCGGCAAAGCGCTCGACGCTCTCGGCCAGCCACAGTTCGTCGACGCCCAGGGCAAGAGCCACGACTGGCGCCGCGAACTGATCGACGAACTGGCCAAACTGCAGCAACCCAACGGTTCGTGGGTCAACAAGAACAGCCGCTGGCTCGAAGGCGATCCAAACCTGGTCACCGGCTACGCCCTGCTGACCTTGTCCTACTGCCGTCCCGCCGCCAAGTAGGCTCGGAATTGCCCTCGGCACACCGACTCGCCGGCCTGGCCCGTCAACCAGTCCGGCGGCCAACCCTGCTCGGGGTGTGATCGGCTAGCTTTCCGTCGAGCAATTTGTTGACCGAAAGAAATCGTTTATGATTGATTGCAGATTCGTACCCGCCCAACACTCACGCAGGTAGACCGCTAGCTGAGTTTTTCATGAGAATTGTCGCGGGAATCTCGGCTGCCGTCCACTTGCTGTTGGCCGTCGTGAGCACGGGTACTCTCTTATATACCCTTGCCACGAGCAATCTTCTGGAGCCCGGGCCTCATCGCGGCCTGGTCATTGGCTTAATCGTAGGCAGAGTCATCGGCATCGTGGTGCTCTTTGGCGTCGCGACCGCGCTGTACTCGGCGGCGGACTCGGATTCGGGTCACAAAGGCCCCCCTTCGCTTGTGGCGAGCTTTTTCATCGGTCTGGCCGCTTTCATTGCCGTGCCGCTTGGGCTGCTTCTCGTGGCTAGCGTGGCCCTTCGGTTTTTGGCTCCTGCCCAGGAGCCCGGAAAGCCCGATTCGATCGCTGGTGGCAAGCAGCCGCCCGCCGTCGCCGCGCCGGATCGAGCGGCCAATGCAACCGCACGCAACAACCAGCCTCAGGAAGCGAATCAAACCAGCAAACAGGCAATGCCCGAGAACGCGGCCGAGAAAGTCGCCAGGCTCGATCCTCAAGCGGCGGCCCAGATCGATGCGAAGGTTGAAGCCGCGCCAATCCCAGATCGATTCGGCGATTGGATCGCCTCGGCGGGGAGCCTTGCGAAGGAGCTTGCCCAGGTCACTGCCGAGTCGGCGCGCAACCGCGCGGCACTCCACCGCGTGGAGATCACGGCGCGAATGCTGAAAGCCAAGCGGGAGTTAGTTCTGCCCACGGGGTCAGGCTCGCCGGGAGACTCCCTCAAACAGGTTTCCATGCTGCCCGATCCGGTGCGACAACAACTCCTCGCCGCTAACGAAGAGCTAATCCGAGAGCAAAAGCGCCTCAGCGCGCTTGCCTCGCCGGAGATCAAAAACAGCAGGCTCCTCGCCAGTCTCGATAGCGCTGTTTTGCCCGCGTGGTTGGTCGAAGGACGCTCCCCCTCGGCCGAGGAGATCAGCGCTATCGCCACAGTGGCCACGAAGAGCGAACTTGCTCGCTCCATCGAAAAGAAGCGTCGCAACTATCGCGAGGACGCGAGTTGGGCGATGACGTTCTCTCGATCGCAGGATGCGGTGGCGATGTTGCGGGCCGATCTACTGACCCACGACGATCGTGCGATCCTGGATGGCGTGAAATGGTCGCCGGCCTTGAAGCGTCCGCTGATGCTTGTGCAATGGGCCTACGGCGCGGAAATGAACGGGCAAGGGGATTCGGGCCCTGCGAACCTCCACCCCAAGGGAGCTGCACCGCCGCGGCAAGACCGCAACAAGGCCAATGACCACCGGCTCGCCCAGCAACTCAAGACTCTCACCGGCGACATCGGCAATTGGCTGACCCTTGGATTGCAAACACGCGTCGAGGCCGGCAGCTTCGGCGACTGGGGGCCGGATTCCCGCCGCACCCCGTTTGAGCATCGGGGAGTCACGCTGCTGGAGGTCGCGCCGGTCGAGATTCTGATCGAGTCGGCCCGAGCCGAGCGTGCCGACGCTCTGATGTGCTTTTCGCTGACTTCGAACCGCATTAGCAATGGCAAAGCCACGACCACCGCCATCGTGCAGTTGTACGACGTCACCACCGGCGAAAAGCTGTGGGAATCCAAGCCGATATCGAATGCCAAGCTCCTGTCGGCGCGTCGTCAAGGAAAGGACTTGGCCGCCGGATTCGCCGAAACGGTGCTGGAGTTCATCGATGACGAAATCGTGCTGCGCGAAGTTCCCGAGCTGACGAGCGTTCAGGCGAAACAGCGATTGAAAGCAATCGCTGCCGGCCTGGAAAAGGATCCCTTGGCCTCCCTGGTCGAGCTGCGCTATCTGGAGCTGAGCGGACTGGTGGCGAAGACCACGGCCCGTAAAGGCATGGCCAAGATTCTGGGAGCCGAAGACGCCGAGCGCCTGGTATCCGAGGATGAGCAACTCCGGCGGCAGTCCATCGAAAAGCTGGTCCCGAACCGCTAGGCAGCTCCCAAAAACTCTTGAACATATCGAGGAAAGTTGATACGATCTGGGTGCGTCGTCGTGCGCGCATGCAGCCGGTAGACGGACTGCTCGAACGAGGGAGGACCTGCCATGTTGACGATTCTTGGTCAGCGACAAAATGGTTACTGCGACGGAATCTCGCGGCGATCGTTTTTGAAGATCGGCGGACTGGCGCTGGGCGGACTCTCGTTGCCGCAAATCTTGCGAGCTGAGGCCAACTCGGGCGTTCGTAAATCGCACAAGGCGATCATCATGATCTTTCTGCCTGGTGGCCCGCCGCACCAGGACTTTTTCGATCTCAAGATGGACGCCCCGGCCGAAGTCCGCGGCGAATTCCGCCCCATTCGCACCAACGTGCCGGGCATCGAGATCTGCGAGCATCTGCCGCTGCTGGCCAAGATGATGGACCGTTGCGTGCCCATCCGTTCGATTGTCGGTGCCAGCGGCGCTCACGACGCCTTCGAATGCGTGACCGGACATCGCCGCAATCGTCAACAGCCTCCGGGCGGCTGGCCGGCGCTGGGCTCGGTGCTATCCAAACTCCATGGCGCGGCCCATCCGGCGATGCCGCCATTTGTTGGCCTTTCGCCAAAGATGGGACACATGCCCTGGGCCGAGAGCGGTCCTCCGGGCTTCTTGGGCGTGGCCCATGCGCCGTTCAAGCCCGACGGTGAAGGCAAAGCCGACATGGTGCTCAACGGCGTGACGCTCGATCGATTGGGCGATCGCCGGGCGTTACTCACCGGCTTCGATCACTTCCGCCGCGAGGCCGACGCCAGCGGCATGATGGACGGAGTCGACCGGTTCAATGACCAGGCCTTCGGGGTGCTGACCTCAAGCCGGCTGATGGAAGCCTTGGACATCAGCAAGGAAGACCCGAAGGTGCGCGAGCGCTATGGTAAAGGCGATCCGAAGAATCGCAACGACGGTGGCCCGAAATTGATGGAACACTTTCTGATCGCGCGTCGGCTGGTCGAGGCCGGCTCGCGCTGCGTGACGCTGGCCTTCAGCCGCTGGGACCATCATGGCGGCAATTTTGACGCCTGCCGGCAGGATATGCCGATGCTCGACCAGGGACTGACGGCGCTGCTCGACGATCTCTATCACCGGGGTCTCGAGAAGGACGTCTCGGTCGTGGTGTGGGGCGAGTTTGGCCGCACGCCGAAGATCAACAAGGACGCGGGCCGCGACCACTGGCCCAATGTTTCGTGTGCCTTGCTAGCCGGTGGCGGAATGCGCACCGGTCAGATCATCGGTTCGACCGATCGGTTGGGGGCCGAGGCCAAGGACCGTCCGGTTCACTTCCAGGAAGTATTCGCCACGCTCTACAACCGGCTGGGAATCGACGTCAGCCAAACGACGCTGCCCGACTTGAGCGGCCGGCCGCAATACCTGGTCGACCACTATTCGCCGATGAGCGAATTGATCTAGCCGCGGACCGCCACCCGCCTCTTTCGCCCACAATTCCACGACGACTTGCGCGCTATTCGAGCCCGTAGGCGCCAGCCACGGGCACGGCCATGCCGACCGGGTTGGCCCCGCCCAGGCGGCCTTGCATGAATCGCGGCGTAATGGCGATCGTCGCGCCCACGTTGCCTTTGCTCGTATCGACGTTGACGTTGAACGTCATCAGGAACGATTCGCCGATGCGCGTCATCGTGAAGTTCTGGCCGATGTTGCGGGCATTGGCGACGTCGAACGTGGTGCCGAAGGTCGAGATCCACTTCGGGCTCATGCGGTAGCTGTACGACGTGGCGACGACGTTGCTCTCGATCGGTCCCTCCAGCGAACGGAAGCCCAGGTACAGTGCCCCGCGCGGCGGCCGGTTCAAGAAGGCGCCGACGTTGTAATACTTGGGCGCGTTCTCGAAGAAATCGAAGTAGCCATCGGAGACCACGGTCGTGCGGTCGCCAACGTGCCAGAGGAAGTTGTAGTCGACCAGACCGATCGGCGTGCCGAAGTTGTCGCGATTCGCGTCGGGGAAGACCGTGAAGTCGGTGTTGAAGACGATCCAGTCGACGATTCGCTGATTGCCAACCGGGCCGCGCTTGGTTTGCCAACGCTGACGCAGGCCGAACCGCGCGGCGAACAGGTCGCCGGCGATTTCCGTCGAGGGAGACGCCACCCAGTTGCCTAGCCCGCGGCGCAAGCCATAGAACCGCGGGTCGTACTGCGCGGGGTACATCGCGGGCGGTCCGCCGAAGTCGGTAAAGGCGTACCAACGTCGATAGGCTTCAATATTGTTGTCATCGATCGCGTCGTACAGCGGCAGGTTCGACAGATTGTCGGTCGCCTGGGCATACGATACGTCGGCGTCGAACACCATCTTGTGCGCGATGCCGTTGACGTTGAACAGCGAGCTTTGAATCGTCGGGTCGACGGTCCACACCGGCATGCTGGCTCGTAGTCCGAAGGCGCCATAGGCCCGATTCTGGTCCGTAAAGTTCAGGTTCTGGTCCCAGTGGGCCAACTCGCCGACGACATACGGATCGAACTTCACCACGCCCAGCGCGAACGGCGCGTCGAGTTCCTGCCGCGTCGCCAGCCGGCTTCCCGAGCGGGTGTTGCCCGGCGGGCCTTCCCACGGCAGCGGGGCCCAATTGAGTTGGTCGGTCGGCAGCGTGGGTTGCGTGGCCGATTTGTACTGTGCATAGCCGACGTTGCTATGCTCGTACCAGGTCAGGCGGTCGCCCAACAGCGGCTGGCCCAGCCAGAAGTGATCGGCCCGCGGCAGCCAGTTGGTTTCGGTGAAGAACGGATCGAGCCGCGCCGCGCCCAGGACGCTCCACGAGCTGTTGTCGACGTAGCGCTTCAGTTCCAGGTCGGTCGATTGATCCTTCAACTGGTCCCATTCGCGCTCGTAGTACTGCTCGAGGAAGTTGTTGTCGCTGATGTAGCCCAATTCGCCGGTCAACTGATAGCCCTCGGGCAGCAGCGTACGGTGTTGGGCCAGGATGCGGCCGCGGAGGTTCTGCCGCTCGGGACTGAAGGTGTTTTCGGGAATGAAACTGCGGCGCAACAAGCCGAGGTTATCGAGACCGTGGTCGTCGATGCCCCAGAGGTCGATGAAACCGGTGGTGCCGCCCTGCACATTGAACAGAGTTTGCCGTTGATAGGTGAACGTCGTGCCGGCCGCCGGGCCGCGCGCGCTGAAATAATCGGCGCTGAGTTCCCACTTGGTGCCCGGGGGCGGCTTGCGAATGCCGAACAACTGATAGGCGTTGATGTTGGTCAGGATGCGCGTGCCGAAGATGCGGTCGCTGGTCACGCGGACCGAGTCGACGTAGTAGTTCGGCTGCTCAAGATCGGTGGCCATCGTCGGCCAGTAGAAGACCGGGAATTGCTCGACGTAGACGACGTTGTTGCGGCTGGTCACGGTCTTGTCGTGGTCGATGATCGGCGCACCGCTCGGATCGACCTCCGGCGCGCCGGTGAACATATTGATTCGCGGATGTTGCACGTCCTCATAGGTCATCGAGTTCGAGCGCAGCTCATAGCCCGGAATGCCCATGCGGCTCGAAGTCAACGAGGCGTTTTGAGCGATGAAGCGGTCGGGGCCGATTTGCTGCACGACTTCGGCTCGCAGCTTCATCAGGCCCTCGAACTTGGGCACCACGGTGAGGATTTCGGCCCCCAGCACGATGCCGGTCTGGCGGCGGACGTCGTAATACATCCGCTGGGCATAGATCGTGCGCTCGCCCTGACGGAAGACGACGTTGCCCTCCATGTATATTTCCAGAGGCGCATCCTTGGGCTGCGTCGACTCTCCCTCTCCCACCGGCTTCAGCCCGCCTTGGCTCCAGACGACCAGGTTGTCGGTGTCGACGTCGATCGAGCCGAACTGGTCGACGCCGTCGACCACGATGTTCACGCCCGACTTGATCAGGGCCACCTGCTCGTTGCTGTTGGGATCCGAAAAAGCATCGGCTTCGGGCCGCACGGCGCTGCGGCCTTGGATGCGAATGCGGACGCTGCCCAGCGGCGGAGCGATGGTCGGGGCCGGCGTCTGAATCGGTTCGGCGAATTGGGCTGGTTGCACGTTGGCGGCCGGCGGATTGAACGTGGCGACCGCATGCTGATAGACCGCGGGCTTGGCCGTCGGCGCCGGCTCGTCCTTCATCGGCCGCACGTCGACTGGCAGCACGGAGTAAAAGCGGCCGAACCAGGTCTTGTCCTTGAGCGTGGCGCCGCCCGCGGCTTTGCCATTGGCGTCGGACTGTTGATAGTTGATCTGCACGTCGCCTTCGAGATGCGCGATCACCTTGTGCGGCGGCTCGCCACCGACACCACCCTTTTCGATCCAGATCACGGCGTCGGCACTGCGCGCGTAGGTCAAACCCTGGTTGATGTAGCAGTTGCCGTGCAGCAGGTAGACGTCGTACACCCCCTCGACCCAATGGCTGCCGCTGTCGGCGGCCACGGTAATGCGATCGGACATGCTGCCGGTGGGCAATTCAATCTGGGCTTGCGCGGTGCCGACGAAGCAGAACGTGGCGGCCAGCGTGACGACCTGCACGGCGCGCATGCTGCGCGAAAGAAAAATCACGGCGCAACATAAGCTCAGCGCCGCGCGCGCGGCACGTCGGCCGGCGCGCAGGATTTGCTGCGCGCGCGTTCGAGCGGGCAAGTGATGAGCCGAGCCGGGGTTCAGCAGAGTCGCATTCCTGATTAGGCATTCGGCGGAGATCCCAGAACAGGACCCGCCGACAACAGCGCAAAACGAAGTGACGAAAGTTTTTAAGGCTCTCGAAGCGGGCGGGATTATAAGAGCGAGTCGTTGCCAAGGTCAAGGTAAGTTCGCCGCCTGCGGAGCGACTTTAAATTGCCGTTGCCATTGGCTTTGCGTCATGTCGTCGCGACGCTAGCACCAGCACTCCCTGGGCCGCGAGCAAGACCACGACACCCACGAGCGGCGCCCGCATCCGCATGTCGGTCCAATACAGGGCATGCACCGCGGTGAATGACAGCAGCAACAGCGTGCCCCAAATCCAGGGCGAGCGGAGCAGCCGGCGACCGAGCGTCCACGCGCCGACCGCTGCTAGCGCCAGCTCCAACGCATAGAAGATTGCCACGGCGTAACGCAGGCCACGGCGCGAAGCCGATTCCTCGCGGCTGACTTGGTGGGGAAAGACGGCCCACAGTCGGCCGACTCGCACCAGGCAGGAATAGGCAAACATCGTGGGCTCGTCGCGAATATGCTCCCAAGCTTCGGCGTAGGCCCGCTGGTCGGCGTCCAACTCGTCACAAGCCAGCCCTCCCGGCGTGTCGATCAATCGCTGTGACGTTTCCCACCAGCGATACATTGGCTCGCCATCCCACACGCTGCCCCACGGCGCACTGCGCAAGTAATCATAGAATTGCGGATTGTTGGCCAACAGCAGCGTGAAGCCGCCATGCGTGGTCGTGATCACCGGCCGGCCAAAGAGCCATTGATTGCGCAGCCCCCAAGGCGCCAAGACGACCGCGGCCGCAGCCACGAGCGCTGCCAGCCGCACGAAACGGTGCGTGCCGCTAGTGCGGAATGGAAACTGAGCCAGCGCCACCAACGCCAGCCAGAACAAGAACGTTGGACGGCAGAGCACGCCCAGGCCGATCAGGGCGCCGGCCGCCGCCTGCCAGCGGAGCGAGCTCTGTTGCGCGCCATGCGTGAGCGCCAACAGCGCCAGCAGCGCCAACAGCGTGGCCAAGGTCTCGGTCATCACCTGCGCCGACTGATTGATCAGGATTGGATCGACGGTGAAAAGCGACGCCGCCAGGACCGCGCCGGCCGGGGGCAGACCCCACAGCAGTCCCAACCGCCATACAACCCAGACGCTCGCGGTGCCGAGCACGACGTGCAGCAGTCCGTAGAGCGCGGCGTCGGCGTCCCAGGATGGCAACTCCAAGTAATTGAACGCCGAGAGTACCAGCGGGTATAGCGGCGGCCGTGTGGCCGTCGGCGTCATCATGTTGAATTCCTGCCGCCACAGGCCGATCGTGTGGTCCTGATAAATGTGCCTGGCGACGCCGCGATAGGCATCGGGGTCGGCCCGCAGCGAAGGGGACATGGTCAGCATCGCGCGGCCGCGCAGAATCAGCGCGGCGCACAGCAGAATCAGCAACATCACGCGCGACGGCTGCCAATCGAACAGCGCAGGCCGAGGGGATGGGGCCGGGTGATCCGTCGAGGTGTCCATGCTGCGGTGGTTCCGGGGCGGCGAGTGCCTGGCGAAGAGGCGACCGGCGCGCGAGTTCGGCTAATGGTGAAAGGAATAGAGCAGCACATTGAGCGCGATCCGCGCGGCATCCTTTCGCGTGTAGCCTTCGCACTCCAGCGACTCGTGGTTCTCGAGCGCGCAGCTAATGTCGTAGGGCGAAAAGATCACGGCGTAGCGATCGCCCAGTTTGACGCCTTCGAGGTAAGGCTCGCCCTCGCGAATTTGCGACTTCAGCGGACCCTCCGAGTCGCCACGTTGTGGCTCCCGACGCGCGACGCTCGACAGATCGTCGCCGCCAAAATGGTTGGTGAAGATCGGATCGCCCGGCGGAATGCGTTGCAGTCGATGATCGGGAAACAAGGCTTGCATCTCGCTGGCAAAGGCCTCGTTGAATTCGCGACTGGAGCAAATCGCGTCGGCCATCAGCATGCCACCGCGCTCCAAATAGAGCTTCAGTTGCTTTCGCTCGGCCGGCGTGAGGCGAAACGTGTGCCGCCCGTGCATGTAAACCAGATGATAGTGAAACAGCTTGGGGTCGGTCATCGTCAATTCGCGCGGCTCGGGGCTGACCCGCAGTTGCAGCTTCTCGCCGGCCAATCGCAGCAGGTTCGGCAGCGCGCCGGGCGCCGCGTTGCAGCCGCCGGGATGCAGCAGTCGGGCCGCATAGAGCTTGCCGCGCTCGAAATCGTCCTGCGGTGAGGCGGCGTCGGCCGTGGTGAAGTGCTCGAACTTGTACTTCAGTTCCCGATTCGTGGCATAGGCCAGGACGTTGGCGCCAATCGCCTCGGCCGCCGCCACCTCGGCCGCGACTTTTTCCGGCAGCGGCTGCGTGCGCCCCGGCCGGGCCAGCTCCCAATAGCAGGAAAGGTTGTCGGGACAGAAGACGACGCTCGTGCGGCAACCGATGTCGATGCCCCACAGCGGCCGGACGTATTGCGGATCGACCGGCTCTTCAGCGTGCCAGATCGGATGTTCCGGCGGCAACAACCGCAAGCGATATTCCTCCTCGGGGAAGACGTCGCGCATCAACTTGCGGAAGCCGGCCTCGAACTCGGTGCCCCCGCAACAGGACTCGGCAAACAGGAACCCGCCCCGATCCACGTAGTCGCGCAGGCGTTTCTTGGCTTCGTCCGAAAACTCCGGCGCTTCGCGCCCACTGATGAACAGCACGGGCGCTTGCAGCATGTCTTCGACTGTGGCCTCGGCGGGGTCGATGACTTGCCAGGTCAGGTCGCGCTCCCATTTCTTCTCGATGTAACTGGTCAGGTTGGCCAGGTCGCTGCGATGATGGTTCCAATCCTGTCCCGGGCCGTGCTTGAGCTTTGCGATCAGCACGGGCCGGCGCCCCTTGGCCATGAACAGCAGCGCCAGGCTGGTGCCAATGTGCGGATTGGACGCTTCGACGTGGCTGGTGCCCAGCCAGAAGCCCGAGAGACCATCCTGCCGCCGCACCAGCACGTCGGCCCCCTCGCGGTACCAGTCGTGGTTGCCGATAAAGCGGCGCGCGGTCATGCGGCCAGTGCGTTCGAGACCGTACAAGTAATACAGCAGATTGCCCGAGCCTTCGCGACCGCCGCCGGTGCTGGGATTGGAGTGCACCGAGAAGTTGCGCTCCAGCCAGTGCAAGCCGTTTTCGATGGCGTCGTTGTTCGTCTGATTGCCGCAGCAGTTGACCTGATCGCCCGTGATCGTGGCGTCGCCGTGGTGCAACTCACCCGAGGCGATCACGAGCGATGTGATGCCGGCGCAGGTCATACTGCCGCTGCCGGGCCGGCCGAGATAGCCCCACGAACCGTCGGCGTTTTGCCGGCTCTGCCAATATTGCGAGGCCTGCCGCCAGGTGCGCTCGTTGACTTTGATGCCCACGCGCTCGGCTTCGAAAAGGGCGAGCAGGGCGAATTGACTGTTCGATTCATCGCCGCTGGCGGCCGCGGCCGCCGGATAGGACCAGCCGCCTTTGCCTTCGCCCGAGGTGATCTGCGTATCCTCGAGCCACTTGGCAAGTCGCCGAATCAGCAGCAGGTCCTTCTTTGGCTCCGAGGTGCAGAACACCATGATCTGCAACGAGACGACATAGGTCTGGGCGTTGCCGCGACCGCTTGATGCGGTGGTGGCCGCGGCCATGCCGCGCAGAAACGAGAGCGCCTTCTGGATGGTCGGCTCATGCGAGTCGACCCCGGCATTCAGCAGCGCCAACGTGCACAGCGCGGTCACGCCGCCGGGAAAGGCGGTGTGATCCAGCCAGGTGCCGTTGTCCTTCTGCTCACGCTTTAGATAGGAGACGGCCCGCTCGATCGAAGTGCGAACTTGCTCGGGCGAAATGTCAGCTCGGGCCTGTGTGCCGGCGGCACACACCGCTAGCGCCAGGCTGAGCGTAACGCAACTTCGCCACATGGGGCTCATTCCTTTTGCTTGCACCGCGCGGGCTCGACACAACTATCTTAGGCTACTTGGGTTAAGCCGGCAACGCGGCGGCCGCGACGTTGCCCGCCGGCGCGGCTAGCTATAGAATGCAGGAATGCAGTTAGGTCGCGCAGGAAGCCGGGCATGAGCCGTGGCAGCGGCCGCCTGGAATGGGTTAACACTGCAGTGCTGCGCGCCACGAGACCGGCCAGGAGCGGGTTTCACGCGAACAGTGACGAGCGAACGCTCAGAAGGATTTCGCGTTGGCCACCAAGCCCCGTAGTCTCGGCGACATTCTGCAAGAGTTCAGCCAGCACAGGCAACTCATGCAGGAGGAACTGCAAAAGGTCATCGTCGGTCAAAACGACGTGATCGAACAAATCTTTGCCGCGATTTTCACGCGCGGACATTGTCTGTTGGTCGGCGTGCCGGGGCTGGCCAAGACGTTGATGGTCAGCACGCTGTCGCGCATTCTCGACATCGGCTTCAAACGCATTCAGTTCACCCCCGACCTGATGCCCTCGGACATCACGGGCACCAACGTGCTCGAAGAAGACGACCAGGGCAAGCGGAATTTCCGTTTCGTCGAGGGCCCGATCTTTACCAACATTCTGCTGGCCGACGAGATCAACCGGACGCCTCCCAAAACCCAGGCGGCGCTGTTGCAGGCCATGCAAGAGCGCGAGGTGACGGTCGGGCAGACGACCTATAACCTGCCCGATCCGTTCTTCACCATCGCCACGCAGAACCCGATCGAGNNCCGCTGCCCGAGGCGCAGTTGGACCGCTTTATGTTCAACATCCGGGTCGACTATCCGTCGGCCAGCGAGGAGGAAATGATCCTCTCGGCCACGACCCGCAACGAAAAGCCAGAAGTGCGCAAGGTGCTCTCGGCCCGCTCGATTTTGAACCTGCAGAAGCTGGTCGGGTCGGTGGCGGTGAGCGAGTACATCATCAAGTACGTGGCTCGGCTGGTGAGGGCCACGCGGCCCAAAAGCGACGGAGCGCCGGACTTCGTGCGCGAGCTGGTCGACTGGGGAGCCGGCCCCCGCGCGGGACAGTTTCTGATCCACGGAGGCAAAGCCTTGGCGGCCATGGATGGGCGATTTTCTGTAGCTATCGAGGACATTCGCAAAGTGGCGATTCCCGTGTTGCGCCACCGGGTGAGCACGAATTTTCAGGCCCAAGCCGAAGGCATGACGACCGAAGACGTCATCGAGCGACTGCTCCGCGAAATTCCCACGCCCGATATCCCGAAGTTTTCGAATTGACCTTAGAATGAGATTGGGGCGAGTTGGGTTGCCCCCTGCTGGGTGAGCCCCGTGACGCCGCTCGCGTGCCACGGGTTGCCGCGGAAGAAGTTGGCGCACGCATGCCCGCCGTCGAACAATATCTGAAGCCGGAAGTCATTCGGCAGATTTCGCGCCTCGATCTGCGCGCGCAATTCATCGTCAAGGGCTTCTTGCAGGGCATGCACGCCAGCCCGTTCCACGGGTTCTCGGTCGAGTTCAGCGAACACCGCAAATACACGCCGGGCGACGACCCGCAGGACATTGATTGGCTGGTCTATGCCAAGACCGACAAGTACTACATCAAGAAGTTCGAGGCCGAGACGAACATCACCGGCTATCTGGTGATGGATCTGAGTCGCTCGATGGGCTACACCTATCGCCAGGAGTTGACCAAGTTCGACTACGCGATTTGTCTGGCCGCGGCCCTCTGCTACCTGATGGTGCAGCAGCAGGACCCCGTGGGCTTGATCACGTTCGATCAGAAGATTCGTCAGAGTCTTCCGGCGCGATCGAAGCGCACGCAACTGGGCAACGTGCTGTCGCTGTTGGCCAATTTGCGACCCGAGGGCGAAACCGACATCGCCAAAAGCTTGATTCAAATCGCGGCCATGTTGCGACACCGCAGCCTGGTGATGCTGTTTACGGATTTGTTCGCCGAACCCGAGCCGGTGATTCGCGCATTGCGGCGGTTGAGGCACGGTGGGCACGACGTGATCCTGTTTCACATTCTGGATGAAGCCGAGGTGCGATTTCCGTTCGATGGCTTGATCGAGTTCGAGGAACCCGAGACGCACGAGAAGTTGCAGATCGATGCCAGCGGCTTTCAGGCCGATTATCTCCGCGAGATTCGCGAGTTCTGCGATCGCTATCGCCGCGAATGTTTTCAGAACGGCATCGACTACGTGCAGATCGACACGAGCATGCAGTTCGATCGGGCCCTGACCGAATATCTGACGAGCCGCCGGTCGAGGTGCTGATGACCTTCGTGCATGTGGCATTCTTGGGCGGAGTCGCGGCGATCGTCGTGCCGATCGTGCTACACCTGATGATGCGGCAGCAGCCGAAGCACCTGGAATTTCCGGCGCTACGGTTCATCAAGCTTCGCGAATCGGCCAACCGCCGGCAGGTGCGACTGCGGCATTGGCTGTTGCTGGCAATGAGGGTCGCGATCATCGGGTTATTGGCGCTGGCCCTGGCACGACCCAGCATTCTGGCCTCGGGCATGCTCGGCAACCAGGAGGCGCCGTTGGCCGCCTCGTTGGTGTTCGACACCAACCCCCGCTTGCAATATCGGCAGCAGAACAAGACCCGGTTGGAAGTCGCGCAAGAGACGGCCGGCTGGCTGCTGCCGCAGTTTCCGGCCGAAAGCGACGTCGCCGTGATCGATTCGCGCTCGGCCTCGGCCGCCTTTGCCGTCGATCTGAGTGCCGCGCGACAGCGGATCGAGCGGCTTAACGCCGCGAGCGCCACGCAGTCGCTGGCCGCCGCCATCGAGTCGGGGCTCAAGCTGGTGCAGGAGAGCGAAAAACCGCGCAAGGAGCTGTACGTCTTCACCGATCTGGCCAAGGTAGCCTGGTCGTCCGACGCGATGCGCGATCTGTCGCGGCAACTCAAGGCGCTCAGCGGCGTCGGCGTTTATGTGATCGACGTGGGGGCCAAGGACCCGACCGATTTCGGTCTCGACAAGCTGCATCTCTCGGGCGACGTGCTGTCGAGCGGCAGCCCATTGCGCATGACGGCCGACCTGGTGCACGTCGGCGCGGGCGACGAGCGCGGGGTCGAACTCTATGTGCTCGACCATGAAACGCGCAAGCCCGATCTGCGAGCCCAGCAGCAATTCACCGTGCGACCGGGCGAATCGCAGCGCGCCGACTTCGCGCTGCGCGGACTCGGGCCGGGAATTCATCAAGGCTATTTGAAGATTGTCGGCGAAGACGCCCTGCCCTGCGACGATACGCAGTGGTTCACGGTCGAAGTGCGGCCGAGCTGGCGGGTGTTGATTGCCGCGCCCGAGGACGCGAAGCGCAAAGCGGCCGATTATGTTTTTTTTCTGTCGCTGGCGCTGTTGAATGGTGCGTTCGAGCGCGATGTGATCTCGACCGAGGAATTGGCCGGCAAGTCGTTGGACGGATATGCCGCCGTGTGCATTCTTGACCCGCGTCCGTTGGCCCCGACGGTCTGGCAAAAGCTGCACTCGTTTGTCGCGACCGGCGGAGGTCTGGGGGTCTTTTTGGGCCGCAACGCCACCCCGATCCAGTCCTTCAACGAACCCCTTGCGCAAGAACTGTTGCCAGCGAAGCTGGTGCGGCAGTGGCGCGGCGAGGTCAACCTGGCGCCCGAAAACTTCGAGCACCCGGCGCTCGCCAAGTTTCGCACGCTCGAGGTCGCCTGGGAGTTGTTGCCCGTGTTGCGCCACTGGCAACTGGGAACCTTGGCTCAAGGGGCGACGGTCGTGGCGGCGTTTTCGAATCGCCAGCCGGCGCTTGTCGAGCGGCCGGTCGGCAAGGGCCGCGTGATGCTCATGACCACGCCGATTTCCGACGGTTTGAATCGCCCCGACTATTGGAACCTGTTGCCCACCGGCGAGGACAAGGCGGCCTTCGTCACGCTCGTCAATGAGATCGTGTTCTATCTCGTCGGCAGCGGCCAGCAGCGGCTGAATTATACGGCGGGCGAAACCGCGATCGTGCACCTGGAACCCGGCCAGCAGGCTCCCATTTGTTCGCTGACCACGCCCCGCGGCGACACCTTGAGAATTCCGGTCGACGAGAAACAAAACGCGATCGTGGTGACATCCACTGACGTGCCTGGCAACTATCGCATCCAGGCCGGTGGCGGCGAACAGGCCATCGATGGCGGATTCAGCGTTAATCTGCCGGCCGACGTCAGCCAGTTGGAACGCGCCAGCGCGGCGGACCTGCAAGCCGTGTTTGGCGATACCGAATTTCGGCTGGCCCACAATCGCGACGAGATTGATCGCAGCGTGAGCGCCGGCCGCGTCGGCCAGGAGCTGTTTCCCTACCTGATCGTGCTGTTGGTATTGATTCTCGCCTGCGAGCAGGTGCTCTCGAACCGTTTTTATCAAGACCACGACACAGCCGTCTTGCGATCGGCCGCCGCGCGGCTGGCTCAGAAGGCGGTCAGCGCGCGGCAAGAGGGACCCGACGTGGCGGTCAAGTCTCGATGAGCAGCGAGTGGTACTTTAATCCGGTCGGCGGTTTTGTCCTGGTCGGCCTCGCGGCGCTGGTGTTGGTGTTGCTGCTGACGTTCTTGGGGCTGCCTCGCCACCGGCTGACGCCGCGACAGCGGTGGGCGCTGGTCGGCTTGCGGCTGGCCGTGATCGTGCTGGCCCTGTTGGCGATGCTGCGTCCGGCGCTCGTGCATACCACGACCAGGCGACAGGCGGCCACGCTCGTGGTGCTCGTCGACAGCTCGCGCAGCATGCTGGTGGCGGACGCGGTGAACGGAAAGACGCGCTGGGACCTGTTGCGTTCGGCCCTTGACGAGGCCCTTCCCACCCTATGCACCCTCGGCGAGCAATTGGAAGTCAAGGTTTACACGTTCGATGCCGAGGTGCATCCCGTCGACTTCACTGCGCAAGCTCTTGAGCTGGGCTCAACGCCCGAGGGCGAACAGACGGCGATCGGCGCCGCGATCGAGGACATCTTGCGCCGCGAAGCCGGCAAGCGGCTGGCGGGGGTGATCCTGATGAGTGACGGAGCGCAACGGGCTTATGCCCCGCGCGATTTGGCGCCGCAAGGACCGACGCGGCGGCTGGCCGACCTCGGCTATCCACTCTACACCTTGGCATTCGGCCAGGCACGCGGGCTGGGCCAGGCCCGTGACGTGGCGCTCAAAGATCTGTCGGTCAATCAAACGGTGTACGTCAAGAATGACCTGACCGTGCGCGGCACGCTGTCGATCGACGGCTTCGCCGGACAGAGCATCCCCGTGCAGCTGCTGTTCGAGACGCCCTCGGGCCAAATGGAGCAAGTGGCCGGCGAGGCCGTCAAGGCGCGCGAGAACGGCGAGGCGATACCGGTGGAGCTGCAGACGATTCCGCAAACTCCGGGCGAGTTCAAGCTCACGCTGCGAGCCCGCAAGCAGCCGGGCGAGCTGGTGACCACGAACAACGAGATGAGCACTTTCGTGACCGTGCTCAAAGGGGGCATCAACGTGCTCTATGTCGAGGGCGCGCTGCGCGTCGATTCGAAATACTTGCTGCTGTCGCTCGACGCTTCCCAGGACATCAAGGTCGACTTCGTGCGCTTGGACCAGCGCGACGCAAAACTGCGGCCGGTCAGCCTGGAAAAAAACTTTGCACGCGGTAAGTACGATGTCTACGTGATCGGCGACGTCGACGCTTCGTCGTTCACGCGCGAGGAGCTGGAAACGCTGGCCAGCACCGTGAAGGCCGGTGCCGGACTGCTGATGATTGGTGGCTTTCACACCTTTGGCCCCGGTGGCTATCAGGACACGCCGCTGGCCGAGTTGCTGCCGGTGACGATGGACGCCAACGAGCGGCAGCGCCTCGGCGACCCGATCCGCTCGGACGTGCAGTTGCGCGGGCCCTTGAAAATGCGGCCCGCAAAGCCCTTGGGCGAGAAGCATTATTTGATGCGCCTGGCGGAAGGTGCCGAGCGCGACAACATTTGGAACCAACTGCCGGAGCTCGAAGGGGCGAACAAATTGGGTGCCCCGAAGCCCGCCGCGCAAGTGCTGGCCGAAACGCCCGACGGCAAGCCGCTGCTCGTCGTGCAAGAAGCCGGCGGCCGGGTGATTGCCTTCGCCGGCGACACGACATGGCATTGGTGGATGGAAGGGTTCGAGGCGCAGCACAAGCGGTTTTGGCGACAAGCCATTCTCTGGTTGGCGCGCAAGGACGAAACTTCGGAGGGCAACGTTTGGATCAAGCTGGCGCACCGTCGCTACAGTCCGCGATCGCGCGTTGAGTTCACCGTCGGCGCCCGCTCGCCGCAGGGGGACGTGCTCACCGATGCCCGCTTCGAGGCCATGGTCACGTTGCCCGACGGCAGCCAACAGAAATTGAACCTTGTGCAGCAGGCCGATCAGGTCGACGGGGTTTTCGACGGCACGCAAACGGCAGGCGACTATGCGATCAACGTGACGGCCAGTCACGGCGGCGCGCCGGTTGGCACGGCTCGATCGCGCTTTCTGGTTTACGAGCAGGATTTGGAATTGGACAACGCCGTGGCCGATCCGACGCTGTTGGCCAGTTTGTCGGCGATCACGAAAGACGCCGGCGGCGAATCGCTCGCGCCCGAGGAATTGCCGGCGCTGTTGCGGCGCATCGAAGAGAAGCCGGCCGAAATGGACGTCGAGTCGCTGGTCAAGCAAACCCCGTGGGACACCTGGCCGTTCTTTCTGGTGTTTGTCGCGCTGATGAGTTGCGAATGGTATCTGCGCAAGAAGTGGGGCCTGGTCTGAAGCACACTGCGTTAGTGCTGCTCATTCCACTCGGCGCGTCCATAGCGAGTTGCCACGAGCTCGCGGACGCGGTCCCGCGGCCAATCGACCAATACATCCTTCGGCGACCAGGCGGATTGCAGGGCTTTTTTTAGAGCCCTCGCGCAAAGTGGCAGATTGGTGATGAACTCGCCGTGCGCTCGCTGGTGGCGATAGTCTGGCTGCCGCGGCGGCATCTTCAGACATTCGTCGACCAGTGCCAGCGGAAAATCGTAGAGCAACGTGCCGTGATAGAGCAGCGCGTGCCGCTTGCAGCGCAGGCTATTGCCGGAGAACTTCAGCTCGCCGAGCGCCAGATCGCTCGTTCCTCGTCGCCGCACGCCGGGAGCCAACGGTCGTAGCGCGGCCAGCAACGTGTCGAGCACGAAGCGGTGCGCCTCGTCGACGGCTCGCAGCGCCGGATGGTTTTCGTACGACAGCACCACCGCGTACATCAGCGAACCGGGACCCGCGACGATCGCCGCGCCGCCGCTGGCGCGCCGCAAAACCGGGATTCCTTGCTGGCGACAGAACGCCAGTTCCACTTCGTGCGAAGCCTGCGAGCTGCGTCCCAAGACGACCATCGGCCGCGGCGCTTCCCAGATGCGCAGCACCTCGAGCGGTTCGCGCCCAGCTTCAGCTTCGTCGAGCAAAGCTTCGTCCAGCGCCAGGTTTTCTTCCGCCGTTTCGAACGTCAGGTCGAGCAATCGCATGAGAATCCCTGAGAATTCGTGGTGTAGTGGCCACACGCATCGGCGGGTTCGCTTGACGGCCACCGCCGCCCCCCTACACTTAGAGCGTCTAACAAAACTTGGTGACGTAATTCCAGCAGATCATTGAACAGCCGAGCGTGAGGAAGGCTTCGTGGATATCGGCACGTCGTTCATAGCGGGTACGAAGTCGTCGGAACTGGTGCAGCCAGGACAGCGTTCGTTCAACCACCCAGCGGGTTTCCCCCAGGCCACTCCCATGTTCGGTATCGCGGTGAGCGAGAACAGGGTCGATGCCGCGCCGGCGCAGTTGACGCTCGTGGGACGCCGAGCCGTAGGCACGATCTCCCTGGACTTTCTCAGGGCGTCGTCGTGGTCGGCCAGGCTTGCCAGCGACTGGCGGAACCGCGTCGACCAACGGCACGAGTTGTGTCACGTCGTGCGCATTGGCTCCGGTGACGATGGCCGAAAGTGGAATGCCGTCGGCGTCGGTCAACAGGTGATGCTTGCTGCCCGCCTTGCCGCGATCCGTGGGGTTGCGGCCCGTTTTTGCCCGCCGAGCACGGCTCGCGCTGTCGCACTGTCGACCACGGCTCGTGACCAGTCGATCTGGTCCGCACTTCGCAGGCGTGCCAACAACAGGCGATGCAACTGTTGCCAGACGCCTGCTTCGTGCCAGTCGTGCAGCCGTCGCCAACAGGTCATCCCGCTGCCACAACCCATCTCTTGCGGAAGCATCTCCCAAGGGATGCCGCTGCGCAGCACAAACAAGATGCCGGTCAGCGATTCGCGATTGCCCACGGGCGGCCGTCCACCCTTGGGATACTCGCGTGGTGCAGGCAGCAGAGGTTCGATTTCTTCCCATAGATCGTCCGAAACCAACGGCTTAGCCATGGCTGTCCTCCTTGATCCAGAAAATCGGACCCACAAAGGACTACAACCTAGCTCAGACCAGGAATTTCAACCAATACCGTTTTGTTAGACGCTCTTAGTTTATTGCCGATCGCCGCCCTGAGTTCCAGCCATGTCGACCAACCCGTCCCGCTCGCCGGAACTCTCGCCTGACGATGCGTTGCCCCCGGTTGAGCCGCCTAGCGCGGGCTTTATCCTGCAATTGTTTCTCGTGCCCGGCATCATCGTCGTGGTCGTAGTGATGATCTGGTTGATGTTCAATTGGCTGGCTCACAAGGGTAACGATCGCGACGAGTTCGTGCGGGCGCTCAAGCGCAACAACGAGGCCCGTTGGCAAGCCGCGTTCAACCTGGCCAACGAGCTGCGCTCCGAACGGCAATCGGGCAACCTGCAGCTGGCGACCGATCACAAGCTGGCCGAGGAATTGGCCGGCATCCTCAATGCCGAAATTGACAGCGGCAGTGAGGCTGAAAACTCGGTGACATTGCGAATTTATTTGTGCCGAGCGCTGGGCGAGTTCAAAGTCACCGACGGATTGCCGACGCTGATCAAGGCCGCCACGACCGAACGTGACGAGCGCGAGTCCGATGTGCGCCGCGCGGCACTCGAAGGGATCGCCCTGTTGGCTGCCAACGTGCCTGAAGACGACGACCAGTTGATCGCCAACAACGAGCTCAGCGACGCGCTCGTCAAGGCCTCGGAGGATTCGCAGGCACGCACGCGGGGCACGGCGACCGTGGCGCTGGGCGTCATCGGCGGGGAAAAGTTCATCGAGCGATTGCGCGTGATGGCCGAAGACACGAATCCCGACGTGCGCTACAACGCCGCCACGCGGTTGGCGCATCACGGCGACGTGGCCGCCGTGCCGGTGCTGGCCGAGATGTTGGACCAGGGCGAGAACGCGGGCGTCGATGCCGAGCCCGAAGAGAAGATGCGGCCGCGCAAACGGGTGATCATCACGATCAACGCCCTGCGGGCCACGGGACAACTCGCCGAAAAGAACCCCGCCGCCGACTTCAGCTCCCTCAAAGCGGCGATCGAAAAGCTGCTCGCCGGCGACGTGCCCAGCGACGTCCGCGTGGAAGCCACCGCCGTGTTGCGGCAGCTCAATGCTCAACCGGCCGCCGCGCCCTAGTTGCGGCCTGCGCCGGTTGTGAGGCCATGCCAGCCGCGTGGCTCTTGCGACCGATCCAACACGGTTGCTAGCGCGCCGAAAGCGCGCGAAACCCCTTCATGCGACCTTGACGGTTGGGTAAGACGCAGTCGCTAAATCCTTGGTAGCTAGCTAGTTGCGAAAAGTTGGCCAACCGGGGTGTCGGACACGCGCGGGGCGGAACTTCAAAAAGATTTTTTCCGCCGCAAGTCATTCCGCAACCAATACTTCTCTAGGCCGCCGGCGGCTCGAAGCTCACAAAAAATTTGCCCAAATTCAATTCGTCCGCCAGACTGCTTTGTGCGTTCCGCGCGCACACAACGTAGCGATTTCGATCAAGAACTTTAGTAAATAACGCAAAACATTCGCACCCAGAAGCGACTCGAAGCACGAGCGGAGTGAACAGCCATGGTCAAAACTTTCGCCTCAATCCTCGCCCTGACCTGTGCCACGACGGCCTACGGTCAGGAATATCGGTTGGTCTACCAGACGGTTTACGACCAGCAACAGGTGACGGCCTATAAGGTCGAGAACGAGCTCGTCTACGATGAGCAAGTTCAGACCGTGTATCGGCCCGTGATCGAGACCGAAATGCGCGAAAACCGCTACACGGTCGCTCGCTCCGTCACCGAGACCAGCGAGCGAGAAGAGCGCTACAAGGTGCTGAAGCCGGTTTGGGAAACCCAAATGCGCGACTCGAGCTACAACGTCGTGCGTTCGGTGCCCGAGACGTCGGAGCGCGAAGAGCGCTATGTGGTTGCTCGCCCCGTGCAGGAGACGCAGGAGCGTGAAGAGCGCTATGTCGTCCGCAAGCAAGTGATGGAAACCGCCGAGCGTGACGAGGCCTACACCGTGAACGAGCCGGTCACCACCTATCAGACCAACTACGTCGATCAGGGTCAGTTCGTCGACCAGCAAGTCGTCACGCCCGGAGCCACGCGCACTCGCTTGCGTTGGGTGCCGGGGCAATGCCTGGTCGATCCGCTGACCGGCGCGTCGGCCTATCAGCGTGCCGGCCTGGCCTGGGTTCCCGAGCAAGCGCCGGCCACCGTGGCCATGTATCGCTCGTGGCAGCCGAACGTCGTGGCCCAGCAGATTCCGCAAACGACCTACGTGGCCCGCGTCGTGACCCGCAAGGTTCCGGTGCAAGTGGCGCGGGTGGTCGATGAGGAAGTGGTTCGCAAGGTTCCCGTCACGGTCTGCCGCATGGTGCAAGAAGAACAAGTGCGCAAGATTCCGGTGACCACCTATCGTCAGGTGACCGAGCGCGTCGAACAGCAGACTCCGGTACAGGTTTGCAAGATGGTCGAAGAGGAAGTGGTGCGACGGATTCCGGTCACCACCTGCAAGATGGTGATGGAAGAGCGCGTCGATCAGGTTCCGGTGCAAGTTTGCAAGACCGTGGCCACGCAGCAAACGGTACGCGTGCCCCGGGTTGTCGAAAAGCGCATTCCGGTGACCTACACGCAACAAGTTCCGCGAACCGTCGTGATGCGGGTGCCGATTCCGTCCTGTGCTCCGACGCCGTGCTGCGGTGATTCGGACGTGACGGTCGTTACTCCGGCGGCCTTCCTGGCCCCGGCGGCCGTGACCGTGGCCGCTCCGGCCTTGGCTCCGGCTCCCGCGCCCTCTTCGGAGCGTGCCGAAGCCCCCAGCACGTTCGGCAATGGCGGCAGCGCGATCAAGCGGCCCGCTCCCAGCGAGTCGCCTCGTACCGGCCAAGGCAATGGCCCCAACGGCGCCAACCAGCGTCCGGCCCTGGCCCCGAACGAAAAGGTCGGCCCGGTCGACGAAGAAGCCGAGGCTCAGCAGGACAACAAGTAAGACCGTCGGGACTGAGTCCGACCGTCAGCGAAATTCAAGCGACCAGCGCCAGGGGCACTGACCAGTTTGGTTAGTGCCCCTTTTTTGCGCCCTGATTACCGCACACGTCGCCATCGTCTCTTATACTGGACCACATGCGCGAGCTTGATGATGAAGACGATGGTCCGAGCGACGTGAAGGAGGCGATTGCGAGGGCCGAAGCGATACTGCCTGGAGTCAAAGCTCCGGATGGGGAGTCCGATCCGCGTTGGCAGGCTCTAATCCAGATCGGCCATTGGATTGAAGACAATCCTGAAGAAGTTTGGAACTTCGTCGTTCGTTGGGGAAGTGCTGACGATGAAGACCTACGAACGGGGATCGGTTGTGTGCTCGTCGAGCATCTTTTGGACTACCATTTCGACCTCATCTTTCCGAGAGTTGAGGAGCTTGCGTTGACGGATCGGCAATTTGCTCACACGTTTTCCACTTGCTGGAGCCTGGGCCAAGCCGAGCTCCCGGGCAACCGCGAGCGATTCGATGCGCTTTCGGCGAAATGCCGGATGAGCGGCTGATTCCAGGTCGGCCAACTCCTTTCAGCCACGGTTTGACACCTTGAATCACCTTTGCCAAACTTACAGCCTGCCTGGCGTGTCATGGAGGGGCAGCCATGTCGCTCGGTAACGCTACGATAGCGGCAAAACGGACACTTATCCCCTTCTCGCTCCTCGATTGAGCCAGGCAATGACTGCCACTTCTGATTGCTCGACCGACGAGTTGCTCAAGGGCCAACGGGTGGCGCTCGTTGGCCGGCTGGCGGTGATGGCCAAGCGCGACGCGCAACAATTGATGCGCCGCCACGGAGCCACGGTCATCGACCGGCCCGATGCCTCGGCCACGCTGATCGTGATGGGCGAGAACGGCCTGCCGCTGGGCGAGGGCGGCTTTGCCGCCGCGCTCGACGAGTCGGTGAGGGCCGCGGCCGACCGGGGCACGCTCGAAATCATCAGCGAGACCGAATTGTGGCAGCGACTGGGGTTGGTCGACCCCCAACAGAACATTCATCGCGACTACACCGTGCCCATGCTGGCCAAGCTGTTGTCGGTCGATGTGCCGACCCTCCGCCGCTGGCAAAGGCGCGGCTGGATCGTGCCGGTGCGCGAAGTGCGCCGGTTGGCCTATTTCGACTTCCAGGAAGTGGCCACCGCGCGGCGCTTGACCGAACTGCTGGCGGCGGGCATCTCGCCGGCTGAGATCGAAAAGGAGCTGGCCGCGCTGGCTCGCTATCTGCCCGGCGTCAAGCGACCGCTGTCGCAGCTCTCGGTGATCGTCGAAGGCAAGAGCCTGCTGTTGCGGCAAGGCGACGGCCTGGTCGAGCCGGGCGGCCAGAAGCGGTTCGATTTCGGCGCCGCGGCCGACGCCGAGTTGTCACCCGGCCAGCCCAGCATCGCGCTCACTTCGGACATTCTGGGCTTCGACGGCCACAGGGCCTTGGATCCGACGATGTCGCCCGGCGAGTTGGTGGAACTGGCCGGCCAATTGGAGGACGAGGGACAACTCGAAGCGGCCGCCGAAATGTACCGCGCGGCCATGGCCGCCGGCGGACCGACTGCCGAGATCTGCTTTCTGTTGGCCGAGCTGCTCTATCAACTGGTTGAATTGCCGGCGGCTCGCGAACGCTACTTTATGGCCATCGAGTTGGACGAAGACTATGTCGAGGCCCGGGCCAATTTGGGTTGCGTGCTGGCCGAAATGGGCGAAACGGAGCTGGCCATTTCGGCGTTCGCAGGCGCGCTGGTCTATCACGACGCCTATCCCGACGCTCATTACCACCTGGGCCGGTTGTTGGACGAAGCCGGCCGCACCGCCGACGCGACCGAGCACTGGGAAGCCTTCCTCCGGCTGGCCCCGAACAGCCCCTGGGCCGACGAAGCACGCGAAAGGCTCGATCAACCGGGAGATTTGCCCCGCTAGACGGCCTTGGCCTTGGGCTTTTGCCGCCAGCGAGTCGCGGGCGCCTTGGGTGCCGTTCTTGCAAAAACGCTGAGATTCCGTATCCTTCAGGTTGCGCCACGGAGGGCAGCCATCCTATTGGTGGGCGGATTTTAGGCAACTCGTCGCGGGCTCTTTCCCAACGCGATCGTCCCCGGCAGCGCGGCACGCATGAGCGATTTCTTGTTCGATTACCACAAGGTCCACCCGACGACCTGGGTTTATCTCTCGTCGCTGCTGACGATCAGCCTGTACTTCAAGTTCAGCCGCGTTTTGAGCGTGCGGAACCTCGACTTGCTGGGCCTGATCACGCTGGCGCCGGGGTTGCTCGTGGTCGAGTATGGCCTGACTCAAGAGGACCTGCAACTCGAGCAGATCGGTTACATCTGGCTATTCCTGGCCAGCGGCTTGTTCATGATTCGGCTGCTGGTCGATCCGATGATGGTTCGTCGGCCGCTGCTGGAGCCCAATCTATCGATCGGCGGCATGACGTTTCTGGGCGTTTCGCTGTTGATCTTTCTGATGGCCAACGTGGTCAACAGCAAGATGACGCCCGAAGACCTGGCCGGGGCCAGGGGGGCCGATCAGGTGCGGGCGCGGCAATCGGCCGATCCCGAGGACAAAAGCCTGGTCATCCACGGACCGGGCTATCCGCTGCTGCACTTGTTGCCCAGCCTATCGACCCAGGCCCTGCTGACCGACGCGCCCGCGACGGATGCGGCCCAGGAAGGTGGCGAGCGGCGCGGAGACGTCGTACACATTGCCACGGCGCGGGTGATGGCCATCCTTTCGCACCTGGCAATCGTGATCGGCATGGTGTTGATCGGCTACCGGCATTTCGACAACATTCGAGCCGGCATCGCCGCGGCCACGCTGTACCTCTTGTTGCCTTACACCGCCCAGTTGACCGGTCGGGTCGATCATGCCTTGCCGGCGGCGCTGCTGGTCTGGGCCGTGGAAACCTATCGTCGGCCGCTGATGTCGGGCATGCTGATCGGGCTGGCCATCGGCGTGATCTATTACCCCGTGTTCCTGTTGCCGCTGTGGCTCGGTTTTTATTGGCAACGCGGACTGCTGCGGTTTTCGCTGGGCGTGGTGATCACGCTGGCCCTGCTGGTCGGATCGCTGGCCTTTACGTCCGACAGCCTGGCGAGCTTCTTCTTGCAGTTGCAGCAGATGTTCGGCTGGACCAGCCTGTCGCCCGCCGACATTCAGGGTTTTTGGGGGCTCGATATCATTCCGCCAGTCTATCGCTATCCGGTGCTGGTGGCCTTGGCGGCCTTCTGCGTCAGCCTGGCGCTGTGGCCGGCGCAAAAGAATCTGGGGACACTGATGAGCTGCTCGGCGGCTGTGATGATCGCCACGCAGTTCTGGCACCCTTACGGCGGCGGGCTGTACATGGCCTGGTATCTGCCGCTGGTGCTGCTGACGATCTTCCGACCGAATCTCGAGGATCGCGTCGCCCTGTCGGTGCTGGGGCAAGGTTGGTTTCCCAAACGCCGCGTGCAGTTGGTCGGCGCCGATCAGGCCGCCTGACGGGCGGCTTGCGACGGTGCGCTCGGGGAAGCTGTACACTCAGGGAAACTGTGCCGGGCTGAGCCCCAAATCGACGATGCTGCAAGCGGCGATCGCCTGAAGGCCCAGTTGCCTGGCCCGCTCCAGAATCGGGGCGCTTTCGCTGCCCGGATTGAACCAGACTTGGTCGCAGCCCTTGGAGGCGATCTCTTCGAGGGCAACCAGGCCAATCGCGGGCGGCAGGTAGACGCTGACGCGGGTGAGATGATCGACCGGCACGTCGGCCAACGAACGGTAGACAGTCAGTCCCTCGATCTGGCCTCCCTTGGGATTCACCGGATAGACGTCGTAGCCAGCCTGCGCGTGGGCCCGCACCGATTTGTTGCCGAATTTCGCCCGATCGGCGCTGGCTCCCAGAATGGCGACCGATGGCCGGGCCATGATGCTGCATCCTAGTCGGGCTGAAGTGGCCGAGCGTCTCGTCAACGTTCTTCGCCGGTCGTTTCCCGCTCGTCTACTTCTTCTCGTCGTCGCGCCGCGCGTCGAGACTTTGGGGCTTCTTCTGCGCGGCGTACCAATAGCGCCAGGCCTGGCCGTCGAACTGAAAGTCCGCGCCCGACAGGGTACACAGGGCTTGCAGCACCGAGCGATTCTCGATGTGATGCACGATCGTCTCGGTGCTGGCGCCGGCCGTCATGCCGCCGAAGCTGCCGCCGGGGCCTTTGCCGAAGGTGGCTCCCATGCCCCCCGGATTGCCCTTCTGAATCGTGTAGCTGTGCGTGGAGACCAGCGCATCGATCAAGGCCGGAATCGCGCTCGGGTCGCGCATGCGAGCCAGGCAGACCGCGGCGCGGTTGATGATCGGGTTGTCCTTGCTCTTCAAGGCCTGAAGATACTCGCGAATCGCCGGCTTGTAATTCCTGACCGCGACGAATTCCAGACTGGCCAGGCGAATCTCCTCGTCGCCGTCGTGCAGCGAGGCATCGACCAGGGTTTCCATGGCGCTCGACGATTTGAGCCGCCCCAGCGCTTCGAGATAGAGCAGGCGGATCGCGCGATTTTGCTCCGTGTCGAAATACTTGGCCAGCGGCTTGGCGGCATAAGGGTCGTCGATGGCCTTGATATTGGCTTCCGCCACGTCGGCCTTGTCGGAGTGCAGCCAATTGTGCCACCGCTTGAGCTTGTCGGCCCAATCCGACTGGGCCAGCTTGTCCTTGCGCTGCTGCTCGCGCAGTTCGAGTTCCTGCGGCAATAGCCATTCGCCTTTGTAACGGACATAGCCGTTCTCGGTCATCAGCGTTTCACGCGTCACCCAGCGGTCTTGCACCTTCGCATAACCCAAAGCGTGACGCGCGCCGGCGTGATTGGAATCGATCGTCAGCAGGCGCTCGAGGTGGACCTTGCGTTCGTTGGGCAGCCGGTTTTCGCGGCACCACTCGGCCAGCGTCCACTGGCCTTCGACGGTGTTCGGATAGTTGGAGCGAATGCGGTCATATTCCAAGTCAGCGGCGCTTTGCCGGCGGACGTTCTTGACCTGGGCCGAGTCGAGCGTGATCTGCCCGCCGCTGGCGGTTCTGATCACGTAGTTTTTGCGCGGCGACTCATCGCGATTGACCCACTCGCCGCGCACCTTGCCGCCATCGTGTAACACGAAAATCTCGGCTCGCGCCGGCGCGGCCAACAAGCCGCCCAGCAACGCGCAAACCAGGGCGAGACGGGGCAAGAGCCCAACGGTTTTCATACGCTTGCAGAGCCACGCAGAGGCGGCCCTGTCGCACAAAAAAGGGATGTCGCGGCGGCGGCCACAATTCGCCGGGCCGCTATTGCTCAGTATACTTATCAAGGCCGGTCGGGGCGAATTGCGACTGGCCGTTTGCCGCAAATTTGCGGGTTTTATCCATTGTAGAGGCCCGCCGATGAGCCAGACCGTTAGAGAACACCGAGCCAGTTCGCCCGAGGGGGTGCGCTGTACCGTCATTACGGTCAGCGACACTCGCACCGAGGCCACCGACACGGGGGGCCAATTGCTGCACGATCTGCTCGTGGCCGCGGGTTACGAGATCGCCCGGCGGCAAATAATTCGCGATGATCCACTCACGATGCGACCGCTGTTGGAAGCGCTGCGCGACGACGCGCAGGTCGACGCCGTGCTGCTCACCGGCGGCACGGGGCTGAGCAGCCGTGATCAGACGTTCGAAACCGTCTCAGCGCTGGTGACCAAGCCCCTGAGTGGTTACGGCGAACTGTTTCGCATGCTCAGCTATCAAGAGATTGGCGCCGCGGCGATGCTCAGCCGGGCGGTTGGCGGGCTTATGGGGCGCACCGTGGTGCTGACGATGCCCGGCTCGCCGGCGGCCGTTCGCTTGGCCGTCGAGCGTTTGATCGCTCCCGAATTGCGCCATCTGGTGCGCGAAGCGCGCCGCTAGCACGCGCGCGAGGGACCATTGCGCCGCGAGTGCCGCGGCCGAAAATCGACCTGGAGTCGATCGCCGCGTTGCACTATCCTACGCACCCCAATATGGCCAGGTTGCCCATGGATGTGAGCACCTGGCCTCGCTCTTTGCCACGAACCGTCCACGGAGGGACGCATGCGCAAGTTTCTTTCGCTGGTGGTCGTCGCCGGTGTCATCTTTGGCGCCGTCATGTTCTTCAAGAACTTCCAGATCATGGGTCTGGAAGCGATTTCGCTGGCGCCGCGTAGCGCCGACGACGTGCAACAAGACGGCAGCCAGCCGGCCGTCGATCGGCAAGGCGGGACGATTCGCGTGGCGTCGTTCAACATCCAGGTGTTTGGCGAGAAGAAGCTCAATAAGCCGCGCGTGCGCAGCCTGTTGTGCGAGATCATTCGCCAATTCGACATCGTCGCCATTCAGGAGATTCGCTCCAAGCTCGATATCATGCCGCAGTTCATTGATGCCATTAACTCCACCGGCCGGCATTACGATTATGTCGTCGGGCCAAGGTTGGGCCGTACATCGAGCAAGGAGCAGTATGCGTTCGTGTTCGACACCGCCAGCATCGAAGTGGATCGCAGCGCGCTGTATACCGTGGCCGATCCCGACGATCTGCTGCACCGCGAGCCGCTGGTCGGTTGGTTCCGCGTCCGCGGTCCGGCGCCCGACCAGGCGTTTACGTTCTCGCTGGTCGACATTCACACCGATCCCGACGAGACGCGGCAGGAGCTGGACGCCCTGGCCGATGTATTTCTCAAGGTTCGCGATGACGGGCGGCACGAGGACGACGTGATTTTGCTGGGCGATCTGAACGTCGACGACCACCATTTGGGCCGTCTGGGCCAGATCTCGCACATTCATTGGGCCATCTCGGGGGTGGCCAGCAACACCCGCGGCAATAAACTGTACGATAACATCATCTTCTCCGATCAGGCCACGACCGAATACACGGGGCGTTGGGGCGTGTTCGACATGATTCGCGAATTCAATCTCACCACCGAAGAAGCGCTCGAGGTCTCGGACCACATGCCCGTGTGGGGTGAGTTCAGTATCTATGAAGGCGGCCAGGGCGGGCGGATCGCCACGCGGCCGTTCGTCGCCACGCCGCAATAGCCGATGCACCTCTCGCCCCGATTTAGCGAAGCCCTGGTCTATGCCTGCCAGCTGCACGGCCAACAGGTTCGCAAGGGCTCGGGCATTCCCTATGTGTCGCACCTGCTCGGCGTCGCGGCGCTGGCCTTGGAACATGGGGCCTCGGAGGACGAGGCGATCGCGGCCCTGCTGCACGACGCCGTTGAAGATCAAGGCGGGCCGCCCGTGCGCGACGACATCGAGCATCGCTTCGGCGCGCGGGTGGCCGCGATCGTCAGCGCCTGCACCGATGCCGACACGACGCCTAAGCCTCCCTGGCGAGGCCGCAAAGAGCAATATCTGGCCCATCTGACTACCGCCGACCAGGGCGTGCGACTGGTTTCGGCCGCCGACAAGCTGCACAACGTGCGCTCGCTGCTCGTCGACTATCGCGTGCACGGCGACCAACTCTGGGAACGCTTCTCGGGCGGAAAGGATGGCACGCTTTGGTACTATCGGGCCGTTGTGAAAATTCTCGCCGCCGGCCCGTCGAGCGCGCTGGTCGATGAGTTGGATCGGGCGGTGAGTGATTTGGAGCGGCTGGTGACAAATCCGGGCGCGGGATAGATGCCAAAAAATTTCTCCTCGACAAAATCGGCCAGTTGAAATTAGGCCAGCCGTTGTGATAGCCTGCGATTCGTCGTGAAGGGTATCCGCGGAGCCTGAATCAAACAGCTATCGAACGAGCCCATTGCCGGGATGTTCCGGCGATGGGCTCGTTTTTTTGTCGAGTCACCGAAACCCATTCCTCCTGATGCACCAGGTGAAGCATGCGACACTTCGGAGCGATCCTGCTCGTGTTGGTCTTGAGTTCGAGGGCCCCCGCGCAACAGTTTTCCGGCGATGACGCCTGCGTTGACGGACGGTGTCCACTCCAGGCCGCGCCCTCTGCCCCGTCGGCCGCCGACTTGCGAGTCGACGCGCGACCCATCGCACGGATCGTCAACCAGCGCGGCGCCGTGCGCGCGGCCGGCACCGGTACGCTTGTCGACGTGGATGCGGACGGTGGCCTGGTGATCACCTGCGCGCACCTGTTTCGTGAAGGGACCGGCGCGGTCAGCGTCACGTTTCCCGATCAGGCGACGCTCGCGGCCAAAGTTGAAAAGATCGACGCCGATGCCGATCTGGCGGCATTGTCGATCCCGACCACCACGATTGAGCCGGTGACGGTCGCCACGACCTATCCGCGCCGCGGCGACTCTTTGGTGTCATGTGGCTACGGGGGCGATGGCCGACTGTGGTGCAATCGAGGGCAGGCCTTGGGCTATGTGGCCACCGCCAATGGCCAGAACCTGGAGACGTTGGAACTGAGCGGCGCGGCCCGCTTCGGTGATTCGGGCGGACCGGTGTTGGATCGCGATCACCAATAGGTCGCCGTATTGTTCGGCACCAATGGCCGCGTGGTCGACGGCACCTATTGCGGCCGCGTGCGACGCTTCCTCTCGGGTCTGTCACGCCGATTTCGTCCTGCGGAGCCGCCCGCCACAACCGTTGAGCGACCGCCGACTCCCGGTCCCTTGCCCCCAAATTCATCGGCGCTGCCGGCGCCTCCGGCGGCACCGCAACCGGATCGGTTGGCCGATCTGGAACAACTCATCGCACGGATTCAGCAGGCCTGGCAAGTGATGAATACGCGGGTCGACGCGCTAGCCACCGCCACGGCCGATGCACAGAAGGCCGCTAGCGCCGCCAAGGACGTGGCTGAGGGGGCGACTCAAGCCGCGCCGCCGGCGCCGCCCACGATCGACGTGCCGGCGAATTCGCAGCCAGCCGACACGATCGGCAATGCAATTGAAAAAGTGGCCGAGCCCTGGATCTCGGCGAAGTTGGCGGCGCTTTTGGTGTCGGTGGGCGTGCCAGGCGGAATCGCCGGCGCGGCCGCAGGCGCTGTCGTGTGGCTCGTCATGCGCCGCGGCCGTCAGCGCTTGCAGGGTGAATTGGACCGCATCAAAGGCACCGGCGCGAGTGCCGCAGCGCCGAGTGGCGACTCGGCAGATGCTGCCGTGCGGCACCACAATCAATACGTCGCCTATGAGACTTCGGCGCTCGACAAAGCCTGGGCCGCTGCCCACGCGCATGTCGGCGAGCGCTATCCGGGCGCCGTTCCTTATTTGAAACTCGTTGAGGGAGTCAAAGACCAGTTGATCTCGGGCAATAACGATCCGCAGCTTTCGTGAAGGAGATTTCGATGGCAACCGTGGCACCGACTTTTGGAACCGATGAAATCCTGTGGTACGACAACGGCAAGTGGGGAGACGCCGGTTATGCGCTGGCCAATCCCAATGGCAAGACATGGACAAACAATTCATTGGAACCAGGTTCCGCCGCGCGCCACGGCGATTGAACTGGTTGAAGACCGGCTGTACGGACTGGCAGAGGCCGGGTTATTCGTGGAAGGATTCAACCGCGCCGTCATCGGTTTGGATCGCCGGCTGTGGGCCGTGGCCGTACCTGTCACGGTGCGTTACGAAGGCGACGTGCGGCCGGGCATGGACGTCGTGGGCTTCGCCTTCGCCGAGTCAGCGGGCGAGGAGTCAAAAGGCGCCACGGCCGTCGGAGTCGATTCGGCTTGAGAGAAACTAATGGCTGCTCGGCGTCTCACTTCCAGGGGTTTGGCCAATCACCCCAACGCTCCAGATAAATCCGATAGGCTTCCGACTGCCCGCGCTTGCTGATCAGCCAGGACTTGGCCTGGGCGATCAGTCCTTGTTCCTCGTCGAGCGAGATTTGGGCGAACAAAACCCGGGTGCGAAGGAACACGAAGTAGGTGTCGAGCACGTCGCAACGGCAGTAGTCATTGATCTCGGCGATCTTACCCTCGTAGAACAGGTCCTGCACCATGTGCCCTTGGATGTCCATCTTGCCGGGTTTTCCCAACAGATTCGTAGCCAGGTTGAGCCCGCCGGTAAATCGGGTCGAGCCGAAATTGGTCAGCAGTTCCTGCAAGTCGATGTGGGCGTCGAGGTTGTAGCGGTTGCGATATTGTTCGAAGCTTTTGGCGCCGACGTTGAACCAGCCCGGCACGCCGATGCCATAGCGGAAGGCAGCCAACTCCAGCAGCGGCAGATCGAACGTGCGGCCGTTAAAGCTCACCAGCGTCGGCCGGCGATATTTTTCCCAGCCGCGCCAAAAGTGCTGCGTGATCACTTGCGGGCGAAATTGCGGCTCGTCAAGCACCGAGATATCCAGCAGCCGAAAGTCGGCCGAGATCTTGGCCACTCCCACCGAGATGGGCAGTTGAAAGGTATAGGGCACGAAGTCGCTGTCGTACTGATCGCGCAGCTCCTGGCGATAGCGCTCGATGGCCGCCTTCGGTTCGAGACCCGCGCCTGGATAGCGAATCTTGGCGATCAGCTCCCCATCGGCCACGCTCTCGATGTCAAAGGCCAAATAGCTTACAGTCGTGTCGGCCATCGTGCGGTCCTGCCTTGCGGGTGGGGGTTGTGCGTGCCAGCCTACCAGAAAGGGCGCCGCGCGGTGAAGACGGCGGACGCCAGGTGAAACAAAATGGTTGCCATGGAACGAACGCCTTCGTTGTGAACGAATTCGGCCAACGACCGTGGCAAGACAGGTGAAGGCAAGACAGGTGAATACGGTGATCAATCAAGAGCGTCTCTTGCGGCGATTCCTGAAGTATGTGCAGATCGACACGACGGCCCGCGAGGGGCAGACGACCTATCCCAGTTCGCCAGGACAACTCGAGCTGGGTCGCCTGCTGCGCGACGAGCTGTTGGCAATCGGCCTGAGCGACGCGCTGCAATCCGAGATGGGAATCGTGCTGGCCACGCTGACCTCGACGGTCGATCACCAGGTGGACGTCGTCGCGCTCAACGCCCACGTCGATACGTCGCCCGAGACCACCGGCGCCAACGTGCGTCCACAGGTCGTGACCAACTATGCCGGCGGCGACATCGTGCTGCCGGGGAATCCACAGGTGGTGATTCGCGTGGCCGAGAATCCTGAATTGAAATCCTGCATCGGTTGCACGCTGGTGACCACCGACGGCACGACGCTGTTGGGCGCCGACGACAAATCGGGCGTGGCCGTCATCATGGAGACGGCTGCCTATTTGCGCGAGCATCCGGAGATCGAGCACGGCCCAGTGCGGATCTGTTTTACCTGCGACGAGGAGATCGGCCATGGCGTCGATCACGTCGACTTGAAACAACTCGGCGCTGTCGCCTGCTATACCCTCGACGGACAGGGTGCGGACGAAGTCGATGTGGAGACATTTTCGGCCGACCTGGCCGTGGTGACGGTGAGCGGCGTCAACATTCATCCGTCGATCGCCAAGGGCCGCATGGTCAATGCCCTGCGCGTGGCGGCGAATTTCATCGACCGCTTGCCGCGCGCCACCTTGTCGCCCGAAACCACCAGCGGTCGCGAGGGCTTCCTGCACCCTTATCAACTCACCGGCGGCGTGGCCGAAGCCCGCATGCGCATCCTGCTGCGCGATTTTGAGACCGCAAATCTGGGCCGCTGGGCCGATCAGTTGCGCGCGGCTGCCCAGACCACCGAAAGGGAGTTTCCCGGCGCGGCGATCGACATCGAGGTCACGCCCCAATATCGCAACATGGCCGAAGGCTTGTCGGCTGAGCCGCGCGCGGTCGCCTTTGCGGTTCGGGCCTTGGAACAGCTTGGCCGCAAGCCGCGGCAGACAATCGTCCGCGGCGGCACCGACGGTTCGCGATTCACCGAACTCGGGCTGCCCACACCGAATTTGTCGACCGGCGAGCACAATCCGCATTCGCCACTGGAATGGACCTGTCTCGAGGAAATGGTGCAGGCGGTCGAAATGCTGGTCGAACTGCTGCGAACCTGGGCCGCCCGAGTTTGACGCTGGCAAGGCGTCAGTTCGGCAAAGTTTGACGGTGCGGTCCAGTTTGCCTGCTGGCACGGATGGCGAAGCTGGTGAATCTGTTTCACCCAGGGCCGCTAGTCTTACCATTTCGTCTGGGTTCAATAAACTTCGTGGCTCCCGTTTGCCGACAAAATCCGAACAGCGACGCTGATAATCACAACCCTTGCAATGCTGTCAAGCTGGTCATGCTCGCCCACCGCTTGCGCGCTCCCCGCCGAGCCAGAGAGGTCCATCCGTGCCACGCCTAGCGATCGTCATTTCCGCGGTCGACAACTTCGAGTCGATGGAAGGCACCTTGGTTTCCGTGCTGGAGAACCGGCCCGCCGATTGCGAAGTGATCGCGGCCCTGAGCCAGCCCTACGCCGATCCGTATGACCTCAAGGACGAAGTGCGATTCGTCCAGGCCAGCAAGCGGCCGACGAGCATCACGGCCATCCAAGCGGCCCTGGCGGTCACGCGGGCGCCGTTTGTGCACCTGTTGGCCAGCGGCTGCGAGGTGAGCGAAGGTTGGGCCGACCGGGCTTTGTCGCGATTCGGCGACCGGCAGGTGGCATCCGTGGTTCCGCTGGTGTTCGATGCGGACGTTCGAGAGCAGATTCTCGCGGCCGGCGTCGGCTACAACCGAGGCGGACGTCGCGTGCTCGTCGGTCAGGGCCAACGCGAACTGCAGGCCCAGACCCAGGCCAAAGTGGTGGGCGCATGCGGCTTCGCGGCCTTCTATCGCAAAGCGGCCTTGGACTTTGTCGGTGGGCTGAGCACGCAACTGGGCGGACGTCAGGCCGACGTCGACCTGGCCCTGGTGCTCCGCCGAGCGGGCTTCGAAGTGGCGCTGGAAAGCGAGTCGCGCGTCTACGCCCGGCCGTCGGTCGACGCAGCCGAGGGCCCCTTCCGCCAGGCGCTGCACGACGAGCGGCTGTTTTGGCGCAACATCTCGGGCTCGCCGCTGAGCGCCATGACGGCCCACGCGGGCGTCGTGGCGTTCGAGGTACTGCGTAGCCTGGGCCGCCCGCGAATGTTCACGCAGTTGGCAGCGCGCCTGATGGCCTGCTGTCAGTTGCCCGGCTATATCCGGCATCAACAGGCGCTCGACCAGTTGGGCCGTCGTGCCCTGCGGTCGCGCCCCGCGCACGAGCACGTGCGAATCGACCGTGGCCACAAGGTGCTAGGCCATTCTGAGTCAGCCCGGGCGCAAGTGCCCTCGCACTAAGCGACGATGCCGCGCCAGCCGACCAGGCAGGATGCTTGGCCGCCCTCGACCGTGGCGAAGCCGAGAAACGAAACTGGCCTGACGCACACACCAGCGGGGTTCTCCTCGCTCGCGTGCGCTTCAGGCCAGTAGCGGATTCGTATTTTCCTCGAGATCAGTCCTCGGTGGTCGCGTCGGCCGTCGCTTCTTCGTCTGCCAAGGCGCCCTTGCCGGGGTAGAACAGCTCGCGCGTCGCCCGGAAAAGTTGCAGATCATCTTGGTCGGTGGCTTCGGCGTTGAACTTGGCCTCGAGCTGAGCCATGAGCTGCGCGCCCTCGGGCCAGCGGACTTCCATCACGCGGCTGCAATCTTCCAAAAGCTGGTAGACGCGGGCCCGGGTGACGCTCATCTTCTTGGCCTGTTGCCGAACGCTTTGCGGCAGACCGCTGATTCCCAGCCGGCCTTCGCTCAGCTCGTGGATGGTCTCGCCCGCGTCGATCATGACCTGGTTCAACAGCGGCACGGCCAGGTGGTCGCGCACTTCGTCGACCGAGGGAACACCGGGATGCGCGAGCACCTGGGCGATCCAATTCTCGATCGGCTGAATGAACTTGGGCACGATTCGCAGCGCCAAATGCTCGCTGCTGCCGGCGGTCGAGAGCATTTCGTGTACGACGTAGAACACTTCGAGCACGACCCGCACGCGCTTTTCGCCGTGCGTCTTCAGCTGGCGGATTTCCGCGACCGTGTGGCTCGCATACTGTTCGAGCGGAGTGTGCCAGATCACGGTCGGCAGCGCTTGCAGCGTGGGGGCCAACCGACCCAGCTTTTCGCGGCCGATGCCTTGCTCGATGACCGTCTTCTGCCATTGCGCCCACAGCGCTTCGGAGACAATCGACGGATCGAAGGTCGTCGGCTGCCGACGTGGCTTCTCGATCGGCGAAACAATTCGCTTGGCCCCGTCGTTCAGTTCCGTCAGCCCGAACGGCACGGCCGGCGGATGATCTTTCGTGGCTCGCGACAACAGCTTGACCAGCGAACTGATCTTCTTTTGCCCGATGCCAGGCGTGGCCGACAGCTCTTCGAAGGGCGTCGCCAGCAGGTCTTTAATCGTGCGGCCCAAAAAGGCCAGCGGCAGTCGCCGGTCGTTCGGCAGTGCCCAGTACGCCAACGGCTTTTCCAGCCGATCGGCGAATTTGTCGTCTAGCAGCGTCTTCTTCAGCGACTGAAAGCTGCTGACAATTTTGTAATCCTCGACCGAAGTCACTTTCGTCGTTTTCATGGGTCTCTCCCTCCCCGCGAAACCAAACACGGGAAACTTGTCGAAACGGCTCGGTGAATCCTTCGAGCCTTGCCGCTCCGATTGCCTCAAATCGTCACTCATCTCAGGGCCTCTGTTCCAAGAAGTCCCTACGCAAATCTCAAACCGCCGCAAATCTCAAACCGACACTGCCTGGGCCTCAAAAAAACTACGCGCGCCAGCAACACGCACCCGCGGCAAAATACCGACAAGGCACACGTCAACTTTGGCGTCATCGTTCAACTCACAGGAGCCAAGCCAAACGACTCAGCTCACCATCTTCAGGCGGGGGGGGCGCTCGGGGGGGGGTATCTGTCGAATTCCGTTGTAGTGCTGGGAGTCAATCCGTTCTTTCCCCGACCATCCACGCCCATCAACCTTCGTACAGAGACCGTGCCTTCGTCTTGAAGACCCAGACCTCTTCAGGAAGCTGCTAACTTGCCCTACGAAGATTTGCCGTTATTAGTTCGAAATTTTTCTCGAAAATCACAGCGAGGCTACAGGTACTGGTCCTACACTCATCGGTGGCTGGCGACGTAGGTTGCGAAATTCAGCGCCAGGATTACGCTCTTCGCCAGCCATTTCTCACGCCCGCTATTCTGCTCCTGAATCGCAAAACAGTCAAGTCAAAAGGAGGGGTCGGACGCGGGGCTGTGATGTCACGACGGTTCATAAGTAGAAATAATTATCCAACTTAACTATCCAAAACATTTCTCAAAAAAAATTCAGTTTGGCAATTCAAAAAGCCCCCGAAATAGGAATAATACGGGTGGCCAGCAGGCGGCCCTTTGCGCAACCGCGCAACAAGCTTCGTTGCCTACCCGATCACTGGGCCGGATTAGAACTCGACTTCCATCAAGTCGTAGCCCAGCTCGGTCTCGGGAAAGACAACCCGGGCAGCCGCCAATTTGAGGGGATCTTCGCCATCCGCTGAAGGGCTCACGTGTACCAGCACGAGTCGCCCCACTTGGGCGTCATGTGCCAGGCGGGCCACGGCGCTCGTCACGCTGTGGCCGGTCAATTGGGCCATGTCGGCCATGGCGTCGGGGAAGTAACACTCGTGGACCAACAGGTCGACGCCGCGAATGGCCTCCACGTACGCGGACTCGGTGCTGGCCGTGGTATCGGTGACATAGGCCATCGAATGTCCCGGCCAATCGAGCCTGAAACCCAGCGCTCCGCCAGGGTGGTCAAGTGCGAAATACGACAATTGGCCGCCGGCGGCCAACGGCACCGGGGCGACCAGCGGCCGAAATTCGCAGGGTGGCTTGACCGGAAACAGGGCCTCGTTGAGCAAATGCTGCTCGATAGCCGCCAGCTTGTCGGGGGCCGCATGCACCGTGACCCGGTGCGCATTTTTGTCCCGCAGAACGTCGAACAAGTACGTTACGCCGATCACGTGGTCCAGATGTGCGTGCGTGAGAAAGATATCCAGCTCGGGCGTGCACAAGTATTTGCGCACGCGGTACATGGCCGTGCCAGCGTCGAGCACGATGCCCAACTCAGGCAGCATCAGGCACGCCGTTTGGCGCTCGTCGTTGGGATGATAGCCGGTGGTTCCCAACAGATGGAGCTTCATGGTGCGCCGCTGGAACAAATCGGATCGCGAGGCGCCCCCGCCGGGGTGGCCCAGCGGCCAATGTACCATGTTCGTCGCGGGCACCGGGAGAGTCGGGCGACTTTTTTGCGCGGTTTTTGCAGCCGGTTACGGCGAACCCGGCAGCAGTTTCTCGAGGGTTTTGACGCCGTTGATCAGCACGCCCTTGGTTGCGCCTTCGAGCATCTTTCCGGCGATTTGATCGAGAAAGTGCCGGTCCAACAGCGGCCGTTCGAGCGTGCCTTCGATGGGAATTTGCACGGTGGCCCCTTCCATCGTTCCCAACGACAAGTCGATGCCCAGCAGCTTGGCCTGAACGGGCACATCGGCCACCATGGAAATCGTTTCGTCGAGCCCCACCGAACCGTGCGTCGTGATCGGCGTGGTGCCGACCACGAACGTCAGCCCGCGGTGATAGATGCGGCCATTGACCAGGCGAAACTCGATGTTCGAGTCGTCAACGCTCAACAGCGACCCGCTCTGCTCGGTGAGCTTCGAGGGCAGCCCCTGCCGCAAGATCGTGGTCAACTCGCCAAACACCACCAGAAACTGCTGGGCCAACGGTCCCGGCCGGGCCTGGGCTCGCAGGGCGAGCTTTCCCGATGCGTCGCCGGCCCGTGGATTGCTCAACGGAATTCGACCGCCGTCCATCGTGATCGACAAGCTTCCCTCGGCCACCGTGGCATCCGAGAGGATCGGCGCCACGAACTTCAAGCCTCGCGAGCACATTTCAGACGTCATGTGAACGTTGGTCAACAACGGCCCGCTCGGCACCAGCAATTCGGCTGGGCCCGGGCTGAGCCGCACGACTGGCGACGTGGTCAGGCGGCCTTCGGCGACCTCGACATCGATCGGTTGCGTGCGAATCTGGCCGCCGGCAAGTTGTGCAACGATCTCTCCGGGGCCCACGCTTAGGCCATTGACCAGCATGCCGGCCCAGCCGACCGAGGCATCGCCGGTCACGTCGCGCCATGAGTCGCCAACGAGCGGATCGCCCGACAAGTGGCCGTGCACGTTGAACTGGCGCGTCTGGTGCCCCACGACCTGCACGTTCTGGCCGACATAGGGTTGCCAGATCGGGGCCAGCTTGGCCCAGTCATATTGGATTGTGCCCTTGAGATCGATGTCGCCGCCGGTCGAGGCCAATGCCAACGAGCCGCTGGCGTCGCAACTCAGCGCGTCCGAGGCGATCTCGACCTTTTCGATCTGCAACCGCTCCTCGGCCGTTTGATACTTGACGTTACCAATCATGGCGATGCGCTGCTCGCGCCAGACCACTTGCGGAGTGGCCGCGACGGTTTGATCGACCAACGACAGCTGATCGACCGTGCCGTTGACCTGGCTGGTCATCGCGCCGGCTTCATACTTCAGCGTGGCGTCGCCCGACAACTTGCCCGATAGGGCCCACGTGAGCCGGGTACGGGGGTCGTGTCGCCAGTATGCCAGGTGGCCCAAGTCGGCCTCGATGTGGGCGGCGCCGCCGTCAGCCGTCCAACCGCTGGCGCCGCGATCGAACGAGGCGCGCTGCAGCGAAACGCTGTTGGTGCCGGCCGTGAGGTTTGCTTCGCTCACGTTGGCGTGTGACTTTTCCAGGTCATAGCGACCGACGGCTGACGCGGTGACGGCCTTCTCGCTGATGAACCAGCCGTGGCCCCAAAGTTGAAACTGATCGAGCTCGCCCGCGGCCTGCTGAACTTCGACGGCTTTGGCCGAACAGTTGAGCGTGGCCTGCAAGCTGCCCGTGCCGGCCAGGCCCCAGCCGCCAAGTCCCAGGCACGATTCGAGTCGCGGCGCCCAACTGGCCAGCGGGCCGCGCCACGAACATTGCAGCGGCACAGGGGTCGTGGCCGGGTCGGAGACCGGCTGCGTGGTTGCCACGTCCAATCGCTCGTTTCCGGCACTCACCGCGAGCTGAGCCCGATCGAGACGCTTGAGCGTCTGTTGACTCCATTGGCCGGCCATATCGAGCCGCGCGGTCAGGTTGTCTTCGCGCCAAGGTTGATGGTTGAGCGCGACCAGTTGGAACCCTTGGGCCTGAAACGTGCCCTCGGCCGCGAATTGATCGTCGGCCGAACGCTTGAGCGCGAGTTGGGCCTCGCCTTGGCCAGAGAGTTGCAACTGGTTCAAGTCGGAAAACTGCCGCAGTTGGGCCACGAGTTGAGCGAGGTCAAACTTGGCCGACGCGGTCAGGTCGTCGAGCGAGCCGGCCGCGCTAACTTGCAGAAAGTTCGAGTTGCAGTGGGCCGAGTCGACCACGATGCCGTCTTTGGTCTCGTGGGTGGCAAATTCGATCGAGAGCGGATTCTCCCACACCAATCGCCGGCCGCCCTCCCGCGCTTCGAGTTGGCTGGCATCCACGCGGCCGGTCCAGGTCATGCTGTCGGCCTGTTGGCGGCTGCCCAGGGTCAGGCTCACTTGGCCGGCCGTGATCTCGGTGCCTTCGCGAATGCGCAGAGTCGAGGGCAGCATCGCGGCCAGCCGGGCCAGGTCGAGGTTTCCCTTGAGCTCGTAGTTTTCATGCGCCAACTCGCGGACCCGATTCGCGGCCGAAAAGTCGCTAAGCTTGGCACTGCCGGTGAGCGTCAGCGTGCCCAGTGTGCAATCGACCGACAATTTCTCGATCTGCACGATGTCGCCCTGCTGCACGATGCGGCAGGGCATGTCGATGCGGTCGAGCTGGATGCGGTCTTCGCCCAATGGCGTCGCGCCGAAAACGAAGCCCGTGGCCGCGACTTCGCCGCTGACTCTGGCTTCGCCTCCTTGGGCCATCTCGCCCCAAGCCCCGGCCAGTTGCGCGGAGAGCCGACCCGTGACTTGCGCTTTGTCGACGCGGCGGCGCAGTAGCGGCTCGAGCAGTTCCAGCGGCAGCGCCGTGCACTGGCAGTCGAGCTTGCCGTTGGCCAAGGCCGCCGACTGATCGGCGGCGCCTTGGGTTTGCAGATCGACCTTGAAGCTGGCCGGCTGCTTGTCGTCGTTCATCGTGCCCGAGGCCGTGAGCGTCACTGTCTGGTTGGCCTGCGATAACCCGCAGCTCAGCGCCAGATTTTCGATCGTGAATTGTCGGCCCGATTGCTGATCGTCGATGCGGATCGTGGCCTCGGTGATCTCCAGCTGCGCCGCCACCTGCGAATTGCCCGGCGTCGAGAGAAAGGTCGCGAAGGCCCGCTCCAGGTTGGTGTCTTTTTCCAACGCCACGATATGCACCACCGGCCGCGTCACGCGCACCGGACCGAGGTCCGAAAGATCGAGCAGTAGTCCCAGCAGCGTCTTGTCGGTGCTCAGCGTATCGACCGATACCAACACGTCGCCCTCGGGGTCGGAGATTTGCAGGTTCTCGACGACCACCGGAGAGAACCAGCCCAGCGAAGCGCTGCCCAGCGAAAAGGTGCCGTCGAGCTGCAAGGCGGACTGCACGGCCCACGGCCCGATCGGGGTGTAGGCAACAATCGCCGGCGCGAAGTAACCGCCCACGCCCAGAGCGCAGACGGTCAGCAGCGCGCCATAGCGAAAGGCCCGCGACTTGCGCCGGGGTGGCTTGGCCGGTTGAGCGGGAGTGGGCTTTTCGTTGGTCTTGGAGCGGGGCGTGTCGACCGTGGCCATGGGAAAATTCCGATGGTAGGAAGGCGGAGGCGCGGCGTGGGATGGACGGCTCGGGCCGGGGATTTTAGTCGGGCGCGTCGAATCGTGGGTAGGCACCTTTCGCGCGAGAAATTGAAGCGGGCGTGCCCCCCGGCGGACGAAATGGAACCAGGGTCCGTCTTCTTATAGAATCGGCAGCGCCGGCCGCGAACTGAGGATGGTCGACGGGCAATCGTGGGACGGCTAGGATACTGTTGGTTGCCCGCGGTTTTCGCGTTCGAAGCGTTGGTTCAATCGACGCGTGGATTCGGCTGGCGCGGGCAACGGCATGCTAGCTTGCCAGCAAACGAGCACGTACTGGCCGCACCCAATTTCTCGCAGGACTCACCCCGCCATGTCAGCTTTCCCCTCGATCTTTCGCGTGCGACAAACGTTCGAGCGCCCGCGCGTGGCCGACATTCCGGGCCAGGTGCGCCAAGAGCTCGAGAAGCTGCGCCTGGAACAGTCGATCAAGCCCGGCCAGAGCGTGGCGATTACCGTGGGCAGCCGGGGCGTGGCGAACATCCACATCATCGCCAAGGCGATGGTCGACGCCATCAAGCGACTGGGCGCAGCGCCGTTCATCGTGCCCGCCATGGGCAGTCACGGGGGCGGCACCGCCGAAGGTCAGCGCACGGTGCTCGCGTCCTATGGCGTGACCGAGGAGTTCTGCGGTTGCCCGATCCGCGCGAGCATGGAAACCGTGGTCGTTTGCCAGACGGCCGAAGGTTTCGACGTCCATTTCGATCGCCAGGCGTTCGGCGCCGATCATGTCGTGGTCTGCAATCGCATCAAGCCGCACACCGACTTCGTGGGCGACATCGAAAGCGGGCTGATGAAAATGATGCTCATCGGCCTGGGCAAGCACGAGGGCGCCAAGGTTTATCACCGGGCGATTCAAGACTATAGCTTCGGGCAGATCGTTCGCAGCGTGGGGGCTCGCGTGCTGGAGTCGTGCCGCATCGTGGCCGGCCTGGGCATCGTCGAGAACGGTTACGACGAAACGGCCGCGATCGTGGGCGTCGGCCCGCGCGAATTCGAGGCCCGCGAAAAAGAGCTGCTGGTGCTGGCCAAGATGCTGTTGGCTGGCTTGCCCTTCGACCAGGCTCATCTGCTGATCATCGACGAGATGGGCAAGAACATCAGTGGCACCGGCATGGACACGAACGTCGTGGGCCGCAAGTTTCTCTCGCACCGCGCCGCGCCCGAGGAATTTCCGAAAGTGAAGCGGATCTTGATTCGCGGCCTGACCGAGGCCACGCACGGCAACGCGTCGGGCATCGGTCTGGCCGAATTTTGCACGCGCCGCGCGGTCGAGCAGACCGATATCGAGATGACACGCATCAATTGCCTGACGGCAGGGCACATCGCGGCCGCCATGCTGCCGCTCGATTATCCGACCGACCGGGCGATGCTCGAGGCCGCGATTCCGACGATTGGCATGGTCGAGCCGCAGGACGCCAAGCTGCTGTGGATCCACAACACGCTCGAATTGAGCGAGGTGGAATGCTCGGCCGCCTTTTGGGACGAAGCCGCTGGGCGTTCGGATCTTGAAATCCTCAGCGATCCCCGTCCCCTGCCCTTCGATGCGGCGGGCAATCTGCCGCAGGGCGGAGTGCGTGCTCTGGCCGCAAAGAATGAGCACGTCAGAGCTTAGCGAGCGCCTTGGAGCTTAACGGGCGCGTTAGAGCTTGAAGTTGAACGTGCGGATCAGATAGCGCCAGACGCGCTGGCCGAGGGGTTGCCAGTTGGCCGATATTTTGGCGGTGCCTCGCAGACCCTGGATGAGCCGGCCGTCGGGATCCTCGATCGCGGCCAAGGCCTGGAACGTGGTGTTCAGCGGACGCTCCATGCCCGACTCGTCCTGCTTGCTCATCAATTCGCCGCCGGCCTTGCTCGACAGGTGGCGCGGCGAAACCTTGATCTCGGGACCGATCTCGCCGATCTGGGTGTGGAAGGAGCGATACGGCATTTCGTCGAGCTTGACCGTCACCGGCTGGCCGATCTGCACGAAGTCGATGTCGTCCTGATCGATCGCGATGTGCGCTTCCCATTCGTGCGGGTTGCCGATTTCGCAGAACAGACGCATGTCGCCGGCCATGTAGGCGCCGAGGTTCTTTTCCTCCAGCGGGCTACCCGACCAGCGGGGCAGGTCGCCGCCATTGCTCGGGCGCGCCGGCACTTCCGGCGGCGGCAGCACCGTGCCGGCCACGGGCGCTACCAACTCCAGCCGCTTGAAGTCTTCCTGCTTGTGCTTGAGTTGAATTCTCAGCGACTCGAGCGACTTGGTCACTTCCGGCAGCTCGAGCGCGGCCCCGCGGTCCTTCAACGAGAACTGGGCCTTTTTCAGGGTCTCGATTTTGACTTCGTTCTTCTTGATCTGCGATTCGATCTCTCGGATGTCATAAGCCAGATCGAGGTTGACGAGCTGGCCCAGCGTTTCGCCGGCCGCGACCTGTTGGCCGGGTTTGACGACGATCTTTTCGAGGGTGCCCGGCACCTCGGCGTAGACGGGCGAGGCATTGCGCGGCTTGAGTTCCAGGGTACACAGCACCCGATAGGGCAGCGGGCAGAACGTGATGAAAAGCGCGGCCACGGCCAAAATGCTCAATGTGATATTGACGTTCTTGCGTTTCACTTGATCGAGCCTTCCGGGGACGTAGAAGAATTTTCCCACCTTGTACAAGGGCATGGCCACGAGGCTCGTGATCGAGATCACGGCCAGCGTCTGGCTAACGACCTTCAGGCCGTACGGTTCGAACACCTTGTACAAGAACCAGATAATTCCAAACAAAATGAGCCAGCGGTAGATGGCCGCCGCGATCGTAAAGCAGGCGAAGAAAATCTGGTTGCGCTGGGGCAGAAACGGGTCTTCGGGCTGCTCGAGGCCCAGGCACCAGGTGCCCAACTTGCGATTGAGAATCGTGGTCGACTTCTGCCGCAGGTTGGGAATCTCCATCAGGTCGGAAAGGATGTAGTAGCCGTCGTAGCGCAGCAGCGGGTTGGCGTTGAACATCACGGTGCTGACCGAGCAGATGAACATCGTGCTCAAGCACAACTGGTGCAGCAAGCCGGGCTCGCTGAACCACCACAGGAACGTGCAGATCGAGGCGATGACGATTTCGATGTACATGCCCGCCGCGCCAATATAGGCGCGGTGCCACTTGTTGGGCAGCATCCAGGAATCCGAAACGTTGCAATACAGGCAGGGCGTCATCACGAGAAACATCACGCCCATCTCGTGGCACTCGCCGCCAAAATGTTTGCACGTCAATCCATGACCGAACTCGTGGATCACCTTGGTGACGGCCAGCGTGGCGCCCAGGTAGATCCAGTTCTTGGCCTCGAAGAACTGATGGAACGTGGGCAGCTTGTTGTGGAACTGATCGAACTGCACCAGCACCAGCGACAACGCGGCCAGGGCCAGCACGGCGCAGACGAACCGCGCCGGACCGCCATAGATCCAGCGCATCTTCGGATATAGCCACTCGAGCAGGTTGTTCGGGTCGATGCCCTTGAAACGCATCGCCAGGATGTTCGAGAGCGAAGCGAGAACCTCTTTCCTCCGTTTCTCGCCGCGCCGCTTCTTGAGCTGCACCCCCTGCCCCGACACGTTGGCGATGACCAGGCCGTTGCCGTGCAACATGCCGACGAACTGGCCCAGTTCCTCGACCGTGATCTTCTGGGGCGGAAACAGCTTCTCGAACTCGATTTTGATCTCGTCGAGACTCGTCTGGCCGTCGAGCATCTTGAGGATCGCGTACTCTTCCTCTTGAAAGCGGAAGTAGTGCAGGCCGACCGGTTCCTTGACGACCCAATACAGCTGACCGAGATAGCGGTGCTGCAGCGCGGTCAGATCCGGGCGCATCCGCATCGGAAGCTGCCGCGCGGAGCTGGAAACCAGACTGTCGGCCAACGTGACCATCAAGAGGACTCAGCTTTGAGGTTGCCGCCCGAGCGACGCAGCGATGCGCGTTAGCTCTCGGCGTTAATTTCTTTCAGGCGTTTTGCGTGGGCCGGCCAAGGGACGGGGCGTGGGCTCGGCGGCCTGGTCGATGTGAATCGTCATGTTGGCCTTCAGGCCGGCGCGGACCAGCAGTTGGTTGTTCTCCAACGGGCTCTCGATTTCGGCCGTGACCGGCAACAATCCGCCTTCGACCACCGGGCTGACATAGACGATGTTGCCCGTTACCTTTTCGACGCGGCCGCGCGGCAGCATGACTTCGACGGTGACCTTGCGGCCTTCGATGTCGCCTGGGCCCCAATCGGCGGCGTCGAGATTGCCGCTCACGCGCAACCGATCGACGCGCACGATTTGCATCACCGGATCGCCGGGGGATACCCACTCGCCGACGTGGCGATAGATCTTGTTGACGTAGCCATCGAACGGCGCGTGCAGAACGCGGCGATCGACCCCGACCTGGGCGGCGCCGACCTCGGCCTTCTTGGCTTCGGCGGTCAATTTGTTCGAAGCATTTTCCTGCGTGGCTTTGACCGTTCCCAGCACAGCCTTGCGATATTCGAGCTCGGCCCGCAGGACTTCAATTTCCGATACCGCGCGGGCCTGGCCGCGGTTGGCCTCAATCAGCCTTTCCCAGGCCTTCTTGGCCACTTCCGCCGTGACCTTATTGAAGTCGATGTTCACCTTGCTGTCGGCTTCTTGTTGCGCGACTTCGTAATCCTTTTGCTTGACAGTCAATTGGGCTTGCGCCTCGCGATCGTCGACGCGTGCCACCTCGGCGTCTTTCGTGACGCGGGTGCCTTCCTTGGCGTTGACTTTCACCAGTACCCCAGGGTCCGAGGCCGGCACGGCCTGATCTTCGATCGAACTGACTTCGCAGTCGAGGATGACGGCCTCGCGGGGCGCGGCTTCGTTGGGTGGGGCCACCTTGGGCGCCAGAACCAGGGCCAGCGTCACGAGCAGGTGTGTCGAGAACATGCGATATACCTCTCTCTCAAAGGGATGAATTCCGTTTGCCATCCGCGCGGGCCCGACCCCGCGCCCGATGGGTCCTTAGAAAATCCTGAACAGGACCTTCGACTGAATGAACGAGAACAAGTCGTGGAACCAGACGTATCCGATCGGGGCTCGGCCGCAATTCACCTTGGCCGTCACCACGGCGCCGCTGCGACGGTCGGGAACGTCGTTCTTGTCGATGGCCACCCGCAGCAGCACGGTATTGCCCTCTTCGCCGCGGACTTCGGCCGTCTGGTGAATTTCCTTCACGGTGCCGATGTGCGTGACGCCGGGATTCGTGGCCGTGATGTATTTAACCGTCAGCTTGCCGTCGAACTTGCTCAAGGCATCGTTGATGAAGCCCATGCGGTCTTCACCCATGGTCACTTCCAACTCCCAGTCGCCGGCCGGTTCTTCGACGGTCATCATCAATTGACCGAGCTGCACCGGACGCATGATCAACAGGTTGTGTACATCCCAGGTCGTGATTTGTCCGTCGACGGGGCTGGTGATCGTCAATTGCTTTTGCTTGTATTCGAGCAGCTTGAGCTGATCGTTGAAGCTCTTGTGTTCCTCGATGAAGGTCTTTTGCTCGCCCAGCAGCCGGGCGCGGTCACTTGGATCGAGCCGCGGATCAGCCAACCGGGTTCTGACCGAGTTCTTTTTTTCCAGGGCCGCGTCGCGCTGGCCACGCATGGCCGTGATCTTGCCGTCCAATTCGAAGCTCTGCATCCGCGCCAGCAGTTGCCCCTTCTTGACCATCTCGCCGTGCCTGACGGGCACGTCGACGACGTCGCCGTCGAGCTTCGAGAACACCTGCCGACGGACGACCGGCAGCAGCTTGCCCTTGCCCGAGAGTTCGAAATCGCTGGGCCACAGGCAGAGAATCAACCCGACCAGGAGCAATGCGATCGAGATCGAAATCGTCCAGGGAAGCTGGCGGGCTTCGACCACCCATTTCGATTTGCCGATCGCGCGCCACACCGGCATCAGGAACAGCTCGTTGTGTTCCATCACGTTCGCCAGCGCGATCGAGCTGTGGTCGGCCACGACGTCGACGCGCTGCAGCAACCCTTCGCGGGGGCGGCTGTCTTCGATCTGTTCGATCACCAGCGCGCCCAAGACGCGCGGCGTCTCCAACGGATTCTGCGGATCGTGCGGTTCCTTGAGCGGCACGATGGCCACGGCTTTCGAATGGACTTCGTCGACGTAGTTCTGCACTGCTTCTTCGACCTGCGGAGCCATCATCGACGTGTCGCCGGTGTACCACACGGTCTCTCCCGTCGCGACCACGGCCGTGGCAAGTTGGGTCAACAGCTGCACGGTGTTCGATCGCTTGTCGAACGTGTCCTGGCCGCTGACGGCTTCGATGACGCATTTGCGGCCGCGATTGATGGCCACGCTGACACGGTCGCACTCGATCAGCCGGCGAGCCTCGTTGGCAATCGTGTAGGCCGTGCCCCGCTCGTCGAGACCCTTGTGTACCACGCGGGTGAAACTCTCGAGCTGGGCCCACAGGGCCTGGCGATCCGAATAGTGTTGCAGCTTGCGCGACTTGAGATACTCGCTGGCCAACTCGCACATTTGCACGAGAAACCGCAGATAGCCGCGTTGCACCGAGGGGTTGCTGCCCGGGCGCTGAAAGATCTCCAAGACGCCGGCCGTTTCGTTGGCCGTCTTCAGCGGACCCATCACGAGCAGGAAATCGGTGGGGTTGCTGCCCTCTTCGGCATTGCCCGAGCCCGAATGTGGGGCCATCAACAGGCCCTCGCCGCTCGTGATCACCTTCCGCAGCAGCTTGCCATGCCGCACCTGGTCGTCTTCACTCTGGTCGAGCCGCGTTTCGCGGAGATTGATTTGATATTCGAGGGCCAGTTGACCCGATTCGCTGACCGTCCACACCGCTCCGCCGATCGCGGCCAAGGCCGTCACGACGCGATTGAGCACGGCGTCATAGAACTCTTGGGGGCTAATCTCGGACTTGGAGATCTGGGCGATTTCGCGCACCAGATTGCGAATCTGCTGCTTTGTCTGTTCGACAAGTTCCGGATCGACGGACTGTTCAGTGCTCATGCAAAATTACCAGCGACGTGGGTCGAAAGGACAGCTAAACGAGCGGACGAAAACGGCGATCGCAACCGCGCCAAGATGACAACTACCCGAACGCGCGGGTTCCAGGCAAGATCGGCCGGAATTCCGCCTTGAAGTATCCCTTAATCATAGTCTGTTGCGAGCGCAACCGTGCGTCTCGCCCCCCAATCCAAAAGACTGGCAAAGGCGTTAAATCGAGACCCCAAGGATTATACCGGCGAACTGCCGTTAGGATTATGTGTCGATCGCTAGCAAACGATAAGAACGGCCCTGCCGCCTGGCTTTGGACAGCGCTAGCCGAGTGTCCTTCGCCGACCTGCACCCCACCTGGGAATGGGTCGCTCGTGCGACGCCGCATCCACCCCGCCTGCCGCCCTCGAGTCCCTGCCGCCCCCTCGCAAAACATTGCGCCGAGTTGTATTCGCCAAAGTGCTCGCAGGCTATTCCGGCCTTTTCGCCACCGGCCTGGCCAGGTTCGGCCCAAGCCCGCCCGTCGTACCGCCCATCACGAATTACGCAGGCCGCCCCGCCGGGGTTCTCAGCCGCATTTCCAGCCCTTTGACCCCGCGTGCTTCTCGTTCCCTCGGCTGCGAAAAACGTAGCCTAAAGCTCAATTGAGCAGGTTCAGCAAACGAGTTCAAGCGCAGTGGCGGAATTCGCCTTGGCCCTATTCGTTGGGATCTTGTGGCTGGGCCATTTGTCTGCCCCTGCGTGGTATGCAACCAGACTCAACGTTACACTGATGCGGACCCCGGCTCCGAGGGGACAGTCGTCACAGGCGTTCGCCGATGCGCATCTTGTTCATGCACCATTTTCCGCTCGGGTTGGGAGATGCTGGCCAATTGGTCCAGCAATGGGCCCGCGCACTGGTGGCCGCGGGTCACGAGACGGTGCTGTTGATCGTCGACGATCAGGTGGGTGGCGGCGAATCGCTCGAAGTCGATCGCATCGTGGCGCGCGCCGGCGATTCCCAGGCCGACTTGCCCTTCGAGCTGCCCCGCTTTGGCACCCAGCAAGGCGATCGCCAGCAGTCGGCGTTTGCCACGCTCACCGATCGGCAACTCGCTCAATATCGCGACCAGGTGCGGCGACGGCTCGACGCGCAGATCAACCGCTTCGATCCCCAGGTGATTCACGCGCAGCACATCTGGGTGCAAGGCCAGCTCGCGCTCGAAACCGGCGTGCCCTATGTGTTGAATGGCTGGGGACCGGAGTTGATCGATTACGAGCGCGACGCGCGCTATCGCGATCTGGCCGATCAGGCCGCCGAGAACGCCAGCCGGATTCTGGTGCCGCACGAATCCATTGGGAAGCGCGTGGTCGAAACCTTTCCGATCGCCGCCGATCGCGTGCTGGTGATGAACAGTGATCTGAATCTGAGCGACGCGCCCGTGAGCGCCGACCGTCGGGTCGTGGCCGGCGATCAGTTGCTGGCGCTCTATCGCGTCGTGCTCGAAGAGCGCTTCGGCGACCTCATCGATCCGACCTTACGCTGACTCGCTGGCGGCCAGGGGTTGCCCCTTCACACGTTCGCCGACCGCGAAATAGACAATCGCGCCGATCGAGATCAGTCCCAAACCGATCATGCGATCCATCGGGCGTGCCCAGTACATGCTGGCCAACAGAAAGATATAGAAGCCCAGGAAAACGGCCGGCACGACCGGATAGCCCCAAGTGCGATACGGTCGCGGCGCATCGGGCCGGCGCAGCCTCAGTACGAACACGGCCAGCACGGCCGAAAAATAGAAGATGGAGCCGCCGAAGACGGTCCATTCGGTGAGGATGTCGAACAGTTGCACGTTCGGATCCCAACTCAGGCCGCCCATCAGGATCAACGCGCTCGACCAGACGCACATGCCCCCGATCGCCCAGGCCGGGGTTCGCGTGGCCGGATGAATGCGGCTGAAGCGGGCCAGGAAACGGTGATCGCGCGAGACGGCGAACAAGACCCGCGGCCCCACGAGGATGTTGACATTCAGCGCGCCGAACAGCGAGACCATGATCATCGATTGCATCAGCTTGGCGCCGAAATTGGGCAGCAAACGTTCGCAAACCAGCACGGCCGGGCAAAACGTGGCCGCAATCTCGCGCGAGCTGAGTGTCAGGTGATAGGCCAGGTTCGCGCCGGTGTAGAGCACGATCAGGATCAGCACGCCCGTGATCAGCGCGATCGGCACGTTGCGTTCCGGGTGGTGTACTTCTTCGGCCACGACCGTCACGTTGCCCCAGCCGTCGTAGGCCCACATGATCGCGGCCAGTGCCGTGCCAATACCCAGCACGAGTCCATGGTCGAGGCGCCCCGGCCACAGCGCTCCCAACTCGAACGGTTCGGAGCGAATGGCGATGAACGGCAAGGCGGCCAGAAAGGCGACGAAGCCGGCCTTGATCAGGGTGGCCCCGTTCTGCAAACCGCCCCCCCAGCGCGTGCCCAGGATGTTGATCGCGCCCAGCAGGCAGATCGCGGAGACGGCGACCAGCTTGGGATGCGTGCCGATGATCGGAATGTCGGAGCCGGCGAAGATCGTGGCGAGCGAGTCGGCCATGTAGACGGCCAGCGCCGCGATCGCCCCGCTGCGGATGACCCAAAACTCGGCCCAGGCCCACAGGAACGACCACAGCCTGCCGTAGGTCTCGCGCAGAAAGACATAGGTTCCGCCGGCGTGCGGAAACATCGAAGAGAGTTCGGCCAGCGCCAGCGCGCCGCAAAGATTGATCAGCCCGCAGAGGATCCACAGCGCCAGGATCAGGCCCACGAAACCCTCGGTCGCTTGGGCAATCAGCTGGGGCTTGTAGAAAATGCCCGAGCCGATCACCTCGCCGACGACGATCGTCACGACCGAGAACAGCCCCAGCACTTTTTCCAATTGGTGGCTGTTGGGCTCAGACGCTCGGGCGTTGGACATCATCCGGCCAAGCATAGCGGTCCGTCGTGAACCGTGCTAGCGAGTGGACTATACTAGGAGCCCGCCCGGCGACGTTTGGTTGTCGGCGGTTTCACGGCTTTCGAGACGACCATGGACAGCGCCGACGACATTTGCCCCCGCCCCCAGCGATTGCTACCGCAAGCGACGCAGCCGCACGCGCCACCGATTTATTTGTCGAGCGTGTACGAGTGCCTCGATCCCGAGCAGGCCGACGCCTTGCTGGGGGGACGCGAGCAGGGTTATGTCTACGCTCGCGACGGCCATCCCAATGCCGACCTGCTGGCTGAAAAATGCCGCCAACTTCACGATACCGAGCGCGCCACGATCGCCGGCTCGGGCATGGCCGCGCTGGCCGCGGTCGTGCTCTCGCAACTCGCGCCTGGCGATCATGTCGTGGTCAGCGATCAACTCTATGGCCGCACGCTGTTGCTCTTCTCGGGCGAGGCGGCCCGGCTCGGCATTACCAGCACGCAGGTTGACATCTGCAACCTGGCGGCGGTCGAGCAGGCGATGAGCGAGCGAACACGCATGATCGTGGTCGAGACGATCAGCAATCCGCTGTTGCGCGTGGCCGATCTGGCAGCATTGGCCAACTTGGCCCACGCCCACGGCGCGACGCTGCTGGCCGACAACACCTTCGCCTCGCCGGCGGTCTGCCGACCCCGACAATGGGGCGCCGACTGGGTGATGGAGAGCCTGACCAAGATCATGAACGGCCACAGCGACGTCATCTTGGGTTTGTTGTGTGGTCCGGCCGCGCGGTGGCAGCGCGTGCCAGCAGTGCTATCGACGTGGGGGCTGGCGAGCGCGCCGTTCGATTGCTGGCTGGCCATGCGCGGCTTGGGAACGATGGCCTTACGCGTCGAAAGGGCCAGCACCAATGCGCTGGCGGCGGCCCGGCTGTTAATCGATTCGCCGGGAGTCGCGGCTGTCTACTATCCTGGGCTCCCCGATCATCCGGACCACGCCGTGGCACGGCGGCAGTTCGGCGAGCACTTTGGCTCGATCGTCAGCTTCACCCTGTCGGGCGGTCTGGACGCGGCGCGGGCGTTCATTACGGCGGCCCACCGGATCCCCTTTTGCCCCTCGTTGGGCGAGCTGAGCACCACGCTCAGCCATCCCGAATCGACCAGCCATCGGGCCCTGACCCCCCAGGAGCGGTCGCGGCTGGGGATCGCCGGCGGCACGATTCGCCTGTCGGTGGGCATCGAATCCACCTCGGCGGTGCTGGCGGCTCTGGCCGAAGGACTGGCTGGCCTGGGCGCGACTTAGTCGTTTTTTCCCCGGGGCCGCTTTTTCCGCCGGCCCGGGGACTGCTCTGGACTCAACAGTAGAAAAAGTTATGATAGAATTCGGTTGGATGTTTTTCCGTAAGTGGTAAACCATGTTTGGAGTTGCGTATGACGCAGAAGCAGAAGGAAGAAGCTCTAGAAGTCGAGGGCGTGGTGACACAAGCCCTCGCCAACACGCGATTTCGCGTGCAGCTTGATGGCGGACATTCGGTGATCGCGCACGTTGCTGGCAAGATGCGGAAGCACTTCATTCGTATCGTGCCGGGCGACCGGGTTCGCGTTGAACTCTCTGCCTACGACCTGACCAAAGGCCGTATCACGTTCCGCGAGCGCTAAGCCTCTTAGCGGCCGTCTCGCCTCGATTTCTAGTCCCGGCTTGCACGCTCCGGCTCGGACCTCGCTGTCTGGCAGTCCGTCCGTCCCTGGGTCACTGCTAAGCGGGCGTTTCCGCAGCCGAACCTTGCTAGGCGCAGATCGCGACTTCACCTACGATTGGGCTCGCCCCCTAGCGGTCGCGGCCAGTTTTCGAGCATTGAGAGCCGGCAGCCGGCTCTTTTCGACCGCAGCCTTCCAAAACAAGCCTTCGTTCGCAGGGTATCAGCGCATGAATCGGCGCTCCGCCGCCGCCCTGGGTTCCACTCCGCCGTGCGACATATTCAGGAGATCCCGAGCCGTGAAGAACCAATTGCTCTCTCTGTTGGCCGTGGCGCTGGTCGCCGGATCGTTGCTCGAGTGTTCCGCCAAGGAAGACGCGCCCGTGCTGGTGCCTGGCAACAAGCCGGTCGCCATCATCTCGTTCGCCAGCTATGACCGGCTGATGGCCGACCTGGCGCTGATTGGCGACATGGCCGGCATGGAGGATCTCGACAAGAACATCGAAGGCGCGATCGAACTGTTCACCCAGGGCCAGGGCCTGACCGGATTGGACAAGACGCGTCCGTTCGGCATCATTCTGGCCACCGACGGCACGCAGTTTCAGCCGCTGTTCGTGCTGCCCGTGACGAATCTGAAGTTGCTCCTCGAATCGTTGGCCGGCCTGCTCGGCGATGCGGTCGACGCGGGCGACGGCCTTCTCGAGTTGAGCATTTTCGATCAGAAGATCGTCGTCAAGGAAAAGAACGGCTATGCCTTCATGGCCGCCGCGCCCGAGGCGCTGGTCGATCTGCCGCAAGACCCTGCCAAACTCTTCGGCGGACTCGACAAGTCGTACGACATCGGGGCACGTTTGTATCTGCAAAACTTGCCGCAGGAATATCGCTCGCTGCTGGTCGATTCGCTGCGCGGCGGCGTCGAGGCCGGCCTGGCTCGTCAGCCCGACGAAACCGACGAGGCGTATGACGCGCGGAAGAAGCTGGTGACCGATCAGATCGATTCGATCAGCGCCACGATCAGCGAGTTCGATCAATTGACTCTGGGCGTGGGTTTGGACACCAAGGCTCGTTCGGCCCGCGCCGAGTTGGTGATGACGGCGCTGCCGAACACCGACTCGGGCAAGATGATGAGCCAGATCAAGGCCGCGCCTTCCGCCTTCGCCGGCTTCCTGCTGCCCGATGCGGCCGCGTCGCTCAACATTTCGGCCAAGGTGGGCAAGGAGAGCGCCGGTTTGATCGCGGGCGCTTTTCAATCGTTCCGCGGCACGATCTTCGAACGCATCGATGCCGAAGCACGGTTGCCGAACCCCGCTTCGAAAAAGCTCGCCAAGGAATTGATTAACGAATTGCTCGACGCCATGCAAACCACGTTGGGCACGGGCAAGATCGACGTCGGCGCGGTGCTCACCCTCAGCGATCATTCGCTGGCCCTGGCCGCCGGGGCTTATATCTCGGATCCGAAGGCGCTTGAGGAATCGCTGAAGAGATTCGCCAAGTCGACGGCCGACGACAAAGACATCCCGGGCATCAAATTCAACGCCGAGACCTATGCCGGCGTGCAATTCCACACCACGCAGCTGCCGGTACCGCAGGATGGACCGGTGGCCAAGGCGTTGGGCGAGAAGCTGGACGTGGCCTTCGGCATCGGACCGAAAAGCGTCTACCTGGCCTTGGGTGCCGACGGCCTGAAGTTGTGCAAGACCGCCATTGATCGCTCGAAATCCGATGCCGGCAAGCCGGCGCCGCCGATGCGAGTCAACGTGGCCTTGGCGCCGATCTTCAAGTTCGCGGCGGCCCTCAGCGATCAGCCCAACCTTACGGCTCAGGCCGACGACCTGGCCAAAGCCAGCGGCAAGGATCAGGTACACGTAACCGTCTCGCCCGAGGGCTTGACCACGACCATCCGTATCGAAGCTCAAGAGGGCGTGCTCAAGATGCTGGGCTCCGCCTTTCAACAGGCCGGCGGCCTCGAAGGCCTGTTGCCCGGCAATTGACCCTTTTCGTCGCCCAAAGCTCTTTCCGCCGTTCACCGTGGGCACCGATCTTGAGAAAGGTCGGTGCCTTTTTTCATGCGCGGGATGAATTCCCCCCGACAGGCCGGAAAACACCCAGAAACGCAGATTTGTTTCTTGTTGCGACCCGTGGGGTGGCTGATTAGCATTGGTTTGGTCGCGAAAAATCCTTCGCCAAAGATGCCCGTAAGGTTGCGGCCGCGAGGAATTGTCTTTCGCGGGGCCGAAGGCGCGCGCGGCGCTAACAAGGCGTCTTTGGGCAATCCACGATAGATCAAGCCATCGGTTGAACGCTAACGAATTCATCGGATTCATACCGCGCGGGAGTTGGCATCATGAGTCGGGGGCAGCGGTACACTTTTCATCCAGGCAAAAACCCGTTGTCACGCGATCGCAAGCGTCGCAAGAACTCTCTCTCCCGCCGGCTCGCGGCCGAGTGTCTCGAAGAGCGGCGGATGCTCTATGGCTTGAGCACGGGGTCGGGCGATGGCAGCCTCAATATCGCGGTCGATGGTTACGGTTCTTTCGGCAGCGCCGTGGGCGGCACCCAGGCGGGCGAAGCGATCTACGACCCCGTGGGACCCATTCAGGCTGCCAGCACGACGTTCGAATCGGGGGTCGCCATTCGCTTTGGAACCTCCGGGGCCCGGCAGTTTCTCACCTCGGGCAACATCGGTTCATCGACCAGTCTGGGCGACGTGGCAATCAGCGGCACGTCCACTTCGGCCAACAGCACCTTTACCTACAACACGCTGAATTTCCAATTGCTGCAAACCGTCGCTCCGATGAGCAATAGTTCCGGCGTGCAGACCGGATCGGTGTTGGGCCAGTCGTACGAGATCACCAACACCAGCAGCGGGCCCGTGGAATTCGAGTTAGTACGTTATCTGGACGGCGATTTGCTGTTCGATGGCTCGCTCGTCGATGGCGGCGGCCGAACCACCTTGGCCAACAGTGAGTTCCTTTTCGAAACCGACGCGGGCGGAACCGGCACGACCAGTACGACCTTCGTTGGCATCGACACGAGCGGCGGCACGGTCGAAGCCTCGGATCGGTACGAAATCGATGCGTATCCCTTGCTCGAGGAACGCGTGATCGCCGGCAACCCGTTGGCCAACCACATCACGGGCGACAACAACGGCGACGGATTCGTCGACGCGGGCCAAGAATACGACGTCACCTTGGCGTTTCGCACCGTGTATACCTTGGCGGCGGGGCAGTCGGCGTTCTATTCCACGCGCACCGTTTTCGGCTCGGGCAATCCGGGTGACGTGAACATTGCGATTCCGACCGTCTCGGCTCCGGACGTCGCGCAGTTGGAGGGTGACAGCGGGACGACCCCCTTCGTCTTTCCCGTGACCCTTTCCCGTGCTCCGCTCTCGCCGGTAACCGTCGTTTATGCCACGCAAGACGTCACCGCGACCGCCGGAGTCGATTATCAACCGACCAGCGGCACGCTGACCTTCTTACCCGATGGCGGCCTGACGCAGTTGGTCACGGTCGAGGCGTTCGGCGATCTGACGCCCGAGCAGGACGAAACGTTTCTGTTGGCGTTCCCGGAAGTGACGGGCGGAATCACGGATCGGCCGGGGGCCATTGGCACGATCGTCAACGATGACGTCGAGCTTTCGATCAACGACATCAGCATTGTCGAGGGAAACAGCGGCACCCGCAACGCCGTGTTCACGATCACCGCGGCCGGTCAAACCTCGCGACCCGTCTCGGTCAACTATGCCACCGTCGACGTCACGACTTCTGGTTCAAGCGACTATCTGCCTCGTGGCGGCACGATTACCATGCCGGCGGGAACGAACTCAGCGACCGTGACGGTTCCGATCGTCGGCGACACGCTGAGCGAGCTGACCGAGACGTTCGACGTCGTGTTGAGCAATCCGGTCAACGCCCGGATCGCCAAGGGAATCGGCGTCGGCACGATTTTGGATGACGATGCGTTGCCCTTGCTGTATGTCAACGACGTGCAGATTACGACCGATGATGCTCAGGCGCTAACGGCCGTCTTCACGGTCGCTCTCGACAGGCCGAGCGGCACGACGGTAACCGTCGCGTATACCACGGTCGACGGCACGGCTCACGCGGGCACGGACTACACCGCGGAGAGCAATACGCTGGTCTTTCCCATCGGGGTCGCTTCGCTGCAAGTCACGGTGCCGGTCACGACGCCGTCGGTGTACACGGCGAACGAGGGCTTTTATTTGCAGATTTCCAATCCCTCGGCGGCCATCCTCGGCGATCCGCTGGGCCAGGCGACGTTCGTCTACTCGACTCCGCCGGTCGGCAATTACATCATCGACGACGGCGGGCCGGGCTTCTCGCAGACAACCGGTTGGACCACGCTCACCAACACCCTGGCCTATCAACTCGACTACACCTATCACGCCGCGGGCAACGGCAGCGGACACTCCGACTGGACGTTCACGGATTTGCCGCTGGGTTCTTACCAGGTGTTCACCAAGTGGATTCCGTTCGTCAATCGGGCCACCAACGCGCCGTACTCGATTTACGATGGGCCCACGCCGCTGGCCACGGTGCGCGTCAATCAACAAGTCATGCCAGCCGGCGATGAATCCGACGGCGTCCTCTGGCAGCCGCTGGGAACCTGGAGCACGACGACCGGCATGCTCAACGTGCGCTTGAACGACAACGCCAACGGCTATGTTGTCGGCGACGCGGTGCGGCTGGTGCTCAATGGTATTGCCCCGCAACAGCCCGAAATGAACGTGGACGGGTTTGGCGTCTCGATTCCGACCGGCGACACGTTGCCGGCCGATGCCGATGGCACGTCGTTCGGCACCGTGCTGGCCACCACCGACTCGTCGACCGAGACCTTCATGATCAGGAACAACGGCAACGCGCCGTTGCACCTGGATGGCGCCCCGCGTGTCGCGATCAGCGGCGCCAACCCGCAAGATTTCCGCGTGGTCACGCAGCCGGCCTCGACCGTGAACCCCGGCGAGTCGACTACCTTTACGATGATCTTCCATCCGATGACCACGGGCTTGCGCCAGGCCGAGGTGTCGATCGCCAACGACGACACCGACGAGCATCCTTACACCTTTGCGATTCAAGGCGTGGGCACCAACGGTGACGATGGCCTGGGCGCCGGAGTGTTGGGCGGCGCCACCACGACGTCGGCGATCGCCCCGCTGCACAATTCCAGTTTGCCGATGGACGTCAGTGGCGACGGAGCCGTCTCAGCCGTCGATGCGCTGATCTTGATTCAAGACCTTAGGGCGCCGGCGCTGGACGGCTCGGCAAACTATTATATGGACGTCAACGGCGACGGAGCGGTCTCGCCTCTCGACTTGTTGACGGTCGTCGATTATCTGAAGTCCGCCGGACCGCAGTCCCAGGCCACGCCCACCGCCCAAGCCTCGGCCGCGGTGGCGAGCCCGGCGGCCTCCTCGGCGAGTGTCGCGGCGGCTAGCGTCGTAACGGCCAATGTCGTGACTGGAAATGTCGTCACGGCCGCGGCCAATGGTCAAACCGTGGCATTGCCGGCCGGATTGCCAGCCTCGGCTGTCGATCAGGCGATGAGCCAGTTGTCGGCTGCCACGCGCACGGTCGCCAAGGCCGTGAGTCCCCCAATCGTCGTCACCCCGATCAAGAAGAGCACCCCCGCCAGCCGCGTTACCCCCGGGTTGGATTCGCTAGATGGCTGATTTAACTTGGAAAGCGCCTCTGGTTGCGGCCCTCTGACGGCCCAATTAGTATTGGCAGGGGCTTGTTTGCGCCGTTTCTCCTTGACTCGCGTGGTGCGAGGTCATTGCCCACCCGGAACATTGCAATGCGGCGGACCGCTGCCCGGTTCCGCGGCCGTTTTCTCCCAAGGCTTTTCCATGGCGTATCGAAGATCGCATCGTCGAGACAGTTGTGTCTCGTCTCGCAGCTTACGGCGCGGCCGCCTTGCGATTGAAGACCTGGAAGATCGGCGTCTGCTGAGCGCCGCGCCGGGCACGTGGACCAACCTGACCAACCAAATTCCCGATCCAGGCGGCGCGCAAACCATGCAGTTGCTGTCCGATGGCACGGTCATGGTTCAGGGAGGAAACAACGAAGCCTCAAAACGTTGGTACCAACTTAAGCCGAACGTCAGTGGGAGCTACGTGAATGGCTCCTGGTCGCAGCTTGCCTCGATGAACCTGCAGCGGTTGTTTGCGCCGGCAGCGGTTCTGCCCAGCGGCAAGGTCCTCATCATGGGCGGCGAATATTCAGGGCCGAATACCGACTCGAACTTTACCAACACGGGCGAGATTTACGACCCGGTTGCCAACTCGTGGACGAGCATCACCAACTTCCCCCAGGCTCAATTCGGCGATGACCCCATTGAAGTGTTACCCGACGGGCGTGTCCTGGCCGGATATCTCTCGGGGCCGCAGACATATATCTATGATCCCGCATCGAATAGTTGGTCGCAGACGGGCACGAAGTTGCTGGGAGATGCCAGCGATGAGGAGACCTGGGTCAAACTGCCCGACGGGAGCATCTTGTCGTACAACGTCTTTTCGAGTTCGGCGACAGCAGCGCATGCGCAACGATACATTCCCTCCACGGGAACGTGGGTGGACGCCGGAATCCTTCCGTCTGAATTGAGCAGCGACGCGGTAGGCAGTGAACTAGGCCCGGCATTCTTGGTGCCCGATGGAAGGGCCTTCTTCCTCGGCGGCAATGGCGCTACTGCGTTCTACACCCCGTCCACGAATACTTGGGCGGCCGGGCCCGCAATCCCGGGCGGTTTCGTTGCTGCCGACGCCCCCGGCGCGATGCTTCCAAACGGCGACGTGCTGTTTGCCGCCTCGCCTCTGGGCACCATCGGTTCCGATGGTGCCTATACGTTTCCCGCACCATCAAAGATCTTCGAATTTGACCCGGTTGCGGGCACATATACGGATGTCACGCCATCGGATCTCGTGAATACGAATTCCGACTTTCTAATCATGCTGGTTCTGCCCACCGGACAGGTCATGTTGACCACCGAAACGCACCAGATCGAGATCTATACGCCGACTGGCTCGCCCAACGATGCCTGGCGGCCGACGATCACGAATATCACGAGCGACGGGACGACGTATACGCTCACCGGTACGCAACTCAACGGCATCTCGGAAGGCGCGACGTTCGGAGATGATGATGAGATGGCGAGCAACTATCCGATCGTGCGACTTCGCAATCAGGCGGGGACCATCTTCTACGCGCGGACATTCAACTGGAGCAGCACGGGCGTGGCCACGGGTAGCACGCCGGTGTCGGTGCAATTCACCCTGCCGCCGGGACTCCTCCCAGGCAGCTACGGCGTGACGGTCATTGCCAACGGGATTGCATCGACGGAGCTCCAGGTCAATCTGGGCGATTTCGACGTCACCAATGTGACGCAGTTCGAAGGCGACGCGGGCTTTACGAATTTTGTCTTCACGATTTCTCAGCCGGCCAGTATCAACACGAGCACGGTCGCCTACACCACGGCCGATGGTTCAGCCCAGGCCGGCAGCGACTATGTCGCTCAGACCGGCATCTTGACCTTCGCGCCGGGCAACACGTCGCAGCAGGTCACGGTTCAAGTGCTGGGCGATACGGTCGTCGAGTCGGATGAGAATTTCTTTCTCAAGCTGTTTGATCCGCAGCACCCGGAAATCGCTCGCGGCAGCGGGGTCGGCACGATCCTGAACGATGACGTTGACCTGACGGTTACCGACGTCAGCGCGTTGCAGCTCACCTCCGGAACCACCACGGCCGTATTCACGATCTCGGCCGTGGGCACCGTGCCCTACAACGTGGTGGTTAACTTTGGCACGGTCAACGATACCGCGTTTGCCGGGGTCGATTACCTGCCCACCAGCGGTATCGTGACCTTCGCGCCGGGAGGAGGATCGGTCAACGTTACGGTGCCGATTCTCAGCAGGGCGCTCTATCACTCCCCGGAGACCTTCTTCGTCCAGCTAACGAATTCGGCGGTCAGTGCCGCCAACCCGATCAACGGCCATCTCACGAAGGGGGTCGGCGTCGGCACGATTACGAACGTCAATCAGCCGCCCGAGTTCTACGTGAACGACGTTCACGTCACGGCCGCTCAGGCCGGACCCGCCAATGCGGTCTTCACCGTGGCCCTCGACAAAGTCAGCGGCGACACCACCTACGTGCAATATGCGACCGCCGACGGCACCGCTCAGGCCGGCGTGAACTACTCTGCCGAGAGCAATACGCTGACCTTCGCGCCCGGCGTCACGTCGATGCTGGTCACCGTGCCGGTGATGACCAATGGCGTGTATACGCCCGACGAGCAGTTCTTCCTGAACTTGTTCAATCCCGTGCACGCCGAGATCACCGATCCGCAGGGCATGGCCACGATCATCTTCGGCACGCCGCCCCCGGCCGAACGGATCGTCGACGACGGCGACGCCGCCTATGGCGAGACCAACGGCTGGACCAACTTCACCAACACGCTGGCCTATCAGCTCGATGCCGAGCAACACCCCGCGGGCGATGGCAGCGGCTTTGCCGATTGGACGTTCACGGGCCTGCCCGCGGGAAACTATGAGGTGTTTGCCAAGTGGATTCCATTTTCGAATCGGGCCACGAATGCTCCTTATACGATCTATGATGGCGCCACGCCCTTGGCCACGGTGCGCGTGAATCAGCAGGTCATGCCCAGCGGCGACCAGTCGAATGGCGTCGTCTGGCAGAGCCTGGGCACGTTCAACGAGTTCACCGGCAAGCTGACGGTGCGGCTGAACGACAACGCCAATGGAATGGTCGTGGCCGATGCGATTCGCGTGGTCAGCGGCGGCATTGGCTCGCAGGCACCGCAAATGGACGTCTCGGGAAGCGGTCAGTCGATCGCCGACTCGACGGTCGGTCCCGCCGCGGCGGCTACATTCGGCAACGGCACCGATTTTGGCGGTGTCGCGGCCTTCAGCAGTTCGTTCATCAACACCTTCACGATCACGAACACGGGCAATGCCGACTTACTGTTGACCGGCGCTCCGCGGGTCAGCATCTCGGGCGCGAATGCCAGCGACTTCACCGTCGTCTCGCAACCCCCCTCGACGATCGCGGCTGGCGCGAGCGCGACGTTCCAGGTGATGTTCCATCCGGGCGCCGTGGGAGAGCGGACGGCTGTGTTGTCGATTCCCGACAACGATCCGACCCAAGCTCCTTACACATTCAACATTGCCGGCACTGGGACCGCTGCCGGACCGAGCCAACTGGTGGTCGACGATTCGGGTGGCGGCTTCCAGGCTGCGGGCGGCTGGGCCACGAATGCCAACACGCTGGCCTATCAGGGCGAGCTGCGATCCGACGCCGCCGGCCAAGGCGCGGATCACGCGACGTGGGCTTTTTCCGATCTGGCGCCGGGAAACTACACCGTCTATACCACCTGGGTGCCGTTCCAAAACCGCGCCACCAACGCGCCCTTCACGATCATGGACGGCGGCACTTCGCGCGGCACGGTGCTAGTCAACGAGCAACAGAACCCAGCCGATGTCTCGTATGGTGGGGTGATGTGGAAGGCACTTTCCACGCTGAACGTGGCCAGCGGCACGCTGAGCGTGAACCTGAACAACCAGGCCAACGGTTATGTGATTGCCGACGCGGTCTACCTGGTTCACAACGACCTGCCCAGCGCCGTGGCGACCACGACGAACACGGGCACGGCGGGCGCCGGCACAACGTCGTCCAGCGGCAACACCTCGTCGACGGGCACGACGTCTTCGACCACCAACAGCGTGGGCGGCGGTTCGTCGCTTTTGGGCGGAACGACGATTCACAACGCCGCCAATCCGCTGGACGTCAATGGCGACGGCGCCGTTTCGGCCTTGGACGCGCTGATCCTGATCGATCACCTTTTGGCTCCCACGCCTGACACGTCGACGGCTTATTTCATGGACGTAAACGGAGACGGCGCGATCTCGCCCGCCGACTTATTGGCGGTAATCAACTTCCTGCACACCCCCGGGCCGCAATCCGCGGTGGCCACTTCGCAGGCCGCGGCGGCTGCCGACGCGGCGATCGGACAGTTGGTCGCCACGCCCGCGGCGGCCACGGCTGCCGTCAGCAGCGCCGCCACGGTCAGCAGTGTCGCCACCAACAGCAACGCGGCCACGAACGGGGCCCTGATGCAGGCCGCCGCCATCACGGTGGCCAAGAAGAGCACGAGCTCGGCCGACTCCGGCTCGCAGGTCGATCCGCTGGCGGGCTAGCCGGCCATTGGCCCGGCGGCACCAGCGCCTTTTCTTGCCCGCTACAATTCGCTAGTCTGGGCGGTCCTGACGTAGCGGCCCACGCTGGGGCCGCTGGCACTAATTGGCCATCCGGCAAGGATTTTCGATGCCTACCGCTGTTCGCTTTTCTCCAACCCGCACCGAGATCGCCGGCGTCGGCGTCGAGCAATTGGCTCGCCAGTTCGGCACGCCCACCTACGTCTACGACGCCGCCAAGATCGTCGAGCGCATTCACGATCTGCGGGCGTTCGATCACGTGCGCTACGCCCAGAAGGCGTGCTCGAACCTGGCCATTCTGGATCTGATGCGGCGCAACGGCGTGTTGGTCGACACGGTCAGCGCGGGCGAGATTCGCCGCGCCCAGGCAGCCGGCTATGCGCTGCACGGCGACCCGCCGCCGGTCGTTTATACGGCCGACATCTTTGATGCCGAAGCCCTCGAGATGGTGGTCAAGCATTCGATTCATGTGAACTGTGGCTCGCCCGACATGATCGAACAATTGGGTCGCGCCGCGGCGGGCCGCGACATCACGTTGCGGCTGAACCCCGGCTTCGGCCACGGCCACAGCCAGAAGACCAACACCGGCGGCGAGCATTCGAAGCACGGTATATGGCACGCCGACCTGGGCAAGTGTTTGCGGCTGGCCAAGGAGCATGGACTGCGGATTTCGGGTCTGCACATGCACATTGGCTCGGGCACCGATCTGGAGCATCTGTCGCAGGTTTGTGGCGCGTTGGAAAAGGCGGCCGGCGAGATCGGGCCGCAGTTGGCTTCAATCAGCGCCGGCGGCGGCCTGCCGATTCCCTATCGCGAAGAGCAAAGCTACGTCGATCTCGACGCCTACTTCGCACTGTGGGATGCCACGCGCCAGCGACTGGCCGCGGCTTTCGGCCATCCGCTGCGTTTGGAAATCGAGCCCGGCCGCTACCTGGTTGCCGAGAGCGGGTTTCTGATCGCGCAAATCTGCGCGGTCAAGCAGATGGGCAATAACACGTTCTACTTGCTCGACGCCGGCTTCAACAATCTCGCTCGACCGATCCTGTATGGCGCCTATCACCCGATGGCAATCGTGCCCCGCGGCACGGCGGCCGCGCCGCTGCAGGACGTCGTCGTTGGCGGTCCGCTGTGCGAGTCGGGCGACATTTTCACGCAGGAAGAAGGCGGCTTTGTCCGCACCCGCTCGTTGCCCAAGGCCGAGGTGGGGCAGTATCTGGTCATCGAATGCGCCGGGGCCTATGGGTTCGTGATGGGTTCGAACTACAACGCCAAGCCGCTGGCCGCCGAAGTGCTGGTGTGCGATGGCCAGCCCCACCTGGTGCGCCGCCGCCAGACGTTCGAAGACATCATCGCCGGCGAGCAGATTCCTGGCGCGTAGTGTGGCAGGTTCCCCCGGGTGGATTGGCGGTGTCTTGCGCGCCGTACTGGCGCGGGGCTCCAGGGAACTGCCGCAAAAAGGGGCCGAAAACTGCCCGTCCGACGCAATTTAACCAGTTGGGGGCGTTGGCGATCTGCCGATTTCTCTCTATGATTGAAAGACTCGACATCGGAGCGCTACACCACGAGGATGTGCTGTTATGGCCAAACAAGGGCCCCGCAAGAAACTGCCGAAAGAGCTCGCCGTCATCAACGCCGACAATTGCACGGGCTGCGAGGCCTGTCTTGAGGTTTGTCCGGTCGACTGCATCATCAAGCTGCAGCAGTACGACAACATGCAGAACCTGCAGAGTTGGTGCCAGATTGATCTGGAGCGCTGCGTCGGTTGCGAGGTTTGCGTACACATTCCGGGCAAGAAGACCAATCCCTACGATCTGAAGGTCTGCCCTTGGGATGCGATCGAAATGATCGAGACCGAGCAGGTCGCCCAGGTCGTCGCCCAGATTGGCGGCCCGCCCCTCTATATCCAAGACAATTGGGACCGCCTGGTCGGCACGGCCCAGCACCTGGCCGAATTGAAGGCCAGTAGCTAGTCGTCCCTGATAAATCACGGATGTCGTAGGAATTTGAGGGTGCACTGGACG
>PLYM01000140.1 GCA_003153375.1 Planctomycetaceae bacterium
CTAGCTCTGTGTAAACCGCCGCTTTTTGTGCTGAGCAGCAACCGAACAACGTCGTCACCGATGACATTGGTTCCTCCCGCGCCAGCATTGTCACGTTGGTGCTCTAAAGGCGGTTTCGGGTGTTGTCGGAGCCTGTTAAGTGACTGAAAATGCTGTAATGCGTAGGAACGAAACTGACGGAGTTTTCTTCCAAACTCCGTTGGCGTGACAATGTTTGTTTAGGCCACAGTTTCGGAGAGATAGGGCAGGCCCCACATCTCCTCGTTGAGCAGCTTGCCTGCGATCTCGTCGGCTATGCCGGCGATCAGGCGGTGGCCCTTCTCCTCGCTCGCCGCGTCGGGATTGCCGATCACACCCGAGGCGGACATGGCGCCGAGTGTACGCCAGCGATAGACCCCACCCCCGACCAGATCCTTCACGTCAGGCGTGCGATTCGACTTGGCCAGCGGGATGCGGTCGCGCGCCGCCAACCTGCCCGACAGCCCACCCGAGGAATGACTCACGACGCAGGAAGGCCCCCTCGGGGGGCCTTCCTGCCATCAGCCGTGACGCATCTTCACTCCGGCCAACCGATGCATTTTTGCTCCGGCGTTGACAGACGAAGACGCTCATCGCGTATCAGGGATGGCAGCTTACAGGAATTGAATAACGTCACATTCTCGCCAATCACCATAGCCGGCTTCGTCGACGAAATGAGCCTGAGCGGCGATCCATCATCCGGGAACATTGTGTTCCAGACATACAAGCTAAATTTGACCCGCGTGAAATTTGGTGCATGCAGGCCAGCCGGGAAGTTGCCGCCATGAAAGATGTCTCGACGCTCTCTTTTTTTAACCCCGCGGCGAGGCCAAGGCGATAAGGGATCTGCTCGTCGCCCGTTCCGGTATTACGATCGGGACAGGCAATTTCCTGATTCCCCCACGCGAACGTGCGCGGTTACGAATCCAAGCCGACTATCAACGCTTGGTCGCCTCGACCTTGTCGAGCGTTAGTTCGATGGACTTACGCAAGTCGTCGCCGGTGATAGCGCGCGGTTCCTTGAGTTGAAACAGAGTCTGGTGCGCTTCCACTAACCGCGCGGTGATCGCAAGCTTGCGACCCTCAAGTGACGTATCCTTGGGCAGGCGCAGTGCGAAGGGGATCGGCACTGCCCAGCCGCTGCGCACCACCTGTTCAGCGAGAATCTCGCCAACCGGAGTCTTCGCGATGTCGAGCAGTTGTACGCGCAACTCCGCCCCTCTTGGCAGTGCCATTTTCTGCAAATAGGTGACTGAGCCACGAACGCGGATCGACGGGGGCAACGCGTCTCCTAGTAGGGGATCGATCAGGCTTGTATGAAACATAAGTGCCTGGCCGTTGGTATCGAGCACACAGCTGAAGCGGAACGGCGCGGCGGCGCCGTCGTGCCGTCGCCACGCGCCGGTGCCGGTTGCCGTGGTGGCAATGATCTGCGAGCCGATCTGCTTCTGTGTTCGCTCAATCGTGGTCCATGGAATTCCGTCGAGCATGATGACACCAAAGGCTGCGTCCGACTGGCGGGTTTCCATGCCAACCTTACCGGCGCAACGCGAGATTGCCAATGAGGAGATGCCGTCCGCCTGCTGCGCCAGCACCGGCGCGGTGATCGCGGAGAGGGCAAGGATCGTGGCGGTGAGGATACGGCGCATGTGGGTTCCCAATGCCTGCAGCCACGCTGGTCGAGCAAGAAAGCGGTTCACAATGGCTCGTCCGAGATCGTTCACCCAACCGCCGCGCCTTGCAGTGGTACCTGTTTCGTGAGCACATTAAATAGCGTAAGTTTAAACCAACTTCGCTAGAGGTGCACGCCGTCGATCTTCGAAGGTTAAGGGTCGCCGATCTTGTCGTTGGCACCGCATAAGGTTTCAGTCCTGCGGAACTACTCGATCACCTCGTCGGCGCGGGCAAGGATCGAAGGCGGGATGGTGAGGCCGAGTGCCTTGGCGGTTTTGAGAGTGACCAGGAACTCGAATTTCGTCGGCTGCTCTATCGGCAGGTCCGCCGGTCCGGCTCCCACACCTCGATGATGGGCTAGTCGGCAATCCACTTCGGAATCACGACGTCGACCCGGCCAATAAACGCCAATATTAGGGCCGTTTTCTGCGTCGGTCATAGAATCACGGAATTATTCTGTTGTTTTACCAATAATTTCCTCTATATTTGCAGTCTCAATTCAAAAAACCGGAGCGAGTAAGCGCAAAGGCGTGTTGGGCCAACAAGACATCAAAAGAGAAGGAGATGAACAATGCGTTCGCTTCTAATTTTGAGCTCGCTTGTCGCCGCACTTACAATCAGTCCAACCCAAGCTCGCGATTTCCAATCCTCAAGCGTTCACTCGCTCGACTATCCGGTCGAGCGGGCGGTGGCCTACATGGGCACCCTGATCAACGAACGTAGCGGTGGAAAGCTTGGCATCAAGCCATTGCCTAACTCCAATATCGGCTCGGAGGACTTCCTGATCGGACGGATTAGGAACGGTACACTCGACATGGGTCGTTTCAGCATAGAGGCGCTCAACGACGCTGTGGAGGAAACCATCGCTCCCGCGCTGCCGTATATCTTCAAGTCGAGGGCGAACCTACGGCAGGTACTCGACGGTCCGATCGGCGATGAGATTTTGGCTGCCATCGAGAAGACAGGTTTAATCGGCCTCTGCTTCTACGATGTCGGTTCGCGTTCCTTCTACGCCAAGAAGCCGATCAGGAATGTGGACGACATCAGGGGCATGAGAGTTCGCATGCAGTCATCGACCATATGGGTGGCGATGATGAAGGCGATAGGGGCGACGGCAGTGCTGATGCCCTACAACGAGGTTCACGGCGCACTTAGTACTGGCCTGATCGATGCGGCGGAGAACACGTGGACGTCCTACATATCCTCCGGCGACTACGAGGTCAGCAAGTTCTACAGCCTGACGGAACATTCGATGGCCCCGGAGGTTCTGGTGTTCTCGAAGAAAGTCTGGGACGGCCTCTCCAAGGAGGACCAGAGGATCATCCGCGTCGCCGCCAAGGAATCAGTGTCACATATGCGCGCGCGGTGGGATGAGCGCGAGGCCTCGGAGCGCGAGGTGATCATGAAAGCCGGTCCTCAATTCATCACCGACGTCGATAAGAAGTCATTCTCCGACGCAATGTTGCCGGTCCGTTTGATTTTGCTATCGGATCATAAGGTGCGACACATGGTAAACCGCATCGAGGCTACCGAGTAGCGGCTCATAGTGAAAGTGCCGTACCAATGCCGCTCGAATACCGGATCAATGGCCATCCGGCCCTGGACGTTTCGGTACCGGCCCAGCGGCAGAAACTGGACGAGTTGGTCACCATGACCGACGCCGACACTGTGCGCCGCCGCTTTCACGGCCTTAGGATCATCACGGACGACAACATGGGCGTGGAGTGGCGGTGATCGGCGGCCGCCTCGAGCGCAGGTCATTTCCGCTCATGGCACTTTTCTGAAGTGGCGACCGCGCCCGACAATGTCTGAAGTTGGCGGTAGACCGGAAGTCATCGACGCACCCTCAGAACGACGCGGATGACCCAAACCCGACATGGCGTCCATTGGATGTTGTCAGTAACGCACCATAGGAACCAGGTAGCACTGTCGCTTGGCTAAATCGAGATTTGACGCCCGATTTCGACGACCTGATCGCTTGGCAGGCTGAAGACGTCGCTGACATGCGCGGCATTGCGCTCCATCGCCGTAAAGAGCTCATGTTGCCAAGTTAGAAGGCCACGGTGATCGTCCCTTTGCAGGACGATGTTGTGACCGACGTAATAGGTCACGTCATGAAGATCGATTGTGCAGCCCTTTGCTGCGCCTTCGCTTAGCAGTTCGGGAATATTTGGACGCTCCATAAAGCCAAAGCGTGCTTCGGCGCGCCAGAAATCCGGAGCGACTTCTGTCACGGTAATCCGGTCTTTTGCCGTCAACCAGGGCACTTGCAGTATCACGACTCGCAATACGAACAACTGCCGATGAAGCGCGCGGTTATGTTCGACGTGCCAAACCATGAGAGACGGTGTGTCCTTTTGCGAACGGGTCAAGAAGACTGCAGTGCCTGGCACCCGCGCGATGTGCTCCGCTGCCACCTTTGCCAAGAATTCAGGAACGGGAACGAGCGCTTCTTGCATGCGCACCGCGACTGCCGCCGCTCCCCGATGCCACGTCCACATAAGTATGTAGACGAGAAGGGCGAGCAAGAGCGGTACATATCCGCCTTCGGTGATCTTGGTCAGGTTGGCCAGGAAAAATGCCGTATCAACCACCAGGAAAAAGCCCGCGACGCTTCCGGCAGCGAGCAAGCTCCAACCCCAGATCTCGCGCATCGCGATGAAGAGCAGGACTGATGTCATCAGCATGGTCAGCGACACGGCGATGCCGTAGGCGGCCGCGAGATTCTCCGACTTTCTGAAGGCGATGGTGAGGCTGACGGTGACGATCAGCAGCAGCCAGTTAACGACCCGCACATAAATCTGGCCGTAGCCTTCCGACGAGGTCTGCTGGATGAGCAGCCGCGGGAGCCAGCCGAGCTGAATGGCCTGCCGAGTCATGGAAAAGGCGCCCGTAATGATTGCCTGGCTCGCGATGATTGTAGCCAACGTCGCCAGAACAACGAGTGGGATGAGTAGCTCTTCCGGGCAGAGGCGCTAGAAGATATTGCCGTCGGTCGGCGCGCCGTCGAGAACGAGAGCAGCCTGACCCGCGTAGTTCAGAAGCAAGCTCGGAAACACAATGGCGAACCAAGCGACCCGGATTGGGCGTTTTCCGAAGTGGCCCATATCCGCGTACAGGGCCTCCGCTCCCGTCACGCAAAGGAAGACGCCGCCCAGCACCAGGAAGCCATGAAAGCCATGGGAGAACAGATAAGCAATCCCGTAACGGGGATTGATTGCAGCAAGAACGGTCGGATGTCGCGCAATGCCCGCGATTCCCATCACGGCCATCGCGATAAACCACACCAGCATCACAGGGCCGAACGCCTGTCCTATCCATGCGGTGCCCTTCGATTGGATCGCAAAAAGACCGAGCAAAATAGCTACAGCCAGCGGAACGATGTAAGGCTCGACGGCGGGCGTCACCATATTCAAGCCTTCCAGCGCAGAGAGGACTGAGATCGCGGGTGTGATTGCTCCGTCCCCGTAGATAAGAGCTGCCCCGAACAGCCCAACGGCAACGATGGTCGCGCGCTGTTGCTTGTTCAAACCTAACAACGCCATGAGAGCCAGAATGCCGCCTTCGCCACCGTTATCGACGCGCATGGCAAACGAGACGTATTTTACCGTGGTGATGATGAAGAGCGTCCAAAACAGAAGCGATAGAGCGCCCAGAATACTGTTAGCGCCCGGTGTCCGAGACATGTGAAGGATCGTCTGAAAGGTATAGAGCGGGCTGGTGCCGATATCGCCAAACACGATGCCAAGCGCCGCCAAACTAACGATCGGCAAGCTGCCAGAACGGTGGCCGAGAGGCGCGCTTTCAATGGATGCCACTTTGTTGGTCTATCCTATAATTGCGCCAAGCGTTGGCGTTGCCAGGAACTATTAAGCTCCATTTATCTTTTATAAATTCTGACGACTTGTTCTGCGAGGTGATTTCTCATGGCTCGTTAGTGGTCTTTGGCGGCTTGAGCGATTCCTCGTGCATTTCCGCAATCTCGCCAAGCACCTCTCCAGGTTGCGCGCGTGCCGCCATTTGCTTGGCTTCCAGATCGATCCTGTTCTCTATATTTGGGCTGTCGCGGCGGAGCTCCTCGAGAAGCTCGATTACTTTGGTGACTTTGCGCTCCGTCAGAGTTGCCAGATTTAAGGTCAACCGCTCGCGAAGTTCGGCAAGCGCGTCGGCGCGTCTTTGCGTGGAAAGAATGAGAACCCCCATAGTCAAACTGAGTAAAGTAAGAACGCCGAACAGCCAGGGGAACGGAGGTGGATCAATCGCAGAGTAGCCACTTAGCGTGTTTATTGCGATCCAGGTGGCCACGCCTAAAAAGAGAAGAGCCAGGCAGATCGGACGCGAAAGTAGGGAGGTCCAGCTATCGATGACTTTTTCAACTACGGTCCGCCTCAAATGGTGTTGTGCGTGAAGATTCGCGACCGCGTCGACTGTCTCCGCGACGTGGGATGAGGTCGGATCGGAATTCGTAGGGGTGGCTCTTTTGTCGCTGCTTTCCATAGCTAGTGTCCTGAATTTGGTATCGAACCATTGAAAACGAGCCACCCGTTTTGTTTGGGTAGGCATCTTGGGGTCACCGATTATGCTGAGACGTAGTCGAGCCAGCATGCTCTGGCAAAAATTGCGCGATCAGACGCCTTCTTCTGCCACCTCAATCTGGAGAGCAACACCTTCGATGGGAATGAGCCTGTCCTCTATTGACCAGGACAGCCGCTTCCCTTTGGAGGATGCCTGTGGCGCCGTCGCTCCTTTAGGTGCTAGCAGAGAGTTTGGGGCGTGTCCGGGCCGTTGCTCGACCGCATCGACCTTTGCATCGACGTGGCGCTGGTAGCCGAAGGGTTGACGCGGACGGGCTGCCACTTCCGCTATTGGCACTTTTCAGACCTCGCACGATGTCTGCGGTGTGGACGCTATTGGGTGGGAAGCGGACATTAAACGAGTGGTGTTCAACGAATCCGATTTGTGGACGCGCGCCATAGGACCAGGAAGGTCCGATGCATCACGAGGCACTCTATGCGAAACCGATGAAGTCCGGTCTCAGGGGTGAAGCGGACTCTGTGAGAAAGTCTCGAAACCGGCGCGAATGACCGATGCTGTCGAAAAACGATTTTGGGGGCCAAAGCGCGCAACATTGATTCAAGATCGACCACAAGCGCACAACATCGAATCAATGCATCATTCGATCGAATTCGATTATTACCCACTCGCGACATAGCGAAGACTTTTCGACAGCATCGACCCATCCCGGACCTGGGGGCTGCGTTGAGAGCGACCGTCCGCGCCTCCGTCGTGGCTTCCGATGTGTTGGCGCGCATAGCTCCGTCACTGTCTACCGCGGTCCCATGGGATGAACATGATCGCAACGGCCGCTCCGAGGCAGGCAAGAGGAAGGCCGAAGAGAACGACCAGGAGATCCACGACATCCCAGACGGTCCAAGTGATCTCGTCCCACCGCGGTTCCATAAATTGAAGGAACGCAAAGACGATCCAGACCAACGTTGCGGCCAGCCAGAACAGAAAGAGCCAGCGTTTCAAGTTCATCTCCCCTCTCCGGCCGATAGCCCCACGGCATCTTCATGAAGGCCACCGCTCCTGCGTGATACGCAGCGATCAAGGCAAACGTGCCCGCAATTGGGAGAATTCAGGGAAGCCACAGCCCGTCTTGCTCAGTAAGCGGCGCCCCCTGCTGCTGCAGCGGATCCTGTCGTCAGCGGGTCGGGCCACTCTGGTTGGCATAGGCCGTCTGGGTGACCGCGGGTGCCGCCCACTCGTCGGGCGGTCTGTTCAAGCCGGCGCCCAACGCCGGGCGCTGACCCGGAAACTGGAGCGAGCCTTGCGCGGTCTGCTTCTGGCCGTATTGATCGCAGCCTGCCGAGCCGAAAAGCGCTGTGGCCGCGAGAAAAAGAAAAACGGGTTTCATGACTGTCCTCCGATGCCAGCGGGACGGACTACAGGCTTGAACGCACAGTGGGCATGGAATGTTCCGAAGTTGACGGACCGCACTGCCCTGCGCGGCTCCCGGTCCGGCGCGCCCAGACGGCGGGCACGGTCCCGGTTTGAAACTCAAAGGCCCCCGGGAACAGTTGGCTGGGACGGCCGTTTGTGGAGGATGACCCTTGAAGACGAGGAACTCACCCGCCTGACCGAGGCCGCAACGGCGGCAAGAGGCCGTTATACCGCGCTCGGCCTTCTGAACGTGATCTGCAGCGCCAATTCGGTGCAGGGGCTGACGCGGGAAAAACAAGCGGAAGTCGCCGCCGCCGAAGCGGCGTGCGAAGCCGCCGACGAGGCCCTCGCGGGGTTTCAGATCAGTCAGCGGTGGGCGCCTAGCGCCGACTGATCGGCTGCGAATCTGCCACCTGGGGCCAATCAGCGCCGACGGGCGTCGAACCTAAACTTAGCCGATGGGCAGCCGTCAGGAACGAAGTGCAGGAGGAAGCCTTGATTAAATTTGAGCTACTGCGGGACATGGCCATCTTAGTCGTCAGTCCGCAAGGAACGATCGAGGCTGGTGACTTTGCGGAGATTGCGAAGGTTGTTGATCCCTACATTGTCGAACAAGGAAACCTTAAGGGGCTTCTGATCGAGGCGCCGTCTTTTCCCGGTTGGGACAGTTTCGGTGCGCTCGTCGAACATCTGAAATTCGTTCGGGACCATCATAAAAAGATCGAGAGAGTTGCAGCCGTGACCGACAGCGCTTTCCTGCAGATTGCGCCACGACTGGCAGGACACTTCGCTCATCCGGAGATCAGGGTCTTCGGCAGCGGCGAGAAGGCACGCGCCCTGTCTTGGCTGCAAACCGGTTGAGGGCCCTGGATGTCAACGTTCGTCGCGATAGGCGTCGGGGCCGTCCATCGTCGTCACAAACAGGACATGGGGGACGAGTTTACTCCGTTGTTCAGCCCGAGCAACACCGCTGCGCTCTAGAGAACGGCTCGCGCTTTCGAGTGGTGGCTACAGAGGGTGAAACAGATGCGAAGAACAATGGCGATGGTATTGGCGCTGGCGCTTCCGGCGCTTCCGGCGGCCGCACAGGATCCTGGGGTCGGAGGCGCGCTGGCCGTACGCTGGTGCATGGCGTGCCACGTCGTCGAACGTAACCCGCCTACCGCCACTGACAGCGCGCCGAGCTTCCCGGCAATCGCCGCCCGGTCGGGCACGACGGCCGACTCGCTCGACAGCTACCTCTCCACAGGGCATACGCTCATGCCGGACTTCTCGCTCAGCTCCCGAGAGCGCAATGCGCTGATCGCCTATATCCTGAGCCTGCGCTAGACGTTCGTTTCGCTGCTAGTCCTAACCCAAGTTGGCGGCCAGTCTGGAGAGCGGGCGAACATCCTCAAGTTCTTCCAGGCGATCCACCGCATCCATCAGCCGCTCTGCCGTGTTGGCGGGCACCTCCGTGGCGGAAAAATCCAGACATCGGTGTAATTTCGCAAGATGCTGACTTCGCGTCAGTGGGCGCGCTGGGTTCCTAAATGCGACAACCCGTCCTCGACCGCCTTCAAGAATAACGGAAAAAGTCGCTATTTCGTCCAAATCCGCCGTCAAATCCCGCTCATGAAGACAGCGACTTTCCTTGTTTTCGTGGTGGCCGCCTTGATGTTTTCGGTCATTACCGGATCGCCCGGACAGCGACATGTACCGTCGCTCGGCAGCATTGAGCCCGGGCCGCGGTCACTCGCTTCGTTTCAGATCGAATCGTTGGCAAATCGCTGAGCGACTATAAGAATAGGCACGCTTTACGACTTCGGCGTGAACTGGCCAAGGTCGTGGATGCCGATCTTCTTCTCGAGCTGCTCGACGAGCTTGGCGGCTTTCTCGAAGCCGTCGGCGCCAAACTTGGCAATCTCCTGCTTCTCGAGCGTCTCCCCCAGGTCGTCGAACTCGGTTGGCGTGACCAGGCTGCGTAGTGTTGGAAAGATGTCGGTGTCCTCGCGCGATACATGCGGGCGATACATCGTGATCGCCGCCTGCATCGCGTCGGTCATCGTCTGGCGCTCGCCCTTGTTGTCGCGCGCGGCGGGCGCCGATTTGAGGATTCGCTCGGTCAGCTGTCGGCCCGCGGCATGTTGCGCCCGAAGGACGTCGACCAGCTCGACCATGCGGCCGGCCTTCTTGAAGCGGGGGAAGACCTGCTCTTCCTCGGATTTCTCATGATAGTCGTGGACGAAATCGCGCATCGTTTCGGCCGCCTGCACGAAGACGGCGGGATCGATGTCCTCGCCCTGGCCCAGTCGCCGGACGCCGGCTTCGTAAATCAGCAAAAGACGCTCGACCACACCATGCTCACGCATGAGGTCTTCCGGTGCCGAGACGGGAACGGATTCGGCGGTTCTCTTCTTTGAGTCTACCTGCCGGCGAGGTTGGGCGAAGACGGGCTCAGCCAGCACGAGGGCGCCCAAACCCGACGCGCCAACGAGCGACCGGCGTCGCAAATCGATAGTGCTGGCCATGGCTACCTCCTTGAGTGGGGGTTGCCCGAGAGTGAAACGACCAAAGGCGGCAGCGGTTCCCGTCGGCGCTCGTGAATGCGATCCCAATACGTGGGGCGTAAGCGGTCCGCTAATTCAGGCTGCGGCTCATCAGCCAGACTTGGCTAGATAGAGCGGATGGCTCGGCCGAATGCCGCCGTAGTAGCCATGGAAATGTCTTTCATAGGGTCGGTCGATTGTCGTCGATGGATCGTAGGCCGGACTGTCTTTAACCTTCTGACGATCGACGTTCAGGTTGACCAACTTATGCGCCCAATCGATCGTTTGTGCCGACCGCGGTGAGATCAACACTTTCTTCCCCGGCCACCAGTTCTTCGTATCGACGAGGAGATAACGGAGGCTCCAATCGGCGTCTTCCACGAAGAGATCCTCGACATGACCGATCTCTCCGTCGAGCGCATGTATATGATATCCGGTAATCGCATTGATGCTCCGCAGATGCGGGTCGTCGTTGTCTCGCTGAGCGTTGGCATGCTCCTGCCGTCGCCTGTCGTCGGCGGAAGGGGGTATCGCTAGCCCGCCACCCATATATCCGCCCAGATAGCCATAGCTGCCCATGTAAAGGCCTGAACTCCAATAAGGATTCCAGCCGTAGTAGTCGTAGAGGTGACTTTCCATCTGCCGCGACACAGGCCGATCTGCGTCGATGTCCGGACTGTCCTTGATCTCATGCTTGGTCAATCTGACCGAGAATTGCTTTTGCTTCTGATCGATATGTCCCAAGACAGAAGGGGGCAGAAGGACTTTGCGGCCAGAGAGCCAATTGCCCGTATCGACGACCAACCAACGAACCAGCCAACTTGTATCGTCAAACAAGAAGTCGCTCACGGTGCCAAGCCGACCATCGCTTGCCTCGATGGCGTAACCGTTGATCGCTGATGCATTCCACAGCATGGTGCGCTCCTGCTACGTTTGATGTTCCACCAAGCGGAGTCCTCGGAGGTGGGTCGATCGGTGGGTCAGTTGGCGTGCAATGTTGAACGTCACCAACTGGCGAAAGTTCCTCGCAATTTGCGGGCGCACATCGAAAACGACGCCTGCTTTCGGTGCCCACCCGAGAAGAAGGCGGCCTGAGATGCTGGACGCGCCTGACAGGCTGCCGGGCTTACCTGGGCGCGTGAAGAGCGGAACGCGCGGATGCGAAGGACACTGCCGTCAGCTTCGACCCGGAACTAACGGCGCGAAGCCACGTTTGCTTAGTGGTCCCATTCCAAGGAGCATCATCATGAAAGCCTTTGCCTGCCTAGCCGTTCTCGCGCTTGCTGTTGCCGGCTGCTCGTTTCACGAAAACCACGAGCCGGCGCCTGCACCCACCGTCGCTTACGTTGTCCCTGCCCAAACAACGACTGTTTTCGTACCTGTGAACTAAGGGCGATTGTGTACTACACACCCAAGCTAAAGGCTGTCCCCGACGGGACAGTCTGAATGCGCGCAAGCCTACCTGAGATGCACCATCGGGCCGGTGTACAGTCCCGACGAACGCCATTCCTTGAGTATTGCTGCCGACCGAAATCGTACGATCGAAACGCTGTGGTAGATGGAAGGGGATGCGCGCTGCAGCGAATTTCCTGACGGGGGCACTCCAACATGCTGCGTAGTTTATGAACTCAAAGACAAGACTATGTTGTGCCCACGAGAGGGAGATCTTTGCTCAGTCATGTTGAGGGTTGTACCTGGCAACGCTGAGAATATCCGACTGAAGTGATCAGTCCAACCGGCTATGCGCTAGGGACTTTGTCGCCGACTAACATCATGACCTGAATTGCAGCGAGAAAAATGAGCGCAGCGATTAGCGTATGTTCAAGTGCCGTGGCTCCACGTTGGTCTGACATAAGGGAACGGAAGATGGACAGCATATGTATTTCCTCGCGAAACATTTTTCTGAGGCGCCGGTGCTACGACGGCATGGACCTTGAGAGTTTTCAGCCGGGAAACAACAGCCTCGGAGCGAAATTGCCCCTCACTTCACCCACGCTCTCAGTCAATAGTCGCAGCCTACTTCGGCGAGGCAAGTTAGGTAGGTCATAGTTGTATTAGTTGTTGATTCAGCGCCACTGATCCTATCCGACGATCACACCACGGCTTCATGCAGGCTTGGCGGCCGTTGCACCCGGGCGGCAACGTGACCAGCATAACACCCTATCTCGACGTACTCCCCGCCAAGCAACTGGAACTCGCGCGCGAGGTCGTGCCCGGCGCGGCGACTGTCGGTAATCTCGGTAACATGAACGACCCCAAGGGACCGCCCCAGCGGCAGGGACTGGAGGAGGCGGGACGGATTAATTCAATCTGCCGCTAGCATCGGCGTAACTTTTCTCAAGCGCTCGACAGGCGTTCGACTAGTGGCCGCATTCAGGCTCGAAAGTGGCCGTGAACGTTGGACTTTTAGATCCAAAAAAGTCTTATAGCTCAACGTTTTACGCGTATCGAATGATCTGCCTCAAAATCAGGTTTCCTCACGGAAGTGTTGGTTCGAGTCCGACCGGGGGCACCATCTCTAAAATGCAAGCGGGTCAGCGTTATATTGCGATCTTATTTCGTTCTCCTCAAAAAGGCCGGTCGAACGTCCGAGCCCGTTTTGTCGAACGTCCCGCCGCTCATTTTACGCTGAGTTTGAGAACAACGTTCGTGATCAAGTCGGCACTGCAGGGCAGCACCCGCTTGGTCAGCGGTTAGCTTGAACGATCCGCAGTTCACCTGGAGCTTCGCAACTTCATCCCTCAGGGCTTTACCGGCCGGAAATGCTGATCGGGGAACGGCGATCTTTTTGGCACCTGTATGACGACGACGGCGCGCTCCGTGGCTACATGGCACGCATTGCAGGTCGCGGTAAGCCGCCCATGGGCCTCGGCAAACTTGGCGGCGTCGGTGCTCTTGATGGCCTGGGACACCGCTTCCATCGGTTCCTTGGTGGTCGCCACCATCCAGTTCGGCGATGTTGGTCTTTCTGTACATCGACTAGATGCGCGCTGCTTGCTCGAACGATTCTTCCGGTTCGTGAAGTTCGTAGGCGGCATAGGCCCAGTTCTTCTCCGTTCCCGCCAATCCAAGTTTCATGTGACGCGGCTGCACGGTCATGGTCATGAGATCGCCGAGACCGGGCCGGTAAACTGGTAGGGCAGCGCCTTGGGGAGAAGCCGCCGTCTGAGCATTTCCCAGGTCGAGGACAGACAGCGTGATCGCGGCAGTCAGAAGGACAAACGGCAAGGCGCGAGTTCTTCCATCGATGACCAAAAATGCCTACAGTGCGGAGATGATGGCGCCGCCGATGGCGCAGAGAATTACGACCAGCCAGGGCGGTGTCTTCCACATGAACAGAAGCAGGAAGGCTCCAACGGTGAGTGCGAAATCCCCTTGGTTCTTGATGCCCGCTGTCCACACAGGATCGTAGAGAGCGGCCAGGAGGACCCCGACGACTCCTGCGTTCACGCCGCGCAACGCTGCCTGTGCTGTGCTGCGCCGACGGAGTTGCTCCCAGAACGGCAACGCGCCGAAGACCAGCAGGAAGGACGGCACGAACACCGCCACGAGACAGAGCGCGGCGCCGGCGACGCCATGCGGATCCGGTTTCATGACGGCGCCGAGATAGGCGGCGAAGGTGAACAAGGGACCAGGCACCGCCTGTGCGGCGCCGTATCCAGCGAGAAATGCGTCGTTGGTAACCCATCCAGTCGGAACGACCGCCTCCTGCAAGAGCGGCAGCACAACGTGTCCGCCCCCGAACACCAGTGAACCGGCGCGATAGAAGGCATCGACCAACTTGATGCATTGCGAGGAGGTCGACGAAGCGATCAGCGGTAAGGCAGCCAACAGGAGGAAGAAGATCGCCAGCATGATGGCGCCCGTTCGACGGCTCACGGTCAACGGCAACGAGACGTGATCGGTCGGTGCGTCGGTACGCAATAGACCGACTCCAACAATGCCACCGAGGGCGATCATGCCGACTAGCGTACAGGCCGAAGGCAGTGCCAGGAGGACGATGGCCGTTACCACGGCGATCGTGGCCCGCTCGCGATCGGGGGTAAGCGAGCGCATCATCCCCAGCACCGCTTGGGCGACAACGGCCACAGCAGCGACCTTCAGGCCGTGCAGCCACCCGGTCCCGCCGGCGCCGCCAAGAGCGTCGATTCCATAGGCGAAGACCACGAGCGCAATGGCCGAAGGCAAGGTGAACCCCGTCCAGGCCGCGAAGGCACCGGCATAACCTGCCCGGGAAAGACCGACCGCAATGCCGACTTGGCTCGAGGCCGGACCCGGCAGGAACTGGCAGAGGGCGACAATGTCGGCATAGGTGCGGTCGTCGAGCCAGCGGCGCTTGGTGACGAATTCTTCCCGGAAATATCCGAGGTGGGCGATCGGGCCGCCGAACGACGTGAGGCCGAGCCGCAGAAAGACCGCCAGAACTTCGGTCCATCTTCCAGGGGTGCCGCCCGTGGACGCAGCTGACGGCTCGTGGCGTGCATTCTCTGCTGTCTCAGTCATCGTTCCTTGACCAACTCATTGAAGAGTTCACGCACCTTTGAGATCGCCACCTTGAGCGCCTCGCGTCCCTTGCGCGTTGTGCGATAGTAACGGCGCGCCCGACGGCCGGCGCCCTCGGTTCTGGATTTCAGATAGCCCTTGCGCTCGAGCGCGTGCAGCATCGGATAAAGCGTTCCCGGGCCGATCTTGTAGCCGTGCTCGTGCAACTCCTCGATCATCCAATTGCCGAAGAACTCGCCTTCTACGGCATGATGCAAAACGTGCAGGCGGATCAGCCCGGCAAGAAATTCCTGATGCTTAGTTGCTCTCATGGCCGACGTGCTATATTTTATCGAAATCCGTAATCGAATTTCGATACTATCGTTGGCTCAACGGCAAGACCAGCGGTTGGTCGACTGCGGCGGGTTGGTTCGGAACCCCCAATGTCCTGCCGACGGCACACTTGTGAAAATTGGGCAACAATCAACGAACAGTTCTAAGGAATAGTAGGCCCTCTGCCGGCATCTCCGTGAGTCCGGCGTAGGGCTGAAAGAATAGGGGTTTAACTGCGATAGAATTGGAGTTGTTATGATCGATCGCCGATCGCTGCTAAAGTATGGAGGCCTCGTTCCCTTGGTGGGCGCCGTGCCACGCCCCGTGCGGGCTGTCGGCGACGACCCTACCGAGAAGGCGGACTACACGCTTCGCATCGCAACCGGATTGGTCGAGCTGGCTCCCGAGCACATCGTTTCTACCACCCTCTATAACGGTCAGTTTCCCGGACCGCTGCTTCGGTTCAAGGAAGGACAGCGAGTCGTCGTCGATGTCCACAATGACACTGATACGCCCGAACTGGTCCACTGGCACGGGCAGACGATCCCCAGCGACGTTGACGGCGCGGCAGAGGAAGGCTCGCCGTTCGTGCCGGCGCACGGGATGCGCCGGATCGCCTTTGTGCCGAAGCCTTCGGGTTTTCGGTTCTACCATACCCATGTCGTGGCCGGGGGCGACCTGAACCGAGGCACCTACACCGGTCAGGCCGGCCCGGTCTACATCGAACCTAAGAACAACACTGGCGCCTACGATCGCGAAGTCTTTCTGGTACTGAAGGAGTTTGCGCCAGCCTTCAGCCGCGGCGGCGATATGGCGATGGACGTGCTGGCCGGCGCTCCCCTCAAGGCGCTGCAACAGATGGGGAAGGTGGCCGACGACGAAGCGCAAGAGAAAGCCAAGGGATTTGAGGTTGGCTACGAGCTATTTAGCATCAATGGCCGCATGCTCGGGCACGGCGACCCTGTCAGGGTGAAGCAAGGCGAACGTGTGCTGTTCCATGTGCTCAATGCGAGCGCGACGGAGATCCGCAGTCTTGCTCTGCCCGGCCATGTCTTCCGCGTCGTGGCTCTCGACGGAAATCCGGCCCCTACCCAAGCGGCCGTGCCCGTACTCTGGCTCGGTACGGCTGAGCGCGTTTCCGCGCTCGTTGAAATGACTCACCCTGGCGTGTGGGTGCTGGGCGATCTTGCCGATGACGACCGCAAGCGCGGCATGGGTATCGTCGTCGAATACGCAGGCCAAAAGGGCAAGCCGCAATGGATCAAGCCGAGACCGTTCCGCTGGAATTACGCCCAGTTCGGCAAGGTGAATGCGGCCCTAGCCTCACCCGACGAGACGATTGAGATGACCATCGTCAAACACAATGGCGCGTTGCGTGGCTTCAATCAGTGGACCCTCAA
>PLYM01000059.1:0-1726 GCA_003153375.1 Planctomycetaceae bacterium
CTGTTCGACAGCGACCGAGCCAAACAACATATGCTCGTCGGCCACGGCTTGACCCCAGAGATCAACCACTCGATGGGCTACATCGCTGGGCGACAGCATCAGGCCGAGCTGCCGGTGGCGGTAAAAACACTCCAGACCCAGATGCACCGCCTTGCCCACAAATGCGGCCGGCGATGTTGGCGTTTTGATGCCGTCGATATACCTGAGCCGGAACGCCTTCGGGCACTTGAGCCAGAGGTTGAGCCTGCTGGCCGACACATAATCAAAAACGCCACCGGCTCGTGTGGCCAGTGCATCGCGGCTGAGCGGTTGGGTGCTCATGTGGCGGCTCCGCCTAGCACAGCGGCCAGGTCGATCTTGCCGGCCTTGACCTCCTTGAGCGAGTCGATCAACCCGGACGCGTCCAGGCTCGACAACTTGCCCAGCGGCTTGCCGAACATCTTGTTGGCCAGGGTCTCCAACCGGCGAGCACCCAACCCGCGAATCTGGCCGGCCAATTGCTCGGCATAGTCGATCTGCTTTTGGCTGGCGAGATGGCTGCTGTGCCCGTTCGATTGCCCGTTAGCGGGCCGGTTTAGCGGTGCGGGTGAGGTCGCTCGATGGTTGGCAGCGTGCTCGCTGGTCGGGCCTTGCTGCTGCCGGGCGAGTTCCTCGGCAACCGCTTCTCGGCAGGCGGTATAGGCATGCATGACTCGCTGTTGAAAGGCGTCCACGTCATCGAAGAGGAGGGATTGATCCAATTCGATCTCGACGTTACACGAAGCCCCGAGCGAGCCGTAATCAGGCTGCCCGATTTTCTTGCAGGTTCCCACGTTGAGTTTCAGTGGCATGATCGTTTCTCCAGAATGTTTGAGTGAAAGAAGGCGGCCCGCGACACCTACCAGGCATCGCGGACCGCCGATCTGAGTTGCAGTCGAAGACTTCTTGGGCTATCAGACGATGACTACTGGCCGTCGCGGTAAGGCTCGCCCCGCGGGTTGCTGACGCCGCTCATGGAACCGTTCCCAGCTCGTCCTCAGCTCGTCGCGGAGCTGGCTGATCCTGGCCGAGCTCAAGTTGAACTGCCGCGCTACAGCGCTGGTCGATTCGCCCATCGCCAGTGTCATGGCGATCCGGCGACTCCTGTGTGAGAGCGAGCAAAGCCAGGCCGCCACGTCGATCCGTGCTGCCGCCGTGTCAGCCGGCGTGGCCCGTCGATCTTCGATGAGTGCCGCACGCAACTCACCTTGCTCGTGGTCAAACTCGTCTAGCCGTTCGACCGAAATCTCACCGGCGGCATGTGCCTGTGGCGACAGGACGTCGCGAAGGTTGAGCTTTGAGCCGACCTGTCGACCGGCAGTGACTTGCCAAATTGCGAACTTGGCTAGCGGCGTGGCGTAGGCCAGGTCGGCTTTGCCCCGGTCGACCAATCTGGCAAACGCGCAGTACGCATTGGCGACGACCTCCTGGATCAACTCGTCCTTGCGGTCAGGCCGCAGCCGGCGAAACGCCACGGAGGCTTGTCGGCGAATTCGGGGCAACATTTCAACAAAGCGATGGTTCTCTTGTGCCTTGACGTCTTCGTGGAGCGGCTTGGCAATCGTGATCATGGAAGCGACCTCCGTTGAAAAGAGACCGCCCCTAGCGGGGCGGTCGTGTGGGAAAACACAACCGCCCCGGCACCACGCCTGGGGCGAACAGAGACGCCCGTCACAGGGGCGTCATGAGCGCAAGGAAAAGGCCTTCA
>PLYM01000059.1:1783-84669 GCA_003153375.1 Planctomycetaceae bacterium
ACGCAGTGTGGATCACCGTGGGCTACTTCGAAGTCACGGCGATTCCTGGCGGCGTCAATGCGGGGCATCCGGATGGCAATCCACGGGGGCCGGTTCAAGAGTGCGCAATTATGCGTTTCTCGGTAAAACCACCCCTGGCTTTTGGAGTCCCACTTAGCACGGCGGCCCGGCGCCCTGTCTCGGCGGCACCGCAAGCCAGCGGCCTTCCAAGTTGTACGCCTTGGTGAAGAGCTCGCTCGAGTGCGTGGCCGTCGAGGGTACGAATCCTCGTCGCTCCTTTCGCGAGATCACCAGGTTCCACAATTTCAGTGCGCAAGATCCGCGCACTGGGAACGCCAGGGAGATTTCATGCGCGGAAGGCGATATTGGGTGGTCCTCGTCGGCGCTGGCGCCGTCCACTGGCTGTGTTCAACAGCCTGGGCGATCGACGCTTCGAACGTGCTGGTGCTATACAACACGGCCAGTCCTGACGGACTGGCCATTGCGGATTATTACGCCCAGGTACATCCCGGCGCTCAACTGCTGGGGCTCAACAATGTGCCGACGACCGACGACATCACGGCCGACACGTACCTGAGCACCATTCGGCCGCAGGTGATGGCGGCGCTGACGCCCAAGACCGACGTGATCGTCACCACCAAGGGTTTGCCATTGCGGGTGAACGTCACCGAGGCCGAGCCCACGAGCACCTGGCCCGCGCTGCCCAGCTATGTCGATCCCTCGGGCACGACGCGGCAGATTCTCAATTGGAAAACCACGTCGAGTCTTGAGAGCGAGCTGACGACCGTCGACAAGGTCAGCACGTGGCAGATGATGGGCGATCAGAGTTATGTGATGTCCGGCCAGTTCTCGATGAACCCGTACTATCATTCCACGGCATCCTTCAGCCATGCCGCCTTCGGCACCCGGCTCACTTCACGACTCGACGGCTACACCGCCAGCGACGTCGAATCGAGCATCGATCGGGCGCAAAACGCCTTCATTGGTCCGAACAACACGCCGAACGGGCCGTTTCACTTTCTGGTCGACAACGATCCCAGCAAGACTTATGCGACGACCATGACCAGCCTGGTCAACAACGTGTTGAAGCCGGCGGGCTTACCCTTAACATACGACAACACCTCGGCCTTCGTCGGCACGACGACCGGTCCGGTCATCGCCTACGACAGCCACGGAGCTAACCAGGCCTCGACGCCAGCCAACTACATTGCCAACGGACTGAACATCACGCTCGCCAACGGCGCGGTCTTCACCACCTGGGAAAGTTACAACGCCCAAAGCTTCACCGTCGGCGGTCAGCACGGAAATCAGGGCCTGGTCGCCGATTGGCTGGCCAAGGGAGGCACGGCTGGCGTGGGCAACGTCGCCGAGCCTGGGGCGATTGCCAGTTCGGTCATCAACGAAGATCAGATGTTCATGATTCTGCTGGCCGGGAAAACGTTTGCCGAAGCGGCCTGGAGCGGCGCCATGCAGCTGTCGTACGTCAACACGGTGGTCGGCGACCCGCTGATGACCTGGAAACAATTGCTCCCCGGCGACGTCAACATGGACGGCAAAGTCGACGGGCTGGACCTGGCCATCATCACCACCGACTGGGGCCGCAGCGTGACCAGCGGCGGCGCCGGATGGTCGCTGGGCGATTTGAACGGCGACGGGGTCATCGATATGTCGGACCTGGCCCTGGTTAGCAACTCCGGGGGAGAAGTTTCCTCGTGGGCCAGCGGCACGGCCTTGAATTCCGTTGCCCCGGGCGACTTGAACACGGCCGGTGGTTCTGACAGCGGCCAGATTCCCGAGCCCTCGAGCCTGGTTCTGCTAGCCCTCGGCGCCGCCAGGCACGGCAGCTTACGCCGCGCCTCGACACATGACGACCGACGCACGCAAAGCCGGAAAACTGACAATTCTCTGGACGACAGGGTATGCCACTATTTGGTTTGTGGCGGCAGCCGTAGGGGAGCCCCTCTCCGGCCTCGTTTCCATCATGTTTTACTTGTGGCCGTTCATTGCTACCGGGATGGTCCTAGGGCCGACAAAATGGGCGCCAGTGATTTCGCTGATCCCGATTGGATTCCTGTTGGCAATCACAATGTTGGTCTACAGTTTTTCGGGTGGCCCCTTTCCTTGATTGGAGCCGCTGTTAGCAACACACAAGCCGGACAGTACCGGAACTTCGATGAGTTGTTCGGGGAAGTCCTGGCCTGCACACGCTAGTCACCCACCACCGCGTCTCGACGGCGATTGACTCGCTAACGTGAAGCGGGTAAACTGCTTGGCTCGACGCTTTGAACGGTCCAAAGCGGTGCGACATGGCTTCGACTGACCGATTTTTCTACTAACGCCGGACGCCGCCCGTCATGCACGGTCGGACCTAGCCGGTGTGCCTTGTGGGGGAGTTTTCGTGGCACCTATTTTGGTAAAGCAGCTGATTGAAGCGGGGGTCCATTTTGGCCATCGGGCGAGCCGCTGGAACCCCAAGATGCGGCCCTATATCTATGCCCGGCAGAATCTAATTCACATCATCGACGTCCGCGAAACCATTCGCGGTCTGTTGCGGGCGAAGAAGTATCTCAAGCAAGTGGCCAGCGGCAACGGACTGGTGCTGTTCGTCGGCACCAAGCGACAAGCCGGCGAGACCATCGAGCGCGAGTCGCTGCGCTGCGGCATGCCGTTCGTCAGCGATCGCTGGCTGGGCGGCACGCTCACTAATTTCCGCACGATTCGCAACCGTCTGGCCCGCTTGGAACAGCTCGAAAAGCTGCGCAACAGCGACCAACTGGACACGTACTCCAAAAAGATGCAGTCGGCCCTGACCCGCGAATATCGCAAGATGTATCGCAATCTCAACGGCATGCGGACCATGCACCATCTGCCCGAGTGCCTAGTCGTGATCGATCCGAAGAAAGAGCGCAATGCCATTCGCGAAGCCCAAAAGCTGGGCATCACGACCGTGGCCTTGATCGATACCGACAGCGATCCCGACACGGTCGATCTGCCAATTCCCGGCAACGATGACAGCATTCGCTCGATCGAGTTGGTCGCACAGCAGTTGGCCGATGCGATCCTCGAAGGCCGGGCGACGACGACCAGCGAGATCGAACGGCAAAAAGGGGACATGGCCGAAGAAAAGGCCGCCGTCTAGCTTCGGGCCGACGGTCCGATTTCAAACCGGACGATCCGATCTCGCACTCGAGGGCGGTCGCCCGGTGTCGTGGCATTATCGGCTGGCCGACGGGGCGGTTGGCACCAGCGTCGCCCCCGGCGCGGTCGTTCGCGACGAACAGTCGGTTCCGGCTTGACCGGGGCTCGATACAATAACCTGACAACACGCGTGCAAATGATCTAAGGGGATATGAAATGGTTGAAATCAAGGCCGCGGCCGTGAAGTCGCTGCGAGACAAGACCGGCTTGCCGATGGGCAAGTGCAAGGAAGCCCTGCAAGCCACCGACGGCGACGAGCAGGCGGCGATCGAATGGCTGCGCAAGGACAACATCAAGGTCCAAGAGAGCCGCATCGGTCGCGAGACCGCGTTCGGCCGCATGGGTCTGTATATCGATTGGAACAAGGGCGTTGGCGCACTGGTCGAGACCTTGTGTGAGAGCGCCCCGGTCGCGGCCAATGTCGATTTCATTGCCTTGGCCAACGATCTGGCCAAGCAACTGGCCACGGGTCCAGGCGCGGCCGATGGCGATGCGCTGCTCGCCCAAAAGTCACCTTCGAGCCCAAGCCAGACCTTGAAGGAACAGATGCTCGACCTGGCCAATCGAATTCGCGAGGTCTTCAAGGTCGGCCGCGTCGTGCGGATCGACGGCAAATGCGGCGGCTACGTCCACCACGCGGGCAAGACGGTGGGCGTCTTGGTCGAGGTCGAGGGAGGTACTCCCGACGCCGCGAAAGACGTCTGCATGCACATAGCCGCCATGCGGCCGCAAGTGCTCGCCAAGGAAGATCTCAATCCGGCCGAAGTGGAGAAGGAACGCGAGATTCTGTCGGAGGCCGCTCGCAACGAAGGCAAGCCGGAAAACATCATTGGCAAGATGGTCGAGGGGCGGCTGCGCAACTTCTTCGCCGAGCGCGTCCTGCTCGAGCAGCCGTTCGTCAAGGACGACAAGCGCACGGTCGCCAAGTACGCGGCCGACAACGGCATGAAGATCCTGCGTTACGTTCACTGGGAACTGGGTAAATAGGCACTGCGATTCGTCCGGCGTTCAGGCGTCGCCGGCCTTGAAGGAGTCGATTCCGATGGCTGATGGCACCCCCTACCGACGTGTCGTCCTGAAATTGTCGGGTGAAAGTTTCGCGCATGCCGGAGAGCGCGGCATCGCGATGGACGAGGTCGTGCTGATCTCGAAACAGGTCTGCAAGGCAATGCAGAGCGGCGCGCAGATCGCGATCGTGATCGGCGGCGGCAACATTCTGCGCGGCGCCCAATTCACGGCCGGCAATTCGAGCATTCAGGAAGCCACGGCCCACTACATGGGCATGCTGGCCACGGTGATCAACGGCCTGGCGCTGCAAGACGCGATCGAGTCGTTGGGCTGCGAAACCCGGCTGCTCACCGCGATTCGCATGGACGGCGTGGCCGAGCCTTATATTCGCCGCCGGGCCAAGCGTCACCTCGACAAGGGTCGCATCGTGATCCTGGCCGCCGGCACCGGAAGCCCCTTCGTGACAACCGATACGGCCGCCGCGCAACGGGCACTGGAGCTCGAGGCCGACATCCTTCTCAAGGCGACGCGCGTCGACGGCGTGTATAGCGACGACCCCGAAAAAAATCCGCACGCCCTGCTCTACAGCGAACTGAGCTACAACAATGTGCGCGAGCAGAATCTGCGCGTCATGGACCCCACGGCAATCGCTCAGTGCATGGAGCACGACATGCCGATCTTGGTCTTCAATTTCAAAAAGGAAGGCAACATCGTGCGGGCCGTGAGCGGGGCCCGCATTGGCACGCTGATCAGCAGCCAGGTTGCCGTGACAAAATGAGTCTCGGCCCGCTCGGTGGCAAGCCGGCGGGCCGCCAGAAAAAGGCAGTTTCCGATGAGCGCGGAAGAAATCCTTCTCGACACCGAAGAACGCATGGAAAAGGCGCTGGCCAGGCTCAAGCAAGATCTGGCTGGCATTCGCACGGGCCGCGCCAACCCCGGCCTGGTCGACTCACTGCGAGTTGAAGTCTATGGCTCGCCGACGCCCATCAAGGCCATCGCCTCGGTCGGAGCTCCGGAGCCGACGCAAATCGTGATTCGGCCATTTGATCCCGGAACGCTCAAGGATATCGAAAAGGCCGTGCAAGCCAGCGGCCTGGGGCTCAACCCGCAAAACGACGGCCGGCTGATTCGCATCAGCGTGCCGCCGCTGTCGACCGAGGTGCGGCGCAAGCTCGTGGCGCGCATCAAGGAACTGACCGAAGAGACCAAGGTTGCGGTGCGCAACGTGCGCCGCGACGCCAACAAAACGGCCGATCAGGAACAAAAGGACAAGGCCCTGACCGAAGACGACCGCGATCAGGTCAAGGAAGAGGTTCAAGAGCTGACCAAGAAGTTCGAGACCATGGCGACCGATCTGGCCACGGCCAAGGAAACGGAAGTCATGGAAACCTGACGCCCGGAGCCCATGCCACCGGCGCCGACGGGCTCGCGGCACAACCGCCGATGGGAAAGTACCTTGCCATGCGATATGCCGCGGCCGTGCTCGTTGTCGCAGGAGTCTTGTCGTTGAGTGCCCATCTTCGCCATGCACGAGCCGACGAGCCGCCCGCCGGTGGCCCGGCTGCTCGATTGGTCGACAGCTCGCGCGTGCTGGTGATTGGTCATCGGGGCGATAGTAAGGTCGCCCCGGAGAACACCCTGCCTGCCTTTGCCTCGGCGGTCAAAGCCGGCGCCGACCTGGTCGAGCTCGATTACTATCATTCGGCCGACGGCGTGCCGATCGTGATTCACGACTCGACGCTCGACCGCACGACCGATGCCTGCAAGCTTTGGGGTGCCAAGAAAATCAAAGTAACCGACAAGAGCCTGGCCGATCTCCAGCTGCTCGATGCCGGCAACTGGTTCTCGGACAAATTCGCCGGCACGCGACTGCCGACACTGGCCGAGGCCATGGACACGATCCAGGCCGGCTCGATCACGCTGATCGAGCGCAAGGGAGGCGACCCGGCCACCTGCGTCAAGTTGCTCAAGCAGAAAAAATTGCTCGACGACGTGGTCGTGCAAGCATTCGATTGGAAGTATCTCGAGGCCTGCCACCAGTTGGACCCCAGCCTGGTGATGGCGGCGCTGGGCGACGGGCCGCTCAAGCCCGAGCGACTGGACCGGGTCAAGCAAACGGGGGCCCGCGTCGTGGCCTGGGAAGACAGGCACACGACCAAAGACACGATCGCCGCCATTCACGCCCAAGGTTGGAAGGCCTGGGTCTGGACGGTCGATAATCCCGACCGCGTGCGCGAATTGGTGCAAGCCAAGATCGACGGCATCATCACGAATCGGCCCGCCCAAGCCCGCGCGGCCGTCGCAGCGACCGAAGCGGCGTCCAAGCCCCGCTAGCAGCGCGGGCGCCACGTTTCTTCGCTGGCTCCGGCGAGCAACGTATCTGGCACGGCTCGGACGGTTTAGGGTCGACTCGCCTTGACCCTTTTGGCCGCCTGCACGTATAGTGCCCGCCCCCGACGTGCCAGGAGGGCCTTGGGGCACGCTACGATTCGTTCCCGCCTGTTGGAGAGTTTCGCTATGGATGGCAAGCTTCGCACGGGTCGCGGCTCGCGCCTGAGTGATTGGCTACGGCGTCGCGGGTGGTTGTTGAGCGGCATGGCCTTGCTGGCCGTGTGTACGTTGTTTCGCTGGTATCTGCCCGCCGGTTCCGCATCAGCCAAGCCACCGGCTCCCGCCGTCAAGAAGGCAACGGTCACCGAGCCGGTTCCCAAGACACCAGCTGGGCCTCCGACCGCCGGCACGGCTCCCAAGAAGAATCCGTTGGCCGCCATCGTCAACAACGAATCGATCAGCCGCGAAGACCTGGCTCGCGAATGCCTGATCCACTACGGCGCCGACGTGCTCGAGGCCTTGGTCAACAAGGCGTTGATCGCGGCAGCCTGCGACGAGCGCCAATTGCTGATCACCGAAAAGCAGGTCGACGACGAAATCGACCGCATGGCCCGCAAATTCGCGCTGCCCAAAGACCAGTGGCTCAAGATGCTGGAAAAAGAGCGCGGCATCAAGGCGAACCGTTATGCCAAGGACATCATCTGGCCGACGCTGGCCCTGCGCGAATTGGCTAAGGACCGCCTGAAGGTCAGCCGCCAGGAGCTGGACGAGGCCTACGAAGGCGAGTTTGGCCCTTCGGTAAAGGTGCGGTTGATCGCGATCGACAGCGCCGAGAAGGCGCAACAGGTACACTCGCAGGCACTGGCCAAGCCCGAGGAGTTTCCGGCCCTGGCGAAGAAGTTCTCCAAGGACACCAACAGCGCGAGCGCCTATGGGCTGATCCAGCCGATTCGCCGTCATGCGGGCGATCCGAAGCTCGAAGCGGCCGCCTTTGCCCTGAAGAAGGGCGAGGTGTCCCAGATCGTGCAAGTCGGCGAAATGTACGTGTTCGTCAAATGCGAGGAACACCTGCCGCCGCCCAAGGGAGTCGACCGGGCGAAGGTCGAGCCGCTGTTGATCGACGCGCTCAAGGACCGCAAACTGCGGTCGGCCGCCAACGACGTGTTCAAGGAGCTGCAAGAGCACGCCAAGATCGAAAACATCTTCAACGACCCGGAGAAGAGCAATCAGATGCCCGGCGTGGCCGCGATCATCAACAATCAGAAGATTTCGATCCGCGAGCTGGCCGAGGAGTGCGTCGAGCGACACGGCGCCGACGTGTTGGAAGGCACGGTGAATCGCAAACTGCTCGACCAGGCCTTGCGCAAGAAGAACCTCAAGGTCGGAGATCCGGACATCGACGCCGAGATCGGCCGCGCCGCGGTGTCGATGGGCCAGACCAAGCCCAACGGCAAGCCGGACATCGAAGGCTGGCTCGACCTCGTGACCAAGAACGAACACATTTCGCGCGAAGTGTACGTGCGCGATGAAGTCTGGCCGTCGGTGGCGCTCAAGAAGTTGATCGGCGACAGCGTGAAGATCACGCAAGAAGATTTGCGCAAGGGCTATGAAGCCAATTACGGCCCCAAGGTGCAATGCCGGGCGATCGTGCTCAACAATCAGCGCCGGGCCCAGGAAGTTTGGGAGAAGGCCCGCGAGAAACCGACCGTCAAGAACTTTGGCGACCTGGCCGAGCAGTACTCGATCGAGCCGGGCAGCCGCTCGCTGCGCGGCGAAGTGCCCCCGATTCAGAAGAACGGCGGACAACCGATTCTAGAGGAAGAGGCTTTTAAGCTGCAGCCGGGCGAGCTCTCGGGCATCATCCAGGTGGGTGCCACCCATGTGATCTTGTTCTGCGAGGGTCGCACCAAGCCGATCAAGACCAGCTTCGACGAGGTCAAGGAACTGCTGTTTCGCGACATCCAAGAGAAAAAGCAGCGGCTGGCCATGGCCAAAGCCTTCGACGAGCTGAAGGAAGCGGCACACGTCGACAACTTCATCACCGGCAACATGAAGGCGCCCAAGAGGGACGAGACGTTGGCCGACGATCCGGGCGTCAAGACGCCGAAGGTCCTGTCGCGCTAGGCCCGCGAGCACCAGGCGAACCTTTTGACGCCGCGGGCTATCCATCCTGGGGGAATGCGCGCGGGCATGTCGTCGAATCCAAGGCGCAAAGTCCGTGCTGGCGCAACCGTTTCCTTTCGCGCGGGGGGCGGTTATGTTAAAGGTTTGAGAGCCCCCACGGCCCTGTTTTGCGCGTTGATCGCACGAGCCCATCGATGAGTCACGAACACGAGTCCGACAACCCGGCCCACAACACCGAGCCGTTCCAGATCGAACTGGCCGACCGCGTCAAGCGGCTGCCCCCCTATCTGTTCGCGCGGATCAACGCCGTCAAATATCAGAAGCGCCGCGCCGGCGACGACGTGATCGACCTGGGCATGGGCAATCCCTCGGACCCGCCCGAGGACCTGGTGATCGAGAAGCTGGCCGAGGCGGCCCAGGACGAGCGCAACCATGGCTATAGCAAGGCCACGGGCATTCCGAACCTGCGGCGCGAGGTGGCCAGCAAGTATCTGAAGAAATATGGCGTGCGGCTCGACCCCGAAAGCGAAGTGATCGTTTGCCTGGGTTCGAAAGAAGGCTTCAGCCACATGTGCCTGGCCCTGGTCGGACCAGGCGATACGGCGATCGTGCCGGCTCCCTATTTTCCAGTTCACGTCTATGCCGTGGCCCTGGCGGCGGCCAACGTGATTGCCTTGGAAGTGGCCGACAGCGAGAAGTTCCTGTCGAACGTCGCCTATACCTGCCAGCATCTCTATCCCAAGCCCAAGCTGCTGGTCGTCAACTACCCGCACAATCCGTCCACGGTGACGGTCGAGCCCGGGTTTTTCGTCGACGTCGTCAAGCTGGCCCGTCGCTATGGCTTCATGGTCATCAGCGACTTTGCCTACGCCGACGTGGCATTCGACGGGTATCGGCCGCCGAGCTTTTTGTCGGCCCCGGGCGCCAAGGACGTGGGCGTCGAGTTCACGACCATGAGCAAGGGCTACAACATGGCCGGCTGGCGGGTCGGCTTTTGCGCCGGCAATCCGGAAATGGTGCGGGCCCTGGGCACGATCAAGACCTACTACGACTACGGCATGTTCCAGCCGATCCAAATCGCCGCGATCCTGGCCCTGCGTCACACCGACGCGGCCGTCGAAGCCCAAAGCGCTCTCTACCAGCAGCGACGCGACGTGCTGTGCGACTGTCTGCGGCGCATCGGCTGGGAGATCAACCCGCCGCGGGCCGGCATGTTCGTGTGGGCCAAGGTTCCCCAGCCCTGGGCCAGCCAGATGGACACGATGCAGTTTGCCACCAAGCTGCTCGAGGAAGGCGACGTGGCCGTGAGCCCCGGCAGCGGCTTTGGGCCCTCCGGCGAGGGGTATCTGCGATTGGCCCTGGTCGAAAACGAAAACCGCCTGCGTCAGGCCGTCCGCCAAATCGGCCGCTGCCTGGGCAGCGAGCCTAAATCGGGCGCCGTAACCGGCGACTCGCGCGCCGTGAGCTGACGGCGCTCTGCAAAATTCGAGCGCACGCAATGGCCGAAATCTCCATTTCGCCAGCGGCCGTCGCCGGCCCCCCGCCGCGATCCGAACCACGCTCGATGACCATCGCCGATCTGCTGGCTTTGATGCTGGGAGTGGGAATCGTCCTAACGTTTTGTGGGATTCCACCGATTTCCGCGCAAGCACGGCAATCGAGAAATCTAATCTCGGACATTGATATTTTGACCGGGCTCTTTGTCCCGCTCGCATTGGTCAGCCTCCAACGACAATTTGCGTACCGGCGGCCTGCCCGGCCGGCTGAGTGGCTGGCGATCGTATTTGCGATCTTTTTGATTCATTTGTCGCTGCCTTGGTGGACTCACGACATCGACCGGCTTCGTGGCCGTCTTTGGGCTCAAAGCTGGTGGACCTGGCCTCGCTTGAGCCGGGCGCACCTGACCGGCGTTGCACTGCTCTCACTCCTCGCCGGACTTGTGATCTTGGCGGGCCTTCGAAACCAACTACCCCACTGGACAAAGACGATCTTGATATCCGGACTGATATTCGTCTGGATACTAATCCCTCAGGAGTTCCTTTACCTGGAGTCTCCACAGGCAACCTTCCAGCCAGTTGGACAAGGGACCTTACAAGAGAGATGGCTCGCTTGGTCCTACGGTGCGATGTGCCAATTCGTGGTATCGCTTCCTATTGGACTTGCCTATGGCATCCCGGCCCTTGCGGCCCTGATCGAGCGACGCGCTGGATCGCGACCCTGGGTGTGGACAGAATGGATCGCCGCCGCGGCCAGCCTAATGAATGCCTTGCTCATCCTGGGATTCGTCTATTGGCCTCCTCTGCAAGGTTGGACCGACGACGAGATCGTCGCGCTGCGAATCGCCACGCCCTTCTGGATCCTGGGCGTCGCCGCCGTCAGTTGGCTGCTGATTCGCTTCTGGACGTGGCTGGTGAAAAATCCGCCCAAGGCCCAAGCGTGAGGTATGCTTGCCTTGGCCCTAGGCTGCGATGCGCCATTTCCTCTCGACGCCCCTGCCATGCAATCTCCACAATTCAATCTGCACGCCGAGATCGAAGAGCGGCACTGGTGGTTTGTCGCGCGGCGGCAGATTTTGGGGACGATTATCGACGCGGTGCTCGAACCCGAGGCCACCATCGTCGACGTTGGCTGCGGCACCGGGGCGAATCTGGCGGGGTTGGCCGATCGCTACAATTGCGTGGGCATCGACGCCTCGAGCGAGGCGATTCGCCTGGCCCGGCTGCGGTTTCCGGCCGTGGAGTTCATCCATGGTCAGGCGCCGCGCGATCTGTCGCGGGTCATCCAGCAGACTCGTCTGGTGTTGCTGACCGACGTGCTCGAACACGTGGCTGACGATTTTGCGCTGTTTTCCGAGTTACTGGCCGCCACCACTCCGGGAACCTATTTCCTGATCACCGTGCCGGCCGATCCGAATTTGTGGAGCCAGCACGACGAGTCGTTCGGCCATTATCGCCGTTACGACGCGGCTCGGTTCGAGCAGATTTGGCAAGGGCTGGCAGTCCAGCCGGTCTTCACGTCCTACTTCAATTCCCGGCTATATGGCATCGTGAAAACGATTCGCGGGCTGAATCGCTGGTGGGGACACGCCAGGGGCGCGGCCGGCACCGATTTCGCCATGCCGAATCCGGCCGTCAACGCGTTGCTCACGCGCTATTTCGCCGGCGAGCGGCACACGCTGACCCGGTTGGCTCGGGGCGAGCAAGCCAGGCCCTACCGCCGCGGCGTGAGCCTGATGGCTCTCGTGCGACGCGAGCCGGGGCCCGTCGAGCGGCGATCGAAGCCGGCCGGCGTGGCGGGCGACTTCTATGATCCGGCCGCGGAATTGGTGACCGCGGACGCGTGAAATCCGCGTCCTGTTCGGCATCGCGATCGGGCGTTATAATAGCCCGGAATTTCCGCGGGTCGGTCGTTATCCAGGGGCGCAAAAAAGTAGAGGGCCCTTGCTCGCCGGGGCAAGAACCCTCTTTTTTGGCTGTCCGAATCGGCAAACTCGCGTTTGCGTGTTCCGGAGACCCACAGCCGTAGAAACGTATCGGGCTGTGCAAGATGAAACTTTAGCGTCGGGGCCAGCGAACGGGCAATCGAGGCGTCAGGCCGTTCAGGCGGTCGTTACAAGCCGAAGTATCTGCCCGATCCGAACCCCAACACGACCGCCGCGGGAGACTCCATGGGTAGTATCGCGAAATTGGCGTTAGAAGACGGCACCGTGTTCCAGGGCACTTCGTTCGGCGCCAACGGCGAGGTCGACGGCGAGGTTTGCTTCAATACCTCGATGACCGGCTATCAAGAGATTCTGACCGATCCGAGCTACCGCGGTCAGATCGTCGCCATGACCTATCCCGAGATCGGCAACTACGGCGTCAATGCCGAGGACGTCGAAAGCGGCAAGCCCCAGTTGGCCGGCTTTATCGTTCGCAACCGCAGCAGCGTGGCCAGCAACTTCCGCTCCGACGGCACGCTGGACGATTATCTGGCCGCGGCGGGCATCGTCGCCATTTCGGGCATCGACACGCGGGCCCTGGTGCGGCGGACTCGGCAGCATGGGGCGCTCAAGGGCGTGTTGTCGACCGTCGATTTGAACGATGCCAGCCTGGTGGCCAAGGCCAAGGCCAGCCCCGGACTGGTCGGCCGTGACCTGGTGCGCGAAGTGATGCCGGCCGCGGCACGCGATTGGAATGAGCGGCTGCACAAGTTGGCACAATTCAACCCGCCGGCGAACGACCACGCCAGCGGTCGTACGCCGCACGTCGTGGCACTTGACTACGGAATGAAATGGAACATTGCCCGACACCTGGCGAATCTGGGCTGCCGTGTGACCGTGCTGCCGGGCACGGTCACGAGCGCCGAAGTGCTCGATCGGCGGCCCGATGGGGTGTTCTTGTCCAACGGCCCCGGCGATCCCGAGCCGCTGACCTACGCGATCGAGACCATTCGCGGCGTGCTGGGCAAAACACCGGTTTTTGGCATTTGCCTGGGCCATCAACTGTTGTCGCTGGCCTGCGGGGCCACGACGTTCAAGCTCAAGTTCGGCCATCGCGGCGCGAATCAGCCCGTGCAGAACCTTGATACCGGGCGGGTCGAGATCACCTCGCAAAACCACGGCTTTGCCGTGGCCGAAGACAGCCTGCCCTCGGCGCTCGAAGTGACGCATCGCAATTTGAACGACGGCACGATCGAGGGCGTTCGCCATCGCGAGCTGCCGGCGCGCAGCGTGCAGTATCATCCCGAGGCCTCGGCCGGCCCGCACGACAGCGACTACTTGTTCGACACTTTCTGGGAGATGATCGCCGGCAAGGCCTGAGCGATCAGTCCTCGAACAGCACGCAGAGCACGTCGATGGCGGCCACGGCCCGCTCGGGCCGGCGAATTTGGCCTGCGACGCAGTCGTTCCAGATCGCCAATGCGCAGCGCAGATACTGTTCGCGCGATTGCTCGACCAATCCCGCGTCGAGCTCGTCGGCCACGGTCGGCCAGAGGACTTGTAGTTCGGTCAAGGCCCGATCGTCGCCGTCGATGCCGGCGAACACCAGGTCGTCGATCCGCTCCAGCATTTCCAACACTTCGGCCGGTTGCCCCGCCAAGGCGGTGACCAGCTCCTCAACGGTGCTCTTGGTCGTGCGGTTCTTGACCGACTCGAGAATGGCGTGGCGGCGAAGATGGGCGCCGTCCGCCCGCTGCTCGACGGCCCGCTTCATCAGCTCCGGTGCGAGATCGCCAGCCGGCTCGACGGAAGCCCCCGCCGGACGCAGTGCAATGACTGCCGGCCTGCTTGCTCCGCCGGTCAGCCGGGCTTGCACTTGCCGGCTCAGCTCGTCGAGCTGACTGCCGTCGAAGAGCGGCCGCTGCTTTTCGAGTTCGCTGGCCAGGATCGACAGCTTGCCGCAAGCGAGGAGTTGCTCGACGCAAGCAGGCCAAGCCGACAACGGCTCCGCGCCGTTCGCTTTGACCTCGTCGAGATTCAACAGCACGTAGCCGTTCTGTTCCAGCGCATGGCAGCTCGCCCGATCGGTCGCCGCGGCTGCGGCCAAGCGCAACGGGCGGCTGGGCGAGAATTTGAGGCCAGTGCTGAACGACACGTCGCCGCGGCACTCAACCGGCAACAGGCTGAACAAGCCGGCCATGAGACGGTCGATCGGCGTGTGTGACGCGATTGCCAGCCGCTCGTTGGCCAGCGCCGCGTGCACCAGCGTGGCCATCGCCCGCGGACCCGGATCGCGGGCCAGTTGCGCCAGGAGAGCCAAATCGACCACCGCGGCCCGACCGCCCAGGCTCAACGGCTCGAGCGATTTTGGCAGCCGGTCGTGGACGCACAGGGATCCGCTGGCCGTGGCCGCGCGCAGGACCGCAAATGGATTGTTGGCAAAGCGGACCATCAATTCCGGCGGCACGACCAGAAACTGCGTGGAGACGACCTCGCCCCGCCCGCTATACTCCGCTCCGGCCACCACGCTGCGCGAAACACAATAAGATCCGCTGGCGAGGCGGAAGAAGTTGCTGCTCGATCGCTCGCCATCGCGCTCCAGCAGCGAATCGTGCGAGGGACCCCAGATGTTCAGCTCGGCGGCGTCGGCGGCCGCCAGACCGGGGCTGCTACAGGCCAACTGATAGCCGTCGGCGCGGTCGGTTTGAGTCGACGTAAAGATGGCTTGTTCAATCAGCACGATCTACCTCGATGGGGTCCTGGAGCACGCCGCCCCCCGACGCGCTGCGCAGGGGCAGCGCGTCGATTAACTGGCGCGTGGGGAATCGATGGGTCCTAGATCTTCAAGTTGTCAATCAGCCACGCAAAGGGTTCGACGACGCCACGCGGTTCAATGCGCAGCGGCACGCTCTGTTGCCCGCCGTTTTCGAAATTGCGCACCGCGCACGCTCCGGCCACGCCGGCGGCAAAGTATTCGTGCCGCGGGAACCGCTGCTGGCAGATGCGCCACAAGCCGGGAGCGTGCCGCTGGGCAAAGCCGCGGGGATCCTCGAAGCAGGCTTCGCACTGGTCGGCCTTGCTGAAGATCACGGCCACGGGCCGCGTGCGCCAGGGACTTTTTGGATTGAAGCGCAGCTCGCTCAAATGGCTCAAGAGTTTCATCGTGAAAAAGTCTTCATCAATCGATCCACTTTGCAGCTTCGTGCCGTCGATCAGCACGAACACGCCGTCGCAACGGCCCAAAAGCCAGTGGATGAGCTGATAGGAGCGAGGGCGGTCGACCTCGCCGAACAGGGCCTCGCCGGCGATATCGGGTAGCACGAAATCGGCCGGCTTGCGATGTTTCGGGCGGTGCAACTGGCAATGCACCCAATTCCAGCGATCCGCCTCGCTGGGCGTCTTCTGCGGAAATTCGCAGTGGCCGAGCGCCGCCATCGTCATCTGCTGCAACGTGACCGAAAAGCCGCCGCGCGCCGAAAGCTGCAAGCCCGACGATTGACGCGATAACATATCGAGCAACATGCCCAGGTAGACAGTTTTGCCCACGCCGCTGGGACCGAGGGCCGCCAGCATGATCGGCACGGTTTTGTGCGCGAGCGCCTGCCGCGCCAGAATCATCGGCGCGTAGCAGTTACGGCAGGTCTCGGCGCCAGGAATGTTGCCTTCGCGGCAGATCAAGCACGGGATGTGCTCGGCAGCCGAGGGCAATCGGAACGATTCGAGTTCGAGCGCAATGCCTCGGGTCATGATTGGTCCTCCGCCAGCAGGGTCTCGGGTTGTTCGTCGGTCTCGAAGTCGGCCGGCTCCTGCGACAACACCAGGTCGCCCAACCCAATGGCCGTGCGAAAGCCAATGTTGTGTTTCCGGGCCAGCGCGCGTTCGCCACTACGAAAGTGGCAGCTGGCCTGGCTATCGAGATAGGTATCGAAGGCGCCGCCGCGAATGCTTTTGAACGTGGCCAGCGCGGCTTGGTCGATTTCGTCTGGGTCGCCATCGAGCGTGAAGGGGTCGGATGTCCATTCCCAAACGTTTCCGATCAGTTGGTGAACGCCGCCGACGCTGACGCCGCCGGGAAACTGGTCGATCGGCACCGCGTGGCCCGGTCCCGAGCCCCAGAGATTGGCTCGAGCGCGGTCCATGGCATCGCCCCAAGGAAAACGGCGGCCGAGAGGTGGATGGCCGGCCAGCGGCACCGGCCAGCTTCCCACCTTGACCCATTCGCCATCGGTGGCCAGTCGCTTGCCGACCCAGCGAGCATAAGCCGCGGCTTCATACCAGCACACACCGACCACGGGATGATTATCCTCGCCCGGGGCGCAACGGCCATTCTGCCAAAAGCGCGGACCCGGACAGCCGGTCTGATCGACGAAATCGAGCACCGCCGGCCAGATTTCCTGCTCCCAGATCGCCATTTGTTCGTAGCCGCCGCGGGCGACAAAATGGCGGAAGTCGGCGTTCGTGACCGGATACCGATCCAGATAGCAACCATCGACGAACACCACACTGCGCTCGCTCGCCAGACGCGCTTCCTCATCCGAGCCATCCGGCAACACCAGGGTCACCTCCCCCTCGGGCACCAGGCACATGGCCGTCGCCAGGCATTCCAGCGTGCGTTCCAATTGTTCGGGTGTGAGATTGCCAATCAACTGACGCCGCAATAAAAACGCATAACGGCGACGGTTGAGCATCTCGTCGACCAGCGACTGCACGCCCGTGCCCGGCTCGTCCGCCTCGGGCGTCTCGACGACCTGCACCGGCAATGCCGGCGCGTGCGGCGCAAACCACGATCCGCAACGCGACCAAAGCGCACCGCTCAGTCGCCGCAACGTCGGACTCGCCCCGACGACCGATTGACCGCCGAGTTCATTTTTCAAAGGACTTTCGACCCGCATACGATCCTCACTCTCAACACGTTGTCGATGTTTGTCGCCCCGTTCCTAGGAATTTGCCACCTTACGAACCTTATTCTTTTGCAACGTCTCGAACTGCGCCAGCACCGACCCGACCACGCGGTTATCGTCCTTGCCGTTCGAACCCACCGGCCGGCCCGCGACGGGATCGGGCGCGGGTGTTCCCACGGGAGCCGTTGCGGTACGGCGCACGAGCGCTTCGGCCTGACGTTCGACGGCGCGACGCAATTGCCGCAATTCATCGTTCCACTGCTCGCGTTCCTGAGTGGCAGCCTGCTTTTGTTCGGTCAGCATTTCAGCCAGTTCGGCCCCGCGGTTGCGCAGTACGTCCAATTCGCTTTCCAGTTGTTGCCGCTCGACTTCGGCCGCTGTCAACTGTTCGTGCAGCGCGGAATCGACCGCGGGCGCGGCATGCTGCTCGCGCAACTGGGCCAGTTCGGTTTGCGCCAGGGCCAGGGTCGCCCGCAACGTGGCGGTTTCGGTCGCCGATGTTTCCGCCGTGGCGGGCTGCGAGCGCAATTGGGCCATCAGTTCTCCCAAGGCTTCGCGCTCTTTGACGGCGATTTCCATTTGATGGCGTAGTTGTTGATTCTGTTCGACCTGCAAATCGAGCCGCTCGCTGGCGCGAACACACTCGGCGCGGGCATGGGCCAGTTGCTCAAGGATTTCACTGAGCTGAACTTGCTTGGCCGCTAGCTCGCTGGTCAGCGCGGCGCAGCGTCCGTTCACTTCGGCTTCGGCCGCGCTCAGCCTGGCCAAGCGTTGTTCGCACTCGTTCTGGCTTTGCCGGGCATGGGCCAGTTGCCGGCGGCAGTCCTCCAATTCAATCGCCCGCAGGTCGCACTCGGCCATCGAGAGCTCGAGGCACTCGGTGACCGACTGATAGCCCTGGCGCAACTCGCGGATCGAGTCGCGCAAGGGATTGGTCGGCGGCTTCGGCGGTGGTGACAGTTCGGTCGACACGTGGAAACTCGACGGCCACGTTTTGGGCAGCCGGCTCAATGACGAATTGCTAGTCGTGCTCCGCGAATGGAGCCAGTTTGAAACGTTCGATGTGTTCTGGCGGCCGGAAATGAGACGTGAAGGTGTCCACCGCCATCGCAACTCTAGGTCACGAGCAGACCGCTGGCAAAAGACCATGCCGCAAGAGGCCGAATTGCCGTTTCTGAAGATTCCAGCCGTGAGTGCAGTGCCTTGCTAGCCGGCAGGGAATGATTTAACCAATGTACCTGTAGTCAGTTAACGCGTTTGGACGGCTGCGCAGATTGCACTGACATTGCGGATCAGATAAAAATTATGGGAATGACACGTGACATGGATAGTTTCGCTCAACACGTAGGGGGATTCGAGATGCTGTCGAGACGTTTTTGCCTGACTGGCCTGGCGCTGGTGGCTGTCGTTTTTGTTGCTCAAACCCAGCAGGCTTGGGGGCGTCTCACCGCCGAACCGATTCCGGCTCCCGCCGCGGTCAATAGCCCGGCCAAGCCGGCTGATTGCTGCCCGAAGCCGTGTATTATTTACCGTCATGTCGGCCCGAAGCTGTGCTGCGACTGCACGAAGCCGGCGGTCGAAACGACGCTCAAGGTCAAGCCGCCGTGCAGCGAGTGCGAAATCGACGTTGTCGTTTGCGTGCCGGGCTGCTGCACGGGTGAACCCGAAGTCTGCCACACGACGGGCTTCTTGGGCCGTCCGGTGGTCGAATACCAGTGGTGCTGTGGCTACAGCGTCCGCGTGGCATTCCGTCACTGTGGTGACGTGCTCGTGACGACCTGGGGTCGCTAGAGTCGACGCGTCTCACTACAAAGCCTCGAACGATGCATCGGCCCGGAAGGCATGTTCTTCCGGGCCGATTTCTTTTGCGGGGGCGGTCCGTCTACATTAGGACGTTGTCGAAATCGTCATCCCGGCCCGAAGAGATCGTGAGCGTGGCTAAAAAGAAGCGCCGGCCGCCCGTGCGGCCGCCCGACAGTCGTCCGGCAGAGGCTGTCACCGTGGGCTGGATGCTCAGCGTGACGACGACGCTCGTGTGTGCCGCGATGGCGGTCGTGATCTGGCTGGTCGTGCGTGGGCACGAGGGCAACGACTTGGCGATGCTGTTGGTGCGCTATCTGCACTTCAGCTCGATCGTCACGGCGCTGATATCACTGGGACTGCTAATGGCAGTGCTGAAGCTGCGCCGCGAGCCGCCGCCGCAAAGCATCGTGGTGACGGCCGTGATTATCTCGATCTTGCCGATCGCCGCGGCGATCTTTTAGCCAACGTGCGGGTCAGGCGGCATCGTGATGCCGAGTTTCGCAGGCATGTTCCGCTTCCGCACCGTCCGCGGGCCGTTCGATCACGTTCAAGCCCAGATGGGGCTTCGGCGGACCAGCGTGGACCGGCAAGGGCTCGGCCGGAACTTCCACCTCCCCGAGCCCGAACTTGCGCAGGCTGGGCCACAACACGGGGCCGGCCGTGACCAGCCATCGCGAGCGGAAGTAATAACTCTTGAAGCACTTGGCGTGCAATTCGCTGACCCGCTCCGGCGTCAGGTTTTTGTACTTCAGCACCGGCGTGTAAACGGTGTACTGGGTCGGATCAAACGTGGCGATCTGCGACTTAATCACTTGGAAGAACTCGGTGCCTGGATACGGCGTAACAATGTTGAAATTGGCGAACGTCGGGTTGACCGACTTGGCATAGCGCAGCACGTTGAGAATCGATTCCTCGGTGTCTTCCGGGAAACCGATCATGAACCCGGCCACGGTGCGAATGCCAAGGGCCCGGCACTGCAGGATGAAGTCGCGTTGACGATCGTCGCGAATCGGCGCCCGATGATAACGCCGCAAGGTTTCTTCCGAGGGCGTTTCGATGCCCACCGTAATGCTCGTCAATCCCACCTCGCGCAGAGCCTTGAGCACGTCGAACTTGAGCAGGTCCAAACGGCTTTCGATTGAGAACTGAATCTTCCGCGGCAACTGGCCGATCAGCTCAGCCAGTCGAAAGACTCGCTTGCGATCGACGCCGAACAGCGGATCGCGGAATTTGAACGAACGGAAACCGTGCGCCTTGATGCCCGCCCGCATTTCTTCGACGATGCGTTCGGGCGAGCGCAAACGATTGGCGTTTTCCAGGATGATGTAAGGGCAGTAGTTGCACTTCAGCGTGCAACCGCGGCTTTGCTGGATGAAGGCCGTGGGAAACTGCGAGAAATCGAAGCCAATGCGAAACTTGCGTGGTTTGAACGGCGACCAATCGGGAAACGGCAGCGCGTCGAGATCCTTGATCTTGCCCACGTCGACGGTGCGCTCGGTCGAGGCCAGTGCTTCGTCGAGCTTCCAATAAAGCTGTTCCGGCTCGCCCTTGATGATCGTCACGTTCACGCCATCGAAGGCCTCGGCGAGCGAATTGGCGACGGCGCCGGTGACAAACACCCGGCAGCCCGGCGTCTCGGCCAGGGCCTGCACCATGGCCTGGCGCTCCAGCGCCACGGTGATCAGTGAGGGATTGAACACGTAGAGATCGGCGCCGCGCGGCACGCGGTCGAGCGAATATTCGACCTGGTGACCCAGCTTGCGAAAGATGGCTGCCAGGTAAGCGAAGTTGAGCGCGACAGGGCGGGTGTCGCGCTTGAAGAAATGGCGCACGACGCGGCCCAATATGCCGCCGTTGCCGGGAAACTGGCCAATGCCCATGCCCCCGGCAAAGTCCTTGGCCACGTCCAACTTTCGTGTATCCCACAGTACCACGCGCATGACAAACTCCTCTGTGCCCTCTTGGGCGATGAATTTCAGGCAGCCTCGCGACGCCGCGCGGGCTGAGCGCGAACGAAGGGTTGTTCGTTTTGCGGGGCCGAAAGGAACGTAATCTTGCGAATCCCTCCGCCCATCCGCATATCGTAAGCGATCCGTCGCCAAACAATCTGGCGACCAGCCGCCGATGCCAGCATGGCCAAGCATCCGGCCAGTGCGGCAACGGGCCCGCACCAAATGTCGAAACGCCGGGCGCTGGCCAGTTGCTCTTGGGCACTGGGCAGAAAGTATCGAGACGCGTCGCGCCGCAAGCAGGCGCGGCCGACGTGCAGCGCATAGAGAGCCGCCACGACCGCGGCCGGCTGCCACATCCAACGAGCTTGCGTGTACAACCCGACAATCGTCGCCACCAGGCTGCCCCAAAAGACACACTGCACCAGGCAATTCCACGCGACGGCGCCGCACCACAGAAGCGGCGAATAATAGCGGCCCACCATGAACTGCCGCCGCACGAACTCGAACATGCCCGAGAGCGTGCAGTCGAGCGGCGAAGGCAAGATTGCGGCCGGCTCGACCGCCAGTCGCTGACGACACGCGGCCAGCACATTAGCCGCCACGAGGTCGTCACTGAGGGTGCCGCGCCAGGCCTCGCGCAATTGGATGGCTTCGAGCGAATCGCGGCGAATCGCCCAGGAACCGCCCCACACCTTGCTGTGTAGTCCGGGGAACATGATCGGCAACACGGCGCCGTCGATGCTCGCCAACAGATGGTTCGCCAAGGTGGCTCGTTTGGGAACGAAATAGCGATACCCCGTGGCGGCATCATGATCGTGCAACCGTTGCGTCAACAATCGCAACCAGTCGCGCGGCGGCCGAGCGTCGGCGTCCAGAAACGCGACGACGCGGATGTCCGACGGCAGACGCTCGGTGGCGGCTAGCAGGTTGTGTACTTTTTGGCCGCTCTCGGTCGCTCGACCGGCGACGACCAGCCGCACCTGACGTCCGGGATAGGCCAAGATGAGCCGTTGAATCGTATCGCAGGCAGCGTCGTCGTGGCTTTCGACGCTGAAGATCAACTCGTAGTCTTCATAGTCCTGCTCAAACAGGGGCCGCAGATTGCCTTCCAGATCGGCATCGGCACCTTTGCAGGCCGTGACCAGCGCCACGCGGCCAGATGACGTGATGTTCATCGTGTTGGAAGCGGCCATCCGACTGCGGACAAAACGACGATGCTCATAGGTTTGCAACGTGAGCAACGCCCCGGCAAGCACAGCCAAGGCTGAGAGCGTCCAATAACCGACCATCAACCAATCCATGGTTGAGCGCCTTCCTTGGCAAGATGGGTCAATGCCGCGACTCAAATCGCCGCCGCACGCGCGGAGACAATAACCGCTAGCTCTGATACGGTCAATGTGACTGAATGGCATCGGCCGGCACGGGGACAGCAGCTACGAAGAGCGTGCCACCAAGCTTCAGCTAGCAGCATCCGCTGTCGCTCAATATTCGATGGGCGCTACCGGATAGCCCGTGCGGACTTGCCGGCGATTGCCCCGCATGTTGCGCCGCTGGGCCGCCAGGGCCTTGGCCTGGGCGTCGGCGGTGGTGTTGGCCTGTCGCCACTGCTGATCGGCCTGGTCGACGGCGGCATGGACGTAGATCGAGAACTCGCTCTTCGTCACCTTGTTGCTCTTGGCCAGGCTCTCCGATGAAACCTTGGCCGAAGCCGCGGCCAGCTCCCCCTTTTCCAGGTCGTTCTCTTTCTTGCGCGCATTGGCTTTTTGCGGCTGACCGATCACGCGCGTGCGGCCCCATTCCTCAATCGTGTCGTCGAGCAACGATTGGGCTTCGACGAACTCGCGCTTATTAAGCAGTTGGTTTCGGTTGCGATCGGCCGTGGTGAAGATCTTCGTGGCCAATTGTTCGACCATCGCGTCGCGATCCGAGGCTTCCTGCTTGCGATCGGCCTTCGGGGCCGCTTGGGCCGGAATGATCGAAAACGCGGAGATCAAACCGACGAACAGTACGAGAGCGCTGCGCATGGCGGCACCTAGAACGCGAAAGAGATGTGTCTCTATGTTTGAAGCTAATTCGGCTGCCTGCGGCGGTCAATCAACAGCGTCGGCAACTCGATGGTCATAACGATTAAAACCCCCGGCGAAGCGCAGGTTTCGCGGCCTTTCAGTGAATTCACCTCCGCAAAAGGGCGGCAACTATGCGGACTGCCTGGGGACTCGCGGAATCCAACGGCGGAACCGATTCCTCCGAAAAAAAACTCGCGCAACTGCTTGCAAAGTCGGCAACTGCTGGTAAACTCCTACTCCTGTGGGAATCAAGCCCAAGGATGGCAGAAAAATAGCTCAATGACGGGAAACCTGCCCAAATCGAAAACGGGGTCGAACCCCGGCCAAAGTTGGCCGAGCGGCCCCGACCGAGGAAACGCCCAACCCCAGCATGCCCGCACCCCAGGAATTCATCCTCGGCGAGTTTCCGCGAACGCTCGACGAACGGCACCGGCTCTCGCTCCCCCTGGAGCTGATCGAGCCTTTGATGCAAGGCGGGACGGATTGCATTCTGGCCAAAGAGCGGCCGGGCTGCCTGAGCCTGTGGAACACCGCCGGCTGGCAGTCCAAGCTCAACGACGGCATCGAACTGGTTCGCAACAAGATCCGGGCGGGCAAGCTCGAGGGGAGGCTGGAAGAGGTCCAGCAGCTCAGCCGCCTGCTCTCGACCCGACATAAAACAGTGCAGTTGGCCGGCCGCGGTCGGCTATCCATCCCCGATGGATTTCGCGAATTTCTGCAAGTCGAACAAGGAGGTGACGTGATCGTAGTCGGTGCGGGCGTGTGCGTGGAAATTTGGAGTCCGCGCACATGGCTCGCTTATCTCGAAGCGAATATGCCTGAATTTCGCAGGCATTTCGACGATCTATCCGGCTGACGCAACCCTTATATCCATGCCCGGCAGTCAGGAGATTGCTGTGTAAAACCCTGTCCGTGTCACCCGGTTCGGGAATGCAAGTCCCCAGGGAACGGGCCCAAATCGGCACGGAAGCCAAAATCATCCTACTGCCGGGCATGGCGTTTTCATTCCGCGGGTCGAGACGAACTCACACGCCGAGGTGTGCGTTACCCGCTTCGATACGAGCCCACTCTGGGCAGCGGAAATCGGCCTCGTGACTACACCCTTTGCGTGGCGGAGCCGCGGGCCTGATGCCGTTCAACCGCCGCCGCGACAAAGCCGGCAAATAGCGGGTGCGCGGCGGTCGGCTTCGACTTGAATTCGGGGTGGAATTGCACCGCCACGAACCAGGGGTGATCTTCCAATTCGATGATCTCGACCAGCGATCCGTCGGGGCTCGAGCCCGAAACGACGAGCCCGTTGGCAGCGAATTGCTGGCGGTACAAATTATTGAACTCGTAGCGATGGCGATGGCGCTCGGAGATTAACTGCCGTCCGTAGCCGGCGGCCGCCCGGCTGCCCTCGGTCAAATGAGCGGTTTGGGCCCCCAGGCGCATCGTGCCCCCCTTGTCGGTGATCGACTTTTGCTCGTCGAGCAAGCAAATTACCGGATGCGGCGTGTCCTTGTTGAACTCGGTTGAATGGGCCCCGGCCAGGCCGATCACGTTGCGAGCAAACTCGACGGCGGCGCATTGCATACCCAGACAAATGCCCAGGAATGGGATCTCGCGCTCGCGTGCGAATCGAATGGCTTCGACCTTGCCCTCGATCCCCCGCTCGCCGAATCCGCCGGGCACCAGCAACCCGTCGTAGCCGGTCAGCAAGCGCTCGACGCCTTCCTGCTCAATGGCTTCGCTCTGAATGCGCTGGATGCGAATCTGGGCCCGGTTGGCGATGCCGGCGTGGTCGATTGCTTCGTAGATCGACTTGTAAGCATCCCGATGCTCGGCGTATTTGCCAACCACTGCGATCGCGATTTCGTGTTCGGGGTTGCGGAGGTTGTGCAGCAGGTCACGCCATTTCTCCAGCCGCAGCGTATCGGCCGGCAGGGCCAGCGCATCGACGATCAGCTCGTCGAGGCGATTGTTCACCAGGCTCATCGGCACTTCATAGATCGAGAAGTCCTTATCCTTCTCTTCGATGACGGCCTCGCTGGCCACGTTGCAAAACAGCGCGATTTTCTCCCGGTCCTCGCGACTCATCGAGCGCTCGGTGCGGCAAATCAAAATGTCGGGCTGAATACCGATCTGCCGCAGTTGACCGACGGAGTGCTGCGTCGGCTTGGTCTTCAACTCGCCGGCGGCTTTCAGATAAGGCACGAGCGTCAGGTGGATGTAAAGGCAGTTGCGCTTGCCCACATCGAGCGAAAACTGGCGGATGGCCTCGAGAAACGGTTGGCTCTCGATGTCGCCCACCGTGCCGCCGATTTCGGTGATCACCACGTCAGTGTCGTCGTCGGCCAGTTTGTGGATGCAGGACTTGATTTCGTTGGTGATGTGCGGAATCACCTGCACGGTCTTGCCCAAAAACTCGCCACGCCGCTCCTTGTTGATGACCGACAGATAGATCTGTCCGGTGGTGTAATTCGAGTCGCGCGTCAGCGGGCTGTGGGTGAACCGCTCGTAGTGCCCCAGGTCCAAATCGGTCTCGCTGCCGTCGTCGAGCACATAGACTTCGCCGTGCTGATAAGGGCTCATCGTGCCCGGATCGACGTTGATGTAGGGGTCGAGCTTCTGCATTTTCACGCGCAGGCCGCGCTGCTCGAGCAACATGCCGATCGAGGCGCTGGTGAGCCCCTTGCCCAAGGAACTGACCACGCCGCCGGTGACAAAAATATGCTTGGTCATGCAAAATCCATTGATGTTGGCTGGCCGCGAACAAACCATGGCACGCCCCAGGCCGTCGCCACAACGGTCCCAAAGGTCCACGCGCGCAATGACTTAGGGGAGAAGATCTACAAGAAAACGATTCCAGGCGGGGCCAGGGTTGCTGATCCCTGGAACGTCATCTTACCGCGATCGGGCGCGAATGACAAACGCCCGGTAATCCTCGGGCGTATCGATGCCCACGGTCCGTTCTTCGACCACGCCGACGCCGATCTCGTGGCCGTTTTCCAGCACCCGCAGCTGTTCCAGGTTTTCGAGCCGCTCCAGAGGCGTGCGCGGCAAATCGGCCAGCCGCAGCAAGAAATCGCGGCGATAGGCGTAGAGGCCAATGTGCAGATAGAAATTTGGCGGATCAGCACTCAGCAGGTCGTCATTCCACTGCCGCGCGTGGGGAATGGGGCTGCGGCTGAAATACAGGGCCCGGCCGTGGCGATCGAAAACCACTTTGACGCACGACGGATCGTCGAGTTGGGCCCGATCGCGGATCGGCGTGGCCAGCGTGGCCACGGCCAACGACGGGTTTTCTTCCAGCAGCTCGACCACGCGATCGATCGACGATCCCGGCAATTCGGGCTCATCTCCCTGGACGTTAACCAGGATGTCGACGTCGGGCAATTGACGGGCGACCTCGGCCACTCGGTCGGTGCCGCTGGCGCAATCGGGGCTTGTCATCCGCACCTCGCCTTGAAAAGCCCGCACGGCCGCCGCGATCTCCTCGTGATCGGCCGCCACGCACAGCCCCATGGGCCGTGTGGCTTGCTGGGCTGCTTCGTAAGTGTGCTGCACCAGGGTTTTGCCGGTTTGATTGAGCAGCAGCTTGCGGGGGAGCCTGGTCGAGGCCAGCCGAGCCGGAATGACCACGAAACTGGTCGAGTGGACGCGTAGTCGAGGGGCTCGCTGGGCCATATTGGCGCTCCATCGCCGGGTGAGGAAAAGGGCGTATGCCCCCACTCTTGTAGCCGATTAGGGGCCGAACGCCCAAGAGGGTTTTAGGGCCTGGCCCGCGGGCTTCGCGGGCAATAAAACCCTCTGAATTGGGCGAAAACTGGTTAACCTCTGCTCCGGCACCCGTATGCTACGTTTGTGGGTGCGATTTGCCGGCCCCCAGGCTCCTTTTGGCCAGAATTGAAGCGGCCATGCCAGCAGGGGGCTGGCGCGAAGGAATGATGCGGGAAAAAACGGCTTGGCACGCGCCGGCGTTGAATCGGTAAAATAAGGTGTTGGATTCTTGGCGGCCGCGCCCGGGCTGGGCGATCGGCGGCCGACAAACCGGGCAGCCGGGCGGGCTGTCCCTTGCAGGAGAGTCGTGAGCATGTGTGGAATCGTCGGCTATATCGGTCCTCACGAAGCCACGCCGTTTCTGATCGAAGGTCTGCGGCGGCTCGAATATCGGGGCTATGACAGCGCGGGCGTCGCCACGATCAACCGCGGCGGCCTAATGGTCACCAAACGGGCCGGGCGGCTCGACAATCTGGCGCATCAACTCAACGAAGTTCCTTCCCCCGGCACCATGGGCATTGGCCACACCCGCTGGGCCACCCATGGACCGGCCAATGATGTGAACGCCCACCCGCACCTCGGCGGCGACGCCATGTTGGCCGTGGTGCACAACGGCGTGATCGAGAACTTCCGCACGCTCAAGGCCCGCTTGCAAGGCGAGGGCTATGTCTTCCGTTCGGCGACCGATAGCGAAGTCATTGCCCATCTGATTGCCAGTTGCCTCGAAGAAACACGCAACCGTAAATTGCCAGCGGAATCGCCGGACGGAGAAATCGCGCCCGAGCACCGGCCACTGGTCGAAGCCGTGCGCCAGGCCCTGGCGCAATTGCACGGCACCTATGGCCTGGCAATCGTGTTTCGCGACCATCCCGACGTGCTGATCGCCGCGCGGCTTGGCAGCCCGTTGGTGGTGGGAGTGGGCAACGGCGAGCATTTCATCGCCAGCGATGCCTCGCCCCTGGCCGGTCACACCGACAAGATCGTCTACCTGGCCGATTATCAGTTGGCGGTCGTCACGGCCGACTCGCTGCGAGTGATCGACCGCGAATCGCGCCACGTGGCCCACACGGTCCGCGTGCTGGACCTCGTGGCCGACGACGTGCAGCTCGACGGCTATCCCCACTACATGCTCAAGGAGATCTTCGAGCAGCCCGAAACGATTCGCAACGCGATGCGCGGCCGCCTGAGCCTGGACGAAGCGACCGCCGTTTTTGGCGGCTTGAATCTCTCTCCGCAGCAGCTGCGAAGCGTGAATCGCATTTTGCTCACGGCCTGCGGCACCAGTTGGCACGCCGCCTTGGTGGGCGAGTATCTGATCGAGGATCTGGCACAGATTCCCGTTGAAGTCGAGTATGCCAGTGAGTTGCGCTATCGCAATTCGCCGCTGGATAACAACACGCTGCTGTTCGCGATCACGCAGAGCGGCGAGACGGCCGACACGCTGGCGGCTCTGCGCGAGATGAAACGCAAGGGGCATCCGACCCTGGCCATCTGCAACGTGGTGGGCAGTTCGATCGCCCAGGCGGCCGACGGCGGCATCTATCTGCACGCCGGGCCCGAGATTGGCGTCGCTTCGACCAAGGCGTTCACGTCGCAATGCGTCACGCTGGCCATGCTGGCCCTGTATTTCGGTCGGCTGCGCAACGTGGGCTTCGACGCCGGCATGCGGATCATTGAGCGGCTGCAAGAATTGCCGGGCCACGTCGAACGGGCCTTGGAAACGAACGACGTCGTGCGTCGCATCGCGGCCAAGTATTGCCACTGCACGAACTTCCTCTACCTGGGCCGGCAATATAATTTTCCCGCCGCACTCGAAGGCGCGCTCAAGCTCAAGGNNATCAGCTACATCCACGCCGAGGGCTATCCGGCGGCCGAGATGAAGCACGGTCCGATCGCACTGGTTGACGAGCACACGCCGAGCGTGATCATCATTCCGCGGGGATTTGTCTACGACAAGGTGATGTCGAACCTGGAAGAGATCAAAGCCCGCGGCGGACCGGTGATTGCCATCGTTTGCGAGGGCGACACTCGCGTGGCCGGCGTGGCCGACGACGTGATCGAAGTGCCGCACGTCGAGGACTTCATCCAGCCGATCGTCACGATCATACCGCTGCAATTGCTGGCCTATCACATCGCGGTGCTGCGCGGCTGCGACGTCGACAAGCCGCGCAACCTGGCCAAGAGCGTCACCGTCGAATAGAACGCGACGAATAGGACGCGACGAATGGCACGCGGCGCGTAGAGCGCGGCGAGTTGTCAGCCAGGGCCTATCGCAACAGCAAGACCGCTCCGGCAATGGCGGCGGCAATCAAAAAGGCGATCGCGGCGCAGCCACGCGTCGAAACCTCGACCTTCACGCGCGGCGGCGCGGTAAATCGCTCGGGCATTTCGGCCCGCAACCGCGTCTCGAGAGCTTCGATGAAATCCTTCGCTTCCTTGAGGCCCGAACCCGTGCAGGTGCGATAGATCTTGATCGCCTCGATGAATCGTCCCGCGAATAGAGCCTGGTTAATCGCGTCGATCTTTTCTTGCGACAACTCGGAGTCCATCGATATCTCCCCTGACCCGGCGAACGCAGGGACTACAGGTTGCCTAGCATCTGTCGGAAGCGCCATTATGCCTGGCACGCCCCAGGGCTCCAACCGCTGTCCGCCCACACGAGGAGCCACTATATTTGAATCGAGCGCGGGCCCGTAGCTCAGTTGGTTAGAGCAGGGGACTCATAATCCCTTGGTCGTAGGTTCGAGTCCTACCGGGCCTATTTGTTTCGTCGTCCGTTTCCGAGGAATCAGCGTTTTCGCGGGGTAAACCCCAATCTACTTTGGTTCCATTGGTCTCCGTTTTGCCCGGTTTGGCTCCAGAGCGCGTCGGATTGCGCGTCGGATTTGTCGCTTGCTCGAAATGGGCCTCGGTCACTTGTAAGTAATGTTCTTTGGCGACCGCCTCGCTATTGCCGAGCCATTCGCAAACTACGTGCGACGGAAGAGCGCTTGCCAACTCTGTCTGCCGGGTGGCTCGCAGGTTTTGAAATAGCTTGGGCCAAGGCTCTAGCCCTGCCTTCTTGATGATCCGTTGCAGTTGCGGCCGCAGGTTGCAGTTCTTGGCGCGGTATCGCGTGATCACATATTCGGTCCCGTCGGCCGCCTGCTCGAACACCTCATCCAGGTATTGACGAAGCTCAGGGAATAGCGGTACGACGCGGCTAGACTTGCCCTCGTGGTGCTCGGTCTTTGGGCTATGGACCGTGAAACGGCTGCCCGCCCAATTAATGTCGCCCCATCGCAAACCAAGGTGCTCCGATGGGCAGCGCAGGCCGCCGTACCGGCTCAGCGCGAACAACAGCCGCCATTGTGCATCCGGGCAAGCGTCTATTACGCGGTCGGCCATTTCGCGGGATATATAAAAGTCGCGGCTAACGTTGCCGCGAACGGCCAAAAATTTCATTTCGCCGAACGGATTTTCGGAAATCAGCTTTTTTCCAACGGCATAAAGAAAATATTGCTTGGCGATGGCGCAGCGTCTTTTGATGGTATTTTCCGCAAGGCCCTCACCGTTCTTTGCCTTGGGGCCCTCGCCTTTCTTTGCTTTTGGACGAGCTAGATAACGGCGAAATTCTGTCGCGTCGACCTTCGTAATCTTCGCCAAGGGCTTCTCTGATCCAAAATAGGAAAGCAGATTGCGCCTAACGTTGCCGTATGCGGTCGCCGTCGAGCCCTTTACGTCGTCGCGCGATTCAATATAGGCATCAAGAAACGGCCCGAGCGTGATTGGTTCTTCGGCCACGGCCTCGGCCATCGTTTCACGTGCGGACACAAGGCCGACGGCCACCAGCTTGCCATAAAGTCGCGCGTCGAGGCCGCCGACCCATTGGGCCGTTTCCTTGGCTACGCTCACGTTGGCCAAGCTTGCCACGTTCAACGCCTCGACTTTCGTTTTAATTTCGCGAACGTCCCTTAATGGCATTTTGCCGAGGTGAATTATCTTGCGGCCGTTGGCACCGGCGAAAATAATCCGACGAGTGCCATCCTTTTTGTTGGTTGAAATGCTCGCCATGTTATCTGCCTTTTGCTTTGCCAGTCGTGCGCTTCACGACAATTTCCAGTTTCAAATACTCGCCAAGTCGGTCCAAGGCGTCCATCGAAAGCGTTCGACGCCCGTTGTAGAACTTCGCCAACGCGCTTTCGTCGATGCCGGTTTCCTTGGCGATGCGGTATCGCGTGTGACCGGATTCGTCGATTGCCCGGCGTAGCTGGTCGGTTAGTTGGTCGCTCAATCTATGCGTATTCATTTCCCCGACCTTAGTCAGTGCTGGCTATTTTGTCCAGCATCATCCTGTGGCTTTGCTCCTCTCAAGGTAGGCCCGCAGGTCGACCGGATCATATCGCACCGCGCGACCGATCCGAACACAGGGTAGCTCCCCGCGTTTGTTTAGGTTGTAGATCGTCATCTCACTCACGCGCAGAAGCTTGGCGGTTTCGCCGCCCGTCAACAGAGGTTCGGAAATTGCAGCGACCATTTGTGAGGTCTCCATATATGTTCTCGGAACCAGCGTGGCCCGATTCGGGAAAAGAAACGAAGGGACCAGAGAGAAGCCTGGCTACGGAACCAGCGCGGCGGGGGCTGCCCGCCGGCCGGTCCGCAGCAACTTAGGCAAGCAAGCCTTCCCATTTGGAGCCTGCCACGTCAATTTCTGGCGAGACCTGAACCCGAGTCCGGCTGCTTGGCGTTAAGCCAAGTTCTACAGCGTATGCCCTCATCTGGCGCAGGCTTTCGTTTGCAACACTGAGCCACGGGGACACCTGGAGGCAGCCTGCTGGGGTCCGAACAACTGCGCCCCCTTCCTGGACGTTCCTTTCGGCATCCGCCCAGCGGCTGAAAGTGGCGGCATACGCCGCGAGAGCGGCCGTATCCAAGTCAGTCAAGACTCGCAGCCGGAAGAGCTGCGGGGCAAGACGGTCAAATTCTGCCCTGGCTTCGTCGCTCAAGTGCGACGGGGCCTCGGGCACAGCAGGATCAGGCTTGGGCTCGGCTCCGTTGATGCGGTCGGCGCGAGCGGTCCCTTGGAGGATTTTGATTGCAGTTGGTAGGGGTTTTCGTCCGTTCATAGGTCGTTCATCCAAGATTGGTGGAAATCAAACAGTTCGCGGTTCAGGCCGTTTCGGCTGCTCCGCATAATCGCCCCTCAGAACTAGGTGGCGAGTTTCGTTTGCCGGGCGCTCGGCTCAAAGATGGGCCTAAGCCCGGTCAGATCGAGGTCGTTCACCCCCTCGACCTTGATTTTGGCAAACCGCGCGAGCGTTGCCAGGACGGTCTTGGGCGCGCGTTTCCATAAAAAGAAGGGGGGCTACCCCGGCCATCCTCTCAGAGAACCGAGGCAGGCGGTGCTGCGTTTTTGCCATGCAGACGAAGGAGTGACGAGTGAAGGGTGTGAAGCCATTTTCAGGTTTCCCCCCTATATGAATACATATAGAGAAAGAAACCGGAAATGGCTTCACATCCTTCACCCTTCACGCGGCTACGGCCAAGGAAAGACCGCGCCAGCTGCTTTTTCCCTTTTCCGGCCCAGCCGTAACTCGCTCATTCGTAAAACCGCGATCTCGCAACAGGCTGGCGAACTTTCTCGCGGTCATATCCCAATCGCCAGTATGCCCCTTGTATGCCTTCAAAAGCTCGGTGGCACCGCTTGTTTCGTTTGCCTTTTGTTGGCAGCAAGATTCCAGAAACTCCGCCATAGAGTCCTCAGCAGCCTTGTATCGAGCAGTGGCGATTCTGACCGACTCAGGGTAGTTCAAGCCGGTACGTTGCCATTCCATGCAACCGTCGACCATCCAACGCAAGATACCGGAATACTCGGCCCGCAGCTTGTCCGGCAGCTCCAAATCGGCCTCTAACTCCGGTGGCCCGGTCTCGCCCTTGTCCTTTTGCCAGAAGCGTTTTCCGAACAACACAAGGCAGACTCGCCGCCAAGTGCCAGGGTCAGTGCTCTTAATCCTCGGCTTGTGGTTGGTCGAAATGACTAGCTTGTGCGTTGGATCGAATTCCCAGTAGTTCTCGTGCATTCCCCGCGCAGTAATCCGGTCCGGGCTGGCCATTTCTTTTAGGTCGGCATCATCTAGCTCGCGATCCTCGCCGGTCTCATTGATGACTGCCAATCGCTTGCCAAACACCGTCGTTTTAACGGTCGGATGTTCGCTGCCGCCGCCCTTGCTCAGGATCAGGTTAGCTGGCGCACGAACACCGTAGTCACCGAGGATTTCCAACAAAGCCTGGACAAAGGTGCTTTTGCCGTTCGCCCCAAGACCGTGGAAAAAGACGACTGCTTGTTCGCGCGTGTGACCGGTCAGGAAGTACCCCGCGAGTCGTTGGATGAAGCCAATTAACTCGTGGTCGCCGCCAAATACCTTGTCGAGAAAACTCTGCCAAGTCGGGCACTCGGCCTCTGGGATGTATGGCACGGGTGCGAGCTTGGTCAAATAATCGTCGCGTCGGTGCTCCCGTAGCCGGCCGGTCCGAAGGTCCAGCGTGCCGTTGGCGACGTTCAAGGCGAAGGCGTCCTTGTCGAATTGCTCGGGACAGACTGCGATTCCCGGCTCACTGCGGGCCAAACTGACGATATTTCGGATGCTGCTTGCGCTATTTGTAGCGCGGACAAAGCCATAAACCGCCTGCGTTTCGCGATCCCCGGAGAGGAATTCGCTCCACAATCCATCGGCATAAGCTTTGACAAGGCCGTCAATTGAACGACGGTCGTCAACTTTCCAACGTTGCTCGTCCCAAACAAGCCACTTACTCCAAGGGTCGCACCAGCGGATAACGTCTCCGAATTGACCGACAAAGCGGCGGGCGTTTGCGGCGTCACTTCGGCCCTCGCCGCTCCAAATCGAGGGCAGTGCAGCGCTGCCCCGCGTAGCATTTCTCTCGGCGTCCCGAATGCGTTTCAGAATCTGGTCGTCGGACCATTGCCCGGGAAATGGCTTCGACTCGGCTGCTTTGCGAATCGCGGCAACCGCGTCCGTGTCGTTCAGGTCATGTTCCACAGCGCTGCACGCATAGGCGTACAGGCGTTTAGAACCGTCCTCCTGGTCTTCCATGCGTTTCCGCAACATCGCGGCAACAGCTTTTGAAATGGTCCCTGGCGCTGTCGCCACGGGCACCGTCTTGGCTTGTGGCTTGACGGAATTGAGAATTCGTTGAACGACGATCTCAGGAAGCTCCGCCGCCTCGCAATCATCAAACGACACCTCCCACTCCCGGCGCGTGCCGTCTGGATTCTCACTGGGAGGAATAACGCTTTGGACCTGCTTGCCGCCGGCCCCAATCCGAATGCCCAGTTTCTTGAAGTTCAAAATCCCCACTTCGAGAGCGGTCAGGCGGGCATCGCCTTTGAAGATATAGTGTTTGCCGCGCGGGCTGGCGAAGCACGGCGTTCGCGGAACGTCGCAGCCCTCAAATAACTCGCGGAAAACTTCCTCTTGCTCGGCGTCGTCGGCCTCAATGTCAATCAGGCGTCCGTCGAAAATGAGGCCCAGATTGTGGTCAGAGTGCTCGGCAAAATGGGCCTTCAAGGCTTCCGGGTCCCGCCATCGGGTTCCGCCCCAGTCAATGCCCACGGGTTTTTTGCCGTTACATGGAACCACCGGGCGGCCGGCGTCGAGATGTGTATTCTTAGTTGGTCGCGTTTCGCAGTCGAACCACTGGCAAGTCCACCGTGGACACTCCGGCCGTTTGCCGAAAGGGGCTTTTACGGTGTCGACCTGATAATCGTGGACGACGATCGAGCGATAGTCAACGAAATGGACGTGACGGCCGACGACAGCCGGCTCACGGCGAAAGAGCGGAATAAAGTTCTGGAAATAAGGCGGCTGTTTCCCGAAGCTTTCGCTGGTGCTTGGTTCAGAAAAGGCCCGACGGTCCCGCTGAACCAACCGACCGCGAGGTAGCTCCCCAGAGCCCGCTCTACCTCGGCTTCCGACCAACCTGATGCCGGCAACTTTCGTAGTGCAGCTCGACGGTCAATTCGTGCATGGCATCGCGGGCCTTGGCCACCAGCTTGAGCGATTGATCGTCGCGCAGAAAGCCCACCTTTTCCATGCGGCGGTGCAGCCGATTCAAGTAGCCCAGCATGGGCCGTAGTTTCTCCGCGAGGGCGCTGGCCTGCTCGGCGGTTAGTTGACGGCGGGGCATGGCCGTAGTGCAGGCCTGGCCACATCGGCGCGCCAATTGCCTTGTTGTTGCTTCGCCGGTCGTCTATTCTTTGACTGACTGGGCTACTGTAATCACTAAAGGCGGGAACGCTAATGCGGTTAACAATTCGGAATCTCCCTCGCAACGCCGCGCTGGCGTTGTTGGCCTTGCTGCTGGCGTTCACCGCCGATGCTCGGGCGGTCACGATGGCATGGTCATCAGTCGGCAATCCTAGCAATGCGCCCGATCCAGCGACCGGCTCGCTATACGGTGCTGTTGGCTACGCTTTCAGCATTGGCACTTATGACGTGACGAACAGTCAGTACGCCGAGTTTCTCAACGCCAAAGATTCCACGGGCACGAATACACTCGGACTTTGGAACTTCTTGATGTCCCAGGTTGACCGAGGATTTGGTCTCAGCGTCGGCGGGATTGAATTCATATCCGGCAATCCGGACGGCGAGAAATATCAGGTTGACGGAGGCTTCGAGCAATTTCCGGTGAGCCGGACCAACTGGTTTGACGCGATTCGCTTCGCCAACTGGATGAACAACGGCCAAGGTAGCGGCTCTACCGAGACGGGTGCCTATACGATCTTGGGTGGCACGCCTACTCCGTCCCAAGCCAATAGCATCACTCGGAACCTGGGGGCAACGATTGTAATTCCCAGCGAAAACGAGTGGTATAAGGCAGCCTACTTTAACCCTGCCACCAATTCGTTTTTCCAGTACCCGACCAGCGGCAACAGCGTGCCCATCGCAAGTCCTCCGACTACTCTGGCGAACCACGTGAACGCTTCCGGAGGGAGTCTAGGCCATATCACTGACGTGGGCGCATATGCGGGAACAACGAGCCCATCTGGTGCGTTCGACATGGGCGGCAACGTCGATCAGTGGAACGACACTTTAGTTGGTGGCTCGCTTCGTGGCTTCCGCGGAGGTTCGTTCGTTGAACTGGTTTCCGATATGCGATCCTCATTCCGTCAAATCTCTGACCCAGCCAACCAACAGCTCTCAGGAGGCTTCCGCGTAGCTAACATCCCGACAGGTTATGTCCCTGAACCCAGCAGCCTCATTCTCGCCGGCCTCGGCATCGTCGGCTTGCTAGCTTTGAGTTGGCGACGACGGAAAATCGCCTAGCCAATCAAACTGAGAATGCAGCAAACGCCCCACGATCACCGCCGCCTGCGACGGAAGAGCAAGGCACCGGCCCCCCATCGCCAGCAGCGCCCAGGTCGAGGGCTCGGGAAGGCCTCGCACCGGCGAATCCGCTAGCCGCCTCTGAGCGCGGACCGCGACAATTCTGAAGGCGGGCTAGTGCCAAAATGGGCCCATAAATGACACGGCGCCAAGAACGACGACTTTCCGGGACCGCCGATCCCCACAGCCGTCCGTCACCGCTGGTCGTAATCCGAGAGGTCGTCTTCGCCGAGCAGCCTCACACATGCCCCGTCCTCTCGTCGTCAGCTCGGGTTGAAAAAGAGAATGCGAGTGCTCGCGCTCCCCAGGCTGAGCGGCTGGAGAGAGTCGCGCGACCAGCATGAATGTTGAAATAGATAAACCACAAAGCTTAACTGCGTGCCAGATGAATAGGAATTATGGGAATCATGGATTGTATATATCGGTGTCGCTAATTTTACGCAGCATTGACAGATTCCCATGTCCGCCTAGAATGCCGTCCGCACGATTCAATTTCAACAAGCGGGATGAAATAAGAGTTAGGGGTTGAATGAGCTGACTTTGCGGGCCGAGGTAAAGCATCACACAGGACCAATACAAAAGGATGACACCGATGTTTGGATTGAACCGTAAAGCGTCCAAGAAAAGGCTCCCAGCCGTCAAACGAATATTACCGATGCGGTTTCACCCGAGACTCGAAGATTTGGAAGACCGGCGGCTGCTCGCGGTGCTGGCCGTGACCACGACGCTCGATGAATTCCAGCCGGCCGTTGTCACGCTCGCGCACCGTTTCGGCACCGACGGCAAGCTTTCGCTCCGCGAAGCGATTTATCTGGCCAATCTCAATCCGGGCCCCGATATCGTCAGCGTGCCCACCGGAACGTACAAGATCACCATCGCGGGCGACGGCGAAGATGCCGACGCGACAGGTGACTTTGACGTCCTCGATAACCTCACGATCCAGGCCTCTTCGTCCAGCGCAAAGCCGATCATTGACGGCAACGGGCTGGATCGGGTGTTCAACATTCCCTCCAGTCACAACGGAATCAGCCTGACGCTGAGCGGACTGACCGTCACCGGCGGCATTGCCGAAAGGGCCGGCGGCGACGCCGGCAATGGTGGCGGCGTCGACGCCGAGAGCACTGGCAACAAGCTGACTTTCACCAATACGACCATCACCGGCAATATTGCCACGAGCCCCGGCAGCGGAGAAGGTGGCGGAGTTTACAATCTGGCCGGCGACATCGTGCTCAACGGCAGCCACGTCGATAACAACCATGCGGCCGCCAACGTAAGCGGAGACGGGGGTGGAATCTACCTGGCGGGTGGGCCGGCGGTCCTCAGCATCACCAACAAGAGCACCGTCAACAATAACTCGGCATACAACTCTGGTGGCGGGATCGAGGATCTATCCACGAACGCTTTCACGGTCACCGATAGCCAAGTCAACAACAATCACGCCGGGACCGGTGGTGGTGGCGCGCTCGTCAATTCGCAGATGATCACCATCACCAACAGCTCATTCACTGGAAATACGTCCGGCGGAGACGGCGCTGGCTTGGACGACGACTTCGGCGGGACGGGAGGCGTCATCACGCTCACCAAGGCCACGTTCTCGACCAACAGCGCCGTGGGCGATGGTGGTGGCATGGAGGCCGATGACTCGCAAGTGATCATCTCCGGTAGCACCTTCTCCGGCAATACCGCAGGCGGAAGCGGCGGCGGCATCTTTAATGCGGCGACCGTCTCCGTGACCAACAGTTCCTTCACCACTAACACCGCGACCGGCGGAAATGGCGGCGGCATCGTGCAGGGCCTCGCGGGTGATATCACCATCCAATGCAGCACCTTCACCGGAAATTCAGCTCCGAATGCCGGTATCGACGCCCAGGGAGGCGCCATCTTTGCCGCCAATTCAATGGGCACTAACCTCATTGACGTCGAGAATAGCACCTTGAAGCAAAACAGTGCGGCCAGCGACGGCGGCGCGATCTACGCCAACGGCAACAAAGTTGTGGTCAACAAGAGCACCTTCGACCATAACACCGCGACCCAGGGCGAAGGAGGCGCGATCGACGACGCGCTCGGCGGAATCGTGGTCACCGATAGCTCCTTCACCAACAACACCTCCAAGGCCGATGGCGGCGGCTTTAGCGCCGATGGTGGCGACGTCAGCGTGACGCGCGGCATCATCTCGGGCAACATCGCCACCAACGGCATGGGAGGCGGCTTCGCCGCCGGGCAGTCGAACACTGGCATCGTGAGCGTCATTGACAGCACGATTTGCAACAACACGGCCGGCGGCAACGGCGGCGGCTTCACCGCCGACGGCGCCACGTTGACGATGACCGGCAGCACGGTCAGCAACAACCGCTCCGGCTCCGAGGGCGGCGGCATCTACATCGTGACCACCGGTGTCAGCCCCGCGACCCCCACGCCGCTGAACTTTACGCCTGGTTCGCTGATCAGCAACTCGACGATCGGCGCCAACGGCGCACGGCTCAACGGTGGCGGCATCTACTTCAACGGCGGTGGCGACCTGAGCGATCTGAACCTCTACAACGTCACGATTGCTTTCAATGCCTCCGCCAACGGTGGCGGCGTGTATCACGACACCGTCGGCACGGTCTACGTGGGGAACACGTTGATCGCCGAGAACACCGCCACCAACGGCCCGGATGTTTTCGGTGCCTTTACCGAGCGTACCAGCGGCGGTTTCGGCGGCTTCAATCTGATCGGAGCCTTGGACGGCAACGCATCCGGCTTCGCCGACGGCGTGAACGGCGACCAGGTGGGAACCATTGCCACGCCGATCGATCCCAAGCTGGGACCGTTGCAGAACAACGGCGGGTTGACGCAGACCTATGCCCTGTTGGCCGGCAGCCCGGCGATCGACAAGGCCCTCAACTCGCAGGCCCCGCTTACCGACCAGCGCGGGGTCTCTCGGCCGCAGCCGGCGGGTGGAACGGCCGATATCGGAGCCTACGAATATCAGGCCCCGGTTGTCAAAAAGCCGACGCCGTCGCCCCCGAAGAAGGGCGGCTGGTGGTAATCGTCGAGTGAGATTCGCAGCCAGCGGCTCCACTGCCGGCTGACGAGTCGTAATCAATCCGACAGCTCGCCCCCAAGCTCGGGCAATGGGGCGAGCTGTTTTTGTTCTCCTGCGGCGACAGCATTCCTCTACCCAGTCAGCACAAAAGGATGACACCGTGTTCGGATCGAGTCGCAAAGCATAAAGAAAGAAACGCCCCCCGCCCAAAAGGAACGCTGCCGATGCGATTCAGCCCGGGCGTCGAAATGCTGGAAGACCGGCGGCACAGTTGACCCCCGGTGAATGCCCCGACACTCCTATTTGAGTGATTCGATAAAGAGAATTCAATCCGACGTTCGCCAACCGGGGGCTGTCGCACAATTGGTTCCTTTTCTTTGAGCGATATCCAGTTCCGCGCGTGGATCAACGACGCTCGGCAATTCCGGTCCGATATTCTCATCTCGCAATTCAAAGTCCCGAGAAGCCGTCAACTTGGGAACCGCCGCGATTGCGAGGGCACGACACCAATCGGCGCCAGCATCGCGCGGCGAACGGGCTCAGGCAGCGAGGGCCAAGCGGCGACGATTCGGCAGCCGTTATTCAGTCGCAGCGAGGTGCCGTGGCGCTCGCCGCAGGATCATCTTGATCTTGGCGAGTTCCTTGCACAGACGAACCTGGAGCGAAATGCTAAACGAGGGCTCGATCCGACTGGCGGCTACGGCGTCGAGTTGACGCACTAGCTCTTGCGCTCGTTTTTCAAGTGCCTCGCGTTCGTGGATACCCAGCATGGCAAACACCTAGAAGGTCATAGGACCGCAGAGCGCAGTCTATCACCATTGGGGCAGTTCGGGCGTAGGCCGAATGGCATAAAACGAAAAGACCCGCCCTAGACAGGGCGGGCTGCAAAGTGGCCGGCGGCTGCCCACTAGGAACGCCGGGGTCACCCGCAGACATTTAATCAACGAATGAATCGCCGAACCGACATGCCGGTTCGCGCAATACCGGGGCAGCGAATTAGAGCGGGAGAGCGCCCGAATCAGCCGGGCAAGCCGCTAGAATCCGTGTTGTCGCGCACTCCTGGCGATTAGATGGACTGCGACCGCACGCCAGGCTTTGGCCATGCGCGAAGAACTGTCCGACCTGCCTGCAATTTGCTCCAGCAGAACACGACGAGGGACGCACCGCCGAGTGACAGCATCATAAGCCAAATCGAGGAATTGCCACGACGATTGAGCGAAATCGGCTCGGCACGGCGTTCCGCACTTTCCTGCCCGCTGCCCTCACCCGAGACGGTTTGTTCCCCAACTTGTTGCTCGCCGTTCTTCTCGATGACGGCCTGCTTGACCTCGTCGCACGGAGTCGACTGGACCGTCGGTACATATTCGCACAGCAAGCCATTGGACTTGGCCCCGTCACCGGACAAACGCCTGCTGGTAGCGACGGTTTGAGCCTGTGCTTCGCCGTGGCTGAAGTCGAGGTTGGCCGATTGGCCGGCTGTCAGTTGGACCGTTTTGCTTTCCGATATAACCATGCAGTCGCGAACGCGCTCGACACGCACCGTGTAGTTGTAGTGCAATCCACTCTGTAGATTGCGGGAGAAGAACTGACGATTCTCGCCCCGGCTTGGCGTTGGAAGGTCGTTGACGAATACCTTGGCGTCGGCTGGAACTTTAACGGCCAGCAAGGCGTCGCTGCGCAGGGGGCCGTATGTTGGATGATAAGTTTCCTCTGGTGCCGGTGGCGCAGCCGGAGCCGGATCAGCGGGAGCATTAAATGGATTACCGATGGCCGGTGCCGCCGGGGCCGGAGTCGTCCCGCTGCTTCCGCCGCTAGAACCCCAACCCCCGCTGGAGCCGTTGGAGCCCCAACCGCCGCCACTCGAACCGCTGCGATGGCGTAAACCGGCATGGGCCGCTTGAACTTCGAGGAGACCGCTCACGACGGCGAGCACCGAGAGGGTCTTTAAAATAGTTCGCAACATCGACTCGGTTCCCATAGGTCTGATCTTTAGTCCGTCCCTCCCATCCATCGGATTCAAAACTCACTGGTTTTCGTCAATATGCGCAATATCGAGCTGAAAAACCGTCGTCGGCGCGCACGGTGCCGAAGAACGGCGTTATCCGATCAGCGGGACTCTTGGTCCGGCAAACCGGGCCCTAGCTGAGTGACGCGACCATCGCCAATGTGCTCGGGTAGCGAGGGGCCAAACGGCAATGATCAGCGCAACTAAAAACCCGCTCCGACCCCAGGAGAGATCAGAGCGGGCGAGCAGTCCATTAGATCGTAGTATCGGCGCAACTAATAACCCGCTCCAGCGGGGTCAGCGGGCCTGATCGAGAATGCCGATTGTGCCGGTTATACGAGCTGGGCGATTCAGCGACCGCTCTGACATCCCAAACAGCATGTTTGCCGAGTCGCCGTCACGGCGATAACGGAACCCGCAATGAATCGCGGCGGCGATAAAGACGCCATTCGAGACGTATTCGCCGATTTGCAGCTCAACTGTGTGTTTTAGGCCGTAGCTCGTGCGGTGGCGATTCATTGTCTTGGCGGGCTCTATGGTTGCGAGCCACTCGCAGACCTTCGTACAGATGGCCGAGGATTCGAGAAGCTGCTCTTGTTTTTGGCGTAGTTTTTCTTGGTAGTCTTCGCCTGGGCTCTCATACAGCCCAACTCCGAAATAGGTTAGTTGTGGAACGCGGTCGATAACCGCAAGAATATCTTCGCGATTCATTTTCAAGTCCGATGTAGTTGGGCACAGGAAACAAGGGGTATCTCGACGCCGTGCCGCACGTCGAGCTGAAGAAGTGGTCACTGGATTAGGGCAAGCATGGCTCGGCGGATGGGCTCTGGAAGCGAGGGCCAGGCGGCGGCGATCCTACGGCCTTCTGGCCTAGCGGAAGCGCTCAAGCGGGCACACGAGCCCGGCTAGGGCCCTTCGGCGAGGCCGGCGGTCACGGGGCACCCTAAGAGCCCCCCAGAGCCGGGCCGCGCGCGATGGCGCTATCCGATTAATGCCAAGATTGCCTTTCGGATTCTCTTGGGCAGCTTGCCCCATGCGGCGATAATCTTGGCTAAAGCGGGGTCAAGCGCGTCGGATTGCGCGTCACTGTTTTCCTCCCGTCCTGTTTCCTTCGCGTTTTCCGCTATAGTGCGAGTCCTACCGGGCCTACTTGAGACGGGTGGCGATTTTCCAATTTGCATGCTCCGCGACTGTGGCGGAGAATTGTAGAGAATTGGCCGCCAATCGTGGATTGGCGGAGCAAGCACTGATTTAACAGTGGTTCATCTGCGAGCCGTTCGAGTCGCCGTCATCATGAAGCGCCGCCGATTTTCGCTGTTCCTCGTCGCGCTCGTTCTGGCATCTGCTGCCGCCACGGTGGTCGGCGAGGAAAGATCACCGCGGTTCGTCCTGGAATGGGGGCAACGCGGAGCGGCGCCGGGGGAGTTCGATTTTCCGATTGGCATCGCCCTCAACCGCGACGACGTGGTGATGGTCACCGATTTTACGAATGCCCGGGTGCAGTCGTTCTCCACCGAGGGCAAGTTCTTGTCGGCGTTCTCCGTGGCGCCATTTCCGGGCGGAATTGCGCTCGATAAGGATGGCAATGTGTACGTCGCCCACTCGGGCATCCCGCCGTCGCGCTTCGACGAGCCGCGAAAGCGCGACAAGATCGCGGTTCATGAGCCCACGGGCAAGCTGTTGCGCGAGTGGGGGCGATTTGGCACTGGCGATGGCGAGTTTGACATGCCGGGTGGAATCGTGATTCGCGATGACCGGGTCTACGTTGCCGATCAGTGCAACCGGCGCATTCAAGTGTTCGACCGCCAGGGAAAGTTTCTGACCAAGTGGGGACGCAAGGGATTTGAGCCCGGCGAGTTTGGCGGCAATCCGCATCCCAAGGCGTTTTTCGCGGGCCCCACGTTCCTGGCTTGCGACCGGCAAGGCAATATCTACACCACCGAGGCTCCGCTGTGCCGAGTGCAAAAATTCACTCCCGACGGCTCCTTCCTGTTGACCTGGGGCGGCAATGAGATTGCCCCCGGCAAATTCGGCGGCTATTTCACGGCATTTGGCCAAGGGAACATGCGAGGGCCGACCGGAATTTGTTTCGATGCCCAAGGACGGTTGTGGGCCAACTCGATCGGCGGGCGGATCCAACAGTTTTCCGACTCGGGAGAATACCTGTCGGGTTTCGGCGAAGAGGGAGCAAAGCCCGGCCAATTCTACGCGCCGCACGGGCTGGCGATCGACAGCCGAGGGTGCTTGTACATCGTCGATGCCTTCAATCATCGAATTCAGAAATTCGACGTGGCACCCTGAAAGGCCGCAGCCAGCGCCGGCAAGAAACCAGAACGGTTCAACCGCTGGCCATTCAGATGCCCGCAACTCCAGCGACGGTGCTCACCACCAGACTTCGGTGCGCAGCAAGTGGAGCATGCGTTTGAGGACAAACTGGCCCACGGGCACCGAATCGCAGTAAATGCGGGCGTAGCCGCCCATGCCGCTACGAAGCTGGTCGTTCGGTTCGCGGACCGTGGCATAGACCTTGAACGTGTTCTGCAGCTCACCGGTCTCGCCGCGCGAGGCCACGCGAATGACGTCGGCCTGAAAGATGTCGAAGGGAATGGCCCTGGCCTTCAAGTAGACGACCTGTCCGGTCCGGATCGGGGCGGCTTCCTGATCGGGCACGGTGATCTCGACTTCGAGGGCCGTTTGATCTTCGACCTCGCAGATCAGTTCGCCTTGCTGGAAATACTGACCGATCTTTTGCTTCAGCCGGGGCGTGATCATGACTCCGGTCAACGGCGTGACGAGCGGCAGTTTTTCCTGCAAGCTCTTCAGATAATCGAGCTCGACTTGCAGGCGGGCCAATAGGGCCTCGGCGGCGGCGATTTCCTCGGGCCGATTGCCAATCTCCATCAGCTTGAGCTTGGATTTCTCCTCGGCCAATTCGCGCTCCCGAGTGCCCAGTATCGCTTCCGCGTCCAGCGTGCCCAGCGATTTGAGCGACGCTTTATCCGCCCGGGTCTGCGCGCACTTGGCGTTACAGATCTCATAGTCACGCTTCTTGTCGCCGTACTCCTGCGGGCTGATGGTCTTGGACTTCATCAGGCTCTCGGAGCGGGCCAAGACCGCGGCCGCCTGGGCTCGCTCGGCCTCGTTTTGGGCCAGCGTTTGATCCAGCCGAATCAGTTGCTGCTCGAACGACTGGCGACGGTGGACTAGGTCTTGAGCGGACGTCTTGCGCCATTGCTCAGCACGTTCGACGCGATTGCGCTGTTCGCTGAGAATCTCCGAGCGCGAGCCAAGTCGCAGCACGTTCAGTTTGGCTTGCCCTTCGTGTACCTCGGCTTCTTTTTGCTCGACCTTGCTTTGCAGATCGGGCACGGCCATCCGAGCGACGAGCGTGCCGGCCTTGACCTCCTGACCCTCTTCAAAGTTAACGTCGTGCAGGAAACCCGAGACCTCGGCGCGAATCTCGTGCCGCTTGGTGGGCTTGATTTCGAAGACGCCGTTGGCCCGATCCGACATGGGAATGAGCGTCAACGCCGCAATGGTGCCGAAAATGAGGCTCAACCAAATGGCGGCCCGCAGATGTTTCTTCAGCAGCAGTACGATCCCGGTTTCTCCGGTAAACACGTCGCGAAACAACGTGTTCCCGACCAGCATCGCCAACGGCACGACCATCCCCACGCCCAGGCCTCCCAGATGCTTGGCCCAAAACTTTCCCATCCACCAGAACATCAGGCAGACGATCACGATCGAGAACGTCCAACTGCACATCCCATAGAAGAACAGGAACTTGGGATGCGAGGGCCGCTTGGGCCGCGGACCACCCCATAATACCGCGCGGAGATGCGACATCCAATGAAAGTAAGCGGTCTGCGAGAGATTGGGGATCTCGAGATAGTCTCCCAACAGGTAATACCCGTCCAGCTTAATGACCGGGTTCAGATTAAACAGGCTGCGGAGGCCGGTAACCGAGAGCACGACCGTGGACAGGTAGCTCAGCAGGCTATCTTGGTAGGCAATGCGCCAAACGAAGATCGCCAGCGACCACAGGCACAAATCGCAATAAGCTCCCGCGGCCGTGATCCACAGTCGTTTCGACTTTTCCTTGATCAGCCAAGCATCGGAGACATTGCAATAAAATCCGGGCATCAGATAGAGGGCCAAGAAGCCCACTTCATGCACTTCGCCCCCGTGGCGCTTACAGGTCAGACCGTGGGCGAATTCGTGAAACGTCGTCACGGTCAGCACGGTAATGGCCGCGAAAAACAGCGTCTCCCAGCGGAGCGAGTTCTTGAACGAATCGACGATGGCGCCGTTGTTGGTCCAAAAGACCACCTGGGCCACCAGGAAGAAGCTGAACGAGACCGCCAGAAAGGTCGACGTCCAAACCCACCACAATTTCGGGCAGAGGAAGTTGAACAGGCGATCGGGATCGAACAGTTTCTTGCGCCAAAAGAACAGACTTTGCTGCGACGTTTTCGGAACGACGTTCCGGGGCCGAGGCTTGGCGGGCTGCCCGGCGGGGCGCACGCCATCGGGCCAATCGATCTCGGGCAGCGCCTCGGGGGCCAACAGGCCCTGCGAGTCGGCGACCATCAAGAACCCGCTCAGATCGTCGGGCGAAAAGGGCTCGCCAAAGCGTGTGGCGAACTCCCGGCAAATATCCTCGCTGGTCTGTTGACCATCGAGCCGCAACAAGAGAAATGACTCATGTTGCCCAAGCTGGAAATAGCGTTCCGTCTCGGGATCCTTGACAACGTGACGCCCCTCTTCTCCCAGCGGTCGGATAAGAAGCTCGGGACGGCGCGGTCGCGGAATAGTTACGGTTGCCGACATGATTTTGACCAGCAACAACGAGGCCGATCATAAAAGCACCCCAGGCCAAGATCCGAAAATCCTGGCCTGGGGGTTATTGGAAGAGAGTCTAGCGTTATTCCCTCGTTCGCAGCAATTAGTGCGACAGGCTGATCGTGGTACCGCCAGCGCTCGAGACAGCCGACAGCGAGTAGCCGAAGAGCGAGTAGCTGTAGTTAATGTGGATCTTCGGGATGAAGTAGCTGTAGCTGAACGGCGCAATCCGGTCTTCCAACTGATCAATCTTGAAACGGTTTTCCATCGCGGACACCTCCACCTAACAACAGGGAAACGGAGTAAACTCCAAAACCAGAAATCCTAGAAACCCCTGGAATTTGGAACAGTGACGCCATTCTATCGGCTGTAAAAACAAATGCAAGCGAAATTATCTGATTAAGCCCACTTTAGTCCTGGAACCATTGCCCCCTACAGAGTCATGGGTTGCGTCAGTTGGACCCCATCAAGATTGTCGGACCGCCGGCCCCACCATCGCCACAGAAGTGTGCCGCTCAGTAGCAAGATTTGAGGTTTTTTGGCGCAAAAATCGCGCCAGCTAGCAAGCTGTATTCTCCACCGGCGCATTAACTTATGACAACTGGTGAAGCTTGCTCGATGGGGCTATCGCGGCGGCCTTGCGACCGTCTTGCGCCGTCGCTACAGTACCGCGTATTTTTCCACGTCTTACGGGCCCCTTCGGCTCAGCGATGCGTTGCCGCGCATGCCTGTCGATCGCAATGCGCCTAGGACTTCTCGTCCTCTGGGCTGGGCTGACGATCCGCCTATCGGTCCCCCTTGCGGCGCAAGAGCAGCCACTCGGGGAGCCATCCGGCAAGCCAACCGTGGCCGCCGAGGAGCAGCCGATCTCGCGACTTCCGCCGACCGATGTGACCATCGCCTCGCGGCCTGACAGGCCGGCCGAGGCGCGAGCGGACGACACGGGCGCCAATGCCTCGAGTCGCAATTCGTGGTGGAGTCCGTGGTTCGGCCCAGGTGATTCGCCCGAAGCTGAAGGCGCCAGCGATTGGCAGGAATGGACGGTTCACGGCCAGACCACGATCATCACGGATCGTCATGGCCCGTTTCGTTCGCCCTACATCGGTCCACATAGCTTGTTGCCGATTTACGAGGTGCCCACGTCACAGACCTCAACGCTGTTTTTGGGGCGGCGCCTGTGGGACGACGCCGCGATCTACTTCAATCCTGAAGTCGCCGGCGGCCGCGGCTTCAGCAGCGTGAACGGTATCGCCGGGTTCCCCAATGCCGAAATCACACGCGTCGGCAAGCCCCAGCCGACGCCTTACATCGCTCGCCTCTTTGTGGCCCAGACATTCGGCTTCGGCGGCGAGCAGGAGAAGGTGCTCGATAGTGCCAACAACATCGCCGGCTATCGCGACATATCGCGGATCACGGTGCGCGTCGGCAAGTTTGCCGCCACCGACGACATCGACGACAACTACTACAGCCACGATGGGCGGACCCAGTTCTGGAATTGGGCGCTGGTCTGGAACGGCGCTTGGGACTATCCGGCCGACGTGCGCGGCTATACCTGGGGCGGCCTGATCGACTTCAACCAGAAGGACTGGGCCTTGCGCTATGGCCTGTTCGCCGAGCCGAAGGTCGCCAACGGAGCCGATCTCGACCCCCGCTTCAGCCAGGCCCACGGCCAAATCATCGAACTGGAAAACCGGTTTAATTTTTACGATCGCCCGGGCATCCTGCGATCGATGGCGTATCTGAATCGGGCTGACATGGGCAGTTACGCGGCTGCCACGAACGACCCCGCATTCGGACTCGACATCGCGCTGACGCGGCGCTACTCGTACAAGTACGGTTTCGGCATCGGCTGGGAGCAGCAATGGACTGACGACCTCGGCATGCTGCTGCGGGCGGGCTGGAGCGACGGCCATAACGAAACCTGGGCTTTCACGCCCATCGATCGCACGATTGCCTTGGCGTTCGTGCGCAAGGGAACCAAGTGGGATCGGCCGCGGGATACGGTCGGGCTGGCCACGGTCTGGAACGGAATCGCCGCCGTGCACCGCAACTACCTGGCCGCCGGCGGGCTCGACTTCAACATCGGCGATGGGCAATTGAGCTACGCTTGGGAAAACATCTACGAGACATACTATCGCTACCAGATCAAGAACAACATCTGGGTGCAGGGCGACCTGCAATACGTGATCAATCCGGCCTATAACAGCGCCCGCGGCCCGGTATTCGTGCAGGGCATCGGCGTGCACGCCGAGTTTTGAGGCCACGTGAGATCGCGCTGGTGCCGCTACTCGCCCAGCATGGACTTGCGGCGCAGAATGTGGTGATAGTGCTGGGCGAAGCGGTGGGCCTCATCGCGCACGTATTGCAGCAATCGCAAGGCGTAGGAATGACGGCTCAGCCGCAAGGGCTCTTCCTGGCCCATGACGAACACTTCTTCTTCGCGCTTGGCTAGCGAGATGACCGTCGGGGGCTCAATTCCCAATTCGGCGAAGGTGCCTAGCGCGGCCCCGAGCTGGCCCTTGCCGCCGTCGATCAGCAACAGGTCGGGAAACATCTGCGACTCATCCTGCAGCCGCTGAAAACGCCGGCCAATGATCTCGCGGATGCTGGCGTAGTCGTCGACCCCATGGACATCGCGAATCTTGAAGCGGCGATAATTCGGCTTGAACGGCAGGCCGTCGATGAATTGCACCAGGCTGGCCACGGTCTCGCCGCCGCCAAGATGGGCAATGTCGACGCCTTCGATCGTGCGCGGCTGAGCGGCCAGCTTGAGCACTTTTTGCAAGCCGGCCAGCCCCTTCTTGGGATCGACGTAGAACACCTCGGGCTGCACGTGGGTGTCGAGTTCGCCGCGCTCGTCGAGGGTCTCGATCATGTGGATCTCGTCGCGCAGGCGGGCTGCCTTTTCGAAGCGCAGCTCGGCGGCGGCCGCACGCATTTCGTCTTTCATCTCGCCGAGCAGCTTTTTCTTGTTTCCTTCCAGGAACATCCGCAGCCGATGGATGTCGCGGCGATAGTCCTCCTTGGAAATCCGCAGGTTGCACGGCGCCGAGCACTGATCGATCGACGCCAACAGGCAGGGCCGATACCAGCGCCACTTCTCTTCGCTTTCATCGATGTCCAGCGAACAGGTGCGAAACTTGAAAATCTTCTGCAACACCTGCATCGCGCCCCGCAAGCTGCCGGCGCTGGCAAACGGACCGTAGAGCTTCGTGCCCCGCTCCTGGGGCTGCCGGGTGAACTCGACCCGAGGATAGTCCTCGCGCGTCGTGATCTCGAGATAGGGGAACGTCTTGTCGTCTTTCAAGTCCTGGTTGAACTTGGGTTGCACGTCCTTGATCAGCCGGGCTTCAACCAACAGCGCGTCGACTTCGCTTTCGGCCTCGATCAAATCGATGTCGGCAATCTCTCGCACCAGGTCGGCCGTGCGGCGGTCCTCGGCCGCAGCCTTGAGAAAGTAGCTGCCGGCGCGGGCCCGCAGGTTCTTGGCCTTGCCGACGTAGATCACGCGGCCGGCCGAGTCCTTCATCAAGTACACGCCCGGCGTTTGCGGAAACTCGCGCACCTTGGCGGCGGCGCGGCGCAAACTGAGCGGGCAGTTGCTGTCGAGTTCGGCCGCGAAGTCACCCTGCGGCAGATCGGGAATTTTGTCGATTTCGTCCGGCATGCAATTTCGCTGAAAGGTAGCATCCCTTTGGACAGACGCCGGTCACTTTTCGCCCGCGGCGCGACCGGGGCACGAGCACACGCCCAAGTCCATTGTAGTACGCTGGTGTCGCCAGGCAGAGCCGAGATGCTAGCACGGCCGACGAGCGGAAGCTCAAGCCGTTTTGGCAAACGTGGATAAATCGCGGCCGAGCGCTTCGAGCCGGGCCGTATGCTCGGCTTTGGTGTCTTCCAGATCGGCCAATTGTTCGGCCGGCTCGTAGGTGAACATGTAGAACTTCACCTTGGGCTCCGTGCCCGAGGGACGCACAGCGACGTAGGTGCCCTCGGCTGCCAGGTCGATCATCACCATGTCTCCACGCGGACCATCGAAAGCTTTCGGTTGACCGTCCGGCGTCAGTTCGACCAGATTCTGATAGTCGCGCACGCGTTTCACCGCAAGCCCGGCCAGGTGCCGAGGCGAATCACCGCGAAAGCGAGCCATCAGGGCCGCCATCTGCCGCATGCCATCGGAACCCGGCATCACGACCGAAATCTGGGACTCGGCATGGTAGCCATATTGCCAGTAGAGTGCGTCGAGTTTGTCGTGCAGCGACTGACCCGCGACTTTGACCTGCGCCGCCAATTCTGCCAACAGCATCGCCGCGACGGCCGCGTCCTTGTCGCGGGCGTAGGTGCCGGCCAGATAGCCGTGCGACTCCTCGGCGCCGAAAACAAACCCCGCGGGCCCCGCCTCGTCGATCGCGCCGCCGATATATTTGAATCCGACCTGTAGATTGCCGAGCATTCGAACCCCATAGGCATCGGCGATTCTTCGAACCAACTCAGTCGTCACCAGCGTCTTGACGACATAGTGATCGCGCGTCAGCCGGCCCGATTTCTTCCAGCGATCCAGCAGGTACTCGGTCAGCAATCCGCCGATCTGATTGCCGGTCATCGTGCCCCAGGGACTGCCGGGCTTGATGCTGCGCGGCGCGGCCAGGCCGATACGATCGCAATCAGGATCGCTGGCCAGGATCAGATCGGCGCCCACCTGCTTGCCGCGCTCGATGATGGCATCGAACACCGCTTTGTTCTCGGGATTCGCGACATGGCCAGGCACGTTCGGAAAATCGCCGTCGGCCTTGGCGTGCGGCCCGAACAATTCGACGTCCGTAAAGCCCGCCGCCGCCAATGCGGGCAAGACGGCCGACGCGCCCACACCGTGCAAGGGCGAATAGATGACCTTCAACTCGCGGGGTCCGGCGAAGCTTTGACCTTGGACGGCCGCAATGTAGGCGGTGTCGACCTCCTCCTGGCACAGCACGACCTTGCCGGCGGCAAGCGCTTCTGCAAACGGGACGCGACGAATCGTGGTGGTCGACATCACGCAATCGATCACCCCCTGGTCGTGTGGCGGCAGCAGCTGCCCACCGGTAGACCAGTAGGCCTTCACGGCGTTGTCGCTGGGCGGGTTGTGACTGGCCGTGACCATGATGCCACATGAACACTGCTTGAATCGCACCGCGAACGACAATTCCGGCGTGCTGCGATAGCCATCAAGAAAGAACACGTGATAGCCGGCGGCGACCATCACCTCGGCGCACAATTCGGCAAAGTGCCGGGAGCGGTGCCGGGTATCGTAGGCAATCGCACAGGCCAAGGGCACGCCGGTGGCGACCCGTTTCACATAGTCGGCCAACCCCTGGGCACTCTCGCCGATCGTGCGATCGTTGATGGCGTTCGATCCGATGGGATACATGGTTCCGCGCCGGCCACCGGTGCCGAACGGGATGATGGTCCAGAACACATCGTCCAGCTGCTTCCAACGCCCCTCGGCGATGTGTCGGACGACTTCGGGGGCATATTCGGCGTAGTGGGGTTCCTGGAGCCAGACGCGAATATTGGCCACGGCCCCAAGGGTGAGCAGGCGTTCACGTTCGGCCTTCGCAAGTTGCTCGATGGCCGCGGCGGTGTCCAATGGGGCGAGAGTGTCAGCCATCTGGCAAAGGCTCCGAGAGAATCAGGGGGGTCGCGGCGCCGTTCGACCGGCGATGCTGCGACAATTGTGCCCGATTTGCTCAATTGGTCAAAGGGCCCCGCGGGTCAGAGTCATCCGCCAACGCGGGCTTCGAACACGGCAACCGGGCGGGCCAACGCAATCGCCAAAACCGTGGTAAAATCTCTTGCCAGTCAGGGCCGCCGCTTCCAATCCGAGGGAATTTCCATTGAGTCAGCCGATCATCAGTGTCTCCGGACTGCGAGGAATCGTAGGCGACAGCCTGACACCAGAAATCGCGATTCGCTATGCCTGTGCCCTGGCGGCCGAGCTGCCGGCCGGCCTGCTGGTTGTGACGCGCGATGGGCGGGCGACGGGGCCTATGCTGGCCTCGGCGATCTTTGCGGGCCTGACCGCCGTGGGTCGCGAGGTCATCGATGCCGACGTCGCGGCCACGCCGACCACGGGCATCCTGGTGCGGCAATTTCGCGCGGCCGGCGGCATCCAGATCTCGGCCAGCCACAATCCGGCGCAATACAACGGAATTAAGCTCTTTTCCGCCGAGGGACGGGTGATTCCCGAGGCGGCCGGCGCGCAGGTGACGATCCGCTATGAGCAGGGAACGCCGGCCTGGGTATCGCACGAGCGGATCGGCCGCGTCGAGCGGTGCGACGACACCATCGGCCAGCATTGGTCGCTGATTGCCAAGACGGTCGACGTCGACCGTATCCGCCAGCGGCGTTTCAAAGTGCTGTTGGATGCCAACCATGGAGCGGGGGGCTTGCTGGGGCGCACGCTGCTGACCGAATTGGGCTGCTCGATCACGTTGCTGGGCGAAACGCCCGATGGCCAATTTGAGCACACGCCCGAGCCAACGGCCGAAAACCTGACCGGCATCCTCTCGGCGGTGTCGCAGACCGGCTCGGACATCGGCTTCTGCCAGGATCCGGATGCCGACCGGCTGGCAGTGATCGACGAAGCCGGCCGTTATCTGGGCGAGGAATACACCCTGGCGATGTGCGTCGAGCAGCGGCTACGGCGCGAACCCGGGCCGGTGGTGACCAATTGCTCGACCAGCCGCATGACCCAGGATCTGGCGGCGCAATTCGGCGTGCCCTATTTCACGTCGGCCGTCGGCGAGGCTAACGTGGTCGACATGATGCTCAAGCAGGGGGCCGTGCTGGGAGGCGAGGGTAACGGCGGCGTGATCGACCCGCGCGTGGGGCTGGTGCGCGATAGTTTTGTCGGCATGGCGATGCTGTTGGACGCCATGGCCGAGCGGCGGATGAAAATTAGCGACCTGGCCGACGCCTTGCCCCGCTATGAGATCGTGAAGACGAAGATCACGATCGCCCACGAGCAAATTCCCCGGGCGCTGGCGGCCGTGGCCGAACATTTTCGCGAGGCCAAGGCAGACCGTCGCGACGGCGTGCGGCTCGATTGGCCCGACAAATGGCTGCTCGTGCGCGCCAGCAACACGGAGCCCATCGTGCGGGCGATTGCCGAAGCGCCCACCGCAGCCGAGGCCGAGCGGCTGTGCAGCGAGGCCCAGCGGGCCATGGACCGTGCTTGAGAAATGTAAATTTGACAAGCGGAGGAATCGAGGTAGTGTTTCCTTTAGCCAATCAGTCGCTCACACCCCTCTAGGCCTACTCTTCCTGGTGGAGACGGGGGCAGACTGAACTCCTCAAACCGTCATTTCTTAGTTCGCTGTGATTCCGCGGTATTGAGCCTGGCGGCGTGCTGCCATTCTCTGGCGGCCCGTTCCACCATCCTCGAAAAGGCAAACCGGTCGTAAGGCCGGGACGCAAAGCCAAGGGCCGATCGTGCGTTTGCGGTCGGTAGCCGGTTGTCGAATGGTTCGGTGGTTTCGTACGTCGGCGCGCCCGATGGGCGCAGTGCGAAGTGTCTCCTCGCGCATGGCGTGCGAAATCCATTAATGAGGAGTTCCAAATGGTCCTGCTCAAATACGTCCGGAGGTTTCTCGAGTCCGAGGATGGCCCCACGGCCGTCGAATACGCCGTGATGCTGGCCCTGATCATCGTCGTGTGCTTGCTCGCCATCCAGCAGGTTGGCACCAGTACGAGCACGGTCTTCAGCAACACCGCCAATTCTCTGGGCACCTAAGTGACCGCCCGGCGGCAAAAGAGAGTCGCGAAAATGGCTGCCCGCTGCGCTGGCGGGGGAACTGGGTCCTAAATCCCTCGCTAGCGCGCCGGTGCCGGCTCTTGGCAACTCAATCGCGTGCGATGCGGTCCTTACCGACCCACTTCCGCAGCACCTCGGGCACCAGCACCGATCCATCGGCTTGCTGATAGTTCTCCAACACGGCAATCAGCGCGCGGCTGATCGCGATGGCCGTGCCGTTCAGGGTGTGTACGAAGGCGGTCCCCTTCTCGCCGGTGCGATAGCGAATGGCCAGGCGACGGGCCTGATAATCGGTGCAATTCGACGTGCTGGTCACCTCGCCATATTCGCCCTTCTCACCCCGACCGGGCATCCACGCTTCGAGATCGAATTTCCGATAGGCAGGCCCGCCCAAATCACCCGTGGCCGTGTCGACCACGCGATAGGCGATGCCCAGTCCGTCAAAGATTTGGCATTCCAGGTCGCAGAAATAGTTCAGCATGTCCTCGCTGCCGTCGGGCAGCGTGAAGGCGAACATTTCGACCTTGGTGAATTGGTGTACGCGGTAGAGTCCACGGGCCGCGCGTCCGCCCGAGCCGGCTTCCGTGCGATAACAGTGGCTGATGCCGCACAGTTTGATCGGCAGTGCCGCGGGATCAAGAATCTCGCCCGACAGCAGGCCGCCGAGCGTAATCTCGGCCGTGGCCACCAGGCTCAAATCGCTGTCGGCGATGCTATAGATCTGTGTCTCGGGGCCGCGCGGTATGTAACCCGTGCCGTGCAGGATTTCGTTCCGCGCCAGGTCGGGGGTAATCGTGGGCGTGAACCCCTCGCGCATCAGCACGTCGAGCGCATAGCGCTGCAGCGCCAATTCCAGCAGCACGGCTTCGTTCTTCAAGAAGTAGAACCCGTGACCGGCCACTTTGGCTCCGCCCTCGAAATCCATCAGGCCCAACCGCTCGCCGAGTTCGACGTGATCGAGCGGCTTGAAATCAAAGTGGGGCGGTGCGTGCTGGCCGTGACGCAGCTCGAGGTTCGACCCGTCGTCGGCGCCGACCGGAGCCTCGGGATGCGACATGTTCGGAATCGTGCGCAGGATCGCGTCCGATTCGCTCATCAGCCGATCCAGCTCGGCCTGGGCCGCCACGGTCTTTTCTCGCAGCTCGCGGCCTTCGTTCTTGCGGGCTTCGCGCTCGGCCGCATCCTTGGCCTTGCCGATCGACTTGCTGACTTCGTTGGCCTTGCGATTCAATTCGTCGACTTCAACTTGGGCCGCCTTGCGCTGGCCCTCGAGCGCGACGAATCGCCGCACGTCGGCCTGCGACCCGCGGCGCTGGCAGTTCTGTTCCACCGCGTCAGCATGTTCGACGACAAATCGGCGATCGAGCATAACGACTCTTTCCTTTTCGTTCACTCACGCTGAGCGGGTCCCCAGCCAGCTGTCGGTCCCGCCTTGCGCCTTAGCTTTTCTTGATTTGACTCAACTCGTGCCACAAGTGGGCGCTGGCCTTGATGCCGCGATGAAAATCGGCCAGGCAAAACTTCTCGTTCGGGCTGTGCGTGTTGTCATCATCCAGCCCCCAACCCAGCAGCAGCGTATCGACTCCCAGCAGATCGTGAAAGGCGGCCACGACCGGGATCGAGCCCCCTTCGCGCATGAAGACCGGAACGCGGCCAAAGCCGGCTTCGATCGCCCGCTGGGCGGCGGCGACATACGGACTGTCGAGCGGCACCACGATGCCCGGGGCACCGTGAAAGTCGATCAACTCCAGCGTGATTCCCGGCGGGCACAACGCGCGGAGGCGCTGTTCGAGCGCGGCCGAAATCTTCTTGGGGTCCTGCCGGGGCACCAGCCGAAAACTGAATTTGGCTGTGGCCCGCGCGGGCAGCACGGTCTTGGCGCCCTCGCCCTGATAGCCGCTGGTCAAACCGCTAATGTCGAACGTGGGGCGAGCCCAACGGCGCTCGAGCGTGGTGAACCCTTCTTCGCCGGCCAGCGCGGCCACTTCCAACTTGCGCATGAACTCGGCCTCGTCGAACGGCAAGCGGCCGAAAGCCTCGCGCTCGCGCGCCGTGAGCGGTTCGACGTCATCGTAAAAGCCCGGTATCTGCACTTGGCCACGTTCGTTCACAAGTGCCGACAGCATCGCGCACAGGGCATTGGCCGGATTCGCCACGCCGCCGCCGAACGTCCCCGAGTGCAAATCCTGTTTGGGACCCGCCAAGCGCAGCTCATAGTAGGCGATGCCGCGCAGGCCATAGGTGATTGCAGGCAGGCCGGCGGCAAACTGCGAGTTGTCGCTGATCACGACGCAATCGCAGGCCAGCCGCTCGGTGTTGGCGGCGATGAAGGGCTCGAGATTCTGGCTGCCGACCTCTTCCTCGCCTTCGATGACGAACTTGAGTTGCACCGGCAGTCGGCCCGCCGTGCGAATCCAGGCTTCGGCGGCCTTGATGTGGGTGAACATCTGCCCCTTGTCGTCGGTGGCGCCGCGGGCATAGAGATTGCCGCCGCGCACCGTGGGCTCAAACGGGGGCGACGTCCATTGATCCAGCGGATCGGGCGGCTGCACGTCGTAATGGCCGTAGACCAGCACCGTGGGAGCGCCCGGCACCGGGGCCGACGTTGCCAGCACGATCGGATTGCCGGCCGTTTCGGCCAACTCAACGTCCAGCTTCAGGGCGCGAAACTGATCGGCCACCCACTGGGCCGCCCGCCGCACGTCGCCGCGGTGGGCACTATCGGCGCTGATGCTGGCAATGCGCAGCAGGTCGCACAATTCGCTTTCGAAGCGGCCGCTGTGCTGCTCCAGGTAGGCGTCGAGGTCGGGCATGGGCACGGGTATGGATCAGAGGAAATTGGGGGCGCCGCGACCTGCTTCAATCCGGCCGAAAAGCCGGGGGAGCTCGCGACGCTCGCCTGATTCGTGGGTCTGCAATATAATGGCTCGGGGCCGGTTCGGCTATCGCGGGGCATCATTTCAAACGAGGTGCGGCATGGCAGAAGAGTTTCGGGAAAGTGTTGCCGAACCTGTCGAACAGGCCGTCTTGGAAAAGCGAGAGCGCACCGAAAAGAAGCCCAAGCGCCAGCCCCGTTACAACGTCATTCTCTGGGACGATCAGGACCACTCGTTCGAGTATGTGATCCTGATGATGCGGCAATTGTTTCACCACCCGGTGGAGAAGGGCTATCAGATCGCCCAGGAAGTGAACAATCGGGGTCGAGCTATCGTGCTGACGACGACCAAGGAGCACGCCGAACTGAAGCGCGACCAGATTCACGGCTATGGCAAGGACGCCGAGATTCGCAACTGCAAGGGCTCGATGTCGGCCAGCATCGAACCGCTCGCGGATTAGGGGCCGCCCGATGGCGACTCTCAAGACCGTCACGCTCGGTTGCAAGGTCAACCAGTACGAAACCGAGTTCGTGCGACAATCGCTGGTCACGGCCGGCTATCGCGACGCCAGCGACGACGAGCCGGCCGACCTCTGCGTCGTCAATACGTGTACAGTCACGGCCGAGGGCGATTCCAAAAGCCGGCAGGTCATTCGCCAATTGGCCCGTCGCAATCCGGGCACGCGCATCGTCGTCATGGGTTGCTATGCGACCCGTGCTCCACAGGAAGTGGCCGTGTTGCCCTCGGTCGTCGAGGTCGTGACCGACAAACGCGAGCTGCCCGATCTGCTGGGGCGTTTCGGCGTGATCGACGTGCCCAGCGGAATCTCGACCTTTGGCGGTCGGCAACGAGCGTTCGTCAAAGTGCAAGATGGCTGCCTGCTCCGTTGCAGCTTCTGCATCATTCCCACGGTACGACCGCACCTGGCGAGCCGGCCAGCCGAGCACATCGTCGATGAAGTGCGGCGGCTAATCGACAATGGCTACCGCGAGATCGTGCTGACGGGCATCCATCTGGGCCACTACGGAGTGGAATGGAACCGCGGCCGCGCGAAGTGCGACTGGCTGCGGCTCTCACACCTGGTCGAACGCCTTTCCGCACTGCCAGGAGAGTTTCGCATTCGGTTGAGCAGCATCGAAGCCACCGAGGTGACGCGCGAGTTGATCTCGGTCATGAAGGACTTTCCGGCGCGCGTCTGTCCGCACTTGCACATTTCCATGCAGAGCGGCTCGGACAACATCCTGCGCCGCATGCGCCGCCGCTGGGGCAGCCAGCGGTTTATCGATCGTTGCCGGGCGGTGTGCGATGCCCTCGATCGGCCGGCCCTGACGACCGACGTGATTGTCGGCTTTCCGGGCGAGACTGACGATGACTTTGCGGCGACCTGCCGCGTGAGCGAAACCGTCGGATTTTCAAAGATTCACGTGTTCCCCTTTAGCGCTCGCCGCACGACGCCGGCCGCCACGATGTCCAATCAGGTCGATCCCACGGTCAAGGCCGAACGGTGCCGGCAGTTGACCGCATTGGAAGACCGACTGAGAGAGCGGTATTTCGCCGGTCTGGTCGGCCGCGAACTTGTGGTGCTCGTCGAGGGGCCGGGGCGCCGGGCGGGCCACGTGATGGGAACCGCCTGTCGGTATGCCACGGTCGAACTGCCGGGCAACGTCGGCGAACTGCCGGACCAGGCCAATGATGTAAAGCAATTCGTGCGTGTCATCGCCGGCCGGTCTTCTGGTGGCATTCTCCTGGCAGAGCGTTTGCCGAACTCGACTTAGAGCGCGGGCGGCCGACTGCTATCAAGCACCTGCCGCGGTGCAAATTCCGTCTGGCCCGGCTGGCGGCCCTTTGCTACACTCTGCCCCTCACATCTCGTGCAGCCGCGCGAACTGTCGCGGCCGGTCGATTGCTTTTCACGTCACGCTTTTTCATTCGAAAAAACAGTCAGCAGATCGTCTGCGCCTTCACATTGGCAGGGAGAAGTATGATCGCCAGAAGTCTTTCATGGCTCGCTCTCGGTGCGCTCGCAGCCATGGTCGGATCGCAATCCGCGGTCGCGGCTCCGCCCTGGAGCAAGATGGTGTTGTTCAAACACCTCGAAGCGAAGGAGGGCGAGATGTATTCGCTCACCGATCAGAACGGGCCCTGGATGATCATGGCCGCCTCGTTTTCCGGCGAAGGAGCCGAAGAACAGGCTCGCTCGCTGATCTACGAGCTGCGCAAGCAATATAAGTTGCCGGCCTACTCCTATCAGAAGAAGTTCGAATTCTCCAAGCCGGTCCGCGGCATCGGCCTCGATCCGCAGGGAGAACAGCCCCTGATGCGCTATCAGCGCTCCAAGGACTTCACCGAGATCGCGGTGCTTGTCGGCGATTTTCCCACCGTCGACGATCCCGAAGCCCAGAAAGTGCTGCGGCGATTGAAATCGGCCCAGCCCAAGTCCCTGTCCGTGGAAGCCGGCAAGAGCACCAACCAGTCGCTGGCCGGTTTTCGCCATTTGCAAAAACAGGTGCTCGAAACGCTGCTGCCCGAGGACAGCGAAGAGTTGAAACGCGGCCCGATGGCCAGCGCCTTCGTGGCCACCAATCCGATTCTGCCGAACGAATACTTCGTGCCCAAGGGCATCGACAGTTTTGTCGTCGAGATGAACAAGGGCGTGCCGCATAGCCTGCTGGATTGTCCGGAACGCTACACCGTCAAGGTGGCCACATTCACGGGCCATTCGGTGATCCTGGATCAGAAACGCATGGACGCGATCGATAAGGGGCAAATGCCCAAGAGCTATCTGGAGGACGCGGCCAAAAGCGCCCATGTGCTGACCGAGGCGCTGCGCAAGAAGGGGTATCAGGCTTATGAGTTTCACGATCGCGGGCAGAGCATGGTGACCGTCGGCAGCTTTGGCTCGGTGGGCACGCGGCGAGACGATGGCAAGATCGAAATCAATCCGGCGGTACACACCATCATGCGCACGTTCGGAGCCGAGACCACGGTAACGCCGGGCAAAGCCCCGGAAGTGGGCAAGCAAAAGAAGCTGGCTGGCATTCCCTTCGACGTGCAACCCGTGCCCGTGGAAGTGCCACGCCGCACACTGAGCAGCACCTATAGCCGCACGGCCAACCTCCCATAGCCGTCGGCGGCGCGACCGATTACAACTGACGGGCGATTTGGCCTGTTGCTTCAGTTGATCGGGATCCGGATATGTCGGCCACACTGCTCGTGCTGGGCACCAAGAATCGCAAGAAGGCCGAAGAGCTGGTCGATTTGCTCGCGCTGCCCGGCGTGCGCGTGGCCACGCTGGCCGATTTTCCGCCGGTGCCGGACGTCGACGAAACCGGCGACACCTTCGCGGCCAACGCGGCACTCAAGGCAATCGGTTATGCGCGGGCCGTGGGTGCCTGGGTGCTGGGCGAAGATAGCGGCATCGTGGTCGATGCGCTGAAGGGCGCACCAGGCGTCTATTCGGCCCGCTATTCCGGTCCAGCCGCGACCGACCACTCGAACAACGACAAGTTGTTGGCCGAGTTGGCTCATACGCCGCTCGAAAAACGCACCGCTCATTATGTATGCCGTTTGGCGCTCGCCGATCCCACGGGCACCGTGCGCGTCGAAAGTGGCGGCAAGTGCCAGGGCCGCATCCGGTTCGAGCCGCGCGGCACGACCGGGTTTGGTTACGATCCGCTGTTCGAGATCGTCGAATACCATCGCACGTTTGCCGAACTGGGCCCACAGATCAAGCACGTCCTCAGCCATCGGGCCCGTGCCGTCGAAGCAATACTGCCCGAATTGACGGCCCTTTTGCACGAGCAGGTCGCCCACAGCGGTTCCCCGGATTAAGATGGCGGCTGGCCCTGGCCCGCTTTCCTGTTGATCCCTCCCGAGGCGGCTCCATGTTTCGCTGCATGCTTGTGACGCTGACCGTGGCTTCGATGATTGTGCTTCCGACCGCGGCGGCTGACACGCCGGCCGAGTGGGCCAAAGAGCACGTGGGCGAGCTGATCGAAGTCTATCGCGAGTTCCATCGCCATCCGGAACTGTCGTCGCAAGAGGAGCAGACCGCCGCCCGGCTGGCCGCCCTGTGGAAAAAGGCTGGCGTCGAGGTACACACCGGCGTCGGCGGGCACGGCATCGTGGGGTTCATCAAGAACGGCCCCGGACCGACGCTGATGCTGCGAACGGATTTGGATGCCCTGCCGGTCGTCGAAAACACGGGCCTGGTCTATGCATCGCAGGAAAAGGTCAAGACCAAGGACGGCACGACCACCGGCGTGATGCACGCCTGCGGCCACGACATTCACATGACCAACCTGGTGGGAGTGGCCCAGTATCTGGCGAGCCACAAGTCGCAATGGTCGGGCACCGTGATGCTCATCGGCCAGCCGGCGGAAGAGCGTGGCGAAGGCGCGCAGCGAATGCTCGAAGACGGGCTGTTCACGCGGTTTGCCAAGCCGGACATGGCCGTGGCACTGCACGTGGATGGCACTCTGGAAACCGGCAAGATCGGTGTTCGGCCCGGCTTTTCGCTGGCCAACGTCGACAGCGTGGACATCACTTTGAACGGCCGCGGCGGGCACGGAGCGGCGCCTCACACGACAGTCGACCCGATCGTGATGGCGGCGCAACTAATCGTATCTCTGCAAACGCTGGTCAGCCGCGAGACCAATCCCGTGGAGCCGGCCGTGGTGACGGTCGGATCGATCCACGGCGGCACCAAGCACAACGTGATACCCGACACCTGCAAACTGCAACTGACCGTGCGGAGCTACTCCGACGCGGTCCGCGAGCGGCTGCTCGAGGGCATTCGCCGCAAAGCCAACGCCGTGGCCGAGGGGGCCGGGGCCCCCAAGCCGACGATCCAGGTGCTGGATGAAACCACGCCCGCACTGTTCAACGACGAGAAGCTCGTGGCCCGGCTGCTGCCGGTCTTCCGCAAGGCGCTGGGCGAGGCGAACGTTGTGCCTTCAGAACCTTCGATGGGGGGCGAGGATTTTAGCCGCTACGGGCGAGCCGGCGTGCCGATTTGCATGTTCCGGGTTGGCTCGGTCGAACCGCAGCGGCTGGCCGGCATGAAGCGTGGCGGCCAGGAGCCCCCTTCGCTGCACTCGGCCGTGTACTATCCCGATGCCGAGCAAACCCTGGTCACCGGCATCACGGCCACCACGGCCGCCGTGCTCGACCTGCTGAGCAAGGCGAAATGAGTTCGACCGCGAAAACCGCTTCGCCGTTTAGCCGGCAGTCGAACCTGCTGTGGCTGCTGGTCTATGCGATTGCCATGATCGGCGTCGTGACGCTCGTGCTCTACATGCGGGCCGCCACGCTCCGCGATCTGGACACGCCCGAAGCCCGGGCCGAGTGGCAAGCCTGGCGCGAAGCGCCGCCGAATTCGGACACGACCGGCCCTGTGCGTCGCAAACCGCCTTCGGCAACCGAGCCGCCCGCGCTGGTCTTGATGCGCGACCATTTTGCCGTGGTAATGTCCGGCGCCGTGATCTTTAGCTCGCTGTTGTTTGCGGCCATCATGATCGCGGCCCGCGGGGCCTTGTCGCGGGACGCGACCCTGAAAACGAAGACATAACCCGCGTGCATCCGCGGCCTGCAGCACTTCGTCACGTCAATCGCGGAAGCGCAACAGGGCGTACTTCTTCTTGCCACTGCGCAACACCATCACCGATTCGCTGGCCAGATCGGCGGGGCTGAGTTGCTTCGTGAGGCCGTCGATGCGGCGGTTGTTGACGTAGGCGCCCCCCTGCTCGATCGTTCGCCGAGCGTCCCCCTTGCTCTTAGCCAAACTGGCCTCGACCAGCGCGTCGATCACGTTCAACCCCTCGCCGGTCAAACGTGAGCGGGGCAATTCCTTGCTGGGCACGTCGGCAAAGATTTCGCCCAATTGGACGTCGGACAGCTCGCGAATCTCGGCGCCAAAGAAAATCTCGGTCGCGCGGCGAGCCGAGTCAAGGCCCACATCATCGTGAATCAATCGCGTCAACTCCTCGGCCAACCGCCGCTGGCTCTCGCGCTTGGCTGGCTCGACGGCGCGGGCCGCGTCGAGGGCTTCGATTTCCTCGCGGCTGAACTCGGTCAAGAACCGCAGACACTTGCCGGCGTCGGCGTCGTCGACGTTGATCCAGTATTGATAGAACGCGTAGGGGCTGGTGCGGGCCGCCGACAGCCAAACGGTGCCGCTTTCGGTCTTGCCCATTTTCGAGCCGTCGGACTTCGTCAGCAGCGGGCAGGTCAGCCCATAGAGCTGCACGCTCTTTTGCCGCCGGGCCAGATCGATGCCGGCCGTGATGTTGCCCCACTGGTCGCTGGCACCCAATTGCAGCTCGCATCCATGTTGCGAATAAAGGTGTACGAAGTCGTAGGCTTGCAGCAGCATGTAGCTGAATTCAGTATAGCTGAGGCCGGCGTCGCTGCGTTCCAGCCGGCTTTTCACCGAGTCTTTGGCCAGCATGACGTTGACCGGAAAGTTCTTGCCCACGTCGCGCAGGAACTCGAGAAAACTGAAGCCACTCATCCAGTCGTAGTTATTCACGAGGACCGCGGGATTGGCCGCGTTGTCGAAGTCGAGCACCGTGCGCATCTGGGCTTCGAGCCCCCGCACGTTGGCCCGCAACGCGTCGAGGGACAGCAGATTGCGCTCCTCGCTCTTGCCGCTGGGGTCGCCGATCATGCCGGTTGCTCCGCCCACCAGGGCGATCGGCTTGTGACCGGCCCGCTGAAAGCGGCGGAGGATCATCAACGGCATCAGGCTGCCGACGTGCAGGCTGTCGGCCGTGGGATCGAAGCCGGCATAGAGCGTGCGGCTGGCCGCGTTGAGCCACGTGGGCAGGTGGGCGTCGTCCGTGGTCTGATGGATCAGGCCACGCCACTTGAGTTCGGCGAAGATGTCTTGCAAAATCGACAATCCTTGTTCAGGTCGTGCTGGCGTCTGGCTTGCAGTCTCGTCGAAAGCGCGGCCGATCTTCTGGCGCTCTATCGCCACATGTCGTCGCCGGCGAACGGATGGCCCGCGCCGCCCAGCTTGGGTTTGGGCAGCGCCTTGAGCGCCTGTTCGGCCAGCCGCAGATCCTCGCGCGTGGCGATCTTCATGTTGATCGGCGAGCCCCGCACGACCGTCACCGCGTGGCCGATGCGCTCGACCAGTTGGGCATCGTCGGTGGCCGAAAACCCGTCGCGCTTGGCGTGGGCCTCGAGCAGCAACTGGCGCGCGAAAACCTGCGGCGTTTGGGCTTCCCACAGTCGATCCCGGGGCACGGTCTCTTCGATCGTGTGGTCGGCGGACACCCGCTTGAGCGTGCCGGCCACGGGAATGGCCAGGATCGCGGCCCCCGATTTTTCGGCCGCCTCGAAGACCTTGGTGATCCACTCGTCGGCCAGGCAAGGCCGCGCCGCGTCGTGAATGCAAACGAAGTCGATGTCGCTGTGTACCCGGGCCAGGGCCTTGGCAACGCTCTCGGCCCGCTCCGAGCCCCCCTCGACGACGTCGATGCCCAGGATCGTGGTATTGGCCCCGAATTTGAACTGGAAGTGCTCGCGGTCCTCGGGCGAGATCACGATGATCGTTTGCTTGACGTCGGGACGGCTGCAAAAGCGTTCGGCCGAGTGCAGCCAGACCGGTTTGTTCGCCAGCGGAGCAAACGGCTTTTTGTAATTCTTATCGTGAAACCGGCTGCTCGCGCCAGCCGCCGGCAAAATGACCGCGAACTTTCCCACCGTCAACGCCCTCGCCGCAAACCTTCATCCCCGCGTGCAATGTCAGCCGCATTGTAAAGGATGAGGGATGAAGGATGAAGGATGAAAAGGACCACGGACAAGAGGCGCTCATTTCCCGGCCAATTCACCCCTGAGCCTTGATAGATCAACAAAAAGGCCACGGCACATCCCGAGGGACGTGCCGTGGCTCGTATAATCAAACCTCTAGCCCATGCGACGGAGGAGTCGCTGCGAGAAGGACGAGACCAGACTGTGCTAAGCACTAGCCGTTGAATTGGTCCGGCCCACGCAAATTATTAGGTCCTCCCGACGGATTGTAGGCTATTGAGGTTTGAAGTTCGGCATTATCGGGCCCGGTTGGCAGGCCCGCAATTCGGTTCGCAAGTAACATCGGCACTTTTGCCGCCCTGGTTCGGCAGAAATTCCCGCCAAACCACGGCTGAACGCAATTATAGCTCGCCAGCGGCCAAAAGCGGCAAAAAAACGCCCCAGAATTCCCATGCCATTGGCGGGTCGAAAAATTGTTTTTCGACTTCTTTAGCGCGGATGCGAGCGGGCCAACTCACGGCTGGCTCCTACCGAATCGTCTTCCTGTTCGGCCTGCAATCGATCTTGCTCGCTCCACAAGAAGACGTCGACCGCCTCCTCGAGCTTCTCAAGCGATTCGTAATGGCCGGTGGTAATCAGGCGTTTCAATTGGGCGATTTTCGCCTCGCGTGCGGCAGCTTCGGCAGAACGAGTCATTGTGTCACCTTTGGGCTCGTGCGGACCTAAGTCGCGCTTCCGATCGTTTCGCACTGTATTATCGCGAGCTGTGCGATTACGAACATATCCATCGGTCACCATGCTAGCAAATCGACGCCGAAAAGAAATCTGCCACCCCCGCAGTGCGCGGATTTATGGCCGGTCGTGCCCAACAAGCAAAAAACCCTACCGCGAAAGAAAGCCCTTTCGCGGCAGGGTTTAACGATTATCGGCTGTGGATAAATTGTCGATTGCGCGGACGGGCAATCACGATTTTTTTTCCACCACCCAAATATTGCGATACGTCACCCGATTGCCATGCGCCTGAAGTTGGAACGGCCCCTTGCCGGGGAACTCCTTGGGCGCGCCACCGGGTGTCAGGTTCGGCAGCTCGAAGTCGTCGAAAATCGTCACGCCATTGTGCTTGATCGTCACCCGGGCGTTCTTGGTCTTGGTTTCGCCGTCGAAACGCGCGGCGGTGAAATCGATGTCATAGGTTTGCCAAGAGAGCGGAGGCAGGCACATGTTGACCGACGGCTGGCGAATCGAATAGAAGCCGCCGCACTCGTTGTTCGCGCCCTCGAGCCCGAACGAATCGAGCACCTGCAATTCGTAGCGGTCCTGCAAGTAGACGCCGCTATTGCCCCGGGCCTGGCCGCGGGCCTTGGGCACGAAGGGGGTGCGGAATTCGATGTGCAGCGTGAAGTCCTGGAAGTCGTCCTTCGTGCGCGTGCCAGCCAACAGCAAATCGCCCTCGACAAGTTTGCCGCCGACCCATTGGTCCGCATTCTTGCCGTCGAACAGCACCTTGGCCCCTTCGGGCGGCTTGGCGCCGAGGGTGGGACTCTTGCGTTCGGCCTTGGCCAGCGTGCCGATCGAGTTGCCCGTCGGATCGTAGACCGTGATCTTGCCGTCGGCCAGCTTGGCGCTGCCGTTGTCGCCGCTAAAGGTTACGGTGCCATCCTCGAGCTTGCCATCGACTCCCAATTGCATTTCACCGCGCTGCCAACCGTCGCCCGGCAGGCCGCCAATGAAGAACTCGGCGCGGAACTTACCATCGCCTAACGCAATGACCTGCGCGGCCAGCGTAATCTCATCTTCCAGCTTGAGCTGGCCTTTGTATTCGCCTTGAATCGCGAAGTCAGGACCCGCCTTGGCCGGATCGGTGAATGCTTCGTCCTCGGCCGCCTGGGCACTCGCGAGCCCAACCAGGCCCATGGCCAGACACAGGAACAAACGCCGTAACATGGTTGAATCTCCTCGGATGGACGCGGTGGTGTTGAGCGGCTGGAAAGGAGCATTCTGACTGGGGCGACCGCTAGTCGCAAGCGTTTTTGGGCTCGCAACGGCGCAAAGCGGCGGAATCGCCGCCCATTTCGGCATTCCGGCGGGCCGGGGCTCAGACCGAGCTTGGCCTATCGCCCAGTGCGCAAGTCCATCGCCCCAGAGCACCGCGGACGGGGCGACAACGGGAACCAGGCTCGCCCGGCGTTGCGATTATGCAAACAGCTTCGTCACGGCTTCCGCCTTGACCAGCTCGCGGGGCTGATTGAGGTGGTTGTAGACGATCGTGGCCGGGTTGATGCCCATGGCATGATAGATCGTGGCCAACAGCTCGATCGGATGCACGGGCGTTTCCAGCGGGGCCGAGGCCGTGGCGTCGCTCTTGCCATAGACGAACCCCCGGCGGATGCCGCCGCCGGCGATGCAAGCCGTGTAGCAGTAGGGCCAGTGATCGCGACCGTCGTCGTTGTTCGAGTTGCCCGAGGTGCTGACGCCGCGCTGGGGGCTGCGGCCGAACTCGCCAACGGCCAACACCAGGGTCTCGTCCAGCAGGCCGCGCTCGTCCAAATCGCCGATCAACGCCGACAAGCCCGAGTCGAGCATCGGAGCCGATTGGTTGCGCATGCGAGCCGACAGGCCGGTGTGCACGTCCCACGAGTGATTGTCGGAATTGGCCACTTTGGGCCACACGACTTCCACGACCCGCGTGCCAGCCTCGACCAGGCGGCGGGCCAAGAGGCAGCTTTGTCCAAACGTGTTGCGGCCGTAACGATCGCGCGTGGCATCCGACTCTTGTGCCAGGCTGAACGCATCGCGGGCACGGCCCGAAATGATCAGTCCCAGGGCCTTGTCGTAGTATTCGTTGAGGTCGTACTTGGCGACGGCCTTGTCAACGTCGGGCATGCCCTTGTTGATCACGTCGCGCAGCCGGGCGCGCCGTTCGAGCCGCGATGAGGTGACCTCGGGACGCAGGTTCAGGTCGTCGACCGAGATGCGCTCCATCTTGTTCATATCCATATCGTCGCCCGACGGATACAGATAGTAAGGATCGTAGGCCCGGCCGAGGAAGCCAGCCGTGCCGCCCTTGCCTACCACGCCGCTCTCCTGCAACGGACGCGGCAGCATGACAAACGGCAGCATCGGCACCGTCGGCGGCTTGATGCGGATGATGTTCGAGCCAAACGTCGGAAAGTCCTTCGGGCTCGGCGGCTCGAGCTGCCCCGACGGGCTGACCTTGTCGGTCGTATAGCCGGTGTGAATCTGATAGATCGCGGCCGTGTGATTGAACAATCCGACCGGCGTGTAGCTGACCGAGCGGATCATCGTCATCTTGTCATTCACCTGAGCCAGCTTCGGCAGCAGCTCGGTGAAATTGACGCCCGGCAACTTGGTGGGAATCTGCTTGTAGACGCTGCGCACATTGTCGGGCACGTTGTCCTTCGGATCCCACAAGTCCAAGTGGCTTGGTCCACCTTGCAGGTAGACCATGATCACGCTCTTGGCTTTGTTCCAACCGGGCCCGCTGCCCGTGGTCGCGGCGGCACCCACGTTGGTGACAGCACGTGCTTGCTGCAACTCGAGAATTTGAGCGAGGCTCATTCCCAGGAAGGCCGACCCGCCGACGCGCAACAAATCCCGCCTGGTCAAACCCAAGCCGGGGTCGCACACATCCTTACCGAGCTGTCCTGGGATCCTCAACATGGTCGCATTCCTCCGGTGGAAATTCCGAACCAAAATCGCTGGCGGGCGCCTTGCTAAAGCGCCGAAATCAAGCCGTGGCAGTTCGCCCGGAAGCACACATGCGCAGCAGCCATCTGCCGCCGGTAGAACACCGGTGGCAGTATACCGACGCCTGCGGCTAAATGTCAACCAACGTTGATGCGATCGGGCCTTACGCAAGCCCCCAAATGCACACGCCCACGGCTAACGTGGGCATGGCACCAGGATTATCAAGGTTTACCGCGGCGGACCGGGGTTACTTGTTCTCGTAGGGCATCATGATCTCGCCCGCGTCGATGCCGGCGATGGACTTGAAACCGCCGTCGGCGATTTGTTCGCCGAGCTTGGTGACCGTCTTGAAATAGCGGTCGCTGGGCTGCTTGCCCGTGATCTTGCGGGTCAGATCCTGGCAGATCACGTCGCCGGCGGCCCGCACCACTTCGTCATTCTGTCGGGCGGCATACAAGGCCGTGCACAGGATGGTGACGGCATCTTGCAGCTTCTGCGACAGGTCGGACATGCGGCACTGGCGATCGGCGAGGCCCAACTGGTGCTTCATCATCGTGCCCGAGATCTCGCGCGGCGAGCTCTGCAGGTACGAAACGGCAAAATCGGCGTGGCGCCGCAAGGCTTCGGGCATCTGCGGCAGTTGCGTGCGGGGCTTCGGCCGCAGGCGTTCGCCGGCCATCCACTTGGCGTAGGGCAACGCGACCTTGCGCAGCGCCCACAAGTGAGCCGGGTTGGCCATGTTCGGCTTCTTGAGTCCGGCGGCTTGTAGGGCCTTGCCCACCGGCTCGAAGAATTGCACGCCGTGCTGCTTGACCAGCGACTTGAAGAAGGCCATGGCCAGCATTTCGCCTTCGCCTTCATAAATGCAGGGGGCGAGATATTCGTGTACGTTGTCGCCAAACATGTGGCCGTGCAAGAACGAGCGGCCGCCGTGCGTCTTCATCAGCAATTCGATGGCCGCTTCCTTCTGCGATTCGCTGCCAAAGATCTTGCCGATGACGCACTCCATTTCGCCGCGATAGCCTTCGTCGATCAGGCCGCCACCCCATTGGACCAGTGAGTCGCAAGCCACGATCAGACCGGCCAGCCGTCCCAGGCGACGTTGCACCAACTCGCGACCCGCGATCGGCGCGCCGTAGGTTTTGCGATACTTGGCCCAGGGAATCATGCTGGCCATCATCAACCGCATCATGCCGGCGGCATTGGCGCACAGCGAAATGCGGCCCAGATTCAGGCCGTGGTAGGCAATCGTCAAACCGTCGCCCTGCTTGGGCACCAACAAGTTGGCGGCCGGCACGCGGAGGTTCTTGAAGAGGATGCCCTGGTTATAGGTGTGCTTGAGGGCCCACAGGCCGTACTTGCGCAGCTGGAACTGCTCGTTTTCCTGATCGGGCAGATCGACAATCAGCACCGCCGGTCGCTTTTCGATCAGGCAGACCAGGCCCACGGTGCGGCCGGGCACGACGTTGGTGATGAACAGTTTTTCGCCGTTGACCACGTAGCTGTCGCCATCCTTTTCAGCCCTGGTACGCAGGGCCGTCAGGTCCGAACCGGCCGCGGGCTCGGTCAGGGCGAAGGCCGACAGCCGCTTGCCGCTGGCCAATTGCGGCAGGAACCGCTCCTTTTGCTCAGCACTGCCGAAGGTGCGGACCGGATCGACGGCGCCGATGCAGCCGTGGACCGAAGCCAAACCGGCGACGGTCGCGTCGACCATGGCCATCTTGGTCAGGAAGCTGGCGAAGGCGGCGAACGGCGAACCCGATCCGCCATGCTGCTTGTCGACCAGCAAACCCCAGTAACCGGCTCCACCCAAGTCGTCGAGCACGTTCTGCGGCACCTTCTTGTTGGCATCCATGTGGGTGCCGGCCTTGACGTGCCTGCGCATCACTTCCAGAGAGTCATTCATCACCCGCTGCACGTCCGGCGGAGTCTGCGGCTCCTTGCTCTGGAATAGCTCGACCGGCGCTCCACGATCCCAAATGGCGCGATGCACGGGGCTATTGACGGTCTGAAAGCGCGTGGCGAACAACTGCTCGACCTGATCGTCGGCCTTATCGACCGCTCCCATGCGGCGTGCTTCGTCGTCGCTCTTGCCCCCCAGCTTGAGCGCCGTTTCGGCGAAAGAGGCTTTATTATCGTCGTGGCCGTTCGAGCCGGCTCCCGTGCGTGGTTCGCTTTTGGTTTGCGGGTTCATGGGTTACTCGCGGATTAAAGGCAGTTAGAGTGAATGTCCGGTATGGTGAAGGCGAAGCGAGCGAGTCGCCACGGCCTTTTGTTCAGTCTGGCCCGTTACTCGTTGTGTGCGCTGTTACTCGTGTTACAGGTTGCTACTCGTTGTACATGGCCTTGATTTCGGCGGCGAAGTTCTTCATCACCATATTGCGCCGCAATTTGAGGGTGGGCGTCATTTCATCGGTCTCCATCGTAAACCCTCGCGGCACCAATGTGAACTTGCGCACCTGCTCGGCGTGCGAAACATCGGCCAGCCGGGCCGCGATGTGCTCGGTGTAAATCTCGTGAACCCGGGGACTGGCAAGGGCTTCGGCCGGAGAGAAAACCGGGATTTGCTGGCGAATGATCTCAGCCCGCAAGCCATCAGGATTGGGCACGATGAGCGCCGTGAGGAAGTTTTTGGCGTCGCCCACGATCACGGCCTGGGCGATCAACGGATCCTCGGTTAGCAGCCCTTCCAGATATCCGGGCACGATGTTCTTGCCGCCGGCCGTGACGATGATCTCCTTCTTGCGACCCGTGATCCGCAAAAAGCCGTCTTCCAGGCAACCCAGGTCGCCGGTGTGCAGCCAGCCGTCTTGAATCGTCGCGGCTGTGTCTTCTGGCAAATTCCAGTAGCCTGCCATCACGTGGGGGCCGCGGGTGAGGATCTCTCCGTCCTCGGCAATCTTCACTTCGATGCCGTTGATCGGACGCCCCACAGTGCCCAGCCGATGATGCTCGAACGTGCCGGTGCTGATCACCGGTGAGCTTTCGGTCAGGCCATAGCCTTGCACCAACAGGATGCCGCTCTTGGTGAAGAAGTCCGCCACGCCATCGGGCAAAGCGGCGCCGCCGCCGCAACACATTTTCATGCGGCCGCCCAGCAGTGCCTGGAGCGCCCCGGGCTTGTCGGCCAGGCCCTGCTCCTTGCAATAGCGATGGACCTTGTCGAAAAAGTAGGGGACGCCGTTCAGGTGCGTCGGCTTCAGGGCCTGGCAGTCGGCGATGATCGTCTCGCGGCTTTGCGCCAGCGCCAACTCGCCGCCACCGGCGACCCACATGTAATAGTCCGACGTGCGGGCAAAGCTGTGCGACAGCGGCAACCACGAGAGCCGCCGGTCGCCCGGTTCGACCGAAAATGCTTCGAGCACCGCGTGGCAATTCGACGTCAGGTTCCGTTGCGTGAGCATCACGCCCTTCGGCTCGCCGGTCGTGCCCGAGGTATAGAGAATCGTGGCCAGGTCCGTGGGCTTCGTTTCCTCGAGCGCGCGCTGCTCGAGCGCCTTGCCGTCGGCCTCGGTGACCGTGGCTTCGATCTCCGAGAGCTGCCTTACCGCGTGCTCGCCGATTTTCTCGGGGCACGGATCGAACGACACGTATTGAATGTCGCTCGCCAGTTCGCCGGCGACGCGCACGAGCTTTTGCGCCTGCTCGGAACCGGAGACCACGACGACCTTCGCGCCGCTATTGGTGATTTGATAGGCGATCTGCGGGCCGGTGAGCGTGCTGTGTACCGCCACGTCGATGCCGCGGGCAATTTGAATCGCCAGATCGAGAACGATCCACTCGTAGCGGTTCTCCGAGACCTGGATCACGCGGTCGCCGGGCTTGACGCCCAGGCTGGCCAGGGCGGCCGCCATTCGCCGCGCGTCGGTGGCAATCTGATTCCAGGAATAAACGACCCATTGATCGCCGATTTTGACGTGCAATGCCGGCTGATCGCCGTCGGCCGCGACGCGGCGGCGATACATGGCGACGATCGTATCATTCAACTTGTCAACGGCCATGGGCAACTCGGGGCGCGAAAGGAAAAATCCGGCGGGAGAGGTGGGAAAAACCCGCCGCAACCAAGATACCATCGAGCGCAGAGCGATGGTAGCGTCGCGCGACCCCTGGAAACAAAGTTTTTTCGCTGTCGCGACTGTACCTCGGCACGAGGCCTCGCCACGGGCTTGCCCCCCCCGGACGACGACGCCCGCGGCCGCGCGTTAAACCCGCTCGAAAATCGTGGCGATTCCCTGGCCGACGCCGATGCACATCGTGGCCAAGCCGGTCTTCGCGCCCCGGTCGATCATCGTGTTGACGAGCGTCGTGGTGATCCGCGCGCCGCTGGCTCCTAGCGGGTGACCGATGGCGATCGAACCGCCACGAACGTTGACGCGATCCTGATCGAGCGACAGCATCCGCATGCAAGCGATCGCCTGCGAGGCAAAAGCCTCGTTGAGTTCGATCAAGTCAATGTCGGATAGCTTCATGCCGGCTCGCTTGAGCGCCTTTTTCGTGGCCGGCACGGGACCAGTGCCCATCACCGACGGATCGACGCCGACGACCGCCGTGGCCACGATCCGCACCAGCGGCTTGAGGCCCAGCGATTTGGCTTTTTCTTCCGACATGACGAGCAGCGCCGCGGCGCCATCGTTGAGCGGCGAGCTGTTGCCCGCGGTCACCGTGCCCATGCCGGGCATGAAGGCGGGCTTGAGCCCTGCGAGACTTTCCATCGAGGCATCGGCGCGCACGCACTGATCGATCTCGACCAGGATTCGCTTGCCCGCTTCGTCGCGGCCCCAAACCGGCGTGATCTCGCGCTTGAACTCGCCCTTAGCATGCGCGGCGGCTGCCAAATGATGACTGCGCACGGCAAACTGGTCTTGCTCCTCGCGGGAGATGCCTTGAGTTTGCGCCAGAAATTCGGCGGTCACGCCCATCGCCAGCGCGCCCTTCGACGTGCGATGAAAGAGCTTGGGATTGAGGTTGATGCCGGCATCCATGGGAATGTGCTGCATGTGCTCCAGCCCGCCGACGATCTGCACGTCTTCGAAGCCGGCCATGATCGCGTGCGCGGCCTGATTGATCGCCTGCAAGGCCGAGCCGCAAAGGCGATTGACCGTCGTGCCGCCGGTGTGGGTCGGCAGGCCAGCCATCAAGCCCACAACGCGGGCCGCGTTGAGCCCTTGCTCGCCCTGCTGCTGGGTATTGCCCATCACGACGTCTTCAATCTCTTCCGGATTGATTCCGCTGCGGGCCACCAGTTGTTCGACGACTTGCACCGCCAGGTCGTCGGCCCGCACCTCGCGGTAGACGCCCTTGTCCTTGTTCGCCCGTCCAATCGGCGTGCGAATGCAATCCACGATCACGGCGCGTTTCATCGAACGGAGTCCTTTGGAAGAAGGCTGAAAACTATCGGCTCTAGGATTCTTGGCGAAAGTGTCTTGTTGGTCGAGGCTAGAAGCGTTGAAGGGGCTGAGGGAGTCGACGATCGATTCTTCCGTCGTGGTCCTTCAGCCTGCGGCCTTTGGTCTTCAGCCTATTCTACGCATAGAACTTGCGGCCAGTCTTGGCCATTTCCAGGAGCATGGGTGTCGGCCGAGCTCGGAGGCCCAGGCTTTCCAGGGGTTTGAGCATCTCGACGATCTTGGCCGGGCCCAACGTGTCGGCCCAGTAGAGCAGACCGCCTTTGAAGGGCGGAAAGCCCGTGCCGAAGATCAGCCCCAGATCGACGTCACGCGGGTCGCGGACAATCTTGGCTTCGAGAATTCGCGTGGCTTCCAGCACCATCGGCAGAAACATGCGGGCGATGATCTGCTCGCTGCTGAACTTCTCCTGCTTGCGGGCACAGCTCTTGATGATTTCACCCGCCGCCGGATCGGGCGTGCCGCGGCCGCTCTTGTCCTTATAGGCAAAGAACCCGGCTCCGCTCTTCTGACCCAGCCGGCCGGCCTTGACCATGGCCGACAGAATCTGCTGCGCGCCACCGGCCACTCGATCCGGGAAGGCCTCGCTCATGACGCGCCCCGCATAGAGGGCCGTGTCGAGACCCACGACGTCGTACAGGGTGATCGGTCCCATCGGCATGCCGAATTCTTTGACAGCCCGCTCGATCGACTTGATCTCCGCTCCGTCGCAGAGCATTTCCAACGACTCGCTCATGTAAGGACCGAGCAAACGATTGACCAGGAAGCCCGGGCCGTCGTTGACCACGATCGGCGATTTGCCAATGTTCTTGGCATAGGCCACGGCCGCCGCCACGGTTTCGTCGCTGGTCTTGGCACCGCGGATGACTTCGACCAGCGGCATCTTGCGCACCGGGTTGAAGAAGTGAATGCCGCAGAACCGCTCGGGCCGTTGGAGACCCTCGGCCAATTTCGTGATTGGAATCGTCGAAGTGTTCGAAGCCAGGATCGCGTCCTTGGACAACTGCGATTCCAGCCGGGCATAGAGCGCCTTCTTGGCCTCGGGATTCTCGATGATGGCCTCGATCACCAGGTCGCAGGGAGCCATCTCGGCGTCGACCGTGGCCGGATTGATCATGCCGGCGAACTTAACGGCCTTCGCAGCATCGGGCCCACGCTTCTCCTTGTCGTAGGAAACGTCTTCCAGAATCTTCTGCATTCCGGCCGAGATCGCCGCGGGCACGGCATCGTTGAGCACGACGTTCAAGTTACGCTTCAGCGAGGCGGCCGCGATGCCCTGTCCCATGATGCCGGCGCCGACGATGGCCACCGACTTGATCGGCTTGGGCGTAATGTCGCGGCGCTCGATGCCGGTGTCCTTCTTGTTGCGATCGGTCAGGAAGAAGATGTTGATCAGCGCCTTGTTCACGGGGCCGCCGAACAGAGCGGCCATGCCCTTGGCTTCCTCCTCGCCGGCTGCGTTCGCATCGACGCCCGCGGTGCCCAGCATCAACTCGAGTGCGGCGGCCGGGGCCGGGTATTGCCCGCCCGTCTGGCCCTGAATCATGGCCGAGGCCGTGGCGCCCAAAAAGCCGAGCTCGGTGTCGCTGATGTCGATCGGCTGATCCCACTGCAAGCGATCTCGCTTCCACTCCCCCGACTTTTGCTCGGCGCGAATCACGGCGATCGCGGCGGGCAACAACTGAGCCGTGGGCACGAGATCGGAAATCAGCCCCATTGCGGCGGCGGCCTTGGCGTCGATTGATTCGCCGCTGGTGATCATTTCGATGGCGTTCGAAAGCCCCACGACCCGCGGCGCGCGGACCGTGCCGCCCCAGCCGGGCAGCAAGCCCAACTTCACCTCGGGAAAGCCATACATGGCCTTCGAGTCGTTCGACATGATGCGGCGATCGCACCACAGCGACAATTCGGCCCCGCCACCGACGCACTGCCCTTCGATGGCCGCCAAGGTGACAAACGGCATCTTTGACAGTCGCTGAAAGAGCTTGCGTCCGCGATTGCACATCTCGACGATCTGGGCCTTGGGGGCGTTGATGTTCTCGAGGAATTCGCGAATATCGGCGCCGACGATGAACACTCCCGGCTTGCCCGAGCGAATCACCAGGCCGGCCAGGTCGCTGCGCTTCTCAAGATCGTTGAGGTGCTTTTCCAGCTCTTCGAGCACGGCTCGCGACAACACGTTGGCGCTGCCGCGTGGGTCGGCCAGCGTGAGCACCGCGATATCCGAGTCCTCAACGCTGAGTTTCATATAGGGCGCGTCGGCCATGTTCGGTTCACCTTTTTTCGATCGGCAGGATGACTAACTCGAAGCGGTCAGGCGAGGGACGAGTCGCGGTCCCTCTAGTTGACCGGCAAAATCACGAACCCGAAAGGCGGACGAGGGCAGTCCGCTGTGCCCTCGCCCGCGCTTCGGGTTGATGGTGAGCGCGATCCAGCGATCGAGCGCCCACAATGCATATTGATACCGCCCGCCCGACTGCCCCACAAGGGCCGAGCGGGCGGGGTGTGGCCGCCGCACCGGGCGAGGTTTGACAATCCCTCGCCGAGCGCTATTCTGATGACGAAGGGCCGCGAACGGGCCTGCCGATAAAACCTAACAAAAGCCGTGAGAAACTGGTTATGGCCACGTCTCCTGGTCCACGTACGCTTCGCATCAGTCGCCGCGCCATCCTGGCCTTCGCGTTGGCGCTCGTGCTGGCTCCGGGCGCCGGCCCGTTGCTGGCTGCCGAACCCAAGCCGTCGGTGACCTTGGTCGTCGACTATGGCGACGGAGCCTCGATTCATTTCAACGACCTGAAATGGACGGCCGGCATGACCGCTTTCGACGCCCTGGTGGCGGCGCGAGCCCATCGCCATGGCATTACCTTCGCCCAGAAGGGAACGGGCCGCTCGACGCTGGTCACCAAGATTGGCGACCTGGCCAATGAGGGCAGCGGCAAGAACTGGCTGTATTCCGTCAACGCCAAGCCGGGCGAAGAGAGTGCGGCGGTGCACGAGATCAAGGCGGGTGACGTTGTCTTGTGGAGATTCCAGCTATACGACTACAATCCCTGATGCGAGACCGCGATGCTGGCACTTTCGAGAGTGCCCTGATCAGGCACGGTCCGAATCATCGAGCCCAGCAGGAGCGGACGACGTGAAAAGCGAGCAAGTGAAGCGAGCTGTTGTGTTTTGTGCGCTGGTGGCCCTGGCCGTGGCGGTGCGGCTGATCAGCGAGACGCCCAACTTCAATGCCGTTACCGCGGCGGCCCTTTTTGCCGGCTTCTACTTTCGCAGTCGCGTCACCGCGATTTGCGTGCCGCTGGCGGCCATGATGCTCAGCGACCTTTTTCTGGGCGGATATGAAAAACACGTGATGGTGGCGGTCTACGGATCGATGTTGATCCCGATTGCCTGGCGTTCGATGCTGCGTGCCGAATTGAGCGTGGCTCGCGTCGGGCTGGGCGCGCTGGCCTCGTCGCTGGCTTTCTATGTGCTTACCAATGGCGCCGTTTGGTATGCCTGGTATCCGCACAGCGCGACGGAGTTCGTGCACTGCTACGCCGTGGCCCTGCCGTTCTTCGCCAACGGTCTGGCGGGCGACGCGTTGTTCACCACGGCCTTCTTTGGAAGTTACGCCCTGATCGCATGGGCGAAGACGATCAGCGTGCCGGCTGCAAGCACTGCGGCTAGCGTGGCCTGAACGCGAGTGCGGCTACTGCTTGACCGCTTGTTTGCCCGCCGCGGCGGCCGCGACCGGTGCGGCCTGAGCTGGGGCTTGGGCGACCAGGCTGCTTTCCAGATCCGCTAACTTGGCGTTGATCTCGGTGACTTCGGCATCGACGAGCGTGTCGGTGTCTGAGCTTTCGCACTCCGTCTGCATGGCTTTGACTTTGCCATACAAGTTGCCGATGAACTTCTGCGCCGGGGCGCCGGCCGTGGCAGCGGTCAGGCCGCTTTTAGAGTCGCCGCCCACCAGGGCTTCCTTGGCCGTGAGCAAGGCCAACAGCAGGATGCGGCGCGACGGAGGACGATTGGCTGCTTTCGCCGAGTCAAGTTCCTGCTTACACACGTCGACGGCCTCGTGTCCCACGGCGTTGGCAAGTTTCTGCAAGTCAATCTTCGTGGCCGGCGGAATCTTCAACTGGCCGATGAACAGGGCCATTTCACATCGCAACGTGGGCCGCATTTTGGGATCGGCGGCGGCTTTCTCCAGCGCCTTGACCACGCTGTTTTCGGGGCCCGGGTTGCCGATGTGGGCGAGAATCTGGCCGGCGTTGCGACGCATGAATTGGTGAACTTCGGCATCGCGACCAGCCGGCGGATCGGCTTGATTGATCAGCGCCACCAACGCGTCGATCACTTTCTTTGCACTGTCGGCCGGAACGGCGCCCGCGGCGGCATAGCGTTCAATGCCCACCATGGCTGCCGCCTTGAGATGGTCCTTCGATTTGGGGGACGTCATCGTACCCAACAAATACGGAAACGGCTTGGCCCAGGGCTTCGGCTTGCCAGACTGATCGAATTCGTTGAGCTCGCCCATCATCAACATGGCGTTGACCTTGATGGCCGCGTCATGGCTGGGATACGGCGCGCCGAAGGCGATATCCTTGCACTTCGTCAGGACCAAATCATTCAAATGCACGTACGCCGTGCCGCTCTTGTCGAGCAAGAGATAGTTTCTCAGGTCTTTCCGCAATCGCGGCAAATCGTCGAGGCTGTAGCGATGCGGTGCCCGCAGTTGAGGCCAAGGGTTGGTGAACTGCTCGAACAGGAAATTGTTGAAGTAGTTGTCGAACAACTCCTGATCGGCCGGATCGATTTTGCCCGCACGCAGGATGCCCTTGATGTCATTCGACTTGCCCGGCAGTTCCATGTCGATCGGCTTGGCGACGCGGGCCGCGGCCTTGGGCGCGGGGGCAGCCCCCATTGACAACGACGAGGCAAATGCAATCGCCAGCGCGAGCATGCAGATAGTGCAAAAGCGCTCGTTGCGCGATGTTCCGGGACCGGTCAAGCTGTTCACCCTCTTCGAACCGCCCAAACCCTGGTGAAAAGCGACCTTGCCCGCACGCAAGCCCAATCGTCGCATGGGTTTGATAGAATTGCCTACGTCCAAGTTAACACCCCCTGCTAGAATCTGTCAAGTTTGGCCCAAAAACCTTGGAAACCGCGCGCGACCGCATCATTCTTTTCGGCCAAAGAAGTGACGTTGAAGCGGGAACGTTGAGTCCCAGCTGGCAGGTTTTCACGATTGTAACGAACGACCGGCAGGCGCGGAGTATCCATGACGTTGCTCTACTACGATCCGCTGTTCCTCGAGCACCACACCGGGCACCATCATCCGGAGTGTCCCGAGCGGCTGATGCACGTCATGCGGCATCTGGAGCGCACTGGACTCGACCGCCGCTGCCAACGGCCCTCGTGGCACAGCGTATCGAACGCGGAGCTGACGGCGGTGCATGACGCGGCCTACGTGTCTCAAGTCGAGGCCTTTGCCCGGCGAGGCGGGGGATCCTTGGAAGAAGATACCGTTTGTAGCGAGAAATCCTACGACGTGGCTCGCAGCGCCGCCGGAGCGGTCTGCGACGCCGTCCAACGCGTGGTGCGCGGCGAGGATACGAATGCTCTGTGCCTGGTGCGGCCGCCGGGACATCACGCCCTGGCCAACGCGGCGATGGGGTTTTGCCTATTCTCCAACGTGGCCCTGGGCGCCCGCTCGGCGCTGGATTCACTGGACTTGAATCGGGTGTTGGTCGTCGATTGGGACGTCCATCACGGCAATGGCACCCAGGCCATCTTCTGGGAGGAGCCGCGCGTCGGGTTCCTGTCGATTCACCGCTGGCCGTTTTATCCGGGCACCGGCCGCGCTGAAGAAACTGGCACCGGACAGGCGCTGGGGACCAAACTGAACATGCCGGTCGAATACGGCACGCCTCCCGCCGTTTTCCGCGCCCGTTTCCGCTTGGGCCTGGAACAACTGGCTGCCCGGATCAAGCCCGAGCTGATCTTGATTAGCGCCGGTTTTGACGCCCATCGCGACGACCCGATTGGTTCGCTCGACCTGGAAACGGAGGATTTTGGGCTGCTGACCACCGACGTCCTCGAAGTGGCCGCAACTTACGCCGCCGGCAAAGTCGTCAGCGTGCTGGAGGGGGGCTATAACGCCCCAATCCTGGCCGGCTGCGTGGCTTTGCACCTGAGCGAGCTGCTGCCCAGATCGGTTAACTCCGCCCCGGCGGCCGGCCCCTAGACGGTCCTCGCGTTCGCTGGGCGGTAAGTCCTTTCTTGCCATGCATGCGTGTTGTTCCGATTGCAACGCCCATGCCGCATGCGCGCAACCAACCGCAAGAATCGTTGGTTCCGACTGTGGCGCGCCGCGCCATGTCGCGCATGCACGTTGTGACGGATTGCACGTGCGGGTCGTGCGGCCGCCGTAGGTTCGCAGCGGATTTTCTTGGGGCGCTCGGCGCGCACGGACGATCGCTGAAATAACGAAAGCGCCCCACAACGGAACCAAGGCGCATGACACGTTCCAAGCAGTCACGGATGAGCGATGGATCGTAACACTTTTGCCGCTTGCGCTGTCTTTGCACTGCCGCTGAGCATTTTGAGCGTTGGCTGCGACGCTGCCCCGGGCAGCAGCAGCCGTTCCGCTCGCTCCGCGGCGCCGGCCGTGCTGGCCGAGTTGGACCACCTGCCTGCCGGCGGCCGCCACCGCCACGCTGACAGCCGCTTCGCCCAGGCGACGCAGTTGATCGATGAGGATTCGGTGGTCCCCGCCCCGCAACAGGCCAACGACGGGGCGATCGCCCGGCCCGGTGAATTGCGCCGCGTGCCAGTTCAATTACCGGTCGAACCACTCGATGCTCCTGCGGCGCCCGAGCCCGAGGGAGCGGCTGCCGGCACTCCGCCGACAAACGCACCATCGGCGACACTGAGCGTGCCGATGGGCGAAGTCGACGCCCGAATCGTGTTTCCCAGCGGTGAAGTCGAAATGTCGGCTCCGCAACCAACCGACGGTGCCGCTGTGTCACAGCCAGCCGTACCGTCGGTGACGACGCGCGTCGAGCCGCCGGTCGTAACGACCGCGCCCGCGCCGCAGATGAGCGCAGTCATTCAGGCACCAGCGCCCGTGCAAGCTCCGCGGCAGGCCCCGATAGCCGCGGCGCCCGTCGTTTCCGAACCCGCGTCCTCGGCTCCGGTCACGGACCGGCGGGCCCTGATGCCCTGGGCCAACGCCGTGCGGCACACGCCCGAGATGAACGCCGTCTCGCGGCAAGCTCACGGCCGCGTGCAACATGGCTTTCGGCTGGCCGAACGTGGCGCCCTGTATTTGGCAAGGGCCGAATTCATCGCGGCCTTACAAGTGCTCACGCAAGCCAGCGACACCGAACAAAACACCCGGCTCTATACGCAGGCCTTGGCCAACGGCCTGATCGCGCTCAAGGAATCGAGCGACTTCGTCCGCGCCACGGGCGGCACGTCGCAGGCCGACGTGCCCAAGCTCGTGGCCAGCCATCGCACGGTCGTCTTTAAAAACTCGTCGCCCGCCAGCGTCAACCCGATGCAGGCGGCGCAGCGTTATTACTCCTATGCCCAGGAACAACTGGCCGCGGCCGCCGCGCAAGAGCCGAGCGGGTCGATGGCCTTGTTCGGTTTGGCCAAGGTGGCCATTGCTTCGGCGGGCAACGACAAATCACAGCAATTCGAGCACGCCGCGCAAGCCATGACGCTGTTTCAGGCCGCCTTGATTGCCGAGCCGAACAATTTTTTGGCCGCGAATGAGTTGGGCGTGCTGTTGGCCGAGAACGGAAATCTGGTCCGCGCCCGCGATTGGCTGATCCACAGCGTAACGATATCGCCGCAAGCGGCCACCTGGCAGAACCTGGCTTCGGTACACGCACGGCTGGGAGAGAAGCAACTGGCCGACCAGGCGTTGGCTCAGGCCACCGCGCTGCGTCAAGCGAGTCCACCCAGCGGCGTGCCCGCGGTGCAGATGCTGGATCCCGAAACGTTTGCACGCATGGCGCCGGTCTCTGACACGGTGTTGCCAGCGGTCACGGCGGTCAAACCACCGGCCAAGACCGCATCGGCGCCAGCCCCGGCCCCGGCGCCGACCGTCGAGACCGCACGGAGGGGAATTTCCGACTGGCTCCCTTGGAATGCCCGTCGTTAATCGATCAAGGAAATGGAATTCATGCGACCGAGAACTACAAGTTTGCTCCGCGACGCAGGCCCCACCCAAATGCCGACGTCCATCCTGAAGCGACTGCGCCCGAGGGCACTGGCAACGATCTGCGTGATCGGTTTGCTGGGCGGGCTCGGGGTATGCATAGGAGCAGACTGGGGCCGAGAGCCCGCGCCCCCCCGAGGCACTGCCGCGCGAGACACCGCCAATCGCGCGGCCGTGCCCTCTCAGGACACCGTCGTCGACCAGCAGTTCCTGCTTTGCCAGGCCTTGAGCCCGGCCGACCCGTGCCCCATTCCGGCCGTCGATTGCAGCCGCGATCCGACGAATTGCGAGTGCGAAAAAATCGGCTGGAAAGGCCTGGGCCCGGTCGTGGGCTTTCAGGAATATGCCCAGGGTGAATACGTGGGCCGCTCCCGTCTGCCGCACGTTTCCAACTACCGGCTTCGCGTCGACGATCAGTTGAACTTCGTCTTCCGCGTGACCCGCAACGAAATTCCGGCCCCCTATGAAATCAACGTCGGAGACGAGCTGACCATCGAGTCGGCCACGGACAAGGACCTGCGCCGGGCGCTGATCGTGCTGCCCGATGGCACGATTACCCTGCCGCTGTTGGGACAGATTCGAGCCGCTCACCTGACGGTGGCGCAATTGCGTGATTCGCTGGATGAGAATTATCGCAAGTTCTACAAGGTGCCGGCCATAACCGTGACGCCCACCAAGGTCGACACGAAGCTGGAAGACTTACGCTATACGGTCGGCGGCCGCTCGGGTTTTGGCGGCCAGCAACTGCCCGGCCGCGTGACCCCCGAGGGTACGGTGCAGCTGCCCGCGGTCGGCTCCGTACCCGCGCAGGGCCTGACGCTCGACGAATTCAAGCAAGAATTGGCCGAGCGGTTCGCCGAGAAGATCGAAGGCATCGAAGTCATGCCGATCCTGACCGTGCGGGCCCCGCGGTATGTGTACGTGCTGGGCGAAGTGAAGCTGCCGGGCCGCTATACGCTGGACGCCCCGACCACGGTGATGCAGGCCCTGGCCATGGCCGGCAGTTGGAACAACGGCGGTAACATCCACCAGATCGTGGTGTTTCGCCGCGCCGACGATTGGCGATTGATTGCCACGGTGCTGGATCTGCGGGCCGCGTTGCTAGGCCGACGCCCCTGCCCCGGCGGCGAGATTTGGGTGAGCGACGCCGACCTGATCATCGTTCCCAAGAACAAGATCTTGCGAACCGATAACTTCATCGAACTGATCTTCACCAAAGGTATCTACGGAATCATCCCGTTCTCGGGCAGCGTCAGCTTCACGAATCTGACAACGCTCACTCACTAGTTCTACTGTCTGAAATTATCG
>PLYM01000095.1 GCA_003153375.1 Planctomycetaceae bacterium
ACCAATAAAACAAGCCGCAGCAGATCATCTAGGAAACCTGCTGGGGCTCTAACCACGCTCTGCCCTGGGTTAGAGGGCCTCGCTGCTGGGTGCGGCTATTGTGGCCAAGCACGGCCCACGCCGTCAACAGAAAAGCCCGCATGATCCGGGCGGTTGGATCACGCGGGCGCTATTCAGGGGATGGTGTTGTTATGGACAGATTCGACGGGCCAGCAGCGTGTCTCAGGCCGGTGGCCGCAGGATTATTACAACCGGGAAAGCTTCACCAGTCTCGCGTTGACGCCATGCACGCCCCTCGCAGCCGAACTACATTAGGAGTCATGCCAAGCACAAGATTCGATCCCGAGAAAGCGGTGATGGCTTATCGCGAAGCCGTCGCGCAGCTCGACTCGCAAACTAACGAGACCGCCAAGGACATCCTTCGCGTGATCACTAGGCGCCGGCGCGAGGAATGGGCGGCCTGGCATGGCGAAGACTCGCTTCACGAAATGGCGTTCGGCGAGCCCGAGTAAGGGCGATCATCGCGTCCAGCAGAGCGGAGCCTGACAGCCACTGGAATACTGCTCGTGCGGAGCCGGAAGGAAACGCACCGACGCGCCGTTTTGAATTGAGTCAAGTCACGGGGGGGTGGTCGCCAGGGCGATGTCTTAAGCGGGACTTCCTTCTTGGGCGGCTTTGGCGAGTTCTTTGCTTGGGAACATTGCGGGTGAACTCCCGTGGCGGAGTATGACGCCGTTCCGCAGACGGGACAGACCCGTTTGGCAGTGGGCGGGATCGGTTTCTTGTGGCCCATTTATCCCCTCTGAGTGTGGCCTTCATTGTACAGCAAGCCGATTCCGGAAACGGGCCGGGAGAGGGGGAAACGTGAAAGTCGTAGTGAAAAAGCCAGCAAGAGGTGCTTCTGCGCCAATTGTCCGGACGTGCGGACACAAATCAACGGTTCAGCGATTCCACCGCCGATAGCCCCAGGCCGCGAGGCCGACCAAACCGAAGCCGCCGAGGTCTAATTCGTGGGTCGTTTTCTCGGACTCCGAGAAAACGATTGAGTTGTTGCGGGTGCTGGTGGTCCTTCTTGAAGTCTCCCGTCACCGGATCGAACTCCAGCAGTCGGTGGACGGTCTTGGCGGTACGCTCAGTGGTTTCCGCCAAGCGTTTGGCTGCTCGGCTCGTGGGAGCCGTCGACACGCACTTCATGCCCTTGACGGTAAAGATTTCCAGGATGCTGCGGACCAGGGTGGTTTTCCCCACGCCAGGATGGCCTACGACGTTCCCGAGCTAAAGCAGTGGGAACGGCAACTTGCCGGGCCAAGACGATCATTTGCCAGCAGAGCATTACCGCCTCCAGTCTTCGATGATCTCGATGACGAATCCGACATATCACCGAACTCGACCCGCGTGAAGACTGGCCGCAACGATCCTTGCCCCTGTGGTTCGGGCAAGAAATTCAAGAAATGCTGTTTGAACAAGCCCGAGGCCCCTCGGTGAGGTGTTTCGGCAGCGGCGAATGAATGTGGTTACGAGCTTCTGACAAAACGTGGCCAATTGAATCCAGACTTTTATGAAGTTCATGATGCGAGTTTTTAACTTCGCCCGCGCCTTCTCCAGGATCGCGTCCGATCCCCAGCTCATAGCGGCGAAGCTGTTAAAGCGAATCATGTGCATCGCTGAAATGCAGCTCTTTCCGTGGTAGAGTGCTGCTTGCAGGTCGGGCGGCAACATCGAGTATCGTCCGCCGTGTGTTGTCGCGTCGGCTTGCAGAAGTTGTTCGTGCGCGAGCTCTGACATTTGTTTAACCAGGCCGACGGCAAGAAGGTTTCGCGTCACGCGCGGAAAGGCGCACATGAATGTGCCGGCAGAACGCAACGTGATCTTCGGGAATTTTTGGAGTTGCCGGAGCGCTGGGCCGTTACCAAATTCGCCACGAACGGAATCGACGGTCAGTCCGTGGCTCTCAATTATTTTTCCGCCCTCGGGGTGGCGACCCAAGACCCGAAAAAAGTCCCCGATTACCCGTGATCCGCAGATACCCGCCTCGGTGAACAGCGATGGAGGCAACGCGGACGCGATTCCCGGAAGCATTGATTCGTAGAGCTTCTCTGTATCGACCGAGGCGTGTTTAACAAGAAAACCGTATGCTTCCGGGCTCTTTAACGCCGCAGAAAGAAATTCCTTGGGATCGTCCGATAGCTCGTCCATCTTTGCCACTTGGTCCTCCGTGCAGCGGGCGTGCCCAGGGGTCCAATGAAAGCGGAGGCAAGAGTGCTCTTGATTGGTAGCCCCTGGGCAATGGTTCGGGAGCGACCCTGAACTGCCCGTCAGTCCGTAATAATCTACCAGCGCGGTGTCACGTGTTCAACGATTTACCTGGGCCTCGTCTTTTTGGCCGGCTCCGCTGACTCCGGCCAGAGCCAATCATGAATCGTCTTGCTGACGGCGAGCAGCCGTTCGTCGTTCACCGAAATGCGGTTCACGCTGGCCATGTCGTAGGACCGCGGTGCGTGTCCCAGGATCGCGGCTACGGCGGCCGGGTCGCCCGCCTGCTCTCCTATGGTCTGCGTAAGGTGTCGAAGGACATAGAATCCGCGGCGATGTTGCCGCATGTCGAGAGCGACCATCAACTTGCGGAACTGCTGGGCGACCCCGTCGATAACTGTCACTCTGGCCGAGCCTACGTTTCCCATTTCCTTTTTCGGTCGCTGATTTCTCACCCACCTGTGACCGCACCTCGTCACGAACAATAGCCCTTCGTCGGCCGGGTCTTTGGGGGGAATGCGGGTTGCAATTACCTGGGGCAACAACTCGGTCACCTCCGGCCAGATGGGCAGCCGGCGGGGAATCTGGGTCTTCGGCCGCGGGAACGTAATCCACTTGCGGTCCGCGCTGATCGCTGACATTGGCAGGGACGACAGGTCGTTGTTGCCCATCGCGCATGACAGCCCCAGCAGGATCATGCACTTTAGCTGCGGGTCCGTGGCGGCGAGCATGGCATGAATCTCGGCCGGCGTGAACGTCACCTCGCCGCGGGCATTTCTAGCGCCGCGCATGGCTTTGGAGCTCGGCCGGCGGAACGCGTTGCCGAAGCGGACCGGCGCGGCGACCAACTCGGCTGCGAACGGGTAACTCAGGAACGTGCGCGACCGCTGAACTTCGTTGCCCAACGCCACGGCCTTCCTGGTCTTCGCCAGATGGGCGCGAAGCCCCTCCAGGTCGGTCAAGCTGATCTTATCGAGCGGCTTTTCCTTGCCGAAGTATTTGATGATCGTCTCGCACGTCCTGAAATAATCGGCGAGCGACCGCGGGGTCAACTCTCCGGACTCGACCAGCCGTTGCCGGGAACTCAGGAAGTGATTGGCGGCGTCCTTAACCGTCATGGTGCTGGGCGCCGTGGGGGTCGCTTGGGGGTCGGGGACCGGCTCTCCGGCGTGGAGGTGAATGGCCTCCCTGTGATACTTGGCGAGTGCTGCGGCGGGGTCCGACCACACACCGAAGTAATGCTTGGCACCGCGAATCTTCTTTGCCCATTGGCCGTTCGACGCTGCAAACAGCGGGAATGTTGCTGTTGGCTTTTTGGGCTTGTTCCTTGTTTTCTTCACGGTATTCTGGGCCATGATCGCTCCTTTGCGCATCGCGGGCGTTTTCACCGCCGTTTGGGCTGCGGGGGTCGCATCTGGGGTCGTCATCCTAATGCCGCGTAACAAGTATTGCAAGCAAATAGAGCTAACACGTTATAGTGAAATGGTTTTGGACAGGTAGCTCAGTTGGTAGAGCAACGGACTGAAAATCCGTGTGTCGCCGGTTCAATCCCGGCCCTGTCCACTTTCAGTTAAATCTTGCCGAAGTAAGCAATTACATTACCTGTCGACGGTCGGCAGTGCGGCCCGAATGGTCCCGAGAATTCCGGTAGTCTACCGGATTCGGCCCTCTTGGAGTCGCACACAATGCACAACTTTGGATCCCGTCGCGTCCCCTACTATTGCCATCACAAGCCCAGCGGGCAAGCCGTCGTCACGATCGACGGCCGCGACATCTACCTGGGCACGTGGAACACCTCGGCAAGCCGTCGGGAGTACGATCGGCTGATCGGCGAATGGTTGGCTGCCGGGCGCCGGCTGCCGTGGATCCCGCGGCCGTGGTCGAACTGTGCTCGGCCTACCGGCGGTTCGCGCAGGGGTACTACCGCAAGAACGGCCAACCCACCCGCACCATCGAGCGCGTCAAGCTGGCGATTCGACAGGGGCGCACGGTGGACGGCCGACCCGAGTTTTCAGGCTGCTAGAGGCGTTTGCTGATACAGTCCCCCTCAACCACGGCAAACACGAGGGTTGTGTCAGCGAGTGGGACCGAGACGAGGCGAACTCGGAGCGGCACCACAACTGCCCTACTACTGACATAACCCCCTCCAAACCCGATGAAAACCTAGGTTGTGTCAGCGCCCTAGATGCTGACGAGGTAAATCGCCAGCTCTTAGAGTCGGCGGAAGGGGACGCGGTATGACTACCAAACAATCCTCTTGGTTTCGTGGCCGTGTGTGCATCTTTAGCCGACGGCTTGGCTGCCTGGTGCTGGCGGCGCGCTTATGGGGAGCGGCTCCGGCTGGCCAGTGACAGTTGACAGACTTCCGCCAATCGCCCGGTCCAATTCGGCCCGGCGGCGATGATAGTCGGCAAGGGTCTGTTGGTACTTCTCCCGAACTTCGATCAGTTGGCGTTGCGCCTGGGCAAGAGTCAGAAACGTGGTCTTGCCCACGTCGTAGTTCGACCTGGCGGCGTCGAGGTTTTGCTGGGCAAATGGAAGAAATTTCTTGGCGTATAATTCAGCGGCCTGGCTGCTCTCCTGCACGGCTTCGTAGGCCGCCTGCACCTCGTATTGAATGTCGAGTTGGCGTTGCTGATACTCCGCTCGACGCTGACTCAAGCGGAACTGCGCTTCGCAAACAGCGGCCTGAAGCTTGTTGCGATAGATCGGCACATTCACATTCATGCCGACTTGCCCTCTCAGGTCGCTCTGGGTCGAAGCCGGTTGCCAGAATGAATCGTAGCGGCCGTAAAACTCCGCATCAGGATAATACTGCTTCAGCGCCAGGTTCACGGCCGCTTCTTCTGCGCGCACCCGGGCGGCCAAGGCAGCCAAGTCGGGGCGTTGAGTGAATGCCGACTGTTGCAACTGGATAACTTCCGGCAAATTGTCTTCAATGACCAGTGTGCGTGGCGCTGGAGGCAATGGTTCTGTTGGAGCGCGGCGCAAGAGCGTATTGATTCGGGCGACGGCGACGCGCTTCATGCGTTCGATCTCGATTTGCCGACGTTCCGTGCCGGCAAGCTCCACGTCAGCCTGCAAGACGTCCTGTTGAGTGACCTGATTGTTTTCGTATTTGGCTTGGGCCGCGTCCCGAAACTCGCGCATGACGCGGGAGTTTTCATCGATCAACTCGGACTCGCGTTGGACAAGGTAATAGTCGAAGAACGCAGTGCGAGTTACCTGGGCAACCTGCAATTGGGTGTCGTGCATGTCGTGGAATGCCGCGCTTGCTTCGGACTGGGCCGCCTGCCCGCGAGTCGAGCGCTTTCCAAACCAGGACAGCTTCTGCGATCCTTGAAGGATGTAAGCGGACGAGACCTGACTAGAATTGAATGAGGCTGGGGCGGCCATCGCCATGAACATCGGATCATCCAGCGAGACGACCTGCGGATAGCGTTGGGACATGGCTTGCCAGGCGAAGACCATCGCCTGGACCGACGGGTTGCGAGCTTCGACCTCGCGCAGCAGTTGGGGCAGCGAGAGTTCGGTTTCGCCAAGGAACGCAACCTTCTCAATAGTGCCGGCAGACTCTACCATGGGCAAGCGATGCGTGGCCTGTACAACAGGCGCAACTGTGGGCGCTGTCGCGGGCGGTCCATTGGGCACACTGATCGGCCGGGCAATCGTGCCGCCAGGCTCACCAACCGCGGCTTGGCGGATTTGGGGTTTCGCTGAACTGCACCCTGCTGCCAGCAGCATGACCAGGGCCAAGCGCGCGCGATAACCCGCTCTTAGTAAGAGCGCCATGAAACGACCCTAAAAGGGAAAGGTGTTCTGGCTGGCGGGTTAGCAATGGCACCGCGAAGCACGCGATGTCTGATTGCATCGGATTTTCCGGGCAACCTGCTTGAAGCATCCCTCTGCGACCGCTACCGCTTAACATTTGGGTCGCTTGCAGGCAGTTGAAAACTCCGACATGGCCGATGGATCAGACTGTTGTTGCCCGGAGCCAACCGCAACGGTATGCTTTAGTGAAGCTGGCGAAACTTCCCGGTCTGGCCAAGATTCACCGTGCGTAGACGACAAAGTCCAATCCGAGCATGGATCGTCCTGGTGCTTGCAACGAGCACAGGCGTGGCAGGAGTCTACACTCCGGTGTCGGCGGGTATCGTAATGCAGACCCGCACGGAACGCACCCAGGCTGTGCCAAAGACTCCGCGCAAAGCGTGCTGCTGCGGTACGGAGGACGGGCGCTGCTGTGGCATGGGCTGCTGTATGCGGCAGTCCCCTAACCAAGTGCCGCCCAATCCTCCGCTGCGGACCGGGGGGCCCAAGAATGAGGCACAGTTCATCGCTCTGGCAAATGCGATCGCAGGAAGCACTGTGATCGGAGCGGGGGAACGAAGAGGCGGTACGCCGCCTGTGCTCGCCGGAACCCTCGCCGCTGCGACCTTGCAGTCCCAACACGTTCGCATTCAGACGTGATTCGTCCCGCGCGTAGGGAGCACTGCGCGCATCTGGCACGCTGATCGGCAAAGAAACCGATCGGCATTCTTCATCAGAGTCACGACATCGACCGGGCAACATAGCCCCGGTCACCCATTACAGTATCGCGGCGGTTCTCCCGACAGTCGGGTTATGCCGCCCGCGAGCGACATTAGCTCCATCGTCGATTCAGACATCGGTAGTGGATCGTTGGGCGGACGGTAAATTGCCATGCAACAAGAAAGGTACGCCATGAGACTTTTAGCACTTGCCATCGCCTCTGCGCTGTCGTTCAACGTCACATACGCGGAGGACAGTAGTCAAACCACTCCCACCGTGGCCACATACGCGATTGGGGGTCTTCATTGCCCACCATGCACTCGGACTGTCGAAGCATCATTAGCTCGAACCAAAGGCGTCAAATCTGCCAAGGTCGACTGGGCAACGAAAAGCGCTCACATTCAGTTTGATGAAAACGTGATTACGGCAACGCAAGTCTCCGACGCCGTGGCACGCACGCCGCACATGATGGGAGGCGGCATGAGGTATTCTGGCACCTTGGCCCTCAGCGTGCCGGCTATTCAGGATAAAGCCACTGGCAAAACCGCTTCCGACGCGCTGACAAAGTTGCCAGAGATTGCCAAGGTCAACGTGTTTCCTTCAACACACACATTGACCGTGCAATTCAAGGAAGGTGTTAAGCTGACCAGTTCCCAATTGATCGACGCGCTGGACCAAGTCGGCTTAAAAGCAAAGACGTACTAGGTAAAAGATGTTGAAAAACGGGCAGCCGTGGCCTACTGGCGGGTTAGCACTCAACGTAACCGTTGAGCCGACAGCGCCACGGCTGCCTTTTGAAATGCGAGGACATCGGCATGTCTGATCACGAAAGCGGTCATTTGCAGGACATCGCACAGGTCAGTGACGAAGGGGGCCTCCGGGCTCCGCCTGGGCTAACCGGCTGGCGAAAAGCCTGGTGGTGGTTTGATTTCATCATCCTGGTCAATCTGGCTCGGTTGCGGTTCGTCGCCGTGCTGGTGTTGATCGGAGCGATCATCACGCAATGGGATTTGCTAGTCGCCTACTACGACCGCTGGACTCGTGATTCTGATTCGACGGCCGCTGCTGCCGGCGATGTCGAATGGTTCTGCCCAATGCACCCGTCCGTCGTCCGCGATAACGGCAAAGAGAAATGCCCCGTTTGCTTCATGCCATTGTCGAAGCGCAAGAAAGGCGAGTCGCACGAAGAAGTATTGCCGGCTGGCATCGTCAACCGCGTGCAACTCTCGCCGTATCGCGTCGTATTGGCAGGCGTCCAGACCTGGCAATTGGATTATCGGCCAATGATGAAAGAGATCAAGGCAGCAGGTTTTATCGAGTTCGATGAACGAGGGCAACGCACCGTCTCGGCACGCATCGCGGGTCGAATCGACAAGTTGTTTGTCAATGAGACAGGGCAAATGGTGGAAGCCGATACTGAACTCGCTTCGATCTACAGTCCTGACCTGGTCGTCACAGTGCAGACCCTGATCGACGCCAGGAAAAGTGGCAACGCCAAGAATCAAGAGAGTGCGCAAAAGCGGCTGGAGTTGCTTGGTATCGACGACGCACAAATCCAGGAACTCGCGGGCGGTGACAAGCCCAAGACGGACTTGACGATTCGCTCTCCGATCAGCGGCCATATCATCAAGAAGTACGTGCGCGAAGGGCAGTACGTCGAACAAGGCACTCCGCTGTATGACGTGGCCGACCTGTCAACGGTTTGGATTCAAGCGCAGGTCTATGAGGACGATATGGAGTTCCTGCCACTTGACCAGCAGCATCCCGGCAACCTGCGACTTGCAGATTTGATCGACATCACGGCCACCACCAGGGCATTCGCCAACGAGGTCTTCCACGGCAAGTTGAACTTCGTCTATCCGCACGTCGATCCGAGCACGCGCACCGTGACGATTCGATGCGAGCTAAAGAACCCAGGGCACAAGTTGCGGCCCGGTTCGACCGCGACCGTGATTTTGTCCATGGCTCCCAAGAACGTGGCCTCACTAGTTAGCGCCACCGAGAGCGACCCGAAACAGTCTGAGAAGTTGCAGCAGGGAGAGATGCTGGCGATTCCAGAGAACTCCGTGATAGACACCGGTGCCCAACGCATCGTCTACCGAGAAACGATGCCTGGCACATTCGAGGGAGTACGAGTTACGCTGGGGCCACGCATGGCCGGACCGGAAGGCGAGACGCTCTATCCCGTCCTCGGAGGGCTATCGCGGGGCGAGCGCATCGTGGCATCCGGTTCTTTCCTGGTCGATGCGGAAACGCGACTGAACCCGGCGGCAGGCTCGGTGTACTTCGGTGGCAGCGCGGGTTCCATGCATGGACAAGCATCAAGCAATGTCCGGCCGTCCACACCCGAAGACGAAGAAGCGAAGCTCGCGGCTGCGCTCGCGGGTATGCCGGTTGAGCAACGACGTCTCGTAGAGGCTCAACAGTTCTGTCCCATTCTGGAACAGAACCGCTTGGGTTCGATGGGGACGCCCGTGAAGGTCACGATCGAAGGCACAACCGTCTTTCTGTGCTGTGACGGCTGCAAGAAGAGTGCCTTGGCCAGTCCGAAACAAACGCTTGCGAAAGTCGTCAAGCTGATCAAGGGAAAGCACCTTGAAGGCGCTGCGGAAGCCAGCCCGGTTGCGGCAGTTACCAACGACAGCGCTGAGATCGAAATAAAGTCCGAGCTTGCGAAGCTCTCGGAGTCCGACCGCAAAGCGGCGGAGGCCCAGCGCTTCTGCGTGATTCTGCCAGACAGCAGATTGGGCTCGATGGGCAAGCCGGAGCGACTCGAAATCGGCGGAAAGGTCGTCTTCGTATGTTGTGAAGGCTGCACGGCGGAAGCTGTCGCCGCCCCTCAGAAGACATTGGCTGTCCTTGGCGAACTGCAACGCAGGCACGGGGCCAAGCAACCCGATGACGCTGCGCCGGCGACGGATGACCACCAGGAGTCGGAAGAGAACGACATTGCGACGGCATTGGCCAAGCTCCCGGCTGCCGATCGGGCAATTGCCATTGCCCAAAAGTTCTGCGTCGTTTTGGAAGAAAATCGCCTGGGTTCAATGGGAACGCCGGTGAAAGTAATGATCGACGGAACGCCCGTCTTCCTGTGCTGCGTCGGCTGTAAGAAAAAGGCATTGGCGGACCCGAAGGCAACCTTGGCAAAGGCCGCGAAGCTCAAGGCAGGAGTGGACAAGCGATGATTGCATACGTTCTCAATTTGGCTGGATGGCTCGCATGATCGAACGCATCATTGAACTTTCGATTCGCAACCGCTTCGTGGTGCTGGTGCTGGCTGGCGCTTTAACCGTGGCGGGCATCTACGCCGTGCTCAAAACGCCTGTCGATGCCATTCCCGATTTGAGCGAAAACCAGGTGATCGTGTTCACCGATTGGATGGGGCGGAGTCCACGAGAAATCGAGGACCAGATTACCTATCCTCTTTCCCGCAAGTTGCAGGGGCTAGCAGGGGTCAAAGCGGTTCGCTCGTCGAGCGAGTTCAACTTCTCGATGATCACGATCATCTTCGAAGACAGCATTGATTTCTATTTCGCTCGGCAGCGTGTGACCGAGAAACTCGGTCAAGCCAGCAATTTCTTGCCCGCAGGCGTCGTGCCCTACCTGGCACCGGACGCCACCGCGCTCGGTCAAATCTTTTGGTACACCGTGGAGACCAGTGAATCCAATCCGATCGACTCGGCCAAACTGTGGGCATTGAACAAGTTTTATATCGCTCCGCAGTTAAATGCTGCCGGTGGAGTCTCGGACGTGGCCGTTGTGGGAGGAACGCCACTCGAATACCAGGTCGATGCCCGGCCTGAAGCGCTTCGTTCCTACGGCATTTCCCTCGGCGACCTCTACGCCGCGGTTGGCAAGAGCAATATGCCGGCTGGGGGGGGCGTCGTTCAGAAGAACAACGCGGAGTACATCGTGCGCGGCGTCGGCTGGATCAAGGACAAAAGCGACATCGAGAACACGGTCATCAAGGAGGTTCAGGGAACCCCGATCTACGTCAAGACGGTTGCCGACGTGACCGTGGGAGTGCAGTTCAGGCGCAGCGTCTTCGAGAAGGACGGGAACGAAGTGGTCGGCGGAGCCGTGCTGATGCGCCACGGCGAGAACCCTTTGGAAGTGACCCAACGAGTCAAAGACCGTATCCAGGAATTGCAACCGGGACTGCCGGCAGGTGTGCATATCGTCCCAGCCTACGACCGGACGCGACTGATCGGCGGAGCCATTCACACGCTACGTGATGTCATGTGGCACGAAATGGTCATCGCGTCGATTGCTATCCTCCTAATTCTTTCGCACGTTCGTAGCGTGTTCGTGATTTGCGTGACTCTCCCACTCGCGGTCTTGTTCTCGTTCTTGATGATGTGGATTTTGCGGACCACGGGCATCATCGACATTCAGGCCAACATCATGTCCTTGGCGGGAATCACGATCTCGATTGGCATCCTGGTGGATCAAGCGATCGTGATGACGGAGAACGCCACGCACCATCTCAAGGCCCACTTCGGTGACAAAAAGGTCACGGGCGATATTCGGGAGCTTGTCATTGAGCCGTGCCGCACGGTCGGTCGCCCGATCTTCTTTTCGGTCCTGATCATGCTGCTGTCGTTCGTTCCTGTTTTCATGCTGAGTGGACGTGAAGGCAAGCTCTTTCATCCCCTGGCGTTCACGAAAAGCTTCGCCATGATCGGCGTGGCCATTATCTCGATCACACTGGTGCCAGCCCTGATTCCGATCTTCATCAAGGGCCGCCTGCGAAGCGAGGAAGACAACTGGATCGTCCGCAGCTTTATCAACATCTACAAGCCATTGCTCACCTGGGCGCTGCCCCGGCGGAACTTGATCATGTGGATGTTTGCGGTCTTGTTGGTGTTGGCGGCGGGGATGTTTCCTCTGCAAGCCGTCGTCGGTCAGGGTGCGTCCGAGACGGCTTGGAGGACCACGTTTCTTGGTGTGTTCGCACTGGTGACATCGCTGACAATTTTGTCCACCACCGGCCGGCGCGGATACGGCACTTTATTTGTCTTGCTTGCTGCATTCCTGATAGGGACATCTGCCGCGCTGGTAACGATACCAGTATTGCTCCGATTCCCGATCACCACGTTCGGCATTAGCGTTCCATTTGTTGGACAGGTTCTGGTATTGAAGTGGCTCCTTTTGAGCGCCGCTGCAATCCCGCTTCTAATTCTTTTGTTCGTTGCCTTTTCAACTCAGCACGTCGTACTCTGGCGGAGCCTTTCTCTGGTAAGCCTTGTGCTCATCGGGATATGGGCGTATGGCTTCACGAAGATCGGTGTTGCCTTCATGCCGGCGCTCGACGAAGGCACGACGCTCGATATGCCCATCACCGTCCCCCGTGCCAGCGTCACCCAATCGGCCGATGACCTCAAAGCACGCGACGCGCTATTGCGAGGCTTTCCCGAAGTCGAATCCGTGATCGGCAAAGCCGGTCGTGCCGATACGCCGACTGATCCCGCGCCACTCGACATGGTCGAGACGTTCGTGAACTTTCGACCGAAGGAATTGTGGCCGAAGCGTGTGCTCAAGTACCACCATGCCGAAAAACAGGTGAACGAGGTTCTGGAATCGCTGGAAGCAAATGGGTTCGTACTTCGTGCGCCAAACGACGACGAACGCCGGAACCTGATCAACGACGGCACTCAAAAGGCGCTGGAACGCTTTGACGAAATGATGCGTGACTTGGCGTTGCTGCGGTACAAGGAATTTGAACAGGAGCTGAGTCCCCTCCTGACCCGCTTCGCCGTGGCGGAAACGATTCGGATGATGGATCGTGCCCAGCCGCTTGCTTTGACTCTCGAAAGCGACAAGTCGGCTGAAACGAAGCGGCTATCGCAGGAGCTGGTCGGCAAATACGGCGTGTGGCTGGCCAAGCGACCTGCCATCGAAGACGTTACAGAGTTGGCACACGATGTCGCGCAGTCTCTCAAGGAGAAAGACATCGTCGAGAATCTCGTCACTTCCTTGGAATTGCACGAATCGCCTGTCGCTCGATTGCGTAGCTCGCTCTCGGAGGCGTTGGGCGGTGATCGCAAAACGCTCTTCGACGCCGTGCTTCAAGCTGTCGAATCGGAACGGACTCGCCTTTGGACCGGGCGTGTCGCGCAGGTCAATTGGGAATTGCACGATCAGGGTTCAACGGCCTTCAATGCCTATGCGATGGAAGAACTAGTCAAGGCAGCCAGCAAAGCCGGTCTGGTAGCGGATGCGAAACATGGGGCGGAGTCCGATCGCTTCGCCCAGGAAGTTACCAAGGCTCAATTGGGCCGCGAGTTCGAGGCCGTTGCTTACGTGCCATTCAATGAACTGCGGAAGGACTTGGACGTGGCGTTTGCCAAGCAGGTTTTCTTTTGGCCTCGGCAAACCGGACCCAAGGGCGATTTGGTGGATGACGAAATGGGGCGGGTCCTGCAAGTGCCCGGTTGGAGCAATATTTTTACGCAACCGATCATCAACCGCATTGAAATGCTCTCGACTGGCGTGCGCACCGACATCGGGGTAAAAGTGTTCGGCGAGGACCTGGACACGATTGACGGAGTCTGCAAGTCGATCGAAGCGGCTTTGAAACCCATCAACGGAGCCCGCGACGTGATCGCTGCCCCGATCATGGGAAAGGGCTATTTGCAAATTGACATCGACCGGGAACAGGCCGCGCGGTACGGCGTCTCGATTGAAGACATTCAAAACGAAATCGAAGTCGCTCTCGCAGGGCGAGCCGTGACGTACACCGTCGAGAAACGCGATCGCTTTCCCGTGCGGATTCGATACGCCCGCATCAACCGTGAGGACGAAGAGAGCATACGGCGACTGTTGATCAGCGCGGCCGGGATGGCGACCGGACCCGCAATGGAATCCCCCGCAGCCACGAGTTCCTCTCCCTCCACGGGTGACGAAAGTCATTCGGCGACCCCGCCTCATGCTGCCAAGGGTAAAGTCCTGATTCCTCTCGATGCGGTTGCCACCGTCAAGATTGTGGAAGGCCCCGCCATGATCAAAAGCGAGAACGGGCGTCTGTTGAACTACGTCACCCTCAATGTGCGAGGTCGGGACATCGTTGGCTACGTCGATGAAGCTCAACGTGTCGTCGCGCAGAAGGTTCGCCTGCCAGAAGGCGTGCACATCGAGTGGAGCGGCGAGTTTGAGCACCAGGTTCGCGCCGCACGAACCTTGAGGTTTGTGTTCCCGGCCGTCATCGTGCTGATCTTCATCATCCTCTATCTGACGTACAACGACCTGGCGGATGCCGCACTGATGATGCTGGCCGTGCCAGAAGCACTTGCAGGTGGCGCGTTCTTCATGTTCCTCTTCCCCAAGATCATGCAAGGTTGGTCCGCCCCGCCGATGGATTTCAGCGTGGCGGTTTGGGTCGGGTTCATCGCCTGCTTCGGGATGGCCACGGAAACCGGCATCATCATGCTCGTCTACTTGCGCGAAGCCATCGAAAAGCGGGGCGGCCTGGAGAACATCCAATCGCTCGAAGAACTTCGGCAGGCCGTCATCGAGGGAGCCGTGCATCGGTTGCGACCAAAATTGCTGACCGAGGGCGTTGCCATTCTCGCAATATTTCCGATGGTGTTCGCAAAGGGAGTCGGCGGTGAAATCCTAGCACCAATGGCGTTGCCTGTGCTGGGCGGTCTATTGATCTCGGATGAAGTCGTTGATCTGTTCTTGCCCGTCCGGTTCTACTGGGTTCGCAGGGCCCGATGGCTCAAGATTCACGATCGCCGCAAGTCGGACGATGCAGCACGTACCGGGGAGGCACATGAGATTGGGGCGACAGTTGTAGCTTGAGGCACTGATTTGCCGCTGTCGCATCATCTCAACCGTTTTCTCGGATTCCCATCAAACGACCGAGCCTGTTGAAAAAGTCCACTTTGAGCTAGCACGAGTTCGGCTTGATTTTTCTCATGAAAAGGAGTTTCTGGGTGTGTCGTCGTTTCATCCGCTTCACTTCTGTTGGCGGAGGCGGTCGTGCAAGGAGTGCATGCATTCGACCCGAAGGCGACGGTGAGCATCGACTTGGAGGCGTTTGTCGCTGCGGACCATTTCCTGCGTCGCGTCGATCGGGTGCTCGATCTGTCGTTCGTCCGAGACTTGACGGCTCCTCGGTACGCAGTCCAACAAGGGCGGCCGTCGAGGGACTCTTCGCCGAGGCAAAGCAGAACCACTGTTTGTCGCGCGCCAAGTATCGCGGCCGGTCAAAAGTGCAGATCCAAGCTTACCTGTGCGCGATGGCGCAGAACCTCAAACGCCTGCTCTTTCCGCTTTACCAGTGGCTGGCGGCTTGCTGACTCAGCAGGCGACCCTGACCAACTTCTCCAACCAGAGCCCCCGTTCGTAAATCGGACCTTTTCAACAGGCCCCACCCATTTATGAGACCTGCCACCTTCGGTTTCGCCGGCCGTCGTCCACATGTCCGGACAATCGGAGCGGCAGCACCTCTTGCAGGCTTTTTCACTACGACTTTCACGTTTTCCCCCTCCCGGCCCGTTTCCGGAATCTGCTTGCTGTACAATGAAGGCCATACTCAGAGGGAATAAATGAACATCCACAAGAAACCGATTCCGCCGCCCCGTTTCCCTCCCATTGTCAAACGACTCTGTCCCGTCTGCGGAATGGCGTCATATTCCGCCACAGGTGTTCATCCGCAATGTTCCCAATCAAAGAACTCGCCGAAGCCGCCTAAGAAGGAAGTCCCGCTTAGAAAGTCGCCCTGGCGAGCGACTCCGCCCGTGACTTGACTCAATTCACAATCCTGCGTCGGCGAGTTTCCTTCCGACGCCGCACGAGCAGTATTCCGGTGGCCATCCGGCCCCGCCCTGCTGGACGCGATAAGTTGTCAAAGAGCCTGAACAACGGTTGCAATTATATGACGGCAACGTGTCGCTGGTCGTGCGCGCCCCTAGCCATTGAAGAAGCGACCCAAAATTCTAATTGGCCAGAAAATACGCGCGTCTAAGCCATGGTTTTGAATTCGCTGCTTGGTAGAGACTGATCCCGCCCCTCCCTCTCCCCCGCCGCTGCCGCCGCGGAATACTTCAGCGGACAGCTAACTGCCAGCTGACGGCATGAGCGTCAAATTTTCCAGCGCACGGCCCATGCACGGTAAAGAAACGGCAGGCCAGGGCTAACTCACGGCAAGCAACGGCTAAACACGGCTTGCACGGTGCGCACGGCACCATACCGGAAGAACTGTCGGGTCCTTCCGCAGTCTACCGGGTCGTGCGATTTTATTTTTGCGCATACCCCTGGGAAGGAACTACGGAGCATTCGTCCTCCCCCGGGGCTGCGTTGGGTGCCGTCCACCTTGGGCGCGTGCCCACTACACGCAGTCCGTCTGGATCCTTCTGAGGCGAGACAGCGCGAAGGCCAGCGGCCAGCCTTGGCCTAACTATCGTGCGAAACGAGTGTGAACTAGGAATCGAGTAATGGTAGCTCAAGGGCATCGACCGCAATCCGATAGACTACCGGAATTGATTTGCCGCATGCCGCGTTCTCCCGTGAAAAGCGGCAACCGTTTGCAAAGGCCTGAAACTGTACTCAGAGTGTATAGAATGCCGATATTCCTCGGGGAATTCTGGCCTTTTGCAGCGTCGGCGGGGTTGACTGAAAATCCGTGTGTCGCCGGTTCAATCCCGGTCCTGTCCACTTTTAGGTCAGTCGATCAAGGCTGGCGGCTTGTGTCGCTGGCTTTTATCGTTTCCTGAGGGAAGCATTCCCGTCGACGGGCCTTCCATGTGCGAGGCAACGGCGCGGAATGTGCTCGGAGTGCTTGGAACCGGATTGCCGCCCCGCCGGCTTGAAGAATGGCGGGCTGTTTCTCGCTGCGCTGGAAGTGGGTGCGAACTCATCCTCGGTCCGACGGCTGCGCCGGGAAGTTCAGCGCATAAAAAAGGGTCGCGCGACGCGGGCCGCGCGACCCTATCGGGGGGCGAAAAAGTTTAGACGTGCCGCCGCCAATAACGACGGTAGCGCCAGTAACGGGCGAGAGCGTCGCTCTCTGGGGCACCGCTCACGTCAGCCGAGATGCTCGGCTGCGCTTGTTGCGATGGGGTGGTGTCATGCGAAGCCGCGCTGCGGCCGATCGCGGCCAGGGTGACCACGGCGAGAATTGCCGCCAGGATCCAGCCCTGTTTCATTCCGTTGCTCATGGAAACCTCCGTTAAGAAATCCGAATCACATTACGTCGCCAGCTTCATGGTGGCGCGTGACGTAGGGAGCTGTCAAGCCGCTCTGCCCCCCAAAAGCACTGCCTGCATTGCTATTGCGACGTCGCGAAACGACCTGGAGTTGTCGATTCGAATCACTTGCCATGTTTGTTTTGATAGTCAAAAAAACGATTCAATGCTGGGCTACTCAACGTCGGCTGCTATTGGCCAGAGGATCAAAGCAGAGATCCGCCAAGAGCTTCGTTTGGTGGCTTCGGTGGGCGTGGCGCCGGTGAAGTTCGTGGCCAAGATCGCCAGCGATCTAGAGAAGCCAGACGGCTTCGTCGTCGTCGATGCCGATGGCGTGCAAGAGTTTCTCGATCCGCTGCCGGTTTCTCGACTCTGGGGCGTGGGACGCGTAACCTAATCGAACCGCCGTGGTACGGACCCGTATGCCCGGTGGTGTGAGAGGGGTGGAGCCGCAAGGCTCCCCCCTATCTCGATCAACACGACTTTGGCGGATGGAAACATCCACATCAACGTGCCCGAGCCGCTCAGTCTTGTCCTGGCTGCACTAGGTCTGATCGGCTCGTTCGCTTGGGGCTGACGCCGTCGCCAAGCCAATCAGGTCGTCCT
>PLYM01000153.1 GCA_003153375.1 Planctomycetaceae bacterium
GACCAGTCTAGCGCTGTAAAGTTAGGCACCTTACTCGGGCGGGTCAAGTACCGTGAAACGGCTGTTCGTAGTATTACTCTTGCTGGCCGCTCCAGCATTTGCCAGGCCGTGGACCGACGCGGGTGGCAAGCATCACACAACAGCCGAACTGGCAGACTTCCAAGGCGGGATTGCTTACCTCAAGAAGGACGACGGCAAGATCTCTGCCGTCCCGCTCAAGAAACTCAGCAAGGCTGATCAGGACTTCATTAGGTCAGCAACGCCCGAAGTCAAGCTGATCGAAGGCAAGGTGATCAGCATTGCGGACGGGGACACCCTAACCGTGTTGGTTGGGGAGACACCCACGAAGATTCGTCTTGAGGGGATCGACGCTCCCGAATCGCATCAAGCCTATGGGCACAAATCGAGAGAGGCGCTTGCCGATAAGGTCTTCCATAAGACGGTGCGCATCGAATGGCGGGAACTCGACAAGTACAAGCGAATGCTTGGCCACGTCTTTATGGACGACCGATGGGTCAACAAGGATATGGTTCAAGAGGGATGGGCGTGGCACTATCGCCAGTATTCAAAATCCGAAGTGCTGGCCGATGCGGAGAGCGATGCCCGCACAGCACAGATAGGATTGTGGGCTGGCACAGACCCCATCGCGCCGTGGGAGTTTCGTCATCTTCCCAAGGCGTCGCCGCCTGTTGCGAAGGAACCGCCGCAGCCAAAGGTCGAGCCGCCTTCCAAGCCGGCTGAGGAGACTGAGGAGACCGTCTACGTTACGCGGACCGGAGAAAAATACCATAGGGCCGGTTGCCACCATCTGAAGAGCAGCATCCCAATGACGCTGAGTGAAGCCGCCAAACGGTATTCGCCTTGCAGCGTATGTCGTCCGCCGACGCCGAAGCACACCGCAACGAGTGATCCGCCGGCCACATCGCCCAGCAGGTCAAAAGCGAGCGATCGCGATGCCCTTGCTGAACAGAGCACCGGCCAGACCGCGACGGGCATCCCAACATACACCGGTCCGCGCGGCGGGACATATCACTACTCGAAGAGCGGCAAAAAGGTCTACGAGAAGAAGAAGTGAAGCGGCGGCCTAGTTACATGCTCTGGAGTCGCACTCTCAATATGAATTGGCTCGCACGAACCCTGGCTTGCCTAGCTGTCGGCGCAATGGTGTCGGTACTGATTGCTTGCGGCGGTGCCGGTAACCCATCTCCAACAGACGACATGGCCACCATTGGGCGTGGCTACAACCGTGGTGAAAACGATCTCGAAGGCCGCCCTGATTCGACTCCGAGAGAGCCGATCATTCAGGCCGCTGAAGTGGTTCTCAAGAAATATCTCAAAGGCCACGTCCAAGTCTCTGGCACACCAACCGTCAAGATTCTTGAATCGGAGAAGTCATGGGTAGTGAGTGGCCAATACGACTCGTCAATCGACGCGCGGAATGATTTTACTTCGATCGTCGAGCGTGTCAGCAAAACCAAATATGAGGCTGGCTTTCTTATGCTCGATGATGACATAGTGCTGGACAAGATTCGATCGCGGCCAACGATCACGCGGACGCCGAGGCCGAAACCGGAACCAGCGCCGGTTCGCACCTGGACGAGCACAAGTGGGAAATTCTCGATCGAAGCGGCCTTCGTGAGCAAGGCCGGCGATAAAGTCAAGCTTAAGAAGGCAGACGGAACGATCATCACGGTAGAGGCCGAGAAGCTATCGGAGGATGACCAGGAGTGGATCAAGAATCGAGCGATGCAATGACCCACTGATCTTTGCTGTCGCTCATCTTTCATTTCGGGGGCATACGTCAATGGAGATCGTCCCAGCGACTGCGGCAGCTCTCTGCACTTCGTGGGCGAGCGGAGTCAACCCCTACGCGGCCATTGCCGTGCTCGGCTGTATGCACCGGTTCGGTGCCGTCGACCTACCTGGCGACCTCGACGAGCTCTCAAGCTGGTAGGAGATTGTAATTGCGGGCCTGCTCTACATCGTCGAGTTCGTGGCGGACAAGATCGCCTACGTCGATAACGTCTGGGATGTGGTCCACGCCTTTATCCGTATCCCGGCCGGGGCCGCCCTCGCGGCCGGGACGTTCGCGGACTTCCCGAGCCCATGGTCGGACTCCGAGATCCTTAGGCGAGTTCGGGATAAAGGCAAGCCGGACGTCGCCGCGCTGGGCGCGGCCTTAGTTCCGACGATCTGGCAGCGTGATGGCCGGAATGATGCCGCGAACGCCAACCGCTTCTGTGCGGCCGATGGCTCGCAGAGGCGCAGCGCCTCAATTGCGAATGCATTGGCACCGAGCACAAATTGCTGGCATTCGCAAAAACTGACAGCACTACCGCGGCGATCATTCTCATCGCCAGGAAGCCACTCATGCGCCATGGGCCGCCGACACGCGCCTCTTGCCTTGGCACATCTAATTGAGCACGACAATTGGCTGAGGCCCTCTTTGATAGCTAAAGAGAACGCGACCGGGCCGCCAAAGCGGCCCGGTCGCTTGGCTGTCATCGCGGCTAGGGTCTCGGCCCATCGCGGAATGAGTCATTCGGCGATATTGGTGTTAGATCAGCTTGGCGTCGCGCCCAGATTTGGTAAACGAATCTACCGATGACGTTGGCCAATCGGCTGCGCTGCTCGGGGATGGGTGATTGGCCGCCGGGCGGATCGTGCCATTGAAGATTGTTCGTGGCCGAGGTCAATTTGTCGCGCATTGCAAACGTCCTTTCGATGAAATAGAGATCTAGTACTAGCGTTCACGCCTGTATCCTTAGTCGCCCAACACGCGGAGCTCGACCTGGGGCGACGACTATGGCCTACAGCGGCTGGAGAACACGACTGAGGCAGACGGGCCGCAAACACGGCTATTGGCCCATTGCAAAGAAAAAGGGCCGGCAGAATGCCGGCCCTTTGGAGAGAGCGAACACGACTCTAGCGGTAGTCGTTACTCGTCGCTGTTACCGCTGGAATCCGCTGACGCGGGCGCCAGGTGCCACCGGCGGGAACGGCCATCAGGGACGGCCAACCCATTTGCGACGTGCCAGTCGCGAACGATCCTGGTTATCAGATTTCGAGATACGTTGAAATGGGCAGCGATGTCCTCCTTGAACCAGCCGTCGAAATAGAGCTCCATCACTCCCTCACGAATCTTCTCACGAACGGGCGGTTCGACCTGCTTCTTCGTCAGCGATGCCCGACGGACCCGACCGTCAATGTAGGGCTCATTGTATTTCGCAGCGGCGGCATGCAAGAGTTTGCTAATCTTGCTTCGAGAACACTTCATGACCTGGGCGATTTCCTTGGCAAGCAAGCCCTCCTTGTGAAGCCGCCAGGCCTCTTCCATTTCGTGGTCGTCGCGCGGTGCCACGATATCGACGGTGACCTCGACCGACCCGTCACCGCAATCAGCGGGCTGGCCAGTGGCTTTTTGCACTAGGTAAGGCACTAAGGACACACGGAACCTGGCCTGCAGCCACCCTTTGCGGCGCTTTCGTTCGCCCATCTGATGCAGCTCAATCACTCCACCCGTAATAAGCTCCACGACTTGGCGGGCCCTGGTCATTTCGGCTCCGCCCGAGGTTGATGCTGCAACAAGCATTTCGGCCAAGTTGGCGAGCATGGTCCGAACCTCATTCTCGGTCGGCATCGTCGGCCGTTGCAAGCTTGCCGAACCAAGTCGTGCGATTTCGGCCTGCAGTTTCGACCGTTCAGCCTGGAACGTGACGACTGACCGTTCCGCCTCAGCTTGATCCTCAGCAGACTCACCGACCGTCTGGCGGGTGAAGTCGATGCTGCGGCCAATCTGTGCCACGCGGGCTTTCAATTGCGTCAACTGCTTAGGATTATCGTCCTTGACGGTCTCGGCTTCGTGCCGGCACGCTGTAAGAACCAACATGGGCAGTTCGGGATCAGCCCCAATCAGGGTGGCCAAACTCTGACAAATCAGTTCCGTTGTCAACTCACGATTGAGCTTCGAGTAGAGGGGACGATCTTCAGCGCGGATGCGGACGCAGATCGGGCAGTGCATGAAATGGCCGTAGGCGCCACTCGTATATAGCCGCTGGCCTGTATGCTCCGAACAGCACAACAGGCCATTGAATAACTTCGGGCGCGTTGCGTGATTGCCGTCCTTTGGTCGACGGCCGCCGTTTCCCTTTCGTTCTTGCAACCGGGCTTGTGCCGCGAACCACAGTTCATCCGAAACGACTCGAAGCTCCTCGATCTGAACTTCGGCAAGCGGCTCCGCCCGCATATTTTGACGCACGTAGTCACCGTCCGGCACGTACACCGACTCGGTGCAACCATAGCGCCAAAGGCCGCGATAGCGAGTGTTCTTGAGCAAATTCTTGACCGCAGTCCGGGTCCACATTCCGCTCGACGCACGTGGCGGCAGTGGGATTGTCGCATCTGCGTTGAGGCGGCAGATGATCTCAGAGATTGGAACCAGGTCGATTACATACCAGGTGAAGACTTTGGCAACGATGCCGGAGGTGAGTTCGTCGATGGCAATCCGACACCGAGGGCGCTGCTGCCGCGTAAACTCGCCCGGGATCGGTTCGCCCTGATATCCAAACGAAAGCGTACCGAATACCATTTGCTTCTTTAAAAGCCCTTCGTGAGCTGCTTGAATATTGGCCACGTTCATCGTCACGACGAACTGGTCGAGCATCGATTGGAAGGCAAGAATCGACTGCCATCGGTGAGTGTCGTTCGTGTCGACGCCCGATTTCACAAAAATACATCGGATTCCAATACCTTTGTGCATTCGGTCGACGAATTCGAGCGTGCGATACTGCTTGCGGAACAGTCGGCTCGTCATGAACAGCAGCAAGACTGACGCCTCCTTAGTCCGCAGCGCATGCTCGACACCGTCCAGGCCTACCCGGTTCTTCTTAAAGCCGCGAATCGCCAGGTCGAAAAAGATCAGCTGACGAGGGACGAAAATATTCTCCTTCTTCGCGTGCGAGAGAATGGTCCGGACTTGGTCAGCGATGCTATCCTGGAAGCGCGTGGAAAACCTGGCATAAACTGCGCCCTTTGTGACCGGCTTTGGACCGGGTCCAAGAGCCGCGAGATACTCGTCGTAGAGCTGATCGATCTCGTCGATGGTACGTCGGCGACGTTCATTCCGCTCACGTTCCGTGTCCGTCTTGGATCGCGGCCGACGGCGGGCCTCCTGACGGCTGGGGTGTCGCAGACGGCTCGCGCTAAACATCAGGACGAATTCTTGATAGAATTCGTCACCGCCCCGTGGCGTTATTGGACCGCTACGCCCGCGGATTACGCCACCGTTTTTGTCCAGGATTTGTCCAGGTTGCCTGACTCCATAACCAGGAACAACCGGTAACGAGAGGCGCCAAGCAGACTGAGGCAAATTGCCGTGCTCAAAGGAGTTCGCTGCAAGTCCTTGCTTTGTAAGCCACTTAGCAAAATAGGGGAGTGTTAATCCCATGCCCTCCGCATCCATAAGTGCTTTAACGATACGGGTTTAGCATGTTTTGTCCTGCCGAACCCGTTGGTCGTTTTTCGGCCCAATCTGGTGGGGTGTCACCTAAAGTGTCACCTAGATCGCGCGCGGCCTTCAAAAACGATCGGCGCAGCGGGTGATATATAGGTCAAATTGGGATCAACAGCTGCCAGATAGCCGGACAAGATAGACCGGCTTAGCTTCAGTGCTTGGGCCGCTGCCGGTGGGCTGCAGCTTCAGCCCCGCTCACCGCCGGAGGAAAGCTCTTCCAGAGTTCGTCGGCGATGTCATCGGCGTCCTGCTCGACGTAATACTTCAACGTCGTTTCGATCGACTTGTGCCGCATCAGAAGTTGCAGCGTGGCCGGCTTGACGCGACCTGCCCAGCGCGTGCCAAAGGACCGCCGCAGATCATGAGCACTGGCGTACTTGCCCTCCGCCTTGTTCACTACCACGTTGGCCCGCTTCCCGATCGCAGAAACGATCCGGGAAATCCGCTTGGCCGTGATGGGTGTGCCGGTCTGCAGACCGAGCAATTCAAACACCGGACCTGTCCGCTTGGCAGTTGGCGTCAGCGCTAGGAACTGTGCAAAATCCGGGGTCATGGGGAGCAGGCGGTCCTGGTGCCCCTTTTCGGCCTCGGCAAAGATCCGTAGCCTAGGCCGGCGGCCGTCCAGTTCGACCGAGATCGGGGCATCGTCGTCCCAGGACAAAATCGTCGATTCTTCGAGCCTCAAACCCGAGAGCCAAAGACCTGTGAGATAGCGGACCCAGGTCTCGACATCTCGCGGTCGAACGGCGGGCACAGCTGCCAGCATCCGCTCGAACTCTTCGGTCGAAATGGGCCGCCCACGCATCAGCGACCGCCCCTTGGCTCGTTTGGGCATTGGGATCTCGGGGACCTTTGGCAACAGCCGCATCGAGACCGCCCAACCCAAGGCGGCACGAAGATGGCGCAAGTGAGTTGCAATCGACGTCTCGTGCATGCCAGTCTTGCGCAAGCCGGCCTGAAAGCGGCTGAGGACAGACGAGTCCAGGACAAAGGACACGTTCGTTGAATCACGCGATTGTTGCAGTTGGCATTGAGGGGCGTCATTTGGTCGACGACTGTTTCAACTCCTTTTAGCGGCGACAGCCGATCCACCCGTGGGTGGCCTTACTGGCGGTTTACTAGATGGCGATTTTTGTGAAACGCGGGCTCTTCGGGAAACGCGTCGATCGCGCTGCGATATGGCAGTGATGAACATAAACCTAATTTTTTCAAATTTTGCGACGCCTACAACGCTGGCGACACCGTCCGCGCGAACCGCCCCTCTGGAAAGGACGCGGTGGTTCGTCAGCGTCGTTTGCGCAACCACCGACCCTGGCTGAGACCGAGCTCCAGGATTTGAGTTTTGATGTCCTGGGGGATGGCCAAGCATTCACGACCTTTGTCAGTTCGCGATCGACGTCCGTTTTCGCGACTACTGCTGCGCCTGGCGCTGCGCTAGGTTCATAATCGGCGTTACCGCCAGCGCCCCGTGCGCCGCAATCGCGGCCAAGAATGAGTTCCGCTTCCGTCGTGCATGGAGACAGCGATGGCTCAGGCCATCGACACACGCCACCACCGGTCGGTGCGGCCACGCATAGGCCTGGCATCGACAGGGCTCATATTGGGCCGGAAGCGACACTAAGTCGCCGGACTGTTCGCCGCGATGGTGCCGACCTGCATGGCAGACACACCGTTGCAACGGGTCGTCCCATAGCGCCCACGCGCGACAGGGCTCGCCTTTTGCTTTGGTTGTGGTAGAGGGACGGCTGCTTTTGAATAAGCCATATCTTAGCCGTCCTTTCGGGCCGTTCTGTGGGTGAAAAGCTGCGCATCTACCTTGACGGTAAATCATGATCGGCAAGTCACTTAGCTGCATTCCTACCCGGCATAGTAGCCTGATCGATTTCGCGTGGATTTTCTGACCGTCGAAGGACGTGGGGGACAGGGTCGTCAAGAATTTTATTGGCGTCTGGGTCGAAGCCAAGTATATTGAACCGCGGATTAGACGGCTTCGGAATTCTGGCAGTTTGCCAATGATTTCTTTTTAAGAGAGCGATCGAGCGCGGGCTCGGGCAATTAGCTCGAACCGACGCGCGATTTCAGCGCACCTCTCGCGCCTCTGTCTCTCGTTGTCCGTAGTTTGCTTCGACGTCGTTTTTGCGCGCGGTTCGATCCCGCATGGCGTTCGGCGTAATCGCTTATTGGCGAAGTAAAAGCGGATCGGCAGAGGGTTGCGTAAACAGGCACACACGCAAACTTCTCCTTGGGAAATCATCATCATGCTGCATTATGCATCTCGTTGGCCAAGTCATTTGGTTTCAGTTATAGCGGCGTTATGCGCGTTAACGGGCTCGGCGGCTGCCCAGGTTACGTGGACGGCGGGTGGCCCTGGAAATAGCTGGGCAACCGGCGGCAATTGGAGCAACGGCTCCGGGCCTGGCTCCAGCGACATTGCGAGATTCACGGCCGCCGGAGACACCAACTCACCAGTTGTTGTAACTAACGTGCTGAATATTCAGCGCACTATTGGCGGATTAGTCTACGAGACACCGGACGCACATTTTCAATCGACGAGTTTGGCCGGGCTAACTCTCGCGGTTGCCGGTGATCTCGACTCGGGCTTCGACATTTTTGGCAATGTCACCAACTACATCAAAGGTGGCGGAACGCTGAATGTCGGCACCGCGCAAGTTAATGGCAATCTGATGGTTGGCCGCGTTGACATCGCCCTCAACGGCTTTACGAACACGTTGGATCTCAGTGGCATCAACTCCTTTAACGGGCAGCTTGGCAATTTGTGGGTGGGCACCTCCAGCTCAGGTCAAGTCGGCGGGCAGCTTGTCCTTCCAGGCGCCAACACGATCCAAGCTAATTCCGTTCGCATCGGTTACTCGCTGAACAACACCAACAATATGGGAAACACGCTGACGCTGGGGAATACCAACACGATTACCGCGAATGAGTTCACCGTGGGCGGAAACCTGTCGAACGGTTCGGCCACCATTCCCGCCAATGGCAGCCTGAGCCTCGGAACCAGCCTCGCCCGATCGACTTTGACCGTCGGTCAGACGAACACCTCCACCGCGTTTGCCATGAACGGTTCGATGAACCTTGCTGGCTCGACGTTCAATGCTTTTTTGGGCAGTGTGGTCGTCGGAGAGAAGACGCAGGGTGGTGGTGGCGGCGTCGTTGGCATTTTGACGGGCGGAAACGCGGGCGCGATTGATGTCGGCGCTGCCGGCAACACGGCAAATTTCCTGGTGGGTCATGTCAGCGGCGGCAACACGTCCTCGGGCAACGTTGATTTTAGCGGACAAACCTCGCTGACGGCGAGCTTGAATCACCTTTATGTCGGCACCTCAGAAGTCGGCACCGCCACGGGCACGCTCATGTTGGCCGCCACGAACACGATCGACGCCCATGCGATTCGCGTCGGCTACTCGACCAACGACAGCAATACCGGTAGCAACGTTCTGGCCTTGGGAAACAGCAATGCGATCACGACCAATGAATTCACCGTGGGCGGAAACCTGTCGAATGGTTCGGTCACCATTCCCGCCAATGGCAGCCTGAGCCTGGGAACCAGCCTGGCGCGGACCGCACTTAGCATCGGCCAATCGACCACGAGCACCGCATTTGCCTTCAACGGATCGATGAACCTGTCGAGCTCGACCTTCAATGCATTCTTGGGTAGCGTGGTCGTTGGCGAAAAGACCCTGGGCGGCGGCGGTGGCGACGTTGGTATCCTGACCGGCGGAAACGCCGGGGCGATCGACATCGGCGCCAGCGGCAACTCGGCCAACTTTCTGGTGGGACACACCAGCGGCGGCAACTCGTCGTCGGGTAACGTTGATTTCAGCGGCCAGACCTCGCTGACGGCGAGCTTGAACAACCTCTATGTTGGCACCTCAGAAGTCGGCACCGCCACGGGCACGCTCAAGCTGGCTGCCACGAGTTCGATCGACGCCCATGCCATTCGCGTCGGCTATTCGACCAACGATGCCAACAATGGCCCTAACCTTCTCGCCTTGGGAAACAGCAACACCATCACGACCAATGAGTTCACCGTCGGCGGACAACGCGGCACCGGCAGCGTGTCCATTCCCTCAGGTGGGACTCTGAACCTGGGAACGGCCGCCGAATTCACCGACCTTTACGTGGGGCGCAACAATGCCAACACCTCGGCGTCGAGCAGCGGAAACATGGACCTCTCGGCGGCCACCGTGAATGCCTTTCTTGGCACCGTGGTTGTCGGCGAAAAGTCAGGCGGCGGCACGGGTGGCGGCACCGGAACCTTCACGACGGGACTGCACGGCACCATCGAGGCTCAGACGATCACGCTCGGAGTCGGCACCGGCTCGGGCACTTTCAATTTCAACGGGGGAACGCTGACGGCCGGCTTCATCGGCAAGGGAACAGGCACCGCGGCCTTCAACTGGAATGACGGCATTCTGCACGTGGGAAATTTCGGAACATCCGGCTTGCCAATGAATCTGGTCAATATGGGCACCGGCACGTTGGCGCCCGGTGACGATCCCGGACTGACGACGGTTTTCGGCAACTATTCCCAGGGCGCGTCCGCATCCCTCCAAATTGAACTCGGCGGCCTGACCCCTGGAAGCACCTACGACCAGGTTGTGGCCACGGGCAATGCCGCGATCGGTGGCGATCTGTCGGTAGTGTTGTTCGGCGGTTTCAATCCAACCCTCGGCGAGTCCTTCAAGATTCTCACTGCTGGCGCCGTTTCTGGAAATTTCAGCCATCTGGCACTGCCTGCATTAGGTCCGAATCTTTCCTGGAGCGTGGACTACGAGCCAACTTTCGTGGCGCTCAACGTCGTTCCTGAACCCAACGGCGTCGTACTAGCAGGGCTGGGCTTGGTCGCCCTAACTGGTTGGATCTCGCGGCGCCGGGTAGGGAATTGATAGTGCAAAACCAATAACAAGCGGAGCGACGGGGAGCGAACTTGCGGTTGACTACTAGGAAGTCGTCGTAGTTCTCGACTTCCTGAACCAGACTCCGCAGCAATGATTCGACCTCCGACCTGACACGGGTCAGAGCCACGTTGAACACCTGCTGGAAGGCCCCATCCAGTGAAACGAAGTGCTTGGCATACGTTGAGGGAGATGGCGCTGCGGAATCCGCCCTGACCATCGAGGGCCGAACGAATTCATGTTTCCGGAAAAGTCGCGCCAGTTGTTCTAGCATGAACGGGGACGGGTACCGCAGCGCCGCTTGCGCCAAAAAGCGCTGGGCCTGCTCGAACATCCTCTTTTCCACGATGGGATCGAACGCGCCGTCAGTTTTTACCCAGGCATCCTTGGGATTGTGACGCGTGGGCGTCTTGAGCTTCTGCGTTGTCCTGTTGTACACCAGTGTCCCGACATACAGTTCGTTGAGTAGAATCCGGCGGACTTTTGCGTCGTTCCAAACGCCTCCGCCAGGTGAGACGATGCCGTCGCGGTTGAGGCCATCAGAAATTGTCTGCGTGCAGTGACCGGCCTCAGTGAACTCGCGGAAGATCCGTTGCACGGCTGCCACTTGTTTGTCATATCCCCGCGTCAGAGTCACGCGCTGGTTCTGAATGCTCTTCCGCTGCCCCGCCGCCAGGACCTGGACCGGCTTGCGCGCCTCATCGAGCAACAGTCGTTGAAGTCCGTATGGAGGCTTGCCACCGGCCCAATAGCCCTGCTGAGCGATCTTGATGCACCCGCGAAGCACCTTGTCGCTCAACTCTTTGCTGTATTGCGCCGCTCGGAATCGCTCGAACTGGACGTAGACTTGGTATAGCTGGTCGTTTTCTTTCGGCTTTCCCAGCGTGGTGTAGATCACCTGCTTGCCGTGGCGCTTACACTCGGCGCTGTACGTTGCAGACAAGTCAATGTCCTGAAATCGACCCCATCGGCTCACGTCCAGGCAAAGCACGAAGTCGAAGTCATTGCGTTGCGTGACCCAGTTCTCCATCATCTCGTTGAAGGCATCTCGACCCTCCGCCGTAAGACCCGATTTGCCGCGGTCCTCGAACTCGTAGATAATTTCAACGCCGTTTTCCCTCGCCCATTGCTGGACCTGTTCTTGCTGTATGGCAATGGAATTCTCCTGTCGGTCCTGCGCCGAATGGCGGTAATATGCCACCGCCCGGAATCGCGGCACTTCCGGTTCGCTATCCGACTTGGCTCGCACCCACCACGGACGCTGTTTTCATTCGATTTTCCGCTCACGTATTCCTCGCTGACTGCTTGATGAACGGCGAACTTCCGGTGTCGGGGCAAGCCTGCGCCGACAGGAGCATTGCGTCGTCAGCGAGATAGGGGTCTGCAAGGCTGTAACGGGAGATGCAGAGGCACAGCGCCCAACCGAACCGACGGAGGCAGTATGCGGTAGGCCTGTGCAAACCAGTGGGGTATCACCGTGCAAACGGCGTGCAAGCCCGACCGACACGTCACAAGGATAGAATGTAGCGCCCGTTGTGGCCGCGAATCGCAGCTGCTAGTTCGCCCATGCCGCCATCGCGAAGCCTGCGCCGAAGATGGCGGACGACGCTACGGATCGTGACGGTTGCGAGATTCTCGTCATCCCAGACATCATGAAGGAGTTCCAGATGAGTTACGTACTGATTGGGACGACGGGACAGTCGAGCGAGCAGCCAGAAGGCGCGAGTGTGTCCGAGATGCAGTGATCTGGCATTCCAAGTGACGCAAAGTGTGGATTGGTCGAGGATCGGGTGCTGGTTGATGCCCGGCGAATTCCGAAGCGCAGCTTCGCCCCAGCGGCCTGCGATAATGGGCGCATCGAAGCGAAAGACGGCGGTTTTGACGTAATTGGCGGCGCACATACCTACAAAACGCAGCTCACCGGCGCCCTGTTCAGAGTCACCGTGACGCGACCTAATGCGACGATGATCGAGGGCATAGTCAAATTCGACGTGAAACAGGAGTCCGGAGTTATCGAGTTGCCTCCGGTAACGCTTCCGCCGGTGCTGGATACGAGTTTCGGACCCTCGGTCCCCGCGACTGTGACTCGCGAGATCGTTCCGAATATTGAGTTGGCTCGGTGCGAAGTTACTCTACTTGGTCGAGACGCTATCCAGCGCGGCTCGGAATTTAAGGTCGACTCTAAGAATTCTCAGGACCCAAGCCAGCACCTGTTCCAATTCGCCTTAGTCAACACTCAAACGGCGGGGTCGCTGGCACGGCCAATAGCCGACGTAGTATTACGTCCTGTCAGCATCAGTTTTAATTGGCGAAAGGTCGAAGATTCGACGAAGTCCATCGCAAATGAACTTCGAAACTGCATTATTTGCCTCACAACGAGCGATACAAAATACCTTCTTGCCTTGCGGAAACCTGAGCCAATTGAACCAATCACGATCTCCTTCGACAAGTCGGAGAACTTCGTTCAGCTGCCAAACGGTCCTGCATGGCCATGGCCAAGGACGACGTTGCGAATCGACGCGCCGGAGGAATTCATACAACATGCCCAGCGAAATGGGTACAACGTCAGCAATGCTTCGAAAGGCCAGGTTCGCGTCACGCCTTCGGAAACCGAGAAATACATGCCCAGCTACAAGCTGACTCTCAACGAGCAATTGCGTCGTGTGGACCTCACCTATGAATGGGAGTTGCTGCCTTCACCGGATCACACTCAAGGTCGGCTTGACAGAAAGCGGCAAGAACTTGACAGCACTTTGAAGAGCTTCGAGGTCAAAAGGGAGAAGCTACGGAAGCAAGAGATGTTCGAAGTGGACAACAAGGGGACGCAAGAATCCATTACGAAGGTGAAAGCCGCGATAACTGAGGCGAACAACAAGATCGCTGACGTAATAAGTCAAAAGGCCGCCGTCGAAAAGGTTATGAAGTCTGTCTCACAACAAGAACGTTTCTTTTTTCTTGTGTCAATGCTGGTTGAGGGCCATCGGGTCGTCATCGCAAAAACAGAATCCTCAACGGTTTCGCAATCCCAATGATCGATTACCAACGCACGATCGACAACATTCGCAATATCCTGGCATCAACGGAAACGGTGTCACTGGAGTTTGTTTCGGCTACAGCAACGGAATATGCCGAGGTGTGCGAACGCGTAAACGACCGGTTGCGCCAGTGCAGCGGGCTGTTGCGCGAAGGGCTGCGCAGCGAGGCAATTCAACAGTGTGAAGCCGAGCCCAATTTACTGAGTTTGGTGGCTACACTCGATTGTCCGGAGCGGGGCGAATGGAGCGCGTTTCTTTCAGCCAGGCAACTTCCGCAACCCTCCCCATTATTGATGGATGACGCGGCGGAATTGAATGAGGCGTATTCCCAAGAGAAGCCGTTGGCTACATTGTTGCGCCGCCACCGCCTCTTGGCACTGAGTCGCCGACCGTTGAAAGATCGCATATCGACTCTCCGCAAGCTGGCCAAACTCGACGCAAATAATCCCGTCTGGCCGGACGATTTGCGGACATACGAGCAGGCTCGACAACAAGAGATCCGTCGAGCTGCGGAACACGAGTACAAACACGGCAATCTTGGCGCACTTGAAGAATTGGTGCACGACGTGCAAAGTGCCGATTGGCTTGCACCTCCACCCTCCGCACTCGTGAAACAAATCTGCAATGCACACACGCGTTTGATGCGTGAACAAGCCAGGTTCAATCTGGAAAGAATCGAACCGCAGCTCAACGATGCGTTTTCGCAGTTTGACGCGACCCTTGGGCGCACCTTGCGCGATCGCTGGAATTCCGCAGCCGAGATAGCTGGCTTGGCCCAGGACGATCCGCTCTACGATCGGGCGGCCCCGGCTCTGGAGTGGCTTGATGAACAAGACCGTGAGGCGGCCCACGAAGATGGCTATAAAACTGCTGTGGCAGACCTTGAAAATGCCCTCGACAATGAAGAGGGCCGGGCAAGCCTGGAGCGCTGTGCACATGCCGTCCTGCGTTACGATCGCCCGATTCCACCCGTCGTGGAAGAGCGGTTGCGCACGCACATGGTCGATTTGGAGTTGGCCAGAACTCGCCGGTTTCGACTGATCGTTGCGGGCGTTGCCGCCGCCGTCGTCCTGGTTGGAAGCGGTATTGGCTACGCGCTGCTCAGCCACGCTCAGGCTGAGCAGGTTGCAGCCCACGTAAATGCGCTGCAAACCCTGATTGCGAACGACGAGCTCGACGAAGCGCAGAAGCATCTTGATCAATTGGCGGCTGCCGCGCCGGACATTGCGTCCAACGCGGAGATCCAGCAATTGAGTGTCGACCTGGCGGCGCGCATACACGCGGAACATGCCCGCCTCGAAGACTTTGCCAGGGCGATCGAGGCCGCCGAGGAGGCAGGCGAAGAGCAGCCGGACCGAAAGTCACTGGAAGATGCCCGCCGACTAGCAAAGCAGGATTCAGAGAAGGAGCGCGTCCAGAGGCTTGAGTCGGCGATAGCCGCTGTCGATCGCCATCGCCAAGCTCAGCGTGACGATGAGTTCTTGCGGCGATTAAAGGAAATCCAGGGCCGAATCGATGCGATAAATCGAAACAATCCCAATGAACAAGTTCTGGGCGAGGTGCGCCGAGCGCTGACGGACCTGATCACCCAGAGCCAGGGCATTGCCGTTCCGGGGTTGGATCAGGGCAAGGTTTTGCAGGGGCGGATCCAATTGCTCGACAAGGCCTTGCAACGTCTGAATCAAATAGACGTGGCACTTACGGCGATCGACCGCAGTGTGGGGGATGTCGATTATTTTCAACGGGCGCTGGAGCACTTTGTTGGAGAGTTTCCCGATTCGAGTCAAGCGGTGGACTTCAAACGTGTGGCGACCGAAGGCGCTTTGTGGAAGGAGGTTGCCGCTTGGAATCAATTAATTGGACAGTGGGCTAAAAACGACGTGACGCACTTGGACCCGGCACAGGCCAAAGAGCTCCTCACCGCGTGCACCGAGATTCTACGCGACCATGGTAGCTATCCGGCAGCGGCCGACCTGCGGCGGCGGCTCCCGCATCTGGAGGCCATCATTCGCCGTGCTGATGGCCCTGGCCAAAAGTTATATTCCAATTTGAACGAATTGTTTACCGACCCCTTGGTCGCCGGCCTCTGGATGGTGATGACTGTCGACGACAAAGAGAGCGTGAATCGTTATTATCTCGTGGCCGCTCCGCGTCGCCCAGCGGATGGCGAGGAGATCCTGCCAATCACCGCCATCGTCGACTTTACGCGTGTGGCGACTAAAAAGGTCAGGGTTGCAACAAAGTCCATCAAATACAGCAATCACTCACCGCAATCGCTCGTGGCCAAGGCGACGTTAGACGAACTTGCAATGATCAAGGATCAGTCGTGGGAGGCCACGTTTTTCAAAATCATTCGCACGATCAAATCCCAGGAGCAATTGGACCCGATACTCAAGGTCATTTTCCTTCAAAAGGTTCTCGATGTGGCTTGCCAAGGAAGTGAGAGCATGCGGTTGGCATTCACACCTTTTCGGGAACTCTTGGGATCTGCGCCGATTGACCCAGCGATGCCGTGGATGGATCCTGACAATAAGGACGCTAAGCTCAAACGATCCCTCGCCGACGACGTAATGGCACGGCTTCCAAAGCTAGATCAAATCGGGGACGAAGCCGGCAAGGACTTCAAGGCGTTTAAGTCACCCCCTGGTTCGCGGCACACTTGGGTCGGCTGGCTCGCTCTCGATAAGGATGGGTCTTGGCACTGCCACACAAAGGATCGGCCTCTCGATAGTTGCGAGCTGTTTGTCGCGCAGCCCACGACGGATCCGAAGGGCTTGATTTGGTCCGCAATCGGCCGAATTAAAGCGGGCAAGATCGACCTGGATCGCGTGAATTCTCTGAGTTGTGTGCAGGGACGGCCAGTCTTTGCGATCAAATCGGAAATGGGACCGAAGCAAGCGGCGCGCAACTAAGCAAAGAGCCTCAAATGAGCGACCAGCTGTTTATCCGGCTGCGCGGTAGAGTCCAGGGACCGTTTACGCCCGACCAATTACAGTCCCTGGCGAAACGAGGCCAGTTCAGCCGGACTCACGAGATATCGACCGACGGGGTCAGTTGGTCGCGGGCCATTAACCGGCCTGACCTTTTCCCAACGGGGCGCGTTGACTTGGTGCCGGCTGAACTCGTTCTGCCAGATACGTCATCGTCCCCCGAGTCGCAGGCAGCTATCGCGGCCCCTCCGCCTGTGGACGTTTGGTATTATCACCAACTCGGAAAAAACCATGGCCCGGTCGATATCAATCATTTGCAACATTTGGCAACCTCGGGCCAGATTTTGCCCGAGGATATGGTTTGGAAGGAGGGGCTGCCTGATTGGATAGCCGCTGGCCGCGTGCCGGGGCTGTTTAGCGCATCTGCCGCTGCTCCGCCGGTCCCCGGCGCATCACCCTTGACTGGTCACGCTTTTGAATCTCATCAAATGAGGTCATGTCCGTTTTGCGCAGAACAAATCGCCGTTTCAGCGATAAAGTGCAAACATTGCGGTTCGATGCTAATACCAATCCAACAAGGCAACAACCGCGGCTTTGAGGCGGCATCATCTGGGTTAATTCACCCGTCTAACTCACCGAAAGATCCACTATTGATGGCGCTCCTGAGCGGATGTTGCATTGCCGGCTTGGGTCAAATCGCACTAGGGCAAACGATGAAGGGTGTGATGATCTTGGTCGCATCGATGCTGTTGGGCGCTGTGACTGCCGGAACCAGCATTCTTGTGACATGGCCAGTGGGAGGACTTGATGCGTATCTCATTGCAAGAAAACTCAAGGACGGCAATAGTGTGGGCCTGTGGGAGTGCTTTTAGAGATTTGATACGCGACCACACTGAGCTTGTAGCAATCATCGCGTGCGGGGCGCTATTCGCTGTGTTGCCCCTCGACGTATTGAGCGATGCACCAGTCCTGTGCCCGATCCGGCGATTCACCGAACATCCATGTCCAACATGCGGAGTAACGCGATCCGTGCTTTGCCTGACACAGGGAGAGTTCTCGCGCGCGTGGGAGCTAAATCCTGCTGGCTTTCTCCTCGTTCTGGCGGTGGTCAAGCATGTCTGCGCTCGGATGTTCAGGACGAGGTCATGGGCGATGTTTCTCCGTTATCAGTTTTTAGACATCATGGTTCTTATTGGCTTCTTCGGGTTCGGATTCTTGCACTATTTTGGCGCACTTTAGGCGCGCAGTAGAATCCCACGAGAACTCATGTCACCTTCATTTCCCTCGGCTGCCAATCAGGACGCTCAGGAGAGCTGCGACCGAAGGGCGAGCAATGGGACGATTTCTTGACGGTTTACGACTGGCCCTCGCTGTCACGGCCATCCGGGTCCTTGGTCAGCCTCACGTTGCATTGTTTCTCGACCAGCGGCAGAATCTCGGTTTCGACAAACTCGGCATATCGACCGGACAAGGTGTCGTATTCCAAACCGCGCTGGCTGCCTTGAGCGTCGCCTCCGCCGTTGCCTATCGAGATGGCGATCATGACCGGCACCTTCTTCTGGGCGATGAGGTTGTCGAGCGCCGTGAACAATAACTTGTCGGGCCCGTCCGCCCCGACGATGAACGGGGCGGCCGCGCCGGGCACGTATTGCTTGGGAACATAAACCGCGACGCGTCGCGTGTAGGGAGCGGGATGGCTGGTCGTCACGACCAGTTTGGCCGGAGTAGCAGGATCCGCGGTGCCAAAAGTATTCGCTTCCCGCGCAATGCCGGGATAAAGCTTGCTGTCCGTGGAGTTCATCGTGAAGTTGTGCACAGTCCTCTGCGGCACGCCCGGCTGCACAGCAATCTCCGCCGCGGCGTTGTGAGTCGGACCGATGACAAAATCTCCGTTGCATCCTCCGGCGGAACGTCGCCGTCGGGCACTTCCTTCGCCGCAACAAATCCCGGCGTTTGCGGATCGCGGGCGAGAGGCTTGGGCCGCTGCGCCGCTGCCGGCCGATCGAGGTCAACCATCAGGCTCAAAAACAAGGCGATGCTCAGAATTCTTGAAATCATGGAATGCGCTCGTTTTGCTTCGCAAGGGATAAACGTCAATGCAATCGCCCTGCCGGGACTCGCCGGCTAGCCGCTCGCATCGTTGTGTCAAAGCGCTCTTCGACCACGGCCCACCTTTGCCGTTCCGGAAGATGGGGCCGGTCTTGTACTGATCGGCATAGCGTTTGGTGATCTCCAAAGCCTTGTCGTTGAGCATGACCACCCGAGGATGACGCTTGCCCTTCGATTGGGACCGGGGGAAGACCCAGCATTTTGCCCGGCGGTCGAAGTACCGATTATCGACCGTCCGAACTTCCAGCGGCCGTGCTCCGGTTTCCCGCAGGATCGTTACCGTCAAGGGAACACCATCGCCTAGCCATTTCCAGCAGCCTGCCGTTGGCTCGCGGCGCGGCGTGCGGCGCGACGGGTCTTGCGGCGGGTTTGGGCTTGGCGGGATTCTCTTTCTCTTGCCACCAAGTGGTGCTCTGGATGAGCCGCGAGCCAGCGGTCCGGCAGGAATTCGTCGATCCTCTGTTTGTCATCGACGGCGACGGCCGGCAGGTGACGTAGCACGTCGGTCAGGTAAGGCAGCACGTCCACTTCATTCAGACGCGCGCTTTGGATCACCGAGTACAGGATCGCCGCCGTGGGACCGGCCGTTTCGCGGCCGAGGAACAGCCAGTTGGAGCGGCCTTGGGCGAGCGGCCGGAATTGACGTTCCAGGTGGTTGGTGTCGATGGCCAGGCGGCCGTCGTCCAGATATCGCAGCAGCGATGGCCAACGAGCCAGCGCATACCCGATCGCTTCCGCCAGCTTCGACGTAGGACGCATGAGGGGACGTGCCGCCGACAACCGCTCGTGCAACGGCTCCAGGATCGGCCGCGACTCGGCCTCGCGCAGCGCGCGACGCGCATCGTTGGACAGCGACGACGCGCTGTCCTCTACGTCGTACAACTGGCCGATGGCCGCCAGCGTTTCGTGCAGCAAGGGATGACTGGTCGTGTACAACGCCTCTTCGAACTTCCGCCGCGCACGCGCCCAGCAGCCCACGTGCGTCAAACGCGCAGGCGCAGCGTTCGCCAGCGATGTGTAGACCGAGTAACCGTCGCTCTGCAGATAACCTTGGTAGTTCGCCAGGATCTCACTCGGCCCTGCGCGACCGCGCGAAGTGTGGAAGTCAAAAGCCACATAGCGATGCTCGCCATCACCGGCAAAGCCCCAAAAGTAGCCCAGCAAGGCCTTGTCGCTGGACCGATCGAGATAAGGCGCCGTCGTTTCATCCCCTTGAATCACGAAGCCGCTCAAGATCAACTCCAGCAGCCGTAGCGCCAAGGGCCGCAGCGCCTCGGCCGTGCCGCGCACCAGCCGGCACAGCAGCGAGCGCGAGAGCCACTTCCGCAGCGGTCCCAGTAACTGTTCCTGCTCGCGATACAGCGACATGTGCCGGGCGTACTTGTAGACCGCGATCGTGGCCAGCACGCTGGGACCAAAAGGGCTTTTTTCGATCGGCAGCGGCGGCCTGGTCGATGTTTGCACTTGTTCGCCCACGCGACATTTCGGGCAAGCATACGTGAACCGCACGTGCTCCACGACGTAAGCCTGGGCCGGCTCCAATTCCAACTGCCGCGTCACCTGCTGGTTGATCACCACGCGCGGTTGCTGGCAACACGAACAGACCTGCTGCTCGGGAGGCAGCGGATATTCGATACGCCGCTGGGGTAGACCTTCAGGAAAGACGAACTCCTGGCCCCCCCGCCGCGGTCGCGCTGGCCGTGCGAGCGGAGGCTCTTCATCGCCGGAGTCGGCCGCCACGTCCTCATCGCCCGCCGGCGGGTCGAGAGACGGCGACGAAAACAGCAGCCTTTGATCGGGCGACGGCAAGTAGCGTTCGCGTCGCGAGGAGAACAGGGCCCGCTTAAGTAGGACGAGCTGTTCGTTCTGACGCTCCAGTTGCTCTTGATAGGCGGCGATGGCCACTTGCTGCTGGGAGACGAGTGCCTCCAGCTGCATGATGCGCTGTGCGAGGCCTTGATCGGTCGAAGTGTCGCGTCCTTGCTCCATACCGTATTAATGGCCGGAGGGCGCAAAAGGTTACGCAGCGGCTCAGTAGAAAACCTCGATCCA
>PLYM01000168.1 GCA_003153375.1 Planctomycetaceae bacterium
CTGCTTGCAGCCTTGTTGTGCCGCCGCGATGTCACCGCCGGATGGGTCGAGCGGCACGCCGCGATCGACTTCGGCGGGAAACTGGCTCATTGAGTCGTCCAGCGCCGTCATTTTACGACCCGCCTTCGCCGCTTCTCGTTGGCCGCGTGAAGAACTTAACGCCGTACGCCGTCGTATGTTTCGACGTGTATGCTCCCCCGCGGAGCCCGCGGAAGCAAGTCTGGGAGAAAATTTGGTAAAAAAAGAGATTTTATGTCCGCTTTGATGCATCCGACGCAGATAGGGATTAGGGAGCTGTCGAGGCCAGTCACCGATGGGACGGCTTGGGGTGCGCTCCCGTCGACCTCGACGACAGGTACGAGCCTTGGTCCTTGGAATATGGTGACTCACACTGGCGGCGCGGACAAATTAACAAGCCTCAATGGTCTCGGCAGGGCACCGGGGGGGCGGCAGACGGCTCAAAATCACGCTCAGCAGTCCCTTTTATTCTAACAAGAACGCCAATGATCTGACTCGGCACCCGCGTCGCGCCTTCGGTTCCAACCCGATTTCTTCTTTCGTTCGACGTGTCGAACGGAACCAGGATCCGCAAGTCGCGACTGTCTCTCGGTATGCCGACGAGCGTTCTTTGCCGCCTGTGGTCGGGCCGATTTTGCAATCTGTGATTCCCACGGTTCGTTAGGTCGGCCATGGAAACGTACTAACTATATTTTCAGTGTTATCGCTTTTAGCCAAAGGAAACCACCCCTGTCCTTCAATTTATGTCGGCGAAATGTTTGCCCTCAGAGGTCTCACCTCACTCATTTGTCGGACGACGACAGCAGGTCCAACGGGCCTGCCTATCGTCGTCGCTTAGCCGTCGCGCGCGGTTCATCAGCGAATTTATTTTGCGACAGGCATCGAGTCATTCTTGGCTGCATCGCGCATGCACCTTCGCTTTGGCCTGCTTCACTTGGTCTTCCTGAATCTTCACCTTTTGCATAATTGTTGGGAGCTTTCTCTCATGCGCCACGTTGTCTTGCGAAATGCGGTGTCAGGATTTGTTGTCGGGGCATTACTTGTCTGCGGCGGCACCCCGTCGTATGCGGGCCTGCTCATCTCACTGTCATCGGCGCCATCGGATTTGGGTAACGTCCACGCAACCGACCTGGTGCGCGTCGACGTGAATTTGTCTGGGCTTGGGGCTGGCGAAGAGCTCACGACACTGTCAGCTCGGGTGACGTTCGACGGGGGATTTCTGGGAACTCCCTCGATCAGTCCGGGCGACATTTTGCCGGTCCCGCTTGACGACCCACTGGATTTTCTGGCGACACCTGACCTCGGAGCGGCGGACGCCACGTTTCTGACTTTAGGAACCCTCCCGGCCAGCCACATTACGAGCAATGGTGTTTTTTACTCATTCGATGTCGCGGTGCATGGCTTGGGCATGAGCGAATTCGCCTTGACGTTCGTCGACGCCCAGCAGGTGGATCCTCAAGATCCGCAAAATCTGATCACGCCCTCGATCTCCGTCGGTGAACCGTTGGCAATAAACTCGGTGCCCGAGCCGTCAACCTTCGCGCTGGGGTGTTGCGGGATTGGCGCCTTGGTGGCGATACGCCGTCGCATGAGACGTACAACTCGCAGACGGAATAGTTCTAGACGATGTTGGTCGGAACCGCAGAAGACGAACGCTAGCGGCTTGCATTCACCACTGTTTTCTCGTTAGAAGTTTGGAGCGAACTACCATGAAGGTCCGCAAGCGAAAGGGTCGCGTCGGCGTGCAGCGCCCAATCCGTCCACGCCGGCGCGTTGAAACCCTGGAACCGCGACTCTTATTGAGCGTTCGCCCGGGCGACGTGTTTGCCGAGTTTCCAGGAGCTCTGGCGCATAGTGGCGACACTCAGGTAATACCGATTACCATCGCGCCAGGCGACTTCAACCTGTCCTCCGGCAAAGGACTTTTGGGCTTTGAGGTCAAAGCCACCGCGGGAAGCACGCTCGATCCGGCGGCCGTGCGGATCGCGACTTCGACGGGGACCCTTATCTCACCGGTCTACCTCAAGACTCATTCCGGGCCGGACTCGGCCAGTATCGTCTTGGCGCAGGTGGGCCTGGGGGACTACCGGGTGACGGTGGGTGGGGCGCCAGGCACTTCCGGCGGTTACGAGTTGGACGTGTATCTTGTCGGCGATGTCAATGGTGACCACCAGGTCGACATGTCGGATGGCTCGACGATCCGCGCCTTGACGGGCACGTCTGTGTCCGAATCGTCTCCGAATGCTGGAGCCGATGTGAATCGCGACGGCCAGGTCACCTCGCTCGATTATTCGTTGTGGAATCGCAACCTGAACAACAACACGCAGGTTATATCGTTAAAGTTGGATGCCCAACTTAGCCCGCCGGCCACGACGCTTGCTGATGGCCGCGTCGTGACGAACCAGGCCAACGAGAACCTGCAAGGGACCACCGAGCCGGGTGCTACTGTGGCACTGGACGCTCATGCCAATGGCCAGTACACCGACGGTTCCACGATCGCGGATAGCCTGGGGCATTTTACAATTCCCTTTGCATTGCTGCCGGGCTTAAACAGTTTGAGCCTTCGGTCCAGCGATCGGTTTGGGCAACGTCAGGTAACGCTGCTTTCACCCATACTCGATACGACGGCTCCTTCGGTAATCATTTCGAGTCCGGCGCCGAATCTGGCCACAAACCAGAACTTGTCGGTCACTGGCGTCGTGAGCGACAATCTGTCGGGGCTGGCCGGTGCCGTGTTGCTGGAATGGCAACTCGATGGCGGCAGTTTCCAAAATGTTCTTTTCAATACCTCGGGCCAATTTACATTCAATACAGCTCTGCCGCTCAATGGCTCGGCCGATGGCGTTCACGCCTTGCACTTGCGCGCCACCGACGCTGCGGGCAATGTATCTTCGCTGTTCGATCTCCCCTTTAGGCTGTCAACGCAAGCCCCGATTACGCCGGCGTTCGACCTATCCGCCGGCTCGGCCAGTCCCCAGGCCGCGACATCCAGCACGACTGATTCCACGCAAGTCACCTTGGTTGGTAAAACCAGCCCCAATGTTGCGGTGCGGCTACAGGAGACCGGCGCCACCACGCTGTCGAGCAATACAGGCTTTTTCCAATTTCCGAACGTGACGTTAGCCCTGGGCGATACTGCGTTGACTGCGAGGGCTACCGACGCTGTGGGAAATTCGTCGAGTTTTCAACGGGTGATTCATCGAACCAGTGGCGCGGGTCAGCAAGATCCCGTGCTGCAATGGAACCAAGCTGCGCTAGCTGCGATTGAACTCGATGATTCGGCGCCTCCGATCGCTTCCAGATCCTTGGCGATGGTGAGTGCGGCAATCTACGACGCGGTCAACTCGATCGAAGGTAAGCCAGGCTATTACGTGACTTTCGCTGCGCCCGTCGGGGCTTCGGTCCAGGCGGCCGTTTCCGGAGCGGCCGACGAGGTGCTCAATTATCTTTATCCCGCGCAGCAGGCTAACTTTAGTTCGGTCTTGGGAACTGCCCTCGCGCAGCTTCCCAGTAGTCAAAGTACGACAGACGGTGTGGCGCTTGGTCGGCAGGTCGGCGATGCGATCATCGCGATGCGGTCCAAAGACGGCTGGAACAAGTTCGTCGACTACATGCCTGGCATGAACCCTGGCGATTGGCAAGAGACGGCACCGATGTACATGCCGGCGCTGCTGCCCCAATGGGCCACGCTGACTCCGTTCTCAATGAGTAGCGACAGCCAGTTCCGCCCGGCGGGACCTCCTGACCTGTCCAGCCAAGCGTGGGCCGATGCCGTGAACCAGACGCAAAGCCTGGGTGCGGTCAACAGCGTCACCCGCACGGCCGACCAAACGGCCATCGCGCTATTTTGGAATGACGGGGCAGGAAGTTTTACTCCGCCAGGCCAATGGAATCAGATCTCAGAGCAAATTGCTTCGCAGCAGGGATTGAGCTTGGATGACAATGCCCGGCTATTCGCCGAACTGAATGTCGCGCTGGGGGACGCGGCAATCGTGACCTGGGATGCCAAATTCACCTACAACTCAGTGCGCCCAATCACCGTCATCGACGCCGGAAACTCCGGCAACCCAGGTGTCGTTCAGGATTCTAACTGGGCGCCGCTGCTGACCACGCCCCCCTTCCCCGAGTACATCTCGGGCCACAGCACATTTAGCGCGACTGCGGCTGCTGTTCTGGATTCTTTCTTCGGGAGCAGTTATGCCTTCAGCGATACCACGCCCTTCTATAAAGATGCCAGCGGCAATCCCGTCACGCGATCATTCACCAGCTTCGACCAGGCGGCTCAGGAAGCAGGCATCAGTCGCATCTACGGCGGCATTCATTTCGAGTTTTCCAATTTGGACGGATTGGCGGCAGGCCACGCGCTGGGCAACTACGTCCTCGGCACATTCGCCGTCTCGGCCGCCACGGATACACAGGCCCCGAAGGTTTTAGTCGATAATGTTGCAGGGCAAGCCGTTAACCACAACATTACGCTGACCGGACACGCGATTGACAATCTCTCCGGTGTGGCGTCGTTGGCGGTCACAATTGATCAAGGCAGCTTGACTCCTGTCAGTTTGAATAGCCAAGGGCAATTCTCGATCACCACGCAGTTCTTACTGAATGGCAGCGCTGACGGCTCGCATACGCTCACTTTCGTGGCCACGGACGCAGCTGGCAATGTCTCGTCACCTTTGACGTACAGCTTCACGCTTCAGACGCAGGCGCCGACGCTGACGATCACCTCGCCGGCCATCAACAGCGACCTGACCGACGGGGCCATGCTCACCGGCACAATCAGCGGACACAACGTTTCGATCGCCGCCATGGCCTACGCCTTCGACGGCGGTACGGCAATGCCGATCGATCCGAGCACAGGCAGCTTTTCAGTACCGCTCGATTTATCGCGATTGGCATTGGGCGCACATCAACTCACGATTTCGGCCAAGGATGCTGCCGGCAACGCGGTCAACACGTCGCTGACTGTTAATCTGCCGCAAAGCCTGCACCTGATGCTCGCCGGCTTTACACCCGACAGCGGCGCGAATGAAATTGGTAGTACTTTTCGACCCAAAATCAGTTTTTCTCGGCCGATCAATTCGGCCACGCTCAATAGCAGCAACTTCTTCGCCACCGACACCACGGGGGCGAAGCTGCCGGCCACGATTGTTCCCTCCGATGATGGGACCTACGCTTGGCTTTTCTTTCTGAACCCCATGCCGGGGGCCTCGACCATCACGGTCACTGTGGACGGGTCCACAATCAAAGCTGCCGATGGCACGCTTTTGGATGCCGCGGGCAACGGCACGGCGGGCAGCCTGCTCAAGTACCGCTTCAGCACGGTCGCGCTGGCCACGGTTCCCGGCACAATACTCTCCGGAATCGTTGCCGATCCAGGACCGGACTTGCAGCCGGGAACCGTCGACGACGTCAAGCGAGGGCCGGACAACATTTTGAACACGGCCGACGACGTGTATTTGCATCCAATTGCGGGAGTCAAAGTGTACGTGCTGGGGCTCGACAATCAGGCAGTGTACACCGATGCACAGGGCCATTTCACGCTCGCCTCGGTGCCATCCGGGGACGTCAAGCTGGAGCTCGACGGCACCACGGCAACCAATGCTCCTGCCGGGATCTACTTTCCCTCGATGGTCATGGACCTGCACGTCCAGCCGGGTCAGACGAACACGGTCATGTCGGCGATGGCCCAAACGCCGCAGGAGGCAACAGCACAACTTAACAACCTCGGCGTTTACCTGCCGCGCGTGCAGCAATCCATTTTGCAGACGGTGAGCACTACGCAGCCCACGACGATCGGCGTTAGCGCTGTCTCGGCGCCGAACTTAACCCCGCAACAGCAACAAATGCTATCGATCACGGTGCCCCCGAACGTGGCCATCGGTATGGACGGCCAGAAGATGGCCAACTTGCAAGTAGGCATCAGCACGGTGCCGTCGGCGCTCGTGATGGACATGCTGCCGGCTGGTTTGATGCAACACACGTTTGACATCACAATCCAGGCTCCCGGCGTTGCCACCTTCAGCGCGCCCGTGCCAATGACATTCCCCAATGTCTTCAACTCGCCTCCTGGCACGAAACTGAATTTTCTGTCCTTCAATCATACCACCGGCCGACTGGAGATTGACGGCACTGCGACGGTTGCCGCCGATGGTCTTTCGGTGACCACCGATCCGGGTACAGGGGTTACGCATCCGGGATGGCATGGGCTGACGCCGCCCGGAAGTTCCAATAAGATTCCGAGCGCAAATCCGAGTAAAAATCCCAAAGACTCTCCACTACAGCACCTGTTCGACGCTCTTGATGCTGCAAAAAATGTGTTTGATGACATGAAAAACCTATCTCCGCCCACGGCCGCAGCAATTGAAGGGGCGATTGCCGGTTCGGCATTTGGGCCAGAGGGAGCAATTCTTGGGGCGGCTTTAGCCTTCCTCGTTGCCGAAGAGGAAACTGATCTGGGTCGCAATATCTTTGATGATGCCGTTAAAGACTCTGTGACTAAAATTGGCGAAGACCAAATTCTTAACAAGCCACCGCTAGAAGTCTTAAAGGATGTGGGTGAAATCTGGGGGCACGCGGCCATCGACAAATTGGCATCATTGGATCCATTTTCCAGCTATTTCAACGATTGGAGGAAATTCCTAGACGACTCGGCTAAGCTCGGAAGCAGTCTTGGCAAACTGTCGATTGATGCAGGACAGCATGCTGGGCAGTCTGCTGCATCGCCATTAGAACCGCTCGGCATAACGACTGTTGATTACGCGGCGGCGTATCAAGCGTTGGCATTACAGTACAATCTGCCATCGTCCCCCGCTGACGAGACAGGTTTTGTGTTGCTTGGCCAGGCACTTTCCCCCTCGTTTGAGTCCTTGCCAACGCCGTATGAGCAACTATTCACTGTCGGACAACTGGCTGGCACTCTTCAGCAACTTCTAACTACGCCTACGCCAACGCAGTCCACAGTGCTTGACTTGCAAAGCACTCTTCAGAGCCTCAGCGACAGCAAAGCCTTTATAAGTGACTTCCCGGGCGCAGTGCAACAATACTTCGACACCACAAACTCACAATTACAGACTTATGCCAGCACTCTTGTTGCCTCGGCTGCGGGAACTCTACTCTACTACAGCTTTGATGTTGGCAATATTTCAATCCGAGGTACGACAACTGATGGCGCGCCAACGGCATTTCTACCGCCGAACGTAGCGGTGACGCTGACGGAGTATGCTCCGACGACCGGATGGACCGCTTCCACGCAATTCACGACCGACACCCAAGGCAATGCCAAGCCTTACTTGCCGCTCGTGTTGTCGCCCTCAACTGCTCCTGATTCTGACAACGACGGGCTGCCTGATGACGCCGAACTCGCCATCGGCACCGACCCACACAAACTCAGCACCGCCGGCGACGGCATCAGCGACCTGGCCAAATTGCAGCAGGGACTCAATCCTCTCGGCAACCGCCCGGTCGCGACAGGGGTATTGGCCAACGTGCCGCTCCAGGGGTCGGCGCAATCGCTGACCACGATCGGCTCCATCATTCAAGCCACCGATCAAACCACCTACGTCGCCACTGGTTCGTACGGCCTGGCGATCGTCAACACCTCGCAATTCAGTCTGCCCGTCGTGCTTAGCCAGTTGCAGTTGGCCGGCAACGCCACGGATGTGTCGGTCGATGCGAACTTGCAGATCGCCGCCGTCGCGTCGAATGGTGGCGGCCTGCACTTTGTTAACGTGGCCGACCCGACCCAGCCGTCGCTTTTGCAGACCATCAATGCCGATGCGAGCCATGTCCTGGTGGTCGATGGTATTGCCTATGCCACGGTCGGCGGCGACCTGCGGGCTTATGATTTATTGACCGGCGAGACTCTGCAATCGCTATCGCTTACCAGCGGCGCGCTCACCGGTTTGACGCAAGAAGGCTCGATGCTTTACACGATGGACTCAAGCAATGTCCTGCGGGTCATCGATATAACCGGTTCTCAGATGGTCGCCCGCAGCACGCTAACGCTGCCCGACGGTGGCGGAAAGCTCTTCGTTGGCAACGGGATCGCGTACGTCGCCGCGACCAGCAATGTGAACGGCGGCTACGACACGGTCGATGTGTCCGATCCAAACAACCTCAAGTTCATCAGCGGCTCTCAGACCACCCGCAGTAGCGCCAGTCCGAATCCTTACATTGTGACGAACGGCTCAGGCCTGGGCATCATGGCCGTCGGCGGAGGGTTTGGCGTCGGTCCATCGCTGGACGTCTTCAACGTTGCCGACCCGACGAAGACCAACCAGTTCGTCACGCTTTTCAACCTACCGCAGTCTCCGCTCGCAGTAACGCTGGCTGGCGGCATCGCCTTTGTCGCCGACGGCAGTGGCGGATTGCAGGTTGTCAATTATCTGCCTTTCGATAGCCGTGGGGTTTCCCCGACGGTCAGCATCGTTGGTTCGGCCACCGACCTCGAACCGGTGGCTCCAGGCCTGCAAGTGCAGGAGGGGACGACGATTCCGATTCAGGCGACCATTTCCGACGATGTCCAAGTTCGCAACGTCGAGCTGCTGGTCAACGGCAATGTCGTCGACAACGAAGTGTCGTTCCCGTTCAATCTGAGCGCCACACTGCCCACGATCGCCGCCAATGGCGGTTCGTCCGTGAATATCCAGCTTCGCGCTACCGACACCGGGGGCAACGTTTCGCTCTCGAACGTTCTGACCGTCCAACTCGTCCCCGACACGGTGCCGCCGCAGATCGTGGCCACGAATCCGCCCGAGGGCGGCATTCGCGGCTCTGCATTCCGGGCGATCACTGTCACGTTTTCCGAGCCGATCGATCCGGCGACGGTCACCGCCGCCACCTTCGCGCTCGCCGGACCGGACGGTACCGTGGCTCCCAGCAATATCCAGTTCCGGCACGGCGGCCGCATCGTGCAGCTTACCTACCCGCAGCTTGCCATCGGCAGCAATCAACTGACGATTCATGCGTCGCAAGTAATGGATCTGGCCGGCAATGCTTTGGGGACGACGGACGTCGTCAAGCACTTCTCGATCAAGCAGGCCACCGCGGTTTGGACTAACCCTGCCGGAGGCAATTGGGACACGGCGAGCAATTGGGATACGGGCAAGGTCCCCGGTCCCAACGATGACGTGTTAATCGACATTCCTGGTGGCGTCACAATAACTTATCGAACCGGGAACAGCGAAGTTCGAAGTTTAATTTCGAATAATCCTTTCAGCATTTCTGGCGGCACACTTACGGTCGACCAAACAGTTCAAGTCAACAACGGGTTTACTCTAGCTGGTGGAACCCTGAAAAGCGCGACGGTTCTACCTGGCGCCAGCGGCCAGGGAATCTCGGCCACCTCTGGAACACTCGACGGCGTAACGCTCAATTGTAATTTGAAGATATCAACCGGATCGCTGACAGTTACCGGTGGCACAACCATAAACGATGGTCTTTCCATGACCGGTGGTACTTTAGTTGCCTCGGGTCTGGGAACCAGCGTTTCCGTCAGTGGTCCGACTTCGATCGTCGCTGGCAGTCTCTTTGCCCAGCAGGGCGCGACGCTCAGCCTGCCGGGTCTGACCAGCTACAGCGGCCCGATCGGCGCCACCGGTACGCTGCAAGCCTCGGGCGCCGGCAGCCTGTTGTCATTGCCGAATCTGACCACAATCGCGGAAGACACCACCAACTATGTTTCGCTAACGCAAGTCCAAGCACTGTCAGGCGGGCAGGTGACGTTGGCGGCCTTGACCCACATCAGCGGCGGTCCGGTAATCTTGGATAGCGACGGCAGCGGCAGCGTTTTGGATGCTTCAGCCCTGACGAGTTTCCAGGGACAGTTGGGCCAGTACCATGTTTCCACGTTGCAGGCCACCGCTGGCGGCACGTTGCAAGGCAACCTTGTCTCGTTGAATCTTGGCAACGTGAATGTCACGATCGATCCTTCGGGTATCCTCGCGCTTGGAACTTTGCAACTTAATTCTGGTAGCACGTTATCCGGAAGTGGATCAATTCATGGCGGCCTTGTGAACGGCGGAACGATCAGGCCCGGCGGTACGGGCACACCGGGCACGATCACTGTCATCGGCGACTTTGTGCAGACGAGCAGTGGTGTCCTCAGCCTCGACATCGGTGGCGCCACTCCAGGGACGCTGTTCGACCAACTTGTCATCTCCGGTGTTGCCACGCTGGCTGGCAGCTTGACTTTGGCGCCCACTGCCGGTTTTACTCCCATGGTTGGAAACAACTTCCAGGTGACGATTTACGGCGCGCACTCTGGCCAGTTCGGCACGATCGACGGCGGCACAGTTACATATAATCCTCAATACGCCGCCACAACTCTAACGCTAACTGTCGGGAGCGTGGTGCCCGCGGCGATCCTGACGACACCCGCCGTGGCCTCAATCAACCGCGACGCACCGCTAGGGAAAAACACGAGTGCTGCGGCTGTCGCCATCGCCTGGTCGGCGGTCGGCAATCCCGGCAATCCGGCCGATCCGACGACCGGCTTCGGTGCCGTTAGCAACTCGTATAATATCGGCACATACGATGTCGCCAACAACCAGTATGTGGACTTCCTCGACGCCGTCGATCCCGACGGCGCCGACCTACTCGGTCTCTACAGCAGCAATATGAGCAGCCTCCCCTACGGCGGAATCACCTACAACGCCAGCAATGCCAGCGGCAACAAATACAATGTCATTTCGGGCGACGGAAACCACCCCGTCAATTTCGTCACTTGGTTCGACACGCTTCGCTTCGCCAATTGGCTTAACAATGGCCAGGGCAGCGGCGATACCGAGACGGGAACCTACACGCTCTTGGGCCACACGCCCACGCCGAGCAACGCCAGCACCATCACGCGCAACGCTGGAGCGACCGTATTCCTTCCCAGCGAAAACGAGTGGTACAAGGCTGCTTATTACAACTCTGTCACCAGTTTGTATTTCAAATACCCGACCAGCAGCGACACGATCCCGACTGCGAGCAGCCCGACAGCGCTACCGAACCATGCGAACTTCTTCCCTAACGGTCCGAATAATCTAACCGACGTGGGCGCGTACACCGCAACGACGAGTCCCTACGGCGCGTTCGATATGGGCGGCAACATCGATCAATGGAACGAATCACCGTATATGGCCACGTCACTCCGGGGCAATCGCGGTGGTTCGTTTAACGAGACCTCATCCATCCTAAACTCCGGAAGCTCTAACTATAGCCTTCCGACTTTCGCGGCGGAAGATTTAGGATTCCGCGTGGCCTCGGTCACCGCCGTCGTTAACGCGCCCCCCGTCGTCGACCTCAACGGCGGCGCGGCCGGCACCGGCTTTACCTCCTCCTGGACCGGCATCGCTCCGGTGGTCATTACCGACGCGGCCAATGCCACGGTCACCGATGGCGGGCCGAACCTAGCCTGGATGACCGTCACGTTGACCAGCCCGCAAACGGGTGACGTGCTGGCGGCCAATACGACCGGCACCAGCATCGCCGCCAGCTATGCGAGCGGCACGCTCACCTTGAGCGGTGCCGATACCTTGGCCGATTACCAGCAGGTGTTGCGTACGGTCACGTACAACAACACGTCGGGTGGTCCGGGTGTGGCGGTGGAAACGGCCACGGTGGTCGCCAATGACGGTTTCCTCAACAGCACGGCCGTCACCTCGACGATCAACATGCCGGCTCCCTCGCTGTCGTTGACGGCCGGTGCCGGTTCGGGCGCGCCGAACTTCACCCCGACCTGGTACAACCAGGGCACGATTCCGATGGAGAACAACGTGCTGGCCACGGTCACCGCCCTGTCGGGTGTGACCACGCTCAGCTCGATCAAGGTTACGCTGGCCACGTTCCACACCGGCGATGTGCTCGCCCTGGCACCGTTGGGCGGCGTGAGCTTGTCGCTGACCAGCAGCTACTCGGCTGGCACGCTCACCCTGAGCGGCACCGACACGGTGGCCCACTACCAGCAAGCCCTGCGGTTCNNTACAACAACACCGTGGGCGGCCCGGGCGCCACGCCGATCGTGGCCACGTTCGTGGCCAACGACGGCACGCACGCCAGCACGCCGGTCACGTCCACGATCAACATCAACGTGGGCAGCGGCCAGGTGTTGGGCAACCGGTTGTTCTACAACAACTCGAAG
>PLYM01000283.1 GCA_003153375.1 Planctomycetaceae bacterium
TGGACCAGGGCGTGAACGATTACGTCGTCAACGGACCGCCACTACCGACGTAAACACCACTAGTCAGCGGCGCGGGACCGTAGGCCGTGAAAGCGACGGCGCCAGCGCTGTTAATCGTGCAAACGTTTCCATCGGAATCATTGATCGAGCTGAATCCGCCGCTGCTCACCGAGGCCACCGTGACGAGGGTTGAGCCGTTCCCTTTCATCAGGGCTTGCTGCAAATGCTCCGCGTCCATGTGATTGTCGACGAAGAAGGCAACCTCGCCGCTATTGTTAATCGCCGTGGCCATCTGCGGCATGAGCGGTTGGCTATTGCTGACCGTGGCTTCGTAGATCGTAGTGCCATCGCTACGATAGATGCCCTGGGTGACGTATCCAGCATTGAACACGGACGTCTCTTTCCAATACGCGACAACTCCGGAGTCGTTGATTGACGCACCATAACCAAAGGAGCCAAGGTATTGAGTATCTTGTCCATTAGGGCTAGAGCCTTCGGCGACAATGAGATTCAACGGTCCGCCAGCATTTGCGGTGTAGATGCGGGTGTCGCTGGCTGTAGCGTTGATGGACCTATTGTAAGTGGCGAAGACGGCAGTACCGTTGTTATTCAAGCCGAGGCTTTGGTCCGACAGAACGGTTGTCCCCGCTGTGGCCGGGCCGAAGCTGTCGCTGTCCACGATCCGGGAGAAGGAGTACTCACCGGCCCGAGCCTGAACCGCCGGAATCATGACAATTCCCACAAAAATGGCGAATGCACGACGGTGGTGGACGTTCATTAGCGTTCTCGTGAATTGACATGGAAAAGGGGCGCAATATCATGCTCCTCAAACGAGAGCAGGTTTTCGGCAGAGCCCGAATGTTCCCTTTTCTTTCCCGCCTTTTCTTTTTCGGAGACTCCTGCGGGCAGCCAGTAGTGTGATGGCCGTACCGAGCAAGGTAAAAGTGGTGGGTTCTGGGGCAGGCTGGAAGGCAAGTGCTTCCTGCTGGCCCCCAGAGGCAAAGACACTCTGCGTGCCGCCCGGAGTGTATTTGAAGATGTCGTCGAAGTTAAAGTCGGCCACAAACAGGTTGCCGGCGCGGTCGAACGCAAGGCCAATAGGGTCGCTGAGTCCGGTAGCAAACGTGCTCTTCACTCCACCCGGAGTGAATTTCAGAATCTCGAAGCCCGTGCCGCTATTGTTCACGCCTTCGGTCGCGAACAGATTGCCCGCGCTGTCAAACGCAAGCCCCGTAGGGCCGAAAGCAGGGCCGAGCCCGGAAGCAAAAGTGCTCTTCACTCCGCCCGGAGTGAACTTGAAGATTGATTTGTCGTCGGCTTCATAGAGATTGCCCGTAGCGTCGAAAGCAAGGCCACTGGGAAAGCTAAGCCCGGTAGCAAACGTGCTCTTCACTCCGCCCGCAGTGAATTTGAGGATTGAATTGCTGACTTCGTCGCCTACAAAGAGATTGCCTGCAGTGTCGAAAGCAAGGCCGATGGGATTGTTGAGTCCGGAGGCAAACGTGCTCTTCACTCCGGTCGGAGTGAACTTGAAAATCGTGTTGCTCGCTGTATCGGCTTCGAAGAGGTCGCCTGCGGTGTCAAAGGCAACGCCCAGCGATTGGCTGAGTCCGGAGGCAAACGTGGTTTGCACTCCGGCCGGAGTGAATTGGGAGATTGTGCCGGACCTACCGGACGTAAAGAGATCGCCCGGAGCCGCGTTGGTGCTGATAGGAGCGAGGGCCACGGCGAAAAGCGCCAGCGCGGCGCTGCGAGAACACGTTCGACCAATTGTGTTGAATTTCATGATGGTTTTCTCGTTCGTGCGGGGGCTTCGATTCGTCTTCAAATTACGGCCAAACATGAACAGATCGTGCGTGGAAAAGGGGACGGTCTGGCTCTGTCGAAAACATCATCTGGAGAGTTACTACCCTTGTCTCAAACAGCACGTTTTCCTCGCACAAATCGAGGGTGAGGATTTTATCCGTCCACCCGATGGCGGATGTTTTCGACAGAGCCGGTCCAGGCTCGCATGTATCGTAGTGGTCCATGGGAGCGCAGCGCGAAACTTGCCATCGGTGACTGGTCTCGATAGCCCGCTAGTCCCTATCTGCGCTGGATACGTCAAAGCGGACATAAAATTACTTTTTTGCCAATTTTCTCCCCGACTTGCTTTCGGCGGCTGCTCCAGGGAGCATACATCTCGACACGCGCAACCGTGCACCGCGGCAAATTCTTCACGCGGCTACCGACGGGCGGCGAAGGCGGGTGATCGGAAAATGAGCGAGTTCGACGCCCCGGTCAGTCCATTTCCACCGAAACTCGATCGTGGCGCGCCGCTGGATCCCTTCGGCGCTAGCGACGCCGATGGCGTCAGGCCGGATTTGGACGGCCCGCTGACACCCCGTGCGAAACTCAGGTGGACGTCGTTGAGGCCCACAGCCGGCCACGACCCGAGGACGCCTCGGAAGCTCAAGGGGCCAGCTTGGATCAGAGGACCGGCCGCCCCTCAGAACGACTACGTAGAGCCAAGCGAAAGCGCTGGCCTTGCTAGCACTTTCTCGGGGTGCTTGCCGGTCCCCGGCGGGACTGACAGTTTTGAGCGTGACGTCCTCAGGAGGCGCTTGGACGAGTCAAAAGGTGCTTGCAGCGGATCTCACCTCGTGCCGCCCTGGCGTTTTTGAAAACGAACAGGCAGTCCGACTGGCCGGCGCTGACCACGGCAATCAGCTCCACGCCCAACACCTGGGCACGCGCACGCACCGTGTCGGCCAGTTCGCTCGCCACGCCGTCCTTCTCCATCAGGAACGTGTCGGGCTCGCGGGCACCGACCACGGCACGCAGCACCAACTGCGCCGCGCGGTACAGCGCCTGCCGCACGTCATCCGCCGTGCTTACGGCCCTCCGGGCGTCGGCGACGCGATACATGACGACCGCGTTCAACTATACTTGAACCGCTTCCTACACCACCACATCATGCCACAGGCGATGACCGCCAGCACTCCCGTACTTGGCTCAGGGGCAACACTTGCCACGCGGAATCCGACGAATAAGGCCTCGTCCGCCGGACTGAGGACGCCCCGGTACGAGGAGAGCAGGGGGTCCGAGTAGTCGTGGGCGAATGAATCGCCCCGCAAGCCCCAATACGAGCCGAAAGTCAAGGTTTCGTTCCATTGAAAGACGTTGCCGCCCATATCGAACGCGCCGTATGGGCTTGTCGTTCCGCTGTACGCGCCCACGTCGGTTAGGTTACCCGGCCCGCCCCCGCTAGGGGAAAAGTTCGCATGGTTCGGTAGCGCAGTCGGGCTGCTCGCAGTCGGGGTCGTGTTGCTGGAGGTTGGATATTGGAAATACGAACTGGTGGCAGGGTTGTAGTACGCGGCCTTGTACCACTCGTTTTCGCTGGGAAGAAACACGGTCGCTCCCGCGTTCCGCGTGATGCTCAGGCCGTTAGTCGGCGTGGGCGTGTCACCCAACAGGGTGTAGGCACCCGTCTCGGTATCGCCGTTGCCCTGGCCGTTGTTGAGCCAATTGGCGAAGCGAATTGTGTCGTCCCAGGTGACGTTATTCACCGGATGGTTGCCGTCGCCCGAAATGACACTGTACTTGCTGCCGTTGGCCGCGCCGGGGGCGAAGTTGATTCCGCCATAGGTGACAGCGCTGCTCATATTGCTATTGTATAGGCCGAGCGTGTTTAGGCCGGCAGTATCTTTGGCGTTGAGGAACTCGACGTACTGGCTATTAGTCACGTCGTACGTGCCGATGTTATACGAATAGCCCACGGCACCGTAGAGCGAGCCGGTTGCCGGATCGGCCGCATTGCCGGGATTTCCGACCGGAGACCAGGCGATCGTGACGGCCCGCGCGTTGGCGGCGAAGGCGGCCAGCAGGCCGAAGAGCGCCAGCGCGGCGCTGCGAGAACAAGTTCGACGAATTGTGGTGAATTTCATGAGCGTTTCTCGGTCGTGTGGGGGGGCTTGCGTGCAACTCGGCTCAAATCTTGGCGCGCGGCGGCGAAAGATGAGCAGCGCGCTTGCGCCTGTCACCAGCAGCATCCAAGTCGAGGGCTCGGGCACCACCACGGCGAGGCCCGCTATTTCAGGAAACCCTGTGATTAGCGAAGCATTCACCTCCGCTCCCGTGGTGGCGTCGTATTCACCAATGGTGCCAAAACCATTGTTAACAAACAGATTCGATCCAGACGCCACGACGTAAAATGAGTTTTGGGAAAGCACGGCCAGCGGGATGTTCACGGGCGCACCCGAGGTGGTGTACTCGCTAAGCCGTCCGGAAATGGTGAAGGGTGAGGACGTATAGAATGTACCCACGACAAACAGATTCGATCCAGACACTGCGACGTCAAAAGGGTAGAATGAGTTTGACGATGGGAAGAGCGCAGCGTTCACCAACGCACCGGAGGTGGTATATTCGGCAACCGTGTTGCCGGTCGTGACAAACAGATTCGATCCAGACACTGCGATGCCGTTCGCGCTAACCAGCCCGGTGATTAGCGAGGTGTTTACGGGCGCACCAGACATGGTGTATTCACCAACTGTTCCGAGGCCTTCGTCCACGGCAAACAGATTCCCACCAGACACCGCGACGCCTGCCGGTGAATTCATCCCCGTGATTAGCGATCGGTTCACCGTCGCCCCCGAGGTGGTGTATTCTGCAATCGTTCCGGTGTTGATGAGAGAGATAAACAAATTCCCACCGGACGCTGTGATGTTGTTCGGGGCATTCAACCCCGTGATAAGCGAAGGATTCACCAACGCCCCCGACGTGGTGTATTCGGCAATCCTTCCTTGGTTAGCCTGCGACAAAAAGATTTGCCCGTAAGCCGGTGTGGGCATGGCCCAAATCGCCGCTACGACCGTTAGGATTGCAAACACGACGACTAGATTTGATTTGGACTTCATTCGTTGACCTCAATCGAGTGGGGAGAGAATCAATCCAATCCATGATGACAGCGGCGAAATTGGCCGCGGCGGCGGAATATGAGCAGCGCGCTTGCGCCCGTCACAAGCAGCATCCAAGTCGAGGGCTCGGGGACTGGCGCAAAAGTGAATTCCGTAACTAACCCGAGGGACTCCACGTCTCCCGTCGGATCATTCGCCGTACCGCCAAGACCCGTGAACACGCGCGATACGCCATTGCTCGCGTCCAACGTGGCGTCAAGTACAGGATTGTTGGAAGGATCTCTTCCCAGAAGGTTGCGGATGTCCAGCAACAGATTGCCGGCTGTGGGGTCGTAACGAAACGGCGTCGTCAAAGGAATGACAATATCGAATTGTTTTGGTCCGCCGCTGGGGCCTGAGATTCGAACTACTCAGCGTCAGCGTGCCATTGAAGACGAGGGTCTCGTCGAGGCCAGTGTTCTGCGCGAACGTGGCGCTAAGACCATCCGGATTCTTGGCGGTGGTAGAGAGATTGATCTGGAGATCCGACAATTTGCTGAACGCACCACCGAATTGCCCGTCCGGCCGAAAGCTCAGTTCAGTGATAAGACGTGGACCGCCAAGGGCCGCGAATTGAGACGAAGCATAGACCTGCTGAGTACGTTGGCTGTTTGTCTGAATGGGGGCATTCGGCGGGTTGGAAAAATCCGGGAGAAAAAACGGGAAGCCGTTATTAGAATTTCCTTCCGTGGCTGCAAGACTATTCGGAGCAACGATCGTTTCAGCACGCAAGGCAGTCGAGCTGAGCAATGCTAGACCGGCGAATGCTACCAGCAAGGCCAGTGTTCGAATCGCGTGGCAAGGATTTCGGCGTGTTTGATTGAAGGTCATGGGCAGTTTCTGTTATGGCAAAACGAAAACACTGTCAGCATCGTCACGGAGTTTCGATTCCTGGCTGAACGAGCCGTGGGAATGGCCGATTGCAAAGGCGGCTCCCACGAAAGCGGCAAAGAACGCTGGCCGGCACACCGTAAGACGGTCGAGTCGGCTGCGGATCCCGTTTTCGTTCGACAAGGCGAACCACGGGAGCAGTTGGATTGGAACCGCAGGCGCGACAGGAGTACCGAGTTGAGTCAGATCATTAGCGTTCTTGAAGGGACAAGAGGGACGGCTGGGTTTCGACGGGAGCGCACCACGAGCCGTGCCATCGGTGACTGGTCTCGATAGCTCCCTAATCCCTATCTGCGCTGGATGCATCAAAGCGGACATAGAATTACTTTTTTTGCCAATTTTTCTCCCAGACTTGCTTTCGGCGGCTGCTCCAGGGAGCATACACCTCAACACGCGCAACGGTGCGCCGCGGCAAATTCTTCACGCGGCAACCGACAGGCGGCGAAGGCGGGTGATCGGAAAATGAGCGAGTTCGACGCCTCGGTCAGTCCATTTCCACCGAAACTCGATCGTGGCGCGCCGCTGGATCCCTTCGGCGGTGACATCCTGGCGGCACAACAAGGCTGCAAGCAG
>PLYM01000199.1 GCA_003153375.1 Planctomycetaceae bacterium
CTGGCAAGGAGCTATCTGGCTCGGGCGGCATCAAGCAGGTGAACTACCGCGAAGTAGCCGAGGCGCTATGGTACTACGGCAAGCTGCATGACGAGCCAGAGACGGTTCGCCTGGCCGAGCAAATCCACTCCTGGGACGTCCACCATCGCCGAGGAAAATAATCACCCGGGTTTCCAGGTTAGGTCCGTTTTCAAAAACGACGTGGCCCATGGCGTGAGATCGGGTGCAATCACCTCTTGGCCTATCCAAAGCCCCTAGTCCCTGCTGGCGAGCCGGCAAGCGATTCAAAAAGGTGCTAGCAACGGCAGCACTCTCCACCGGCGGCCTCATGGCCGGCTGTGGGCCTCCACGGGATCCACCAGAGCTTCGCACGGGCGCCGTCCGTCCGAATTCCGGTCTGACGCGATCGGCCTCGCTAACGGACAGCTGCGAGCTGTCAGCGGTGCTAGCATTGATCGAGGCGAAACCGAGGACGAGGCGTAAGAGGAGTGATAGCACCCATGGCCGCTCGACGCGAGGACCTGGGTGAGCACATCGTTATGCAGACTTCGACCGGCGCTGTTCGCGGTCCGGGCCGGTGCTTGGTCCGCTGATCGGGTGCCCAGTTACCGTGCTGGAATCGTCGTCGCGTGTTCGAAGCTCCCCGCGTCCATTCGCCGGGGCAATTCTCGCGTGGATCAGTTAGGCGCGTTTCCGTCGCCAGCTCCAAGCAGCCAAGCCAATCATGCCGAATGCGGCAAGGACCACGCTGCTGGGCTCGGGGACGCTTGCGATGCTCGCAACGCGGAAGCCATCGTTGAGGAAAGGCAGGTCACTCCCCGGGGCCGCCTCGCTCCAAAATGAGGCCCGCAGGGACAAAGAACCGTTGATCCAATCACCACCCCGCAGGACCCGATATGACTTGTTGATTAAAGACTCGTTCCACTGGTCGACGTTTCCGCCCATGTCGTAGGCACCGAAAGGACTTGTCGTGCCGGTGTATGCGCCAACGTCCGTAGGAAGTAACGACCCACCACCACCAGGCCAAAAGTTCGCATGGTTAGGTAACCCACTGGGCAATCCTCCCGTGGGAACCGTATTACTGGAAGTCGGATATTGAAAATACGAGCTGGTGGCGGGATTGTAGTAGGCAGCCTTGTACCATTCATTTTCGCTAGGGAGAAAAATGGCCGCCCCTGGGTTCCGAGTAATGGTCAAGCCATTAGACGGGCTTGGGATGCCGCCCAGCAGCGTGTAGGCCCCCGTCTCCGTGTCGCCATTGCCTTGGCCGTTATTGAGCCAATTGGCGAAGCGGATCGCGTCGTACCAACTGACGGCACCCACAGGATGATTCTCATTGCCGGGAATAAGGGTGTATTTGTTCCCGCTGACATTGCCAGCGATAAGGTAGATCCCGGTATAGTGCGTGTCGCTCATTCCCGGATTGAATAGACCAAGCGAATTTGCGCCGGTCGGATCCTTCGCATTCAGGAATTCGGCATACTGTCTGTTGGTTACGTCGTAAGTACCGATGTTGTATGAATAGCCGACGGCGCCGTGGAGTGAGCCAGTTGCCGGATCGGCCGCATTGCCGGGATTTCCAACCGGGGACCAGGCGATCGTGACGGCCCGGGCATCGGTAACGCAGGCGACCAACAATGCGAACAACAGCGCCACAATTCGAGACCGTTTCCGTCGCCAGCCCCAGGCAGCTAGGCCGATCAGGCCAAGGGCGGCAAGCGCTACGCTGCTGGGCTCGGGCACCATTGCCAGACGGAAGCCGAGGTCTTCATAGCCGTCAAATATGCCGACGCCTCCCGCGAGCCAAAGCGACCTACCTGCTTCCCCGGCTGGAATGGCCGGGAGGTTGTATGAAAAGCCGTGCGCGCTCCATCCATCGCTAGCGACTTTCGGTTCGGTCCACTGTCCCACATCTCCCCCTTGGTCGAATGTGCCATACGGACTCGCCGATGCCGTGTAAGCGCCGACAACGGTCAGATTGCGCACGGCGTTATTGTAATTCGCCGAGTTGATGGCACCGGTTGGAGCGCTGGCGGTCGGGACGGTGTTGCTGGAAGTCGGGTATTGAAAATATGAACTAGTGGCGGGATTAAAGTACGCCGCCTTGTACCACTCATTCTCGTTGGGCAAAACCACGGTCGCGTTGGCGTTTCGCGTGATTGCCGCAAAGTTAGATGGGAGTTGAGTCGGCGTAGGAGAGCCGACGTGGAGCAGCGTGTAGGAACCGGATTCGGTATCACTGGTGGGCAAGCCGCCATTGTTGAGCCAATTGGCGAAGCGAAGCGTGCTGAAAAAATTGACGTAGACAAGGGGCATATCGCCGCGCCCAGGAATCACGCTGAAATGGGAATTGTCTGCTGAACTCGCGTTGAAACTGATTCCACCGACGGCCGTGTTGGTCATGCCACTGCTGTACAGGTGGAGTGGGTCCGCGCCTGTGGGATCCTTTGCGTTGAGAAACTCCGCATACTGGGCATTGGTCACGTCGTATGTTCCGATTTGGTACGCATAGCCCACGGCGCCAAGATTGATAGGAACTCCCCCTATAGTCGTTGTGTCGGCCGCGTTGCCGGGATTACCGACCGGGGTCCAAGCGATCGTGACGGCTCGCGCATCGCCTGCAAACGTGACCAGCACGGCCAACACTACCAGCGCGGCAAGGCGAGACCGTTTCCGTCGCCAGCCCCAGGCAGCCAGGCCGATTAGGCCAAGGGCGGCGAGCACTACGCTGCTGGGCTCGGGCACCATGGCCAGGCGGAAGCCGACGGTATCGGAAACGCCCGTGGGTTGAAAATTGATCGAGACAACCGCAGAGTCTATTGGGTACGGCGCGAGCATGAACTGCGAGTCAAAAGCCCACGCATCACCACGCAAGCTGCGCCAGGAACCGTTGAGCAGATTCTCGGTCCATTGCACGACGTCGCCGCCCATGTCGTAGGCGCCATAGGGGCTCGTGGTGCCGGTGTACGCGCCGACGTCGGTCAGATGCTGAGGGGGTGCTTCATTATAGTTGGCTGAGTTGTTGCCTCCCGGAGCACGTTCGGCCGTGGGAACAGTGTTGCTCGAAGTTGGATAGAGGTAGTACGTGCTCGTCGCGGGGTTGTAGTAGGCGGCCTTGTACCATTCGTTGTTATTGGGAATCACGATGGTCGCCCCGAGATTGCGAACAATGCTATTGGCATTGCTCGGCGTGGGCGTGCCTCCGAGCAAGGTGTAGGAACCCGTCTCGGTGTCGCCATTGCCTTGGCCATTGCTCATCCAATTGGCAAAGCGAATCGCGTCGTACCAGTTGATATAGTCGACCGGATAATTCGTGGCGGGGGAAAGGGCGCTGTACTTGCTGCCCGCGGGACCGGCATTGTTGAAGCCGATGCCGCCGTCGTTGAACATTTGGAGGTTGTACAGCCCCAGCGTGTTGACGCCGTTGGGATCCTTGGCGTTGAGGAACTCGGCGTATTGGTTGTTGGTCACATCGTAGGTGGAGATGGAATAGGAATACGCCACGTCTCCGAATCCGCCGACATAGCCTTGATAACTGGCGGTGTCCGCCGCATTGCCCGGATTGCCGACCGGGCTCCAAGCAATCGTGACCGCACGTGCGTCGCCGGCACAAGCCACCAGCACGCCCAACGCTACCAGCGCGGCAATGCGAGACCGTTTCCGTCGCCAGCCCCAGGCAGCCAGGCCAATCAGGCCAAGGGCGGCGAGCGCGATGCTGCCCGGTTCAGGCACGGGAGACGTCGCCACAATTTGGCCTGAATAGACATTATCAACTGTGATGCCAGAGATGGTGACCGGACCCTTGACGAGCATGGGAATAGTCAGCGTATAAACGCCTCCAGCCATAGTGAGCGTGCCGCCAGAGAGCGTGTTGGGCGCCGGAAAGTTGGTGTCGATGCTGCCGATCACGGGGCTTCCAAGGACGGTGAGATTGTACGCGGTATTGCCGACAACTAGGTTCGATGATAGCTGACTGGCGTCGAACGAGCTTCCGACTAGAGGAATAGGGGCGCTTGTGGCATCACCCAAATAGTTCCGCGCGGCAATAACACCGCTGCCAGTGCCGGGAATTGAAACGGTTAACCCGTATTGTGCTGGGGCCGTGCCAGTTGCTCCACCTGGCAATGGAGCTTGGGGGAGCGTCTGTAGAGCAAAGATAGTGTTGCCCGTCGGCAGAAATTGAATTTTGCTAGACGTCACATCGACGTTCATCGTCCCCGACAGACTCGTCGAGTCGCTTCCAAGCGTTTGAGGAGTCGTGATTTGAGTTCCCCCAGTCGTTTCGAGCGAGAAGGTAAGATGACTCAAGGCGCTGTCGATCGTGAATGACAGTTCACCCGCCAAGGATGCGTCGGCCGCCTGCAACAGGCAAAACAGCGCCAAGTTCGCGATGCAGCAGCGCATCAAAGAGCCTCATATTGGAAAAGGATCGCGTAGGCGCAATCCGGGAGCCGCAAGAAAGAAGGTCAAACGGTTAGAGATCGTTTGGCTAGCGGCACCTGGCTGGGAGAGAGATTGGCCCTATCGTAGTCGTGCGGCAAGGGGCGTGCAAGGAAAAATCTGGGGATTCGTTGACGGTGGGCGTGCTCCCCGAGCCAGGCCGTGCCCAAGTTGACGGCTTCTCGGGACTTTGAATTGGGATAAGAACATTAGACGGCCGTTACCGAGCGTCGTTGATCCAACCGCGGAACTGAATATCGCTCCGAGAAAAGGAACTTTTGTTGGGCCTGGCGATACATCGCTATTCTTCGAGTGCGCGCTGTAAAATAACGGTCCACGTGCCGCTGGTCGCGACCTCGTGCGAAACCTGAACAATGGCTTCGGAGAAGCCGCGTCGCCACAATCGTATCTTATAGGCATCGGCGATCTTCATTCCACGCAGCACGAATTGCCCGTCGATGTCTGAGAAGCCGTATCGGTGCGGTCCCGCCTCAAATCGCACATCGTCCCAGGGTTTCCCTTGCGCGTCGACCACTCGGCCCTTGAGCGTAATGCCCTCAGGCAGTTCGACCTTGGTCTGGAGCAACTGGCGCTCGGGTTCAGGTGGATTGTTTTCAATCTTCGATTGCGTAATGGGAAAATCGTTGGTGATCGTCGTTAATTCAAAGAAGCGACTGCTGGCGGGGAGCCGAACGAATTCGAATCGACCCATTTCGTCGCTGATCGCTTGATCGATTTTGGCTAAGTATTCGAAGACGCGTTGGTCAAACGGCCCAGGGGTAACCCGAATGCTCGCGAAGATTAGCGCGTTCGGAACTGGCGCGCCGAGGTGATTGACTATTTGGCCATACAGGCGCACGCCTTCATTTACAACATCCGCTTCGCCCATTACCGAAATCGTGAACGGCTCTGCTTCGAGTCGACCAGTCCACGATCCGAGTCCGGTGGGACGAGTTTCGCCCGTCTCGAAGTCAAGAATCTCTGTGGTCGCGACGAATAGGCTCGGTTCTACGCGGTATTTGCCAGGACGCCGAAAGTAAGTTTCCTGGCCATTGCGGCCAATAAAACGCGCGAGTGCGATCTCGTACTTGAGTGACGTGCCGGGTTCAATGGTAACCATGTATCGTGCTTCCGCTGAACGCGGCAGCCAATCGTTGGGAAACCCTCGCGTGGTCGGCAATCGGCAACCAGATTCGTGCGTGATGTCGAAATGATACATTTTGGGATAGGCGTACTCGCCCCAAAACACCGTGATCGGCTCGCGACCCGAGTTACGTAATTCAGCAATTAGCCAGAGCTTGCCATCCAGTTCAATTTCGCTCGTTTTCGGAGTGACAGTGTAGTGCAAAGTTCCTTGCGATGCTTTCTGCGCTACTTCGGGCTGTGCCGTTTGGGTCTGACAATCGTCCGCGAGCCCGTGCGTTGCCGACCACACGAAACAAGTTGCGAGCACCATACAGCGTGCTACTTGGTGCCGGCCAGCGCGGGTCAGGCATGGGCGGTCGCGGACAGACTCGAACGAGCTGATCCAGCGAATCCTTGCCAACTTGACAAAGCTCAACGCCAGGCAAGTCGTCACTCTGCCCGTGAGCGCCGAAATGACTAACATAATTTGGGAACCTCCTAATGTTTCCAGCAATTCGGCAATATCACATCGTCTCCTAATGAGGCAAAGTCCGGCAATCCCAATCGTTTGCCTGGCGCCCTAAAAATGGACCATTTTGCGGCACCGCCTTCGGTGTTGCCGCGATGTGGGCTCGGGGCTGGCTAGCGTACCGCCGGTGCGCTGCTCGCGTTTCGCCGACGCCGATGATCGTGGGCCGGTTGGCCCAATCTGCCCGAGCCATTCGCTGGGCCATGATGGCCCTAATCGGCTAGCAGCCCGTTGAAAAAGTTGGATCGGATCGTCCAGCGTGTGCCAATGGTTTTGCCGGTGAGTGAAAATCACGAGGATTTCACACTGGCAGAGCCAGTGGCATACAGGTGGTGACAGTGATCTGTTGATTTTCAACAGGCTGCTAGGCGCGTTTCCGTCGCCAGCCCCAAGCGATCAAGCCGACGAGGCCCAGGGCGGCCAGCACTACGCTGCTGGGCTCAGGGTGTTGCCGCATTCCGCCGCGCTCATGAAGCAAGCCCGGGCCCCTCACGCGTCTGAATTCACACGTCATCCGTAGCGAGCAAAGTAGTCGTGGCTGTTACCGTCGAGGCGGCTGTCGCGCCGGTCATGTCGGAAGGTTCCAGGCTGGCCGCAGGGCTCGCCACGATGCTCGAACCATTCGTTTGGCCATCGGCTGTCGCGCCGGTCATCTGGCTGATGGCCTGATCGACGGAGAGAACTTGTATCGACGGCACGACATCAACGACGGTAGTAACAGCATGTGCCGCGACACTTTCTGCGGCTACGGCGATGCTCACGAGCGGCAAGTTGACGGAATCAATCATGTAGTTGATCACCATCAGTGCGTCAAGCGGTGCGACGATTGCGTCGTCGTTTACGTCAAGCTTCAACGCGGTGGCTCCGGGCGTCGTCGGCGATGCCACGTTTGGCAGAGCTCGACTCGGCGGGGCAGCTAAAGGTCCAGAAGGGTCAACCTGCGTCATTATGCTGGTATCAAAGCCAATGTCTTCAGTGCCGTCAGCATTGAATCGCTTGACGTGAAAATCCGACGTCGCCTGCACGCCGTCGCTGTCCATAATGCCCCCGCCGACTGCGATGAGCTTGCCATCGCTCTGAACGGCGACCACATTCCAGCCATAGGCTTGCTCGAAGACCTGCCCGTCTGTGCCAAAGGAGGCGTCAAGGCTGCCATCGGAGTTGTAGCGGGCGAGGACACCATAGGACTGAGCGCCGAGGTAATTCACGGTCGCTGAAGCAACGATCTTGCCGTCGGGCCTCACCGCCAGATCCGTCAATTCGCCCCAGCCGTCCGGAGTCTCTGGGGTCAACACAGGTATGCCGTTGTTGAATGTCATATCCAACGAGCCATCCGCGTTGTAACGTGCCATGCTGATGGCAAACTCGTTCACCGCGGCGTACGAATTAGTCGCGACCAGGAACTTCCCATCGGGTTGAATCACTAGGTTCTGGATGGCGCCTCCGAAAAGCGGCATGGGCACTGTTATCAAACCCCCTTGGCCGAACGTTTGATCGATCGAACCATCCGTATTGATCCGAACGATATCGGGGCCCGCCGCGACAATGATCTTGCCGTCGGCCTGGATCTGCAACTGGTTGATTGAGCTGGCGTCGTTCAATGGCAACGGGTTGGGCAGGAATGGGCTGGCGGAGCCTTGTGACGGATAGTTGTCGTAATAGAACTCATCAATGCCCGTGCCGTTGAAACTTGAGTCAAGGCTGCCGTCCGGATTGTAGCGCAACAGGACAGGTGAGTAGCGGGGACTGATCAAAAAGTCCGGAGTGATGCCTGGGTAAAGCGGATTCCAGTTCCAGGGGAGCGATGCACCAGCCGCACCACCAATGACGATCTTGCCATCGGGCTGAATCACGACGCTCGTTGGCAGATCATCGCCGCGATCCACCGACGTCACCACGATCCCACAACTGCCGAAGCTCGTGTCAAGCGAGCCGTCGGAGTTATAGCGGACAATGCTAAACGAGCTTTTCAGATTCTGATCAACCACCCAGCCGACAACTACGATCTTGCCATCCGCTTGCAACGCAATTGCGGCTACTGAGTTTTGAGAAGCGCCGAAAATGTTGGTCACTTCGCCTCCGCTCCCGAATTGCATGTCCGGCGTTCCATCGGCGTTGTAAACATTGATCGTCGTGGTGGATCCATCGCCGTGGGCGACGATGACCTTTCCATCGGGTTCAACAATGACTGCCTGATCGGGTCCTGCAAATGGCAGCACGGTGACTGTCTCAGGAATGTGGGACGCCGGCGATTGGAGTTGCGAAACAGTGACAGCGATCGATTGGGCATTCGATGCATTGCCCAATGCGGTCGCCGACAACAGTTGGCGGTTTTCCAGAGACTCGAACCAGAGGCGGCGGTGGGTGAGATTAGCTGCACCGACTCGCGTGCGACGAGTGGGACGGAGAGATCTGGGCCTACGGCCCTTGCGCCAAGCCATTCGATGACTCTCCAAGATGAGTCGTGTACGTCGCCGGCGCAAGCGAAAAGACTCGGCTTAGGCCTTCCGGATTCTACCGGCAAGAGCGACGCAAGTACATGAACAGTCGTCCTACCGCCAGGCTCCGCGGTTCCAGTACTCTGCCTGAGGAGTCGAACGCGCGGGAATCCAGGCTATTGATCGATCGCTTGCCGGTCAGCCACGCGAACATTGCTATCCCCGACCGAGGTTCCCTGAAATGCCCTCACCGCGGCCATGCGTGAGCCCCTTCTATATCTAACAGGCCGAATGCCGGAGCGAGCGCAACGGCCAATTTGAATAACCGCGCAAAAAGCTGTCCCGAGCACGGCCGCCAGTGTGTCGACCAATGGGCGCAAGCGATCAAAACCCGTGCGGACCGAGTAGCTCAGTAAGGCACGGGCTCCAGATGCATCAGAGAATGGGTGCCGTCGCGATGGCCTCTTCACTGCCAGACCCGGGCAGCTCACCACAGAGAGTTGAGTTTGCTCTGCACGGCGTGCCGTGCCAGCGCTTGGTCAGCGGCGGAGAACATACGGCGATGCTGGCATCCCGCTTGAAACTGCTGGCGCTCCTCAGTAGCCCCACGCGGGCCAAGGCGCTCGATTGGATGAATCGAGCTTCGTAGCAATACGTGGAACACGCAAGCGTCTCCACGCTAGCGGAGGGTTCTAGCGGGCCTGCCATGATCGCACGAGGGGAGGTCGCAGCGGTGCCGAGCGCTGAGTGCTAGCATTTTGTCGTGTCGGTCCAATGAATGACCCGCGGACCTGCCGCATGCTCAACTCAGCCGAAGCCGATGGACGTCGGCCGGTTGCTGGCACCTCGCAGAGAACCGGGATCCCGGGTAACGAACAGCGCCCGCTGCGAGAACGGCGCCGGGTTGAGAGGCGGGTTGGGCACGCTGATGTTCCTGATGCGATTCGGGTGCAGCAGGCTGTTCCCAGACGGACTGGGAAAGTTCCCAGCGAACGGGAATCTGTAACCTCTTGCGACAACACTGGTTAGATATGGATTTCCCGATTTCCCGGTGTTGTTCT
>PLYM01000251.1 GCA_003153375.1 Planctomycetaceae bacterium
CTGGCAAGGAGCTATCTGGCTCGGGTGGCATCAAGCAGGTGAACTACCGCGAAGTAGCCGAGGCGCTATGGTACTACGGCAAGCTGCATGACGAGCCAGAGACGGTTCGCCTGGCCGAACAAATCCACTCCTGGGACGTCCACCATCGCCGAGGAAAATAATCACCCGGGTTTCCAGGTTAGGTTCGTTTTCAAAAACGACGTGGCCCATGGCGTGAGATCGGGTGCAATCACCTCTTGGCCTATCCAAAGCCCCTAGTCCCTGCTGGCGAGCCGGCAAGCGATTCAAAAAGGTGCTAGCAGCGGCAGCGCTCTCCGCCGGCGGCGTCTTGGCCGGCTGTGGCCCTTCACGGGATCTGCCTGAGCTTCGCACGGGGCGGACCGTCCAAATATGGTCTGACGCCACCGGCATCGCTAGCGGTCCGCTGCGAGCTGTCGGCAGTGCTAGCATCAATCGGGCCGAAACCAAGGACAAGGCGTAAGAGGAGTGATAGCACCCATGGCCGCTCGACGCGAGGACCTGGGTGAGTACATCGTACTCCAGCCCTCGACCTGGCGCTGCTGGCGGTCCTGGCCAGTCGGTGCTTGGTCCGCTGATCGGGTGCCCAGTTACCGTACTGGAATCGTCGCGGCTTGGCCCTCGCTGCCTGAGCCCATTCGCCGAGCCATGCTCGCGCTGATCGGCTAGCCGGCCGCGCAAGCGAGAGAGCCAAGTTCAACAAATGATCGGCCCTGCCCCACACTTGCTCTATTCCGGTTTCGCATCGACGGCTTCGGCCTCGGAAGCGTCAAGCACCTTGAAAACGCGAATCTGCTCGTTGGGGAACTCGATGGTCTGGCCAGCAATCCGCGAGATGCCACCACCCGCGACGATCAACTTGCCGTCGGGCGAAAATCGGGCACAGGCGACGATCCCCTTGGCGGGACCAATCTTGCTCAACTCGTCGCCGGTGGACAAATCCCAAAGTCGCAGGGTGCCATCCGATCCGCCAGTAGCGGCCAGCCGCCCATCGGGTGAAACGTCGATGCAAAAGACGCCCCCATCGTGGCCTTTCATTTCGCGAACGAGCTTGCCGGTTTCACTATTCCACATGCGCAGCACGCAATCGTCCCCTTCTCCAATATTCAGTCCGGTCAGGCTGCCAACCAGACTGCCACCGGTACCGGTCAGGATGTGGCGCCCGTCAGGCGAGACGGCCAACCCCCACAGCGCCGCCGGGTGGTCGATGTCCAAACGCTGTTTGCCGGTCTCGGCGTCAAACACGCGGAGCTTCTTGTCGTGGCAGCCCGCGATCACTTCCTTGCTGTCGGGCGAAAACGTGGCCCGCGTGACGTAGTCAGGGACCGGGTCAAAGGCTTTTATCAGGTTGCCGGAGTCGGCGTCCCAAATCCGAATCACTTTGTCGAGCCCACCCGTGAGCAACCGTCGGCCGTCTGGCGAAAGGAAAAAGGCCCAGATTGTGCCGCCGTGATCGAATTCCTTCAGAACGTCGCCACTCTTGAGGTCGATCACATGAGCGACCGATCCCACCCAGGACGTGGCGAAGCGGCCACCGTCGGGAAAAACATTGACGAGCATTCCGCGACCGCCTAGATCGCGCCTTTCGCCATTGGTCAAATCCCAAACTTGCACACCGCTGCCGTTTGCTCCTCCGAGCACCACGCTACGGCCATCGGGCGTAAAATCCAGGCCCCAGACGACCGATCGCCTGTCGTGCCGCCGCACTTCTTGCAGCCTTTTGGCTGTCGGCATTGCGGCTTTCGTAGCCGGCGCGAGCACCCGGCGCGAGCTGGTGAACGCGATCCACTTCCCATCGGGCGAGAAGGCTGGGTGCTTGCTCATTCCCACCTGGCCTGGCACCTTGCGTGCGTCGACATCGCCGGCAACGTCGACCATGCGTATTTCCATACCGTCGCTGAAGACCAGTTGCTTGCCATCGGGCGAGAACGAGGTGAAGCCCCCCATCTCGTTGGTCAGCCGTGGTTTCACCTCACGATTGTTGCCCGAGGGATCCACGAAAAGCAACTGCCGGTGGGCGCCGTCGGCCGGCCGGACAACGACCGCCATGCTCTTGCCGTCGGGCGACCAGGCTAGCCCATCGAAAACCTTATTGACCGGCGCGGGCAACAGGGCCGTTCGCTCGTCATTGAGAAGGTCCAAGGCGCGGAGCATGGTCCCGTCCGTATAGACCAGGACGTTGCCGGCGATCGACCAGCGCGGACTCCGCCCCCCGGCGATCTTGGTCAGCCCCTTGCCATCGAGATTCTGCACGTAAATCTGCGAGGAGCCGTCGTCGCCATCCACCTGAAACGTAATTTGCAAGTCGTCCGGCGACCAGTCAGCGAACCGTCCTTTGGCCACCTCGCGCAGTTCGGTGCCATCGGGGCGCACCACGAAACAAGTTCGCTCTTGACTGACTACTTTGCGGGCGTCGAATGCAAGTTGTTTGCCGTCGTGCGACCAGCGCGGCGCTTCGTGATCGTCGTGGCCTTCGACTTCCGCCACCTTGCGGACGTCGCTGCCGTCGGGTTTCATGACGAAGATCGCCGTGGGACTTGTCACTGCCTGAGCCCAGGCTTGGGCCGTTATGAGCAGGCCGAGAAACCACGCCGCCGAGCGAAGAACCATGACATGCCCTCCCCAGGGTTGTTTCCGGCGCCGGTCAAATAAATGGTTCGATTTTCTTGGCGCCTTCGCGAGCGAATCGTCGCAGCCGTTATCGTACTCGTCGGTGTCCGCAAACGCACGGAGATTTCAAGACGCGGCCGCTTCCGTTTCGACGGTGGGGCTGACGGGCATCGCCCGCAAAACCGTGGCAAGGCTCGTCGAACGTAGGCGAGACCAAATCCACCCAAAACTGGTCAAAGCGGGGAAGTGATCGCACCATAGACCTCTGCATTGCGAACGCAGGAGTCTACCGACGTAAGAGAGGATCTGTCGGAGGTTACGACGAGCCCCGCGAACGTTTGCCCCAGGGTTTGCCCCAGGGTTTGCCCCAGGGTTTGCCCCAACCTCGACGACCTCGCTCGAATCGTAGCCGCTTGGCCGAAGCTCCCCGAGTCCATTCGCCGCGCGATGCTTCGCGCTGATCGGTTAGAGGCGTTTCCGTCGCCAGCGCCAGGCGACCAGGCCGACGATGCCGAGGCCCGCGATCACAACGCTGCTGGGTTCGGGGACGAGGGCCAGGCGGAAGCCAACCTCGGAAGTGGGCTCATAAGATATGTTCAGCGCCTGCCACAATGGCCCGTTTGGGGCGGCGGCTGGAAAAACGATCGACGAGGGGAAGTCAAATGCAAAACCGCGGACCTTTGACGCGCCCGGTGAAGTCGGCTCAATCCATTGCCCCACGTCGCCCCCCTGGTCGAACGTGCCGTAGGGGCTCGGGGATCCGGGATAGGAACCCACGGGTGTGAGATTTCCACGGGTTGCAGGGTTGAGGGCGTTATTGAAATTTGCGGTGTTCGTGGCCCCCGTGGGCACGCTGGCCGTCGGCAGTGTGTTGCTGGATGTTGGATACTGGAAATAGGTGCTCGTCGCGGGATTGTAATACGCGGCCTTGTACCATTCGTTCTCGTTGGGCAGGACCACCCTCGCGTTGGAGTGTCGCACAACCTGGGAGGGAAGGGTTGCGTTCAACAGTGTGTACGATCCCGTCTCGGTATCGCTGGTGGGCAAGCCACCGTTATTCAGCCAATTTGCGAAGCGCAGTCCGTCGAAATACGAGACGTAATTAACGGGTACATCGCCGCGTTGGCCAATGACGCTGAAGTGGGCACCCGCCGCGGTGTTTGCGGTGTAGTTGATTCCGCCGTAATTCTGGGTGGGCATCTGGAAGTTCCAGAGGCCGTGCAGATTTGCTCCGGCTGGATCAACGGTATTCAGGAACTCGACATATTGAGCAGTCGTCACGTCGTAGGTGGCGATGCTGTAGTCGTAATTCACCGCGCCAAGGCTCGTCACGATTCCTTGGTAGCTCGCGGTGTCCGCCGCATTGCCGGGATTGCCGACCGGGCTCCAAGCAATCGTGACCGCACGTGCGTCGCCGGCACAAGCCACGAGCACGGCCAACGCTATCAGCGCGGCAATGCGAGACCGTTTCCGCCGCCAGCCCCAGGCAGCCAAGCCGACAAGGCCCAAGGCGGCGAGCGTGACGCTGCTGGGCTCGGGAATAGGTACCGTAAGAACACCAGATATCGCGTAGAAAGGTAGAACTAGCGGAGAGTCGCCGTTCGTTCGAATGCTGATCACGATATATGTCCAGTCATCAGTGGGGCCGCCAGCTAAACCGGCCGCCGAACCGGTACCAGCGCCTAAAGGGTTGGCCGGCATGCCGAGCGGGTTAGTACCCGTCCATACCAGCGATCCCGCAGCGCTCGTGCCTAACTCAGTTATGTCGATCCAGGTTGAGAGTGGAGTTGCGGATGATGCGTTCCATAACTGATGGTTGTCAACTGCTACAAGGGCCCCACCCAGAGTGTAAACAGGATAACCAAGGGAAGCAGTTGGATTGGTGCCGGTGTTGTCTTTGGCCGCGACAGTCGTCGTGCTAGCGATTGCCGACCAAGTCGTCCCCAACGTCGCCAGCGCGGGAGAGGCATTCGCGGCGTTCATCACGAAATTGTTGTAGTCTGCAATGTTGGACGAATTACCGTCCCTTGTCGTGCTGGTCACGAAAATAAGCCGGTAATTGTCGCCGGGATGCAAGCCCGGCGGAACAGTGATGGGGCCGGCTAGAGCTGGGACAGGTCGGAGCGGGAAAGCCACGACGAACAGAAGAAGTAGTGGCGTAGTCAATCCTCGCATTGGGCGAAACCTACAATTGGAAGTTCGATTGAATCGCGCTGGAGGCGCAATCCGGTAGCCGCAAGAAAGAAGGTCAAACGGGTTGAGATCGTTTGGCTAGCGGCACCTGGCTCGGAGAGACATTGGCCCTATCGTAGTCGTGCGGCAAGGGGCGTGCAAGGAAAAATCCGGGGAATCGTTGACGGTGGGCCTGTGGGAACATATAGTCGGTGGATTCTCCCACCTCGCGGATGCCGCTAATAGCGATTTCTTGAGAGCCTGTTCTGTCGAACCCAACGCGAGTGATCGCGACATCGTGGTTTCAACCTTCCCGTGCTCCCCGCTTCGTCCGCGATTCTCGTGAATGTGTCCGCTTCTGAGATCAATTCATGAAAACGACGTATGTCCTTTCGATCCTTGCCGCGATGACGACCCTTGGAATAATGCCGCTAGCGGCGTGCGCCCAAATCTTGATTACTGGTGGCACGAACATTGGTCATGGAACGATTGGTGAATACACCACGGGCGGGACGCCCGTGAACGCCGCGCTTGTATCGGGGCTGGACAGTCCGGTTGGCATCGCGGTGTCTGGCAATGACATTTTCGTGGTGAATTTTTCCAGCGGAACGATTGGCGAATACACCACGGGCGGGGCGACGGTGAACGCAGCACTGGTCTCGGGATTGAATCATCCGATTGGCATCGCCGCGTCCGGCGATGATCTATTTGTCGTTAACTTTGGCAGCGGCACCGTTGGTGAGTACACCACATCAGGTGCGACGGTCAATGCGGCGCTAGTCTCGGGCTTGAGTAGCCCTTTGGGAATTGCAGTTTCCGGAGCCGATCTATTTGTCTCGGGTGGTAATATTCACGAGTACACCACCTCGGGAGCATTGGTCAACAATTTGGTCTTTACGGGCGCGGTGTCCGCCTTTGGCATGGCCGTTTCCGGACAATTCCTCTTTGGCGCCCTTCAGAGCGGCTTTGGTGAAGGCTCGATCACGGGAGGCAACGTCATTTGGACCCATGATGGCTTGCAGCAAGCGGAAGGCATCGCCGTGTTGGGATCCAATCTATTTGTTGCAGATGAGGCAACCGGAATCGTGGGTGAATACACCACTTCGGGCGCGACCGTCAATGCAGCGTTCATAACTGGAGTAGCCGGGGCAAGCGGCATCGCCGTCATCCCCGAGCCCTCGACCTGGGCGCTGCTGGCGATGGGGGCCGGTGCGTTGCTCTTGGGTCGTCGATGCCGTTGATCCTCGCCGCTCGGCCCATTCGCTGAGCCAACCGCCGCCGTTAACGCGGCCTCCGGGCGAAGGCAATCAAACTGCCGTCCGGCGACCAAA
>PLYM01000270.1 GCA_003153375.1 Planctomycetaceae bacterium
TCGATCCCCGGCGCGGGCGGTGTTACGGCAACGGCCAGTGGCGCACCGACTGGCCAGTTCATTCCGGCAACCTTAGCAGCTTTCGGTCCTTCCAGTGGCTCGGCTGTCGTGTCCGGCAAGATGAACGTCGTGCCAGAACCTTCATCGATTCTGCTGGCCGGCATGGGCGCCCTGCTGGTCCTCCACCGAGGGTGGAAGCGACGCCGCAACTCGCAAGTCTGCCATCGATTTGCCAGTAGCGGCAAGATCATAAAAAGTCGGCCGATTAACTGATCTGGCCTCTCTTGCTCGGGTTCGCCGACGCCGGTGATCGTGGGGCGAACGGGCTTGTACAGCGTGCCTAGTTCCCAACCACGCGCCTGCGAAGGTCGAGAAAAGGTCCCGCAATGAGGTCTCAATTAGTTTGCACGGGGCTCGGCAACTCGTGCGTTGCGATCAGTCAGAATTGGGATTTCTGCTGATGCCTCCCGTTTCTGAAATCCGCATTACTTCGCACTCAGGGTAAACGGACCGTATTCGGAGAAGATCGGCGTCGGTGAATTTGTCGTCGGGCAGTCGAATATCCATTTCAAGCGGCTCGGCCCCGAGAATGGACCACACAAGAGGGATAGCTGGCGGCTTTTTTCGTGGCTCATATGCCTTGTAGCCTTGTCGCGTCATCTTTGCTACGAAGGCCCTCATGGCAGGCGTATCCACGTAGCCTGTTGGAGATTCTAGCGCTCGGAGAAAATCTCTGGACTCAAGAAGCCGGTCGCGTTCGTGTACTTGATGCACGTTCCATCCCAACCAAACCCCAAACACCGTCACCACCACGAACAGCGTCCGCAATGTCAACTTGAACCAGCGGCGTTTAGGAGTGGCGATCATTTGTGATGTGATGCAAGAAACTGATCGATCCTTTTTCTTTCCGGCTCCGTGAGCCTCTTTGTCTTGGCGTATATTTCAATCAGCTTGTTGAAGTAACTTGCCGCTTCGCCCGTCAAACCTGCGGAAGCGAGTTCCTTCAGTTTCGCAATTCTATCAGCCTCAGCGATGGTTTCGTTCATTGCTAGAACTAAGGCGCGGTGGCGCGCCGGCTCCGTTTCCTGGTCTCTGAGCCGCGCGTGCGAACGGGACGCGCGGACCTCCCCGCTGCGAGACTCTCCCCCGCAATTTTGATGCGAGAACCGTCCTGACTGCCGGCTGCGATTCCAGCAGGACTTGCCAGGTTGACATTATATATGGAGGGACGGCGGGCAATGGGGCTGTCCCAAGCCGATCCGGTGGCGGATCGAACCGACGGCGTTCCGTGAACGAAGGCCGCGAGGAGCTCGACGTGATCTCACGCATGGATGCGCTCAATGACCGCACGGTGACAGGGGCTGACAGACTACGAGCGGGCCTTCGTCTGGATCGGTGATCGCTTCATCCAACTCCTGCCCGCCAGGTCGTATGCCTACTGGACGGCACTGCTCGCCATGAAGCTCAAGGTGGCCGACGTTTTCGATCGAGGCGGACGGTGTGGCGAGTGGGGGCCCGGGGCGTGCGCGTGCGGGCTCGGGCTCTGGGCGTGGAGCTGATTGTTGTTCGTAGCGCGGCCACGCCTGTTCGTCCGTTTTCAAAAACGACGTGGCGGATCGCGTGAGATCCGATGCAATCACCTCTTGGTCTATTCAAAGCCCCCAGTCTCCCCCGGCGAGCCGGCCAGCGACTCAAGCAGGTGCTAGCAACGGCGGCTCTACACGTTGGCGGCATCCTGGCCGGCTGTGGGCCTCCACGGGATCCACCTGAGCTTCGCACGGGGCGGACCGTCTCAACTCCGGCCTGACGCCATCGGCGTCGCTAGCGGCAAGCTGCGAGCTGTCAGCAGCGCTAGCATCGATCGCGAATCCAAGGACAGGCCGCGGATAGTGCTGGCGCCAGCATGGCTCCCTTGTCGCTGGTCGGGATCGGGCGGCAGCGGCGGTGCTAGCAAGCCATTCCATTTCCAGGCGGACCCCCAAGTGCATCCCCCGGAGTCGCCATCTGAGAACAGTGAGCTGGTGACACAATTGTGCTGCACGACGCAGCACGCTCTCGCCGGCGAACAGTCATTCCGTCCGGTTGCGATGGCCCTGGACTGAGCGGCCATCCGTCGGTGGCCACAGATCCTGCAGAGCGGGGCCGGATGGCGACGGGAATACTGCTCGTGCGGTGTCGGAAGGAAACGCGCCGACGCGGGACATTGAATTGGGTCAAGTCACAGGCGGAGTCGGTCGCCAGGGCGACGTTTTTCGCGGGACTTCTTTCTTAGCAGTCTTCGGCGAGTTCTTCGTTTGGGAACATTGCGGGTGAACACCCGTGGCGGAATATGATGCCGTTCCGCAGACGGGACAGACTCGTTTGACAGTGGGCGGGATCGGTTTCATGTGGGCCATTTATTCCCTCGGAGTGTGCCTTCATTGTACAGCAAGCAGATTCCGGAGACGGGCCGGGAGAGGGTGAAAGCGTGGAAGTCGTAGCGAAAAACCTAGCAAGAGGTGCTGCCGCTCCGATTGTCCGGACAGCGTCCGCAGGGAAAACTTGAACCAGCGGCGTTTAGGGGCGGGGATGCGCTTCCACATGAACAGTGCCATCAGAGTCTTCCCACTCGACGTTCCCGCTCCCGTCGACAACCTGTGCTTCTGGGAACAATTTGGCAAGTCTGTCTACAAGCTGATCATATTCGATTGGTGGCCGTTCGCCCCTATTTGCACTCGCGTTGTGCGTAATATGAATCTCTTCCTCAGATTCCTCGCCAAGCAGCTTCAGCATCCAAGGTAGGGGAGGTCGCGGTTCAACCTTATGCCACCCGTACAAGCCCATCCCCCCGTGTACCCCAAGCCAAAGCCGCGCCTCACGCCGTTCTTGTTTCCAGTGGATGTAGTACCCGATCCACATGCCTAACACCGTCACCGCCACGAACAGCGTCCGCAGAGAGAATTTGAACCAGCGGCGTTTGGGGGCGGTGGTCACGGCGATTCTTGGTCTAGTTCCGCTTTGCGTTTGTAAAGGTCGCCGAAGTCCGGCACTATTGTGCCCTGCCTGTTCACCAACAGGTCAACAAATCGTCGCTCATAATCCGCGAACAGCGCTTGGAGCGATTCGCACCATTCCATTGCCTGTGGCGACCATCCGGGTGGGCAGCCATCGCCTGCCAGTTCATTGAGCCTTTGCTGGATCTCTTGTGTGAGTTCCGAATATGGGTTCTTCAGTTTGTCGCTCATTCCCCGATTCTACCGCGGCTCCGCGTCATCCTGCCACACTAACCCGCGACCATCCAAACACCAGGCACCCACCGCAGCACAGCTTGCGTGCCGTTCGTCCGGGCAGCGTGGGGCGGGTGTGACGTTGGGCGTTGCGTAAACGATGGTCCAACTGCGAGCGTTGACATTGTCCTTGCCGCTGATCCAAAGTCTTCGGGGCATGACGCAAAACTGACATCGCTCTCTAAGGAACGCCCGCCCGCATCATGGCAGCAATGGTCGTGGCGACAGCACACATCTTGGCGGGTTGCTTCATCTGGCATCCACGCTGCCCAGAGCCCACGCCGCTTGGGCGATGGTCGCAAGATTAGGTCGATTCGGAGCTACGGCGACGTGTTCTGAGCGTCCGCTATCGTCAGTCGCAGGCTTGAGTCTCCGAAGACGACCGAGACTTTGACTTCGCCATTAGCCTTTGCGGAAGTTTCAGTGCCTTTTAAAGAGACCGAGAAGGTGCCTTGGCCCTGGCAGTCTTCTTTCCCGCACATACCAGCGACGTGATCTTTGAACGGACAAAAATCCTCACCGGAAGAGAGTCCATCTCTAAATTCTCAGTGCCTTTCACAAAGTGAACTGGGCAACAATCCTCTCCCACGTCGATTTGAATCTCATGGGACCGACGTGCTAAGGCTTCACGCAGCATGACGACTACCAATCGTCCAAACACATCGTGTGCTGGTCCCTCCTCGGGCTGCAAGCCATCGTTCACAGGTCCGGGCCCGTTACCGTTTTCCGAACCGTTGCTGGCTGAGTTGATCCCCATTATCCTCTCCGTCCAGAAACCCAAGCCGCCCTTCGACGACTATCATTCTACCACGGTTGCCGAGACCAGGCCGCATGGGTGATTGGCTACTTACTGCGACACACGCGGCAGCGAAGTGCATTTCCGTGTTTGTCAACGGAGACTGAGTAGTTCCAGACGGCGCTGTTTTCCGGTCCCCACAGGACATATCCCGATTGTGGATCGACTGTGTTCCTTGCGAAGAAACGTTCGGGAAGTTCGTCGGGCGAGTTCGGCCGAAACTCGACAGGCTTTAGATGTGACGGGGCGTATCCGGCTATTTCGAGCGTGTTTCTTGTGACCTCAAGTGCTACTGCCTCTGTCAGAGGCCGGGAATCCGAGAAGGTATATTCGCGGGAGAAGATGTTGTTCAGCCCGAGCGTAGCCGCCCGACAAATGAACCATGATCCTAAGAGAATCAGGAGTCCCGCAGATATGCCGATGCACGCATGCCTCGCCGTTATCATTTCGACGAACGACCAGCGGCGATTCGGTGTGGTGGTCATTGAATTAAGAAGAAGGCAACAACAAATGCTGCGACCACGAACGCAATAAGCCCCGTCACTGCCGCCTTGCCGAAAATCGCTCCAATACTAGCGCCAAGAGTCACGATGGCTGCGCCGAGGCACAAGATGATGCAATTGTAGGTGCCGCCAAATGGATGGCTTGGCGCGTCACCGAACGGAACTCGGATGCGAGCCGCGTTCATCACAAATGCAACGGTCGCACCAAACCAAAGTATCGCGTGCATAAATCGCCAAATAGTGAATTGGAACGATTTACGGCTTTCTCCCATCCCCCAATTCTACCCGCACCCCGCGCCGTTCTGCCACACTAACCGAAGTCCAACTCTTTGGCACCCGCCGCACGTAGCTTGCGCGCCATTCGTCCCGAACGCGACTGTGGAAGGCGAGGAAGGGACCCGCTAAGGGTTCTGTGGGCTGGCAACCGAGTCGTGCTGCATTGATATCCGCCGGCGACGCAAGACTCTAAATAGAACAATGCCGCACACAATAGGAATCGGCAACAAGCCGACTGCGAGAAAGGCCCACTTGCCCCAATTGTGCCCGCCGCGATCAAAGCGCGGAATCAAATAAGAATTGCCAAAACGGTAGGCGATGACCTCGCTGCCGACGTCAATAGTGTTGGGGTTCCTGAGTCGGCGCGATGCCACGATGTTTTCGTTTTCTTTGTCTCCGAGGACCACCACCCAGCGGGCAATATCTTCAGATTCGCTCGACTTTTCTCGGATTCCTAAGACATGCAACGTCTCAGGTTGAACATCGCCACGAGTTACCGCTGCCACCTTGCGATCATACTCGGTGCCCCAATCACGAATCTGCATGAAGGCTATTAGACCGAAGGCAATCCATCCGACTACAAACAAGCCCAGTTCTAATCCTATTAGAGCTTGAATGGGACGGATCGCTTGAGGCGGCCCAGCATTCAGGTCCGACTTCGAGTTAAACCAGCGGCGTTGAGGCGTGGTGGTCATGCGACAGCAATTCGGAAAGCCGTCAAGCAGATCGGTAGGATGAACGGAGCGGATGCGACGAATAAGAATCGCCTTCTTGCCGTACCGAGCGCCACTCGCATGATGGCGCCGACGGCAGTCCCGGCTAGAGTAGCAAGACTCGCAATCGGCAAAGTAACGAACCAGCCCAAGGGCAGCAAAGGATCGGAGGGCAGGCAGTACCAAGTTCCAATTACTTGGCCAATGTAAATGCCAAAGGCGGGAGCCCACCACCAGCGGGGGCAAATGAGGCCGCTTATTACGCCCACAGTCAAAAGGTAGACCCAGAAAAGACCGTCGTCCGACTCCCAGTATCCTTGGTGATCAATGAGCCACGGTGCTGAATACCAGATGAAGAAACCAGCCGCAACGCCGGTGCCGATGATGCCCGCGCCAATCTTCCAGTCGCTTTTCTGACCTTCGCTCATGCGATCATCCTACCAGCGGCGTTTAGGGGTGAATGGCACACGGTTAAGGAATTCGAAGCCACGTCACACCTCCAATTGAGGCGCGACGCACCAAAATTGACCAAGGTTCAGCCGCGAAGCAGCGAGGGGATGAAATCCTAAACACGATGGCTTTCCTTATCCNNTTTCCTTATCCGTGTGCCATTCGCGTTTAGGGGTGGTGGTCATGGCCAGAGACCGAGCTTGATGCAAGCTGCTAGAGCCAACAACAGAATCAGTATCGCGAACAGGGCGATGGCTCCCCATTTCCCGCCGCCGTCTTCGTAAAGCGGTCGTCGTGGATGAATGATCCCCAGCCGTTGTGCGTCTCGCAGGCCACGTTCAAGCGATCGACCTACGTTTGGCAACTGCCAGCCAAAGAGGGCAATGAGGGTTACTGTAACGATGATTGCTTCAATCGGCCCAAGCCCGAACATGCTAGAGGCTCCCGATGTTCGACTCGCAGTCAAACGGCCACAACCCGCAACCCAGCACCGCAACGAACAGCGTCCGCAGCGAGAACCTCCAGCGGCGTCGAGGGATGGTGGTCATGGGTCGGGTCGCCAAGGTATTCTTTCCACTTCGCTAAGGCCAAGCTCGACGGGCGTAGCCTTGCCGAAGACGTGTATCTCCGCAGATACCCGTTTGGCGTCTTGATCGACGGCTGTAACGACTGCCTCGAAACCCTCAAAGGTTCCCGCAGTAATCCGAATGCGATTGCCGCGTCGAAGGCTGTCCGACTGGTCTTGCTCGCTCATCGCACAATTCTACCTCCACCTCACGCCCACCCAAACACTAAGCCGCCTCCAAATCCTTTGGCACCATCGGTAGACCTCAGTCACGGTTGCACTTGGACTTGGCGAACGAATACCCCGCCAGCTCAGCATGGGTGATCTCGGCATGTCTCGAATACCTTGTGAGAATTCGGTGCAACGGCGGACAGCACCATTCAGGCTTCAGCGACGGGCGACCTTACGATGAGCACTCCCGAGATTCAAGGCTTTGTGTCCGATCGAGAGAGAATCGCGTTGGCCACTCCTACCAGCATGCACGAACGATTGAGTGCTGAAGTCTGCTGCCGCGCAGCCTGAACCGCTGCCTCGACGTCACCGGCACGGGCCTGCGCCATTGCCACATCTTGAAGCAATTGGGCAACGTACGATTCATCGGGATAACGAGCAGCGGCATCTCTTGCGATTTTGAAGCTGGCCGTTGCGCCGGCGCGATGCCCGACGATGCTCTGCGTCTTTGCGGTTTCAGTAAGCGCAATGACATTCGTGCCGCCGCCGATCTCGATTTGTTGTGCTGACGCCACTGCTAGCTCGATCGCTGTCGTTGCTCCCTCTCTCTCTCCGGTTTTGAATTGGGCCAATGCCAATTCACGAAGACGGGCACATCTGGAATAAGCGTCCACGACCTTTTCTGCCGTCTGTCGGCTCTCGTCAAACAACCGCCTGGCCTTGCTGATGTTCTTAACCTGCCAGTTCGCGACCGCGATCACCTGAAGTGCTTCAGAGAGCATTGATAGATCGTGGATGTCACGGGCAAAGACTTCGGCAAGCTCCAGGCTCTGCGACTTTAGACATGCGGCGACGATCCGTTGGAGGCCAGTATTGTGCGCATCTTTGCCGGATGGTTCGAGTGCTGTCGCATCTTGGAACAGCGACCGGGCAGCCTTCGCGTCGCCCTGGGCAGCCGCGCCGGCTGCCATTTCAAAGAGCGCGTTCGCTTTCGCACTCGGGTCTTGAATCGTTTCTAATAGGTCCCGCGCCTCCTTGAACCTCCCCAGCTTGGCCATTGCGGCGACAACCCGTACTAGAGCAGGTTCTTTTTGCTCTCGATCGTCAATGCCCTTGAGCGCCGCCTGGGCAACCGCAAGATCGCCCGCGTCTGCGGCAATGCACGCAACTCGACTCAGCCCATCATCACGACGTTGATGGATACGGATGCCGAGGGCCGTTTGATAAGCGAGCTTGCGGTGGCCCGCTTCTGCCTGGTCTTCAGCGATAATTGCCAAAGCTGATGACTCCTCCAATGCCGTATCGATCACCGTCTGTTCCTGCGGGCTAAGCTGCTCCTTCATTCTGGCTATGAGCCTTTCTGCCAGTTCATCGTCGCTGGGAATACGATTTAGGACGCGCACCGCACCGACAAAGTCATGACGTTTCGACAAATCCATCGCGACCATGGCCAGCGTAGAATTCCGTTGCCACACTTCTTCCGCTGGGATCAGATCGACAGTCTGGAGAGCTGCCTTTTCGTCACCTGTATTGGCCTGAACGATCGCGATTCTTCCCAAGGTCATTGCTTGCTCAGGACGCGACGGTAGACGCTGTGATGCCTCGATCGCCTCCTTAATTTGTCCCGCCAGGGCTTGCTGCTCGGCGGTCCCAATCAGAACCATTCTCCGCTCAGGGCTGTCTTTCAGCTTTGCTACTGCATTCCATGCGGCCGAAAACGACTTCCTTGAAGCTTCGACGTCGCCGGTTTTGGCTTGCAGCAATCCAAAGTCCGCCCATCTGTCGCAGCCTGCGCCACAAAGCTCACGGGCCTCGCTTACCAACTTCCGGGCGAGGGCAACATCTTCCGACTCGGCGGCAGAGCTGGGTTTGATCGACGCAATCAGGAGGAGCGTTATGAGAAGGAATCTGACGTGCGGACCTGAACCCCAAGAATCCAATGTCACCACGAACAACGTCCGCAGCGTGAAGGACCAGCGGCGTCGAGGTGTGGTAGTCATGGGGGGCTTGCTTCGGGTTAGGCGTTGCCCGATTCCCGCGAAAAAGTCCAATTGTCCTTGGCCATGCGCCGCAGGAATCGAAGCGTGGCCAAGAGCAACAATGTTCCGAGCGCACCATCAATCATCACCCCGACATCGGGCTGGCGGGCGCCGCGAACGATATCGCGGACTTGTCCAAAAACGAACATGGCGTAAATCGCGCCGAAGACTAGCATAAAAAAGACGGCGAGCATCCATAGGCCGCGTTCCTGCCGCCAATGGATAAACGTCCCCCCGACTGCGCCCAACGCGATTGCGAACACCGAAGTGATCACACCTAGGGGGGCTTCCAACTGCGTCGATGCAAACCCGAGAAGTAACCCGACAACAAGGAGGGGGCCGGCCCACCGAATCACGGCTTCTGGCTCACCACGAATTAGTGACCACATATCGCGATTTCCTCAGTGCCGCTGGTCGCTCATTCCGGCATTGTATCAGGGGGCGGAGATGCAAAGGACGGCGTCGGCATGACATGACGATTCCGCGACACAAATCGCACCGGCGGCTAGCGTCCGAAGTGCGCCCCTTAACCTAATGCCAGCGGCGGTTCGGGTGGTGGTCATTGGGGTAGACGCTTCGACTTCAATTGCTCAATCTCGGCATCGCCAAGAATCCCTCGACCGGCCTCAGGATCAAGCTGCCCCGTGCGCACACCGACACGAATCCTATCGTCGTTCCCGGATTGTCGCGCCTGTAGCACAAAATCCACGGTCCCATAAATAAAAAGTGACACCGTCACCACCACGAACAATGTTCGCAGCGAGAAGGTCGAGCGGCGTTGAGGGGCAGTGGTCATTGCGATTCTTGGTCTAGTTCAGCCTTACGTTTGTAGAGGGCGCCCAAGTCTGGTTCGATGCTGCCTTGACGGTGTTTCAGTCGCTCCATGAAATCCCTAAACTCAAAGTGATCGGGCAGCCACCAAGGCCCGTCTCCTCTTATCGCAAATTCTCTCTCCACGTCGGCCAACTCCTCAGTGGACCAGCCCTCAGCTTTCAAACCCGAGAGAATGTCCCGCAAGACTGAGTCAGCCGATGAATCCTTAGGTTCGTCTTCGCCCATACGTGAATTCTACCAACCGCTCGCACCCATCCAAACACTGGGCCGCGTCCAGGTCTTTCGGAATCAGCCGCACAGCTTGCCCAACATTCGTCGGTGCAGCCTTGGCGGCTCTGAATTGGGTCGGAGCACATCGTTTCTATGCGGCTTGGCGAAGTTAGAAGTTCCGGTATGGTGGCCCATCTTGCCGAATTCGCTTCCATGAGTAGCCGATGCATTCCGGGTGATTCGCGCGAAACTCCCGTCGAGCGACAAGAGACTGGAACCATCGACGGTGCAGCCAACCGTCAAGCCGTTCAATTTCGCCAATGTCGCAACACAGACTAGGCGTGAGCCGAAAGGGATGCCAGCCCGTGCAGATATGGAATCGGATTGCGTAGACAGCGGCAGTGTAGGATTGTGTCTGACCGATGGGATGTTCATTGATTTGCAAGAACAGGGCATTCCGTGTGCCCTCAGCGTTCCCGGACTCGTACCAAGTGATAGTCTCGGATTCCGTGCTGCACTGTTCGCCAGCGCGAACAGCGTGCTGATTGATGCTTAGCGGTGACCAGCCCAATCCCCTGGCGAAGGAGCGTAATGCATTCAACGGCTTGTCACGTCCAATTCGTTTCGCCATTTTCAATCGACAGAAGCTTACTCTGGCATTGGAACCAGCGGGGTTTCGGGGCGATGGTCATTGGGGCGCGATTATTCTTGGCACACCGACACTTCCGGGAACAATGCTTTTGCTCGCTCGAATTCCTGTTCAGTGAATTCTTGCTTCGGCATCTTAATAATGTTGATCCTACCGAGTTCGGTTGCACCTAGCAGTCGCCAGATCACAGGAGGGCGTTCACCACGAGGAGTCATTCCGATCATGGTTGCATCACGATCTATCAGAGCGGCAAGCATCCACTCCCGTTCACGTACTTGATGCAACTCCCATCCCAGTCAAACCCCAAACACCGTCACGACCACGAACAGCGTCCGCAGGGAAAAGGTCCAGCGGCATGTAGGGGTCGTGGTCGTCATTTTGTGCGTGCGAGGAAAAGTCTCGTTCATTTGGCGCCGGGCGGAAAAAGTGGCTCTTGCGATGACGCACTCACAAATACAGCGTCGGGACACAAACACCTTGCCCGTTGAAGTTCTGAATCGGTATAGATTACTTCACCCACGACGAAAAAAGCTGGCCTTTGCGCACTAAGAAAAACCTAAAGCGGCGGCAAATATTCGTCATTGCCGAGAATCGCGGCTTACGATTCAAACAGGCCCAAATAGTCAATTGCATCCCAATCTTCAGCGCAATCTCCATCAGCGCCGGAGAAACATCCATGACCGAACCAGCCGAATCGGGGTAGACCGTCTCTTGAAGACCAAGATAGAAACTAGTGATGCCCGGGGCTGCCCCCAACTCCCTCAACGGGCCTTCATTTGCTGTAAGAAAGCCTAAAGCGATGGCTTGTTGCTCGACGACGTCCAAGTCGGCTCCATCGCCGAGGTCAATCTCCAGGTAATTACGTTCGGCCACTGTGCCAGAGTCGAGATTTTGCTCGCCGCGACGGACTATACAACTAATCGGCAAAGCGGAAGTCTTCGCGTAGCCGTCTACGTCAAAGGTCTCACCATTGGCTCCAATACGAAAGAAGTTCTCTGGCTTGCTCATGCCCTCAATTCTAGCAACGCCGCGCGGCCGTCCAAGCACAAGCGCCCTTGGCACCAGGGCCAGCTACAATCGACAGACATGGCCCCACGAGGCACAGTAGCCGAACTTCTGCTTTGGGCACCAGTTGGCGCGATCTGGCTGTACGTGACGTTTGCCATCGGTTCGAGCAGCGGCTGGGGTGGCCAGCCAATGGGCTACGTCCTCACGCCGCTGGTGCTCGCCGGGATCACGTGGGCACTGCACCGGCTTGTTCGTGGCTGGCAGTGTGCGTGGCCATTGTCGGCCTCGGCGGCGCCAATTCTGGCGTCTCTGCTTCTGATGGTGATTGCTTGGCTGAACTTCCGATACAGTTGAGCCGCCGTTCGGTTGGCGCGGCCACGGCATCGTTGTTGGTCATACGGGATTCATTCGCCAGCGCCAGCCAATGCCTGGTGATCGCCGAGGATGTCGTTCATCTCTCGCTCGATCTCCTCTCGTGTCCGCTGGCGGCGTCGCGCGCCAGTGTGAATCGCGACCACTCGCTTGCGGCCCCAGGCTTTCGGGTTGCGCCGCTCCATGCGCCAGGCGATCGCTGTCCAGTCCATGGCTTCCTTGAACTTCTCCAGGTCTCCGACCTCGGCCATTGCCCGAGCGAGCGCCACGACAGATGGCGGCTTGTCGCCGCACACGATTCGCAACTGGATGAAGTGGGGCCGGCATCGCCGTTCGGCGCTCATAGCCCCTGATTCTTCCAGCGGCGTTTAGGGTCAGCGAGTCATGAGGTGACTAAATCTACCTATGCATGGCAGCGGTCCCGAAAAAGATCAGAAGCATGACCACCCCCGCCGCCAGCAATGTCCAACCCAATATCCTGGTCTTGAGCGCACCTGGTTTGCGTTTAGGCGCTTCAAGGGGCGATCCGCCTACTTGCGGGAGATATAACCGAAAGTTGTGGATGAGGTGAGTTGAAAAGGGCGGCGTACTTGGGTTTGAATTTGGTTGTTCAAAGGCCATTTTCCCCCAGGAGTACGCCACCATGCGAGAGAATACCAAGCAAGTTGTTTCATTGCCAGCGGCGACGAGTCAGGACGTGCTGACAAACATCCTGCGAGACGGCGCTCAACGGATGTTGACTCAGGCCATCGACGCTGAAATCGCGGAGTGGATCGAGACGCATCGCGACGTCCGCAACGAAGCCGGCCACCGCCAGGTGGTCCGCAACGGTCGTCTTCCCAAGCGGACGATCCTCTCCGGCGTCGGTCCCCTGGAGGTCGAACAACCGCGGGTGCTCGATCGCCGGCCAAAGGACGAAGCGGATTTTTTCTCCTCCAAGATTCTTCCGCCGTATTTGCGCAAGACGAAGCGTCTGGAGGAATTGATTCCCTGGCTGTACCTCAAGGGCGTCAGCACGGGCGATTTCAGCGAGGCCCTGGCGGCGCTCGTCGGGCCGTCAGCTGCGGGATTGTCGGCCTCGACGATCGTGCGACTCAAGAGCGTCTGGGAGGAAGAATTCCAGGAGTGGAACAGAAGATCCCTGGAGGGGAAGAGATACGTTTACCTGTGGGCCGACGGCGTGCACTTCAACATTCGCCTGGAAGAAGATCGGCTGTGCATCCTGGTTTTGATGGGCGCTACCGAGGATGGACGCAAGGAACTGATCGCGGTCACGGACGGCTATCGCGAGAGCGAGCAGTCGTGGAAGTCGTTGCTGTTGGATGTGAAGGCCCGTGGCTTGGCGATCGATCCGAAGCTGGCCACGGGCGACGGCGCGTTGGGCTTTTGGAAGGCGTTACCCCAAGTGTACGCAACGATACGCGAGCAACGCTGTTGGGTTCACAAGACGGCCAACGTGCTCGA
>PLYM01000242.1 GCA_003153375.1 Planctomycetaceae bacterium
ACTTCGTTTCGCCCTCGGCGATTTTGCTCCCCGACGCGATGCTGGTTCCCAAGATCACGGACTTTGGCCTGGCCAAGTTGACCGATTCGGTCGATCCGCGGACGCGCACCGGCGCGATGCTGGGAACGCCAACCTACATGGCGCCCGAGCAGGTTGACGGCACGCTCGGCGACGTGGGACCGGCCACCGACATTTACGGCCTGGGGACCGTTCTGTATGAATTGCTCACGGGCGCTCCGCCGTTCGTGGGAAAGAGCCCCGCCGACGTTATGCGTCAGATCTCGGCGGGCGATCCCCGCGCGCCGCGCGACCTGCGCCCCGAAGTGCCTCGCGACTTGGAGGCGATCTGCCTGCGCTGCCTGCAACTCAAGATGGCAAATCGTTATGCATCGGCGGCCGAATTGGCCGCGGACTTGCGACGCTATCGGGCCGGAGAAATCACCCAAGCCCGCCCGTTGGGTATCGTGGGCCGCGGATTGAAGTGGGCTCGCCGCCGACCGGCCTCGGCCGCCGCCCTGGCCGTTAGCATGCTGGCCGTGATCTTGCTGGCAGCCGGCGCGGCATGGCACATGCGCCAACTCGACGGCGCGCTCGAAATCGCCGACGAAGCTCGCACGCGAGCCGAAGACCGCGAGCAGGACTTACGGCAGTTGATCTACTTCCGCGACATGCAAACCGCACATCAAGCGCTCGCCGACCAGGACACGCGCAAAGCCAGCAGTCTGCTCAAACGATACGCCGAAACATCGTCTGGCCAGCGCAAGGGATTCTTGTGGCGACATCTGGCGGCTCGAACTTACGGCGATCCACGCCGCGTGGTGGCTCATCGCGGCCATGCGCATACGGTCGATTTCGCGCCCGACGGCAAAACCGTCGTCACCGCCGGCGCGGACGGCGTGGCCAGGATTTGGGACACCGCGACCGGCGAGTGCCGCGCGGAACTGCGCTCTGGCACGCCCGAGGTGAACTGCGCCCGCTACTCACCCGACGGAACCATCGTCGCCGCCGCCGAGCTGAGCGGCGTGCTGCGGCTGTGGGACGCGCGCAGCGCGAAGTCGTTGGCCGCCTGGACCCAAAGCGAGTTTCAATCGGTCGATCGGCTGGCGTGGAGTTCCGACGGGCGCACGCTGGTCGCCTGCGGCGAACCGTCGGATTCGGTGGCCATTTGGAATGTTGCCACCGGCGAGGCCCGGACCCTCCCAACGGGACACACGGAGCCGATGAGCGGCCTGGAAATCTCACACGATGGCCGGCTGCTCGCGACGGGCTCGACGGATGAAACCGTGCGGATTTTGGATCTCGAACACGACCGTCCCGTGACACAGCTTGAACCGCTGCAGACTCGCGTCAAGTGCGTGCGGTTCTCCCACGACGACCGCTATCTGGCAACCACGGGGGCCAGCGAAACGGTCAGGATCTGGAGCGTCGCGGATTGGAGTCCCGTCGCCAGGTACGACACCGGCTCGAGCCGCGTCGACTCCGTGGCCTTTTCACCGGACGATACACTCCTGGCCTTTGGCGACGGATTTGGCATCGTGCGCGAGTGGGAATGGCGGCTCGACCGGGTACGCCTCGAACTCGACACGCAACAAAGTCGAATGTTCGACATAGCGTACACTCGCGGCGGCAAGTCGCTGGCCACCGTGGCGCGCGAAGGTTCGCTGTGCCTGTGGAAGCTGGCACAGGCGCGCAGCGCTGGCGCCGTTGTCGTCAATGGCGCGGCCGTGCCCGAAACCGATCCGTATCGCCACCGAGTTTCCTTCCAACGGTTGTTGGCCAACACCGAGGTATTCGCCATGCAGGAACGGGGTTACGCTTTGGTGAACGATTCGCTGGGGCCGAGGGTTGATTTGCGAATTCTCGGCGAGGACCGCACCCCAACCACGCAGGCTCCCATCGCGTGTCTCGCTCGCCCGTCGGCCCAAGGCGCACCCGAGCTGGTTATCCATCAAAGCGATCAAATCCAATGCGTGACGATGTCGCCCGATCGCCGCGTTCTCCTCACCGGCGATCATTCTCCTCCCTTTGCGATTCGGCTTTGGGATCTCGATTCGGGCGCCAGTCTCGCCACGCTCGCCGGACATCGCGGCGCGGTCACCAGCCTGGCGTGCTCGCCGACGACCAGCACACTCGCCAGCGCGAGCTCCGACGATACGATTCGGCTTTGGGACCTGGCCACGAAGACCTTGTTGGCAACCCTCGAGGGCCATCACGCCGGGGTGAGTTGCGTCGCATTCTCGCCCGATGGCCGGCACTTGACCAGCGCCGGCAGCGATTGCCAGGTCCGCTTTTGGAATCCGGCGACGGGCGAAGCGCTGCCGTTGCTTCTCAACCATCGTACGCTCGCGCGCTCGGTCGCCTATTGTCCTGACGAGCCGTTGTTGGCCACCGGCGACGAAGACGGTTACGTTCATCTTTGGGCCTTGCCGAGCGGCGAAGAGCTACTGGTCTTGGGCCGATTGCAGGGCAAGGCCAATGTGCTCGTCTTTTCGCCGCAAGGCGACGCCCTGGCGGCCGGATCGTGCAACCCCGACAACCTGCTCGACTCGCTTCAGATCTGGCAGGCCCCACCCTAAGCGTACTGCGCTTACGGCAATCGGTGCCGCAGCGTGTAGTAGGCCTCGATCGGAAAGAACTGTCCGGCTCCGCCAAGATCGCAGACGTGAAACTCGTAGACAAAGCCTTCGCGCAGTTCGGCCAACTTCAGGTTTACGTGCTGACCATCGGTCGAGACCTCAACCGCCTCGATTCGTTCGACGCGACGATCTTGGTCAGGCCCATCAGCCGGCTAGCACGCCGCCGGTGGAGAGTGCTGGCCCTGCCAGCACCTAGTTGGGTCGCTTGCCGGGTCGCCAGCGGGAACTGGGGCTTTGGATAACCAAGAGTTGCTTGCAGCGGATATCACCTGGTTCCGCCACGTCGATTTTGAAAACGAACGAGCAATCGCGGCCGCGCTGCGAACGGCAATCAGCTTCACTCCCCAGAGCCAGAGCACGCACACGTACGACCGCGGCAGTCCGCTCGCCACGCCGTCCCTCCTCGACCGGAACGTCGCCCACCTTGAGTTTCGTGGCGAGCAGTGCCGTCCAGTAGGCATATCGACCGGCGGCAGGACTGTGCCTGAAGCGATCTTCGATCCAGACCAAAGCCCGGTCGTAGTCCTTCAGCACCTATCACCGCGCGGTCATTGAGCGCATCCATGCGTGAGATTACATCGATTGCCTCGTGACCGTCGTTCACGGGACGCCGTCAGTTCGATCCGATACCGGATCACCTACTCCACTTCCGTCTTCGCGGATGCTAAGGCGGTCAGTGGCCGCCATCTCCGACGAATCGGTCCGGCATCGACGGCAAATCGGCGACTGTAACTCACTCGATCACGTCCCAGCGATCCCGCTCGGCAGTTTCTAAGACTGACCAGCCGCCAATCCATCGACCGCCATCCCTGGCCCAACAGTGTGATTCTAGCCGGCCTGGGCTTCGGCAACTTGATTGCAGTCCACTCTGTGCGCCGATAGGAGCAGTCCCATGTCGCCAGCCATAACCCCGTTCCTATTCACCGTCGCGATGTGCCGGCATTGGAATGTTGTGCATCCCGGAACCACATGTTCCAGCCAGTCAATTCGGGCTTGCCGGTATCGACGGCCACCAGCTTGCCATCCTGTGTGCTCGCGTAGATCCATCCCTGCACCACGGCCGGGGGGAATCGCAAGGGGGCTCCTATCTTGTAGGTTTCCACGATCTTGCCCAACTGCGGGTCGATCTCCAAGACGCTGCCCTCTAACGTGGAAATGAGAACATGCTTTCCTGCCAGAACGGGCGGAGCGGCCAGTGTGCCGCCCTCCTTCGTCAAATCGCCCTTGAGGGGGAGCGACCAGAGCAGCTTTCCGGACTCGGCAGAAAGGCAGACGACCGCATCACCCATGCAAATCACATTGCGGTCACCGATGGGTAGTACGCGGGAGCCATGATAGCTCTGCAAGGTGGAAACGTTTCCCTGACCAATCAGCTGGGCTGCTGTTCGTTCGGTGATTGCCAATGGCTCCAGCGATTCGTTGGCGAGTTCAAGGCTATCGGGCTCTTGCTCCACGGGTTTTGTCGTCTGCACCTTCGTAGCTGCGGTTTGGGTGCCGGCTTTATTTGGTGGCGCCGTTTGCTTGGCCGTCGGATTGTCGGCCACATCGAAGAAGCCACTTCCTCCGGCGGAGCCTCCCACACCACTGCCTCCCATGCCGCCGCCCATGCCACCCATAATCCCGTTCTTGGCCTCGAATCCCGAGGCGGCTGAAACAGAATGTGACTTCGCCTGGACTCGCCAATCCAGGTACGGCGCGTCGTGGCCACCAGCCAGATACTTTTCCAAGCCGGTGGCACGATCAATTCGCGCGATCGCCTCCGAGACAGCATGGCCGGGGCTGCCAGTGTCTGTTCGCCGGGAGTAATAGAGGTACGCCCCGGCAACTACTGGTGCCGAGGTCGCCTTCAGTTGACGTGCAGCCAGGATCTGACCATCACTCTGCTTGAATTCGTAGAGCGTGCCCGAATAAGTCGTGACGTACAGCATATTGTCTACAGCCACAGGTGCCGACAGGCACTCGGTGTCGATCCACCGCTGCCAAAGGGTTTCGCCAGTCTTTTCGTCGAAGCAGACTAGCGCGTGGGTCGGGAGTATCGATGCCGTAGTTCTCTTCCCCTTGCGATCGTCGGATGCATCGTCAACCGCAGGAGCATCTGCCACGGGATACGTCGTGAACACCCGCCCGTGTGCCACGGTAGGAACTGACATGAGCGGGTCGCCAAGCCAATGAGCCCACTTGAGTTTCCCCGTCCGGGCGTTCAGGACAAAGATTGTGCACGATTCGGTATTCAAGATGATCGACTCATCGTCAAGAACGGCCGTGCTTGGCCCGTCGTCATCGAGTTGGGCGCCCCACAAGAACCTACCGGTTTGCGCGTCAAAGCAGTAGAACTCGCTCGAACTGAAGCCACCACTCAAATACAGCCGTCCATTGTGAATGGCAGGCGTGGGTACTGGCGAGTTGCTGGGCATTTGAATGGTGAAGCCACGAGAAGTCTTGGTAATCGCCGCGTCATCGAATTCCAACGGTTGAACATTTCCATCCCGAGAGTCCCGCGCCGGCACTGGATGCTCTGCGGCGTTCATTCGTCGTGCTTGTTCAAGAAAATCATTGCCGGGCCGTTTCTTCGAACCTGCGATCGGCTGCTGGAAGGCCGGCGCCTTTTGCTGCGTCGAAGACGGAGAACGGACGACGGCGGGTGGCTTCGAGGAGGATGTGGGTTCGACAGCCAGTGACGTTGCAGTTCCTACACACGAGAGAAGGACGAGACCAAGCAAGTAACGCATTGTGCACCTCATTTCTCTGTTCCAAGAGTCATTCGAAGGCACTACATCTAAGGTGGATTGTACCCCACTGGGGCGATTTAGTGTGTTGCCGACAACTTTCGTTGTCGGGCGTTCTGGACTCCCGCAGCTGTTGCAAGCCGTCGAGCAAATCGCCAGTGATTTCACCGTCCGCGACGACGCGTTGGATGGATTGTTGTTGGAGTTGGGACTGGGGAGCTAGTCCGCGTTGGTATCGACAACTTAATCACTCGTCGGGCGCACCCGGGAGCGGGACTTCGTTGCTCGGGCGCAACCAATAACTGAATGGTGGCGCAGTGAAGGCCTGACGCGTCGCCGGGTGTTGCGTGTTGAGAATCATCGGTTGCCGCACGCCGGCGAGGAACTGCACCTCGAAAAGTTCCTGGCAGCCAGCCGTGAACTCGAACATGCCAACCGTGTTGCCGGGTGTTAGATTGACCACGGCCACCGCGCACAGCAAATGCTCGAATCGTTGATTAATCGGCAAGCCACCGAAAATATGCTTTTCCCTGATTTGGCAGAGTCCGACGACTGCGTACTGGCCAACGAAACATAAGCCGCGCAGGTAGCCAGGCAACGTACACACCACGTCGGTCGTGCCACGGATGACATCGACACGAAGCAACTGGCCCTGACAGGAGTTAAGTACCCACAATTGGCCATTGTGCCAGCGAGGCGAGTGCGGCATCGATAGGCCGCGCAAGATGATCTCGCCGTCGGGGAGACGCAGAATCACGCCGCCACTGGCCTTGTCCTTGCGCCAGCCACCCGGCGTGTCGGTGGTGCCTAGACAGGTCGCGTAGCGCGGCTGGTCTTCAACCATGGCCAAGCCGTTGAGATGACAGCGATCTTCAGGCACGATGTCCGAAACAAAAGGTGGCTTCCAGTGGGGCACGAAACTGAATTGATCGCTGGCGAATGACAGACAGCAAAATCGCGTATTGACCAACCACAAACCCTGCGCGCCGAACGACACGTCATGGATGTTGAGATCGCCGGTCTGGTAACTGGCGCGGGGCAAGTACAGGGCATCGTAACGGCCCGGCTGGTCTTCCAGAAAGTTCGGGGCCAGCAGCGGGGCATCGGCCAATAATAACAGCTCATGGCGGGTGGCCAGCGCCAGCTGGGAGCCGCGCACGGCCAAGCCCATCGGTTTTTCAAACTGTCTCAACAGCAGGGAAACCTGGCGGCCGTTCCAGCCCACCAGTGCGACCTTGCCCGCTTGATAGGTCGTAATCGCCAGCGAGCCGCCGCTTTCAGCCAGCCAGGCGCCAAACGATTCCGATGCGTTACAGGAGATAATCTCCCCGGAGTTACCGGCTGCATGGTCTGGGGACATGACAATTCCGTGGTTACGAGCGTTTAGTGCACGCCGATCTCAGTTTCGATTCGATGACGACTCAACAAACCAGACATGCGCCCCCATTGATCCAGGTACTCTTTGAATCATAAGGGCTTGTCTTGACGTTCCGAGGCTTCATCCGCGCTATGCATTGTTTTTCTTGACGCTCAATTCTGGCCCTGTTACGTTGGAATTGCCCGTAGTCCCGCATTCATTACCGACCGTCAGCATTCGAGTGTGCCGGTTTGCTTTTCGGCACGCGATTTCTGCACGACAATTTCCCCCCTTCGCATGGTCCATCTTAGACGAAGTTTGTGACAATGCGACAATCAACTTCGGCGGCCCGCCGCACGACCCAATATCCATGCGGCGACCACCGGCTGGCCAGACTGAGAATCGAAGCCCTCGAGAGTCGGTTTCTCCTGAACGCGGCGCCAGTTGGCAGCCCCATTTCATTCTCGGCCTCAAGTAGTCTGCATGCGGCTGCTGATGCGGCGGGGAGCGCAGCGTCGGTCAGTGAGGGCGGAAACATCACGATCGCTGCGACGGGAAGTGCGCCGCGCGTTGCTGAAGATTCCTCCGGCAACTTTGTCGCGGTTTGGGGCGATGGCAGCCAGATTCGCGAACAGCGTTACGATGCCTCAGGCAATCCGCTCGGCAGTGTCACGCAACTTGACGTTGGCAATAGGTCATTCAATCCTGCCGTGGCTATGGATCCAGCGGGCGACTACGTCGTCGTCTGGCAACGAGGTTCTAGCGGGTACGGAATCTATGCTCAGCAGTTCGATCACAACGGAACGCCGCAAGGCAGCATCTTTCGTGTCGACACATCGATTCCATTGTTTCAAGTGTCACCAAGTGTTGCCATGGATGCCAACGGCGATTTTGTCGTCGGCTGGTCAGGGGCCGATTTGGGCAGCCAACTGCAAACCCAATACGGTGTTTTTGCACGGCGATATAACGCGGCCGGGACTGCGTTGGGTGATGAATTTCGCTTAAACCAGTCGACGATCAGCGCCCCGACCATCCCCGATATCGCGATGGATGCCAGCGGCGATTTTGTCGGAACCTGGCTGACCAACACCAGTCAAAGTGGGAAAATCGTGGCGCGGCGATTTGCCTCTGACGGAAGTCCTGCGTCAGGCGAAGTGACTGCCATTACCACAGTAAATGCTTTGCAAATCTCCGCGCCTACGGTCGCGATGAATCAAGATGGATTCGTCGTGGCCTGGGATGCGATCGCTAACGATGTACACAATCAAAGGTTGGTCGTTGCCCAGCGGTTCGATGACGAACCGGCGCCGCAAGGAGGCGTGATTACTGTGGCTAACACGGGCGGGAGCCGCCTGAACCGCGTCGCTATGTCGCCAGATGGCGAATTCACGGTCGCCTGGTGGAACAGTTCGATCTTCGCCCAACATTATCTCGCAAACGGATTGCCGCAGGATAACACGGTGCTGGTTTCGAGCACCGTGGCCAATTCAACTTCTAAGCCCGCGATGGAAATGAACGAAAACGGGGGCGCGGTCGTTGCGTGGAGCGCGGCAGCCGGCGTCATGGCTCAGCGCTTCGTCAACGATACGCCGCCAAGCGTAGTGTCGGTAACTTCGCCCAACCGTGAGGTACTGGTCGCCAGCGGCACAGCAATGCACGAGGTTACAAGTCTTGCCGTCCAGTTCTCTAGAGCCCTATCGGTCGACGGAGGTGCCGCCGGACCGCAGAGTGTGCTCAACCCTGCGAATTGGCAGCTCGTTCAGAATGGAGTCGATATCAGCGACTGGATTCTGAACATCGGCTACTCTGGCGATCGAGCCATTCTGACTCTCAAGTCACCCCTGCGCGGGGGCTCCTACCAACTCGTGGTACGCGATGCGGTTCAGGATGCGACTGGCCGCGCCCTCGACGGTGACAATAACGGCGCTTCAGGCGGCGATTTTTCGCTCACCTTTACTATTCAAGAAGTGTTCGGCGTCGGCCCCGAGTTCATTGCTAGTGATCTGCCGATCGTTGCGGGTGGTTCGGGGAATATAGCATTTCAAACCTCGGTATCGACCGGTGATTTCACGATCGGATGGCAAAACGGCCAGCATGGGTTGGTGCGGCGATTCGACGCCACGGGAGCTGCCGAGGCGGGCTCGCAGACCGTCACCGGTAATTTGTTCGGATTGTCCGAAGACACCTCCCAGAAACTAATCGCCACAACTTCATCGTCCTTAGGTTTTTTCGGCTCGGTCTCTGCCGGTCGTTTATTCGCTAACGGCATGACGGATTACTTTGGGGTGAGCTCGGCAAGCAGCGATCTCGGCGGACCGATCGCGCAGGACGACAATGGGGATTTCGTAATCGTTTACACGAGCAAAGGCCAGGACGGCGACGGATATGGTGTCTATGGCCAACGGTTCAATTCCGCGGATCAAAAAGTTGGCGCTGAGTTCCAGGTCAACACGTTCACAACAGGCGATCAATCAAATCCGGACGTTGCGATGGACCCGGCCGGTGACTTTGTCGTGGTGTGGCAGAGTAAAGGCGAAGACGGTAGTGGCCAAGGAGTCTATGCTCGGCGTTACAACGCCGACGGCACTCCAGCCACCGGAGAAATTCCGGTCAATTCGTTTACTACCGGCGATCAGTCGCTACCCCGAGTGGCCATGGACCCAGCTGGTAATTTCACGGTTACCTGGACCAGCTACGGACAAGGCGCAACTAGCTCGGGAATTTATCAGCGGCGATACAATTCCCTCGGTGCCCCTCTCAATGCCGAGACACGCGTTAATGGCGCTAATGCGGTTGGCCGAACCTCGAGTGTGGCCGTGGACGCCGAGGGCGAAGCCTTGATCGTATGGCCGGAGACGCGATCCGGAGGCGTAAGCACAATAATGGCACAAGCGGTTGGCGCTGATGGGCAGTACATTGGGGCGCCGTTTCAGGTCAACACGAATGTATTTACTCCGCCTCGGAGCATTTTTTGGCCGGGCGTCGCGATGAACGCCGCCGGCGACGCAGTTGTCAGTTGGGTGACGACGACACGTGACGGAAGCGCAAATGCGATCG
>PLYM01000201.1 GCA_003153375.1 Planctomycetaceae bacterium
AAAGCGACTCGTTGAAAACCAGCTTCACCGGTTGCTTCAGGCGCGACTGTAATCGATCGGCCAGTTTGTGGTAATCGCGCTGCGCGTATCCCTTGACACACGGACAGCTCAGCGGCAAGGCCAACGGATCCATTACAACGACGACCAACGGACCCTGGGTACCTGCTGCGGATACTTCCTTGGCAAGTGCCAGCGAATCGTCGCCGGACCAGCCGCTACTAAGAGCGATCAGTCCCGCCAGGGCGAACCCTCGTACCGTGATGGAAAGGAAGCCAGCCATGTGAACCTCTCACGAAGGGTTCCAGGAGTTGGGACAACGGCGCGGCAATCGCACCGACAACGTCAAGCTCTATTCGTCACCATTATTTCTCACTGCCCGAGCCGCCGCTGCGTGCCAACACCAGGATTTTTGATTGCTGGATGTCGATGTAGTAGACGCGGTCGCCATCGGATGAGATACCGATGGCCGAGTTTTTACAACCGGCGGGAACCGCGGCGACGCCCACCATTCCTTGGTATTTTCCATCCAATGTAAAGCGCTTGACGACTCCGTTGGACTCAGCAGCAAGCAGTCCGCCGTCGGCGGTGAAGCACAGGTTCATCGGATTGCAACAGCCGCCAAAACCTTCGCCCAGCCCTTCGCGGTCGGTCTTGCCGAACGCGCCGACTTCCGCACCGTCCCGACTGTAGCGGACCACGCGATGTCGCGAATTTTCAGCAACGAAGACTTCATCGCCCGCAGCCTGAATGTCCATCTGTCCGCAGCAGCCACTCAAGCCCTTGATGATTTGTTTGGGGTTTGCAAAAGCCTGATCGGTTCGCCATACGGTGTAGCCATAGCCCTTCGACATCGGACAAGCAAGGAAAACGTCCTTGCCGCTGGTGGTAATCGCATTGATCTGCTTCAGCCGCGAGCTGATCGAAGCGATGACATCGTCGACGGTTTGAGTCCTTTGCGTTTCGTAATATTTCAACTGTTGGGTGTAGATCTTCTTCAAATCGTACTGAATCCGCGGCCGCGCGGCGGGTTTGCCCGGGGACTTTGCCGTGGCGTCCGCCTTGGCTTCTTCTTCCAGTTGCGCTTCGAGTTGTTTCTCGATCTGCTTCTGTTGTTCTGCCAGCTGCTTCTCGTCCTTGAGCATGTTTTCAATGTTCGTGATCTGCTCTGCGGCGGCTGCCTTTTCCGATTCGAGCTGCTCTTGAGCTTGTTCGTGCAACTCTTCTTTGTTTGCCAAGATGGCCGTTTGCGGAGCATCGGCCTCGGCCAGTAGCTTGCCTTGGGCATCAAACCGCGCCAGCCGCGCGTTGCCGCCCACATACACCGACCCATCCGAGCCCGCGGCGATCGCCTGGGCGACGAAGCTGACTTCCCACTTCCGTGTGAGCTTGCCAGCCGCATCGAGGATGCAAACTTGCGATCCGCTCGCCTTGCTGGCAGCCTTTGTATCGTCGGGCCCAGAGTCGCCGATCGGCGGAGCGCCGGCTACCAGCGCGATCACCGAACCGTCGCGAGCAACACAAAAGTCCTGCAGCCGTGCGCCGCTTCCGACGGCGCTCAGGTCGATCGACGTGATCTGCTTGTGTGTTTTCTCGATCTTCTCGATGCCGGCCGGGACGCCATCGTTGCCCGGCGCCGACGACTCGGAGCACCCCAAGACCAAGAGTCCACACGCCAGAATTCGTCCCAAGCTCACTCGACGGATCGCCTTCTGTGAACGTTGCATGGGTCTTCTCCTCTGCTTGTGTTTGGCGCGCCTAGTCCACTGCCTTATGTCGAATCGACGGTGCCGCAAGAGAGCTTCTCGCGACGGCATGCGTTTCGGTTCTCCGTGCCGATTGCCTTGATGTGGCTCGACGCAAAGTCGCCCGTGTGGCAGGCGGTATTGTCCCACGTCCAGAGGCTACGTGCCAACCGTCATGGTATCAGGTATCCACAAAACTGTGAACGGCGGGCCACAAAACCCGCGGGCGAAACTCCTCAGTGGGGAGCTCCGCTATTGGTTTTAGGCCACAGCTAACGGAGGCCGCCAGTCAAACAAGGATTTCGCCGGTCAGAATCGACTATGGTAGGTGAGCCAGGCGGTAATGGCGGTAATCGGTAATGTAGTCGATTGGCTTACTGGGCGGTGATTGTTGCATGAACTCCCTGGGAATACGTGCACGTAGCTGGTCAGTTCGTGACGTGCTAGGAAGCCATCCAGACCGTGGTGAGTGCTGCCGACGTAACGCACGAGGCCTTGGTCAGCAGGACGCAGCAGATGTCCGCCGAGCATGTAGATTCCATCGCCAACGGAGTATCGCCAAGGACGAGCGGTGCAAGCAATTCCGCTGTTGCAAGAAGCGATACCGACAATATTCAATCGCGCAGGACGCCAGGTGGCTTTTGCCATGGCCCAATTCCAGTGCGGCTTTGCCCGAGATGCCCGCAACACGTCGGCATCGGCGCTCCTGGCGTTCAATCGGAAGGAGCCGCTGAAGAAGCCTGCGCCGATGTGGTTAGCCGCACGCTGCGCCGTGAGGCGGACATGACAAACCTGCCTTGGGAAACCAACGTGCAATTCGTGAACATGATGGCCACCAAGGTGCCGTTCGTGGGCCGCGGCTGAGAGAGTTGGCCCGTGCGATAGGCTGAGGCCTAACGCGTCCACCATTCGGGTTTCTCCTGGCCTTTCAACCATGACGCTCAGAATCCACTAACTTGCTTGGCTGGTTCAACCATATCACAATGCTGGCATTGGACGCCTCCAAAATCGACCCCATTGCCGAACTGGTCTCATACTGAACTCGGCTGCCGGTTGTCACGTGTTTCGGCATTTGGTCGCTGGCGTCGATGGCTTGTACTGCTAATCGCAGAGCAAAGGGTAACGTTCCGTGACATCGGCAGCTCCAACTGCCAGCCTCATCACGCACAGTGGAGGCAAAACAGTCCTGAGTCCCGCCGCGCTCGTCGGATCAGTTTCCCCGGCGATCGTTCCCGTACAGCCGTCGTCGGTTGGCGCTCGGATGAACGTGGCTTCCGGATCCGCTTTGGGGACTTCAGCAATTGCGCCTCAAAAGTCCGTGCCTCAGTGCGTGACGACCATTGCGACAGTCGAATCGCCCGTGGCGGCGCGGTTACGGCGACCAAATGCGAGTCCAAAATCTGTCCAGGGCTCGATCGTTCGTTGAACCGAGTGACTATCGAAGTCAACGACGAACAATCGCATCTTAAAGCGGCCGAGGTGAGGGACGCGATCGGCCAAATCGAAACCCCGATCTCAATCAAGCAAGGGCAGGGAATCGGGCCGTCTGTTGACCACCAGTCCTGGTATTGAGTAGCCTGCCGCAATGGACTTCACCAATATCGACTTCTCCCTTTCCGTAAGACCCACGCCCTGGGAAGAGGAGGGGACTGCGTCCAAGAGATCCTGGGCACGATTCCTGACGTCGGCACCATCAGGTTGCTGAAGGTTCAAACCGGGGAGGCCGTCAATCGCCAGTACAGCCTCTTCGACGTCTTCGATTCGCATTCCGACCCGCCGGCCGCGATATACAACGCGATCTTCGACCCTCAAGGCATGCCGCGCGAGGACCTCGACATCCATGGTGGCTGGGATGACGTGCTGATCCTGTGGGACTTCGACGTCAAACCCGAGTTTCGCGGCGTGCTGGTCCGGGCCTTCGAAACCGCGATCACGACGTTTGGGGGCCAGTCCATCATCGTCGCGGTGCCAAAGAAGGACGGCTCTCAGTACGATGGCCTGGATCTGAGCGTTGAGGAATGGCGTCAGCTGGCCTTCGTCAAGATTGGCGGGTCGCCCTTCCTGTTCCGGGACAATTGCGGGCTGAGCCCGCATCGTGACGCCGACCCGTCCTGGAGTCAACGCAGATCGCCGTGGAAACCGATTACTGAGAATCAGCGAGCCGGCCTGGTTCGCGCGTTCCTTTACCCTTGCGCCCCACTAACGAGTCGCCGAGATCATCGCGGGCTTGCTCGGCTAATTCCAACAGGCGCCTGACTTTATCCGGGTGCGCCGCGGCGATGTCCATGGTTTCGCCAACGTCAGTATCGACGTTGTACAGCTCGAGCTGGCTCAACCTGCGTTCGTCATAGGGCACCGGCTGGCCATCGTGACCTCCGCGACGGCCGTTGAGCGTGCGGTAGATGTGAGGCAGATAGAGCTTCCAGGGACCGTCGATTACGGCTTGGAGCTCGTTGTCGGCATAGTAGATGAAATACGCATCGTGTGGGTTCTTCGCGTTATCGGCGCCGATCAGCAATGGCCAGATGTCCATGCCGTCGATCTTGTGCTGGGGCAGCTTGGCGTCAACCAGCCGTGCGATTGTCGGAAACAAATCGATGGTCATCGCAGGTTCCGTGACGGTCTTGCCCGCCGGGATTAGGCCGGGCCAACGGGCGATGAATGGCTCGCGAATACCTCCTTCCCAGCTCGTGCCTTTCCCTTCGCGCAGCGGGCCGGCCGAGCCGGCGTGGTCGCCATAGTTTAACCACGGTCCATTGTCGGAAGTGAAAATAACCAGCGTGCGATCATCGATGCCGTTCGCTTTGAGCGCGTTGAGGATCTCTCCCACCGACCAGTCGATCTCCTCGACCACGTCACCAAACAAGCCACGCTGGGACTTTCCGCGGAACTTGTCGCTCACGTGCAATGGCACGTGCGTCATGCTGTGGGCCACATAGAGAAAGAACGGGTGATTTCGATTTCGCTCGATGAACTGTACTGCCCGGTCGGTATACCAGGTTGTGAGCATGTTTTGTTCAACTGACGTCACGGGACTGATCGCAACCTTCTCGCCTTCGATCAACGGCAGATCGGGATATCCCTGCCGCTTTCGCTGGTCTGGTGGCAGATGAAAATACCCTGGGTGCAGCGGCCACATGTCGTTCGAATACGGAAGGCCAAAGTACTCGTCGAAGCCGTGTCGGGTGGGCAGGAATTGCGGCGCATCACCCAGGTGCCATTTCCCGAAGATCGCCGTGGCGTAATCGCGTTGTTTAACCAGTTCGGCAAGCGTCACCTCGCTCGCATGAATGCCAATCTTGGATCGGGGGCCCAGGGCGCCCTTGATGCCGATGCGATTCGGATAGCAACCCGTCAGCAAGGCTGCGCGAGGGGCCGAACACACAGCCTGTGCAACATAGAAACGAGTGAAACGAACCCCCTCGGCCGCCATGTGGTCAAGGTTCGGCGTGCCATACCCTTTAGCTCCATAGGCCCCCAGGTCGCCATAGCCCAAATCATCACAGAAAATGATGACGATGTTGGGTCGCGCAGACGGCATGGCACCCATGGACCGGGGCATCAGCGCGTCCATGATCGCTAATGCGGCAAGGATGGCGCAGCCGCGGCACAGCACGCCTTTGCCGAGGGTATGACTCTCGAACGAAGCATTCAAGGTGATGGGCACCTACTACGCCTCCAGATAACTAGCCCAACTTCCCCAACGTTTG
>PLYM01000098.1 GCA_003153375.1 Planctomycetaceae bacterium
GCACTATTCGAGCACCGTTCATATCTGTTTGGATCTTCTTCGCTCATAGGCCCATTACCGTGCGGGTTTCGTGGATTTTGTACTTCATGGGTCTCTGGCCTCCGTCGATCGTCAGTGGGTGCCATCGCGATAGAATCGCATCAGCACCACCGCGAATATCACAACGAGAATCGCGGCAGCCAGGAGGTCGATCACGTCGAGCCCAAACATTGGTCGCCGTCTCTGATGGCGTCTTAGCTCAAGGGCCTTCTCTCACAGGCCCATTCTAGGGCACGAGGGCGGCCGTGCTGGGGCTGGCAACTCGATTTGTCAGATAGATTGGCCGTGCGCTGAAAGAATTGCGTCGGCCCTTTCACGATCGAATGGCCTAAAACAGCGATATCGAACCCTGTCTAAGTTGCGCCCCGTCGCCCCCGAGTTATCGCTCGTTGGAGTTGGCGAACCAATTAACGAGTTCCTTTCAAGCAGCTTTAGCGCCATCGCCACTTGGTCGACGCCCAGTTGGCCGCCAGCAATCAGGGCCTTCAGTCGATTCACACGCTCTACGTCTTGGAGGGTCTTCTCATCTCTATCTGGCATGGCCGGATACTCTCGCCTGATTGGCTTCCGTAGGCGCCGGCATTGTACCAGCGAAGCGGGGAAAACGAGAGATTGATCGACGCCCGTCGCGTGGCGGGCGGGGGCTTTTCTACTTTTCCCAGGTCCGATCGAAATTCCACAATCCCGGCCAGCGGCAGAACGCCAGCGCGGCGGCGACAGAGAGGGCGTTTCCGAGAACGAATACGAGAATGAGCAAATTCATTGAGCCGACGGAAAACATTAGGTGACCTTAAAAATGAACTCCCGTGGATGCCGCGATCACGACGGCAAACAGGAAGCACGCCAGCAAGACGGCATCGATTAGATTTTGGATTTTCACTGGGGGACTCATTGCTCGTCGACCGGCGCCAGGCCAGTGTAATGACGCGGCGCAGCAGAAAAGGGGGCCTGCCGGACAAGGCAGACCCCCCAGAACAGGAAGGATCTCGTGGCCGAAAGAAGGTCACAAATGTTTCCTTTAACAGTAGGCCTGCCCGCTGCTGAAGATGGGCAAGCCTACACCATGCGACGATCGAATCACTTAAGTGCAAAGTGTGCGCCATTTATCGAACGGCTGATTTGTCGAGAACTCGGCGGCAACGAAGGATTAAAGGGAACTGAACTCGCCCAATGGGAGAAATGGCTGACCACTTTGGCAAAGAAAAAGGGCCTGCCCCCCTAGTCCGGTGAGACAGGCCCCGATGGAAAATCCCGCGGAGCCTCGCAAGCCGCACGGGAGCGCCGCTTCCTGGCGTCAGCGTAGCACAGCGAAGCAACGAACCCTAAACATTACGCTTTATTAACAATCGCCTGCGTCCCGCAGGCCGGACGGGCGGGGCTATCGAACTGACGAGGTCGAGCGGTCCAATAGTTCGTCAATCTGGAATTTCAAGGCACCCCACGAATGGGCTTGAAGCAAACGCCCCTGCACCTTGGATTGCACGCGAGTGATTCGCTGCGGCACGTTGTTGCCGTTCGAAAACCCAAGTTGTGTCGTGACAATCTGGAGGTCTCGATACGTCTCTGGAGTTTTCAACATGCATTGGGGCCTCGGAGCGAGGATAAGGGGGTGGGATAAAAAAGGGCCTGCTCCAGGGGGGCTGAGAGCAGGCCCTTCGGGATCCATACGGACCACCGTTTCGGCGGCGACTATAGCGACGAGTCGCCGTGGCAGGTAGGGGTGTTTTCGAGACGCTAGCAGCAGGTCGGCGATAAAAAAAGACCTGCCCCCCGGGTGGAAGAACAGGTCTCTTTGAGCGAACGCTCGATGCGGGCGAGCGCGCTCGGGATCATGATAATGCAACGCCACCGAAAGAAAAGAGCCTTCCACCGGCACGAGGCAGGCCCTAATCAGTGTTCCGCGCGAGCCTCGCGGAAAGTTCCCGCGGGACACCGTCTCCGAGCGTCAATTTACCAAAAGGAAAGCGATCCACGGCGTTAGAGGTTGATGAAGAATCGCCTAGTCGTCTCGCGTTCTTTCTTTCACCCGACGGCTCACTGTTGGCGTTGCGACGTGAGGACGTGAACCTGGAAACCGGGTTTGCACTGAGCCGAGCGGCCGACAACAAGGGCAAGCGGGACGTGCTGGTGCCGCTACACCCGCTGGCGATCGAACATTTGCGGAAGCTCGCCAGCTTTTCGCCGCTGGTGTTCCCTTGGGATCACGATCGGCGTGGGCTGTTCACCGAGTTCCACACGATCCAGAAAGCGGCCGACGTGCGGCCTGAAGGGACCAAGCGGTGGTACGGCTTCCATGATCTGCGGCGGGCCTTTGCCACCATGAACGCGGCCACGTTGACGGCCGACGCCTTGCAAGCCCTCATGCAACACAAGAGCTACCAGACGACGCAGAAGTGCATCAACATGGCTCGGCAACTGAGCCCGGCCGTGCAGAACCTGTACGTGCCCAACCTGAAGGCGACCGGCACGGTTGGCTAGTGAGTGTTTATTGAGTGTTGAGCCAAAACAGGCCGCACTTCTTCAACGCCGGCAGGTAATCTAACGTGAGATTTCGGCGGGACTTAGAATGAGCGAGGGTGAAGGGACTCGAACCCTCGGCCTCTAGCGTGACAGGCAACCCAAGCCTAGCCGAAAAACTACCCTTTTCGTGGTGGTTTTTGCATTCTAGCCCCTCACGATCGATTTGCAAGCGATTGCACGTCGTCGCCTGTTTTGGCCGCTTCCCGCGGTATCGAGATCTGCAAATCGGTAGTTACCGTTTTGCTGCGCGCGATTGAATCGCCCGAGATGCTGTCAGTGCCTTCGTATCGCATTCAAGGCGCCATGCGCGATCAGCCTCGTGACATCGATCTCTCAGTCGCGAGTCGGCGCAGCTCAGTCGAACGTCGAATGGCCGCCGTCGTGCGAGCCGGATACCAGCCCGGTTCAACTCTTCCGGCAAGTGCCGAACGGTTTTGCCTCGGCAACTTCATGCACGACGACATTTGCACTAAAGATTTTCGCGAATTTCCTAAGCCGATCGATGCGATGAGGTTGCGGCGATTAATTGCACGCATTGTCCTCTCATTGCGAATTTTCGCTGTGATTTTTTTGACGGACTTCCCGAGAAGCTACATCAGAGAATCACTCCCGAGGAGGACTTCCAGAAATGATATCCAAATCAGCTGCGAATGCGATCGACCTCGACAATGAGCGAGTGCTCAGCCTTGGACAGGCGGCGCGATACGTCAGCGACAAGTTCCCGGAGCGTCGCGGTGGGCGCCCGCTCAATCTCAGTACGGTGCACAGGTGGGTCGGGCGCGGAGTCAAGGGAATCCGGCTTGAAGTCATTCAGGTGGGGGGCACACGCACCACAACCATAGAGGCCATTCACCGCTTCTTCGAACGCCTCGCCGGCAGGGAGCCAGCGGCGGTGGTAGCCCGGCCGAGCATCAGCCAGAATCGCCGGGTGGCAGCTGCCGAGAAGTCGCTCGAGCAAGCTGGAATATGACGCCAATCTGGACCGTTTCGAGGCCGACAACAACTAATGAGCGAAGGCGATCGGGCGTGATTAACCCGATTGCCATAATTCGCGGTCTCGCGTTTGATCTACGTCTCTGGTCGTTGGGCAAGTTCAATTTGTGCGCTGCTGGGTTCACCATCCTCAAAGTGGGAATCCAGCCATGGCATCAGCTATCGCAGGCGGCTCGATGGTCGCCCGCGCCTACATCGATTTCAGGGCCAACCTCTCGCCCCTCCGCTCGGGTCTCGGACAAGCGATCTCTCTTGTCCGTGAGGCCGCGGCCACCATGGCCGGCGTCACATCCGGCGCACTCGCAGCCGCCGGCATTCAAGCCGGCATCAATAGTGCTGCCGGCCTGGCGAAGACCATCGTCGGCGAGATGATCAACGTTAACGCCCAATTCGAACAGGCGGCCGTCGGTCTCGCCGTTCTTTTTAAGTCCGAGAAGACAGCGGCCGACATGATCAATCAGATACAAGGAATGGCGGCCAAAACCCCATTTCGATTCCAGGATCTGACCCAGGGAATTATCCAGTTGCGCGTGTTCGGCTTTCACGTCAAAGAACTGATTCCGATGATGCAGAAAATCGGCGACGCCGCTGCCGCCTCACCGCGCGGCATGGAAGACGGCGTACAGCGAATTAGCTACGCGTTCGGTCAAATGCACACCGCCGGCGTAGTCAACGCGCGTCATTTGCGCATGCTTACTGAGGCGGCCGTTCCCGCGTGGGAAATCCTCGCCAAGAAAATGGGCAAGTCGATGGCCCAAGTGCGGGCCGACGTCACGGCCAAGAATATTCAAGCCGCACAGGCCATTCCGATGTTATTGGCCGGCATGGGCGAGAAGTTCGGCGGCATGATGGAGAAACAGAATCGAACCTGGAAAGGCTTGATGAGTAACTTGCTCGACGATACCCAGTTCTTTTTGAAGGACGTCGGTAAGGAGTTTTTCAAGCTGTCGGAAGTACGATTGTCGAAGCTGATCGACTGGTATGAGGGCTCGAGCGAGGCCAAGAACTTCAAGCAGCAAATCACGGAAGTCGTGAATGAAGTCGCGAAATTCGCCGACGCAAAAGTCACGCAAGCATGGGATTGGCTGAAGTCACCCGATGCCAGGAAGTTCGGCGAACAGATCAAAGACATTGCCAAGGAAACCTATCGGATTGCCGGCGTCGCGGTCAAAGGGCTCTGGGCCATTCTGACCAGCAGTCGAACCGCGTGGGTCGCCAAGCAGGTGGCCGCGATCGCCACGAATATGTGGAAGATTGGCAGCGTTGTCTTGACCAACGTGATTGACTTTTTGAGTGGGGATACGTTCGCCGGGATTGTGCAGCGTGCTCGCGAGTTTGGCGATGAGTTGATTCGAATCGGGAAAATCGGCATCGGCCACGTGATGAAGTTTCTCGATAGCGCGAACTTCAGGGATTTGTCGACCGAAGCCAAGAAGCTTGGTGGTGTACTGGTTGAAGTCTTCCGTACCGTGAAGAAGTATGCCGGCGAAAAGATCACCCAGGCATTCGATTGGTTGCGCAGCGACAATGCTCGCGAGTTGGCTGGCTGGATGCGGACGATTGCCGTTGAGGTCGGCCGCATCGCGAGCATCAGCTTCGGCCACCTGATGGAGATTTTCGGCAGCGATGGCGCCCGGCGATTCGCGATGGATTTGCGAGACTCGGCGCAGGCGATTGTCGTTATCGCGGGTCAGAAGTTGGTTGAGTTGACGAACTGGCTGGCCCATTCGAAGGACGCCAAGGATTTGGGTGACGCGCTGGCGTGGATTGCCAAGAATTTGGTTTGGATCGTGAAGGAGTTTGGGGGACTAGCCGCTGGTTTGGCCGTGATGGTTCAGTTGCGCCCGGCGATCATGGGAGTGACTGCCGCACTGACGGCTACGATGAGCCCAATTGGATTGCTTCAGGCTGGGCTCGGTGTATTGGCCTTGGCGTTTGTTGCCGCGAAAGTCGATGGCGTTAGTATGGGCGAAGAGGTCTGCTTGACGTTTGATCGGATTACCGGGAAGGCCAATGAGGCCGGCAATGCGGTGACGCGGTTTCGCAGCACAATGAAAGGCGAAAAAGAAAACGCCGACCGCAATACAAAGAATGATGCAATGATCGATGCACCAGCCAGTGAAGACAATCTCAAGAGCTTAGAGCAAGAGCGCGATCGACTGGCTACTGAAAAAACCAAGGCTATCAACACCTGGGTGCGTGCTGCGCACGAATATGATGCAACCGCAAAAAAAGCAAATCCCCTGCGCGATACCTTGGACCGTACCTTCATGGGTCAAACAAAGACTGAGCAGGCAGCGACTGCGAACGGGCTGGCGCGTGCGAAGGTCGAAGAACTAGAACTGGCTGAAAAGAAAATTGAAGCTGCGATCGCCGCCAAGAAAAGGGAACTTCGCGACAGCCTTGGCGCCGCGGACGTCGCTGATGAACGAGAAACCGGCCGCGCATTGGGCAAGCCGTTTGGTGGCACTGGCGGCGAGGTAGCGGGCGGCGCAAACTTCGATTGGGATAAATCCGACCGCGACAATCGATCACGCAAGGCCTTCGGAGTCCTCGTGAACAGCTTCTACATGCAATCCGGCAAAGACGAAGCCAATCGCCGCCGGAAAGCCGGCGAGAAACAAGAAGACTTAGTTCTGAAGGGCGGCAAGGAAGACAAAGACGCTGACCCCGGTTCAGTTAGGAAGCACGGTGGCGGCATGCGCGACCAAACTGGCGTGGTTGCATTCGCTCAGCAGTTGCAGGCCAGTCTGAACAAGACTGAAGCCGAGCAGGCAGCCATTGATCAAAAGGACTTGCTTGATTCCGTGATCGACAAGGGGAAGGGGATCAAGATCGCGAATTGGCCGAAGCCTGATGTGGCACGGCTGAGTTAGGTCGCTTCGAGCAACTGAAGGCGAAGCGGAGGGAACCCCGTCTTGCCGGTGGCGACTTTTATCAGTTGCGGTCCACCGACTTCGCTTTAACGTTGGCGCCATCGCAGCCTCCACGCGATCAAGCCGGCGAGGCCGAACGCGGCCAACATCATGCCGCTGGGTTCGGGGGCCGTGATGGCGGTGCTAAGGGCATACATCGGCAGTTGAAGAGTTGGTGGCTCGTTATAGTCACTATAGGTCGCTGAGAGCCAAAGGTTGCCATTCGGATAGCCCGGGCTCGCCGCGTTTCCAATCCACGGTTCCTGGCCACCCAAGATATTGACGTTGTTTGGTATCGGGCCGCCGCCATCAAATGACCCTGTCCAAGCAAATTCTCCCCCACTCCAGATCGGGCCGGTGTTGCCGAACTGATCGTACTCGACGGGGTTTAAGTGCGTATGCACGTATAAGCCGCCCGAACTAGCGGACGCAACTAGTTGACCGCGCGTATTGTAGACCGGCAATCCGAGCCATGGAGCGTTGACCTTGGCGATCGCATCGCTCGCCGTACCGATGGCGTTCCAGGTTATGCCTTGTGGCAGCGATGGGTTGAGGCCAGCCTGCTCCGTAACAAATGCGTTATAGTCCGCGATGTGCATGCTCGTAGCGGCCGTCAATTGCATGGTAACGAAGATCAATTGATATTGCGTGCCAGGAGGCAAGTCCGGAGGAATCACCTGCGCCATGGCGCGGGGACAAGGTGAATTCAAGGCGGCCACCGCCATGAAAAGAGAGACGGATATATGTGCTCGCATTAGCGTTACCTCCGCCTGGATTCAGAATCAGATCGTTCCAGAATGGCGACCAGTATGCCCGCAGTCAAGAAGGACCTGTGGGGGTATGTTGTTGCCCCCTACGGTATCGCTCGGGGCTCGCAGCCGACTGACAACTTATCGTCCAAGGAGATAACTTGTCACGACAGCCCAGCAGAGCGGGCTCCGCGGAGCTACCTCGCGCGTGACGGTCGGTTCAGCGTTGGCGACGGAGCCTCGTCACAGCAAGCCCGGCCGCCGCGAGACAAGCCAGGACGATCGAGCTTGGTTCGGGGGTAAAAAAACTGTTACTGGGGGTGACTTCGATAATCCCGTCGCTCAACGTGGTATTGAAATGTCCGCCATCGTCGAAGTCGAGCGGCCCATAATTCGGACCGGAACCGTCGGCACCGATGACATCAGGATTGACGTTGTCGCCCCCGATCTTGAGAGCCCACGAGGTTCCCGCATCAACGCCAACAGCATTGACATAGACCGTAGCCAGCAAGGATGGGTTGTTCGGGTCCTCAGACAAAAGTGCAAAGCCTGAGGGACGGAACAGAGCGATGGTAATGAAAAGCTCCTGCGAGGTACTTAGCCCCGCGTCGGCCGGGCCGAAGTGCGGAAGATTACCAAAGACAGTGCCGGTAACCGTGTCGCCGCCAGTGCTGGGATCGGAAGCAGGCCCGACATAACCAGAATTTGCGCCGGCAGGAGACGCGACACCTTGACCCGCCGCGCCCAAAACGAACACAGGACCGGCACTGCCATCCCCGTTGCCAATCATGACATGCAAGTTGAGGCCAAACACGCCAGGATCAGTCGGAGCGACATTAGCAGGAATGGTTGTTGCTGGGTCGTCATACCCATAAATCGGAATCGCGGTATTTGCGATACCGGAGCCAACTAAATACGTTCCCAATTCCACGACCGGATCAGCGTTCACCTCGCCGGCAATCGCGCAGAAAAGCAACACCGCCAATACATTCCTCATCATCATTAGTCGCTCCACAATCGTTTTTTAGTCCGAACGAATCCCCATGATGCACGCCGCGTTCGAAGCGGTCAAGGATTCACCAATGCTGGTCGGCTGGGCAATTCCCTGCTCACGACGACCCCGCGGGACCACTTTCCGGGTCGCGTAGTCACCTGTACACTACCGGGATGGCCAGCCGAGAACTCACCTACGACCAGGCCGACAAGATCAATGCCAAGCTCGGGCCGATGTTGGTGTATTTGAACCGACTTCACCAGCGAATGGTGGAGACTGGATTCCCTCCCGACGATCGACTGCGGGAATTGACGTTCGAGGCCCGCAACGCCATTCAACACCTGACGATGGCCATCCATTATGCGAGCCGCAAGGGGCAGACGGGCGGGCGGGAGCGACGGGCGCCGACGGATGGGCAATAGAGAGTTGGCCGGTGGCCGGGCCGGGATGTCGGATATGGCGCCGGTTTAAAATCAGGATTCCTCTGGGCACTGATGGCGTACCGCATCGGATTGCGCGTCGTTCAGTGCATCTTCCGGCGTCCCGCAGAATGGCAGCGGCGTGCCCTGCATTGAGCACGACAGACAGGTCCAAACGGCACCGAATTCTCCGTTCTCTTCACGGATGCAAATATCAAATTTCTTCCCTGTTCGATAGAACTGTACGGTCTTAACGTGGTCCATTGATGACACTCCTGGCCTCGATTCTTAGCGGCGTTTAGGGGCGGTCATGGGAGTGGATCGCGTGGTGGTTGCTGGCGACGCAGCCCTTCTAAGGTTCGCTCTAAATCTCGCATCGCCGCCTCCAGCTCACGCTGCACGTCCTGAAAAGCTTGCGAGCGATTTGGTTCTGGTGCATCAGCGTCCGGGACGGATTCGCTCATGCAAGTATTCTAGCAGGGAGCGGTGCATGGAGCCGCGCACGCGTCCCCTGCGGTCTATTCGGGGGCGGAGGCGTGCGGATGATCCAGATCATCTATAAGATCACTGGCCCGCTCGAGGTCGACCGCTTGGACGATCACTTGAAAGCCGCTTGGCTGTCCCGGCAATTCGGTTCTCATGCCTGTGCCAACAATTTGCGTTTTGATTCCCGTCGAAGCGAGACGGTCGGAAATCATCGCCGCCATGTCCTCTGTCGGCACCGTAGCAACCACCACCGGTCTGTTTGGATCTTCTTCGCTCATAGGCCCATTACCGTGCGGGTTTCGTGGATTTTGTACTTCATTGGTTTTGAGCGGCGGGTTCGAGTGTTGCTCGGTCTCGTCGCCCGCGGATAACAACCGGGCGGCGCTAATGTATCGCCCGCTGGACGATTGGCAGCGCGATCAGCGCCGCCAAGGCAAACAGCAGCAGTCCCACCAGGAGATAGCCAAGCCGCTTCATTGCCATGATTCTACCAGGGAGCGGCATTGAACCGACTGGCAATTCATCGCGTCCAGCAGAGCGGGGCCTGATGGCCACCGGAATGCCGCTCGTGCGGCGTCGGATGGAAACGCGCCGACGCGGAGTTTGAATTGGGTCAAGTCACGCGCGGAGTCGGTCGCCAGGGCGACGTTTTTCGCGGGACCTCCTTCTTAGGAGGCTTTGGCGAGTTCCTTGCTTCGGAACATTGCGGATGAACACCTGAGGCGGAGTATGACGCCATTCCGCAGACGGGACAGACTCGTTTGACAGTGGGCGGGATCGGTTTCATGTGGGCCATTTACTCCCTCGGAGTGTGCCTTCATTGTACAGCAAGCAGATTCCGGAGACGGGCCGGGAGAGGGTGAAAGCGTGAAAGTCGTAGCGAAAAACCTAGCAAGAGGTGCTGCCGCTCCGATTGTCCGGACATGTGGACAATTCAATGACCGGCGGGAACCGACGCGGGGCGCCAGTCAGGCATTGGGCCCAAGGCTGCGGAAAGCGACGAAGCGCGCGGCGGCATGTTCGAGGCCGCAGGCCAGCGGAGTGGGCAGGGGCAGCTAAAAAAAAATGGCCTGCCCTCGGAACAATGGGGGCAAGCCACCTTCATGCGGGCCGCGCTGCAAACGAGAGAGCGCGACCCGTGTCTTGGACGATCGCAAAAACGGCCCACCCTACAACGGGGCTGAAGTCGGGCAGGCCGCCAATGCAACCGTTCTGAATTAGGGAGAGCTGCAAAGCACGCGCCGTATCTGTGCAATCGATGGAAGTCTGCGAATTAGCCATTTTTGAATGAGAGCAGTCAATCCGACCGGATTAGAGACAGCCATCAAGGGATGAACACGACCAACACGCCGGCCGGGCGGCGTGCACCATCGTCACTGCGGCGCCGAGCGGTGTCCGAAATGCGGCAAGCAGCTGACGTTCTGCGGGTGCGTCAAATCATGGTTGCCGAGTTGAACGCGCCGCTGCCACGCTAACGCACGCAAGGGCTGAGCGCCCCGCATATCGCCGCCGGACATTTGCGCTCACCCTGGGCGATTCTGGTGGCCGTTTTTCACGGTCAAGTCATCAATCGGCCGGCAACGCTGCGTCCATCTGGTGCTCCAGGTATTCGCGCGCGTTCCAATCTTCCCAGGTTTTGCCCCGCGACGTCAGCCAGGCCTCGACCTCGGCCGCACTCACCCGAAGGCCATTGAGTTGATCGATATTGTGCCTGTGGTCGGCGAAGGTCAGCGTTTCAAGCGAGACGTCGGGCGCGTAGCTGACGTCGACCTTGATCACGCCTTTCGCGGCGGCCTCGACGCTCACGGTCATGGTGCTGAATTTCATGGCGAACTCACCCCTGGGGCAAACTGTGCGGCCAATCCCGGCCCGCTGGCGTTATTTGCTAGCCGCCCTCAAGTTTTGCCGTCTTCGCACGACGAATCGCCCGCTGACGATCATGGCGAATCGTTTCGCTTGGCTTCACGTAGTATTCGCGTTTCCTCATTTCTCGTTTCAAGCCACTTCGCTCGACCAACTTGCGGAACCGTCGGACCGCTTCCTGAATGCTTTCGCGGTCCCGGACGTTCATGTAAACCATTGAGTCTCCTTGATGGGGTGTGTTTCCCAGTATAGCCGCTCGTCAATCGCAGTAACTCGTCGTCCAGCACAAATCGCTATTCGGGGCTCGTACCCGGTGCGATCGCCAACCCGGTCTTCACGAGCCGGACGCGCTGCATCTCGTCGTCAATCTCCGTGGACGAAACTCGCTGAACGAGGGGGCCGCGGCCTCGCTGGGCAGCACCGGAGCGGGATCGCGACTTAGACTTGGGCGATCGACCGCCGGACTTTTTCTTTTGGCCAGCTGAGCGTCGGGCGGTCGCAGACTTCGTCTTGCCTGGCAGAGAGGTGAGGTCGAGCTTGAAGAAGGCCGCGAGCTTGTCGGCGGTCGCTAGGCGAATGTCGCGACGAGTCTTGGGGTCATCGGTAAGAAAGCGACTCAAGATCGCCTGACTTACGCCAGTTGCCGTCGCGATCGCCGTAAGCGATAAGCCAGACTCTGTAATCTGATGTTGCAGCCATTCAGTAATTGTCATTTTCAGAGCCTACCAAAAATTACTGGTTTTGCCTATTGACATGGCAATGTCAGATGGTAAAATCACGATCAGACGAGGGCAAAACGGTTGCCCTCAAAAAAATGGGGCCGGCGTGCTGCAAACACCCGACCCCTGGCCATGCACCTAGTTAGAGGTACACGACATGTCAACTTTACTTCACCCCACCCGTCGCGCCAATCGCACCACCACGCCGTCAAGCGTCGTTTCTGCCGTCGCGTGGCATGCTCTGCTCAAGACTGCCGATCGCGAGGCGGTACGCGACGATCTCGCCCCCGGCACCGCTCACGCAATCGATCTGGCCGTCTCTGGCACGGTCGACGGCGAAGAATTTGACCAGCATATCGTCGGCCAGCTTTCTGTCGGCCACGATAGCCAGCGTGCGAGCAGTGCCAACCCGCCGCTCGACAAGCTGATTGGCTACATTCTGTCGCAACTCAATGAATCGCACCGTAACGCGATTCTGAGACTGCCGGCCCTCTACGCCGAGCAGGGCTGCGAGTTGCCCGAAGTCTCGCCCAGCATCGCCGCCGAAACCGACGCCTTTCTGAAGAAATTCAGGGCCGCCAAAACCAGCAAGGTTCGCGGTTCGGTGTCGTTCAAGCGGTGTGCGATCGACAGCGATAGCCGCGAACCGGCTTTGTCGATCGTCGGCTAGGCGTCTCGCGTTTTTCTTTCACCCCGTCGGCACGACCCACGAGGGGCACCGCCGGGCTTCGCTTCACTAACTCATGAAGGGTTTCAACCATGGTTTCTGCTACCGCCACCAAAACCAACAGCCGTCGCCGCTTCAAGACCATGCAGCCGATGTTCGCAGTCATTCTCACGATCGACGGCAAGCGGCAAGTCGTGTCAGACATCACCGATCGTCTTTCGGCCAGATACATCGCCAGCGAGTTGAATCGAGATTCACGAAAGAGCGGGTTCGTTGCCCGCGTGCGGCCAATCGCAGTGCGAGCCATTGGCGTCATTGAGTGAAGTGAGTTGCCCGCGTCGCCCCTGTGCTGAGCGGGGGCTGACTGCGAGCAACAATCGAAACGAAGCCACCCAAAACGAAAGGGCACACCAATGACCAACCAAGCCAAAACGACGAGCGTTGAAACCGCCAGGCAAACCGCCCCGGCGATCACCGCCGAATCGCTCGCCAACTTTCACGGCAGCGAGAATTTTCACCGTCATCAACTGTCGGGCATGATCTACACCGACGGCATCAAACACGTTGCCGAAGCCGGTCAAGCCTACTGGCTGATTGACGCCATCGCGAGCTATCAGCGAGACCGGCGTCTAACCGGCGACGAGATGCTGCGCGACTACCAAATCTGGCAGCTGAAGGTCAACGCCGACAAGTCGGCCGTTCTGACCTGTAAAGCAGACACAAACGAGCCGTACGCGATTTCGCAAGAAATCGAATTCACCGATTTTCCATTGTCGGCCATCAAGTTAACCGTCGAGCGGGGCAGCACGTACAACGCGGCGGGCAGAGTCGTGCCGTGCATGACGTTGATGTTGCCCAGCGAGCGATAACGCGAGAAGTCGCCGGCGGGGCAGGGGCCGAACGTTTCGGCTCGCCCCCGTCGGCCTAACGTGAGAGGTATTTAGTTATGACAAAATCGCAGAAGAAGAAACGCCACGCCAGCGCAGCCGGTCAGCCGCCGGTTGCTGAGCAGCCGCCGGTCGACCTGTCGCTAATCGTAGTGGTGTCGCCAGACGACTGCGAATTCGAGAAAGCCTATGAGTTTGTTCGCATCGCCACCAGCCCCGAGGCAGCTCAAGGTTTCGTCGCGGGTTTCAATGCGGGCCAAGCGATGAGCAGAACGGCGGCGCAGGGTTTCGTCGAGGGTCTTAATTTGTCGCAGACGTTCAGCAAGGGTACCGCGACCACTGCTGATCAAATGATTGGTCATGCGGTTGCGGGCCTGAAGGCAGGCACGCTGCCAATGACGATTTAGTGGTGGCCATTTAGAGGCAGCGGGTGGGGTGGCTGCGAGGTTGACCACCCGCAATGGCGTGTTGAGTTACGACTTGATTGCCAGCGGTCGGCGGGTTTGCAGTAGGCCCGTCGGCCGCTGGCGTCAATTTTTGGTCGCCTGGTAACGGTAAGGTGAAACGCATGACGCGACATATCGAGAGACCACGGCTGGCGCTGTCGGTTCGTCAACCGTTTGCCGAGCTGATCATGCGCGGCGTCAAGACCGTCGAGTACCGGTCGCGGCCGACGCGTGTTCGCGGCCGCATCTACATCTACGCCAGCCTTGGCCGCTACCCGCGGGCAGATGAAGCCGAGTGGGCTCAAGAGTTCGGGCTCGACGACATTGACGGGCTGCCGCGCGGCGTGCTTGTGGGCACGGCTGAGTTATTTGACTGCCAGGGTGAAGAATGGTTATTGAGGGCGCCCGAGCGGTTGGCGAAGCCTGTAAGGCCAGAGCGGCGAGCGAATCCGGTTTGGTTCAGGCCGTTCGGCTAGAAGCGAGAAGCCGTCACCATGCTTGAGGCGGGCTATCAGACCACGATGACGGCCCGGGCGTTGCGGACTGCGGTGGGCGTGGTGCTGCGCATGGAGTAGGGGCGGTTCACCTGTCGCGTCAAAAAATGGACCTGCACGGGCTAAGTCGTTATCGCAAACGATAAATGCCAACGCATATCTTGCAGTGAATGCAGAATATGCATACTTTACGCGGATTTTGCTTGATTGCGCTAAGGGAAAATTTCAAATTAATCTTGCTTCTCTTCGGACCGCTCCGTAGAATCTTTTTAGTGCAGCCTAGTGGTGTGACGTTATTGGGCTAGGCTTGTGTTGGATTAACGTGCGGTCGGGCACGTTGCCGATGCCAAGGATGGCAATGGAATTCGCATTCGTCGAATTTGCAGGTTGGAAGCACATCTTGGGCCTCAGTAGCCGCACGTTTGGGTGCGGCTTTTATTTTGCGCCAAGTGCGTGTGATCGGAGGTGTTACGATGGCTAACGCCAATACTGCGCGCTTCAAGTCTGTCAAGACTCGGAACGGACTCTATCGCCGTTGTGAGCACGAATCGGTTGTTGAGAATTCCAATCGGGCTCAACTGTGCTTTCAGTTCGCTGACTTGGCATTACAGGGTGTCGATCTATTTGATGCCATCAATAGCCTCGACGAAGATTGGCGAATGCTGGTTGCCGATCCGGCCAACCAAATCCAACACGACGAGGCCTTTGACCAAAAGGTGACTGAACTATATCGGTCGTGGCTGGAGACCTCGCAAAAGGTGCTCCATACTTATACGCGGCTGCGTAATGACTATGTTGAGCGCGGTTTCGACCAAGATCGCATTCGAGCGCTGGAAAGCGCTGTGAGGGAGGTCGAGGGGCTGCTGTCCTCCGATAGCGTGTTCTTCACGGACTTGTGGACGTTACGTGACGAGGCGATTGATCAGCATCACAATGGTTCTGCGGAAGTAGTCGGATAGCTGCCAATTATTGCCGGATCAAAAAACGTCCGCACGACCGAGTACAAGAAACTTCTCGTCAGCATTCCCGCCGTGATTCACAAGCTCGCGGACGCGGCATTCGAGGAATTCTGCAAGAATCCGAATGCGCCGTGTCTGAAGAATCATGCCCTAATTGACACCAATAAGGGCCGGCACCGCCAGCAGTCTCGTGCTGTAACGGTCACCCTCCGATATCGCGCGATCTATGTTGTTGATGGCGATACCAATGTCTGGTATTGGATTGGTTCTCATGAAGACTACAACAATTTCGTTGGAAAATAGCGAACCTCTTCGTCGCGGCGCGATCTTCTCCGATATGCGAATCACCCGCGCATTCTTTTTGGCTTGCTCTCCGACATAAGCCAGGAGAGCGGCCCGCGTCACGGTTGACGTAATCGCCTTATAAGCGACCAGGGGGCCGGCCTGCGCGCCGGATGGGTTCGATTCCCCCACTCTCTGCTAGTCCCGCTTGGACTCGCGGTTGGCCGCTTTAGAGAGCCGTTCCTGCACCCACGCTGAAGGGCTTTGGCCTGCGCGCCGCGGTTGTTCGTATTTCTGTCGCTCGGCGGTCATCAACCGCTGGTCTAGGCAAAGGTCTAGAACTTGCGACTGCGGCCAGTCAGTTCATTGAGAGTCTTCCGGGCATCCTGAAGCTCGGAATCATTCGGATCCGGGGCAATGTCCGTGTAATAATTCGGGTTTATGCCCATCGATTCCTTGATGGCGTTTGCCACCCGCGGCGGGCTGTCGACAAACACCTCTTCGGCCCGCCAATCGTCATCCCAAAGGATTTTATCCGCGAGTCCGTCCAATAAACTTTCCCACTCCCAGAACTCATCACAAGATTCGGCTGGCGGCGGATCGTCGGCTGGCCATGTGCCCAATTCCGAAGCACCGAGCAGAAGACGACGCCAAGTGCGACGATCTTCTTCCTCACCCTCGTCGGAATCTAGCTCGAATTGCAACAGCGCCTTCGCATAATCAAAGATCACACCAACCGTCGCTTCGTTGATTGCGTTCAGTTCCGGGCTCGTAACATCTTCACGAAGAAGAGCTCGCCCGACGGACGCGAGCAGTGCGATCTTTTGACCGCCTCCCAATCGATCAAAAATCGGGATATTCCACGGCGTGCAATCGTCATCTTCATCGTACGCGAACTGGCCCTCCAGCTCGTCCCAGAGAGACGAAATAGCCTCAATCACGAACGCGGCCTCACCGCCCTTAAGCGTCCGTTCGCCTTCTGGCGTTTTCCACATTTGATGGATCCCTCTGCCGGATCTTCGACTTCACGGCATCTTGCCAAATCATCGATTGCTGGGCAATGAAGTCGGCCCGACCGAATCAAGCCTGGCCGGCGGACCAGGTGCTGTGCTGTGCGGCTTTTGCGGTGGTGCAGGACAGACCTGAAATGGGGCACGGACGGGGCCATGCCTCACGGTTCGTTTCCCGCTCAATCCTGGGATTGTCACGGCTCACGTTGAGGGATCAGTGGTAAGCCAGTCGGCGTTCGCGATCATTCCTTATCGCGGCCACTAGCCCGCGGATCCAGTGCATCAGCGAGGTAACCAGCTCGCCTTTCGGTCTCGGCATCAATCGACTTGGCCGCCGTTTGTTTGACCTTCTTCGCAATTGCCTGGCGGCTTCCCCTCGGCAATGTCATCAAATGATTGAGCAATACAACATGCACAGCGGTTCCGCTCGCGTCCCCGCCGGCCAGAATGATGTCTGCGATCGCGGGGCCGGAATCAGACGGCAACTTCGACACAAGCTGCTTCACCAAGACCGCTCGCTCGACTGACCATGGGCCCCAAGATTTGCCGTCTTCAGATGGAAACTGCCAATCGCGGAGCTCGAGCATGTTCCACGTCGAGGACAAATCCTTCGCCCGTGTGGAGAGAAGGACCACCTTCACTCGGACGAGCATTCCATCGAAATCCTTTTCTTGGCGATAGGTGATCGCCTCTGCGAGTGTGCTGGCGACTTGACGATCTGCGTAAATAATGCAGCTCTCCCCTCGTTTAAACTCTGCGGTTTCATTTACGGGCTGAAATGCAAGAGAGTAATGAGTCTCCTCGGAACCGCGATATCCATATCCGAAATAACTGCCGATCGAAAGCGACCCAGACAATTGGATTTCCTTGTCCAGATAATCGCGCGGTTCTGCTTTGACTCGAATGAGGTTTGTTTCATCTCCCACGAAGGGAACGGCCTTCGCGGGGCCTTTGACTTTGTTGGCGCGTCTATCCGCGGTCTCGGACGCCGACTTTCGAACAAATGAGATGACTGGACTGATGGCAGCCTTCGGAAGCTTCGATCTTGATGCTGCGAGCTTCTGAGCCGCGGCGAGGCTCACGGCGCTGTCCTTCGACTCTAGCTGAGTCAGCAGCTCGGCATCAGCCCCAAAGGCCGCGTGCGCGACAAGAATGGTCGCTGCACAAAGCGTGCGTTTAATGAAGCTGCCGTTCATGCCGCCCTCGGAAGGAAACTGGAGTGGTTGCCGTCGAATGAAGACCGTTTGCCACCACGGCTATCGCAGCTAGCGGCAAACTTACAGGTGGTAAGTCTCTCGCGCCGGCTGTGGAAGGTCAAGAAAGTCGTGGGTTGTAGACGGACATAGGCAACGGCCGCACGACAACGACAAGAATTGACTCTTTGACCAGCGGCCTGTGATTCTGTTGGGCACGCGGCTCGAGCATCTCGCGGCCTGCACTTCGAAACGACCGCGGGGCACGCAACAGCGAAGCCTTCATTCGCGGCGTGCCTTCCCTGCTCGGCTGATTCTGATGCCGAAACGTCCCGCCGGAGGACGTTGAATCGCTCAATGTGCGCGCACGCCGAAGCTAGCAATCCGCCGCTGTGTCGTAATTATATTTTTTCGTTGCCGAAGTCACTGGCCAGTCAGAGGTTGCACTAAAAGGCATGCGATCAATTCACCTCATAATTCCAAAATCCACGTTTTTGTTAAGGCCAACGATTAGAGCAGAAGCCGATTATTCCATTAGAAACCGATTATTCCATTAAAGGTTCTCTTCAAAAACCCCGAGGGGCCTCCCGCCATGTCGACAAACG
>PLYM01000120.1 GCA_003153375.1 Planctomycetaceae bacterium
AGATCGCCGAGCGGATGGTGACGCCACAGACGGATATCACGCGGCTGATCGACCGGTTGGAGAAGTCCGGCTTCGCCGAGCGCGAGCGGTGCGGCGAGGATCGGCGCGTGGTGTGGGTCGCGCTGACGGATAAGGGAAAGGCCGTGCTGAGGAAGTTGGATCGCCCCGTGATGGATATTCACCGGCAGCAGTTCAGCCATTTCAGCAAGCAGGAGTTGAAGATGCTCAATCAATTGCTGTTTCGCTCGCGGCATCGCACTGGCGGCTAGGGGACTGGGGATTAGATTTTTTTCGACAGATATCTGTTGCAACGTGTAATTTTGGGGAATTCAGGAAAAAGGAGTTGGCGATGATTGCCGTCCGCAGGAGCCACGAGCGAGGCCACGCGAATCATGGCTGGTTGAACACGTATCACACCTTTTCGTTTGCCGACTATCACGACCCGGCTCAGATGGGCTTTCGATCGCTGCGCGTGATGAATGAGGATCGCGTGGCGCCGGGGCAAGGATTTGGCGCGCACCCACACCGCGACATGGAGATCATCTCGTATGTGCTCGACGGAGCACTCGAGCATCGCGACAGCATGGGCAACGGATCGGTGTTGCACGCCGGCGATTTCCAGCGGATTACGGCCGGAACGGGCGTGCAACACAGCGAGTTCAATCCCTCGGCCAGCGAGCCCGTTCACTTTTATCAGATTTGGTTGTTTCCGAATGAGCGCGGGCTTCAACCGAGCTACGAGGAGCGATCGTTTTCGCCGACTGAGAAGCAGGATCGGCTGCGGCTGGTTGCTTCGCGCGATGGCCGCCAGGGTTCGCTGACCATCCATCAGGACGCCGACGTGTTTTTGAGCCAACTCGAGGCCGGAAGGCACGTATCGCATGCGCTCGCTGGCGGGCGCCATGCCTGGCTGCAAGTGTTGCGTGGCTCGGTTCAGCTGAACGAGCAAGTGCTGACCGCGGGTGACGGGGCCGCGGCGAGCGAGTTGGCGGAGCTAAGTCTGACCGCTGTCGAAGCGGCGGAAGTAATGTTGTTCGATTTGGGGTGAGCGGCGGGCTGCCGAGACGCGAGTTGCGTGTTTCAGTGTTTGCCACGAGGTGTGGCGAGTAGCGCCGGCGGAATGGAAGCATGGATCATCAATTGATGGAGGTTAAATCATCATGGGCAAGCTAAGTGGAAAAGTGGCCGTGGTAACGGGAGCATCCAAGGGCATTGGGGCTTCGATCGCCGAGCACCTGGCGGCCGAAGGGGCGTCGGTGGTTGTCAATTACGCGAGTAGCAAGAGCGGCGCCGACGCCGTCGTGAAGCGGATTCAAGAAAAGGGCGGCAAGGCGACCGCCATTCAGGCCGACGTGTCCAAGCCCGAGGATATCACGCGTCTCTTCGCGGAGGCCAAAGCAACCTATGGCGCCTTGAACATTCTGGTCAACAATGCCGGCATCTACGACTTTGCTCCGCTGGAATCGATTACCGCGGAGCACTTTCACAAGCAGTTCAATCTCAACGTACTCGGCCTGTTGCTGGCCACTCAGGAGGCCGTGAAGTATTTTGGCTCCGCGGGCGGTTCGGTCATCAACATCAGTTCGATCGTCGGGCCCATGCCATTGCCGGGCGCCGCCGTGTATTGCGCGACCAAGGCCGCGGTCGATGCGTTGACGATCTCCCTGTCGCTTGAGTTGGGGCCCAAGAAGATTCGCGTCAACTCTTTGAACCCGGGCATGATCGAGACCGAGGGGCTGCACTCCACGGGAATCGCCGAGAGCGACTTTCGCAAGGATGTCGAGTCCAAAACGCCGCTCGGCCGCATCGGCAAGCCCGAGGACATTGCCCGCGCGGCGGTGTTTTTCGCCTCCGACGATGCCGGTTGGGTCACCGGCCAACAGCTTCTACTCGCCGGCGGACAGCGCCAGTGAAGGGCCGCGGGTCGGGCCACGAAGACACCGTTCGGTCGCACCCAGACGCCTGACCGACAGAGCCGCTCCGTTGGCGGCATCCTCGCACGAGACGTTATGATGAGGCGGACCTAATCCCCCAAATCGCTTCGCATGCTCGAAAGAGGTAAGATCAAATTCGGTCTGACACCGCTCGGCGTGTTTCACACGGCGATCAGTCTGATCGCCGTGGCCGCGGGCGTCATTGCCCTGGTTCGCGATCACGCCATCTCGGGGCGCAACGTCGTCGGCAAGGTTTACATCGTGACTACCGTCATCAGCTGCCTGACGGGGTTTGGCATCTATCAACACGGCGGTTTCGGCAAGCCGCACGTGCTGGGAATCATTACTCTGGTGGTTCTGGGCCTGGCCGGCATTGCCGAAACGACTCGGTTGTTTGGCCGGGCTTCACGCTATGTCGAGACGGTCAGCTACTCGGCAACCTTTCTGTTTCACATGATTCCGGCGATCACCGAAACCTCGACGCGATTGCCCCTCGGTGCGCCCCTGGTCGACAGTCCCGACGCGCCGGCCTTGCAGGCCGCGAGCGGCGTGTTGCTGATCGCCTTTCTCATCGGCGCCACGCTGCAAGTGCTGCGACTGCGGGCCACGCCGGAACCAGTGACCGGAGCCTGACGGAGAAGGCTTTCCGGCGGTAACACTCTCAGATTGTGCTGGCAAAGATGTTGCACTAAGATGTCGCGCACCGTTCGGGCGGACCCGTTCGCCGCGGTCTTTGCCGCGCGCTCGGCCACGCGGATTCGCATTGCCAGGAGAGAGACGTGGGCGTCCTGCAACCGACTCCGCCCCCTTACGATCCACTGGAATGGGTTCGCCTGCCGCTGGTCGAACGAGCACGCCTGGTGTGTCAGTCGTGGGCCCTCCAAGGTTATGGAACCCCTCTGGGCGCGTACGCCCTGCACGTCGTCAAAGTCCTGTTCTACATCGGCGCCTGGATCTTCTTTTGCGGGTTCACGCCTGGGCTCGGCCCGTGGTCGTCGATCGGGCAGTGGTGGCTCGAACCGGTGGCATTTCAGAAGGCCATCCTGTGGAGCATGCTCTTCGAGGGCTTGGGACTAGGGTGCGGCAGTGGGCCGCTCACCGGCCGCTACTTTCCGCCGATCGGCGGCTTCCTCTACTTTCTGCGACCCGGCACGACCAAACTGCCGATGTTTCGCGCCATTCCGCTATTGGGCGGAATTCGGCGGACGAGGCTCGATGTGACGCTCTATCTGCTGCTGATCGGCTCGCTGCTCCGCGCGCTCGTCGCGCCTGAAATCGACTCGGCGCTGTTGGTGCCGATCGTGGTTTTGGTGCCGCTGCTGGGTCTTGCCGATCGCACGATCTTTCTGGCGTTGCGGGCCGAGCACTTTTGGACCATGACGATGTGCTTCGTGCTGGCCGGCAACTGGATCGCCGGCGCCAAGGACGTGCAATTGGCCCTGTGGTTTTGGGCCGGCTTCTCGAAGCTGAATCACCATTTTCCGGCCGTTGTTTGCGTGATGACCAGCAACGGCCCGTTCACGCCCTTCGCCTGGCTACGCAAACGCATGTATCGCGACTATCCGCGTGATCTGAATCCCTCGACGCTTGCTCGCTGGATGGCCCATGCCGGCACCGCGTTGGAACTGGCCGTCCCGGCCGTGTTTCTGTTTTCCGGATTCGCCGGCGGTGGCTGGTCGCTCTTGCTGGGAGTCGTGTTGATGTTGATGCTGCACGCCTACATCACGCTCAACGTGCCGATGGGAGTACCCATCGAATGGAATTTCATCGTCGTTTATTCGGGCTTCGCGCTGTTTTGGGCCCATCCCGAGATTTCGCCGTTCGACGTTGACTCGCTGCCGCTGGCGCTTTTTCTCGCGATCATGCTGGTCGTGCTTCCGCTGGTGGGGAACTTGCAGCCGCGCTGGGTTTCGTTCCTGGTGGCCATGCGTTACTATGCCGGAAATTGGCCCTACGGAGTCTGGCTCTTCCGCGACCACAGTTATCGCAAGCTCGATCGGCTCGTGAAAACCGCGCCCTGGGTCTACGATCAACTCGATCGCTTCTATGACCGGCCAACGGCCGTGGGACTGGTCGGCAAAGTGATGGGCTTCCGCCTGATGCACCTGCACGGCCGGGCGCTGCCCATGCTGATTCCCAAGGCGGTCGATCATTTCGAGCAGTACGAATATCTGGATGGCGAGATCATCGCCGGGCTCGCGTTGGGCTGGAATTTTGGCGATGGCCACCTGCACGTCGAGCCGTTGTTGCGGGCCATTCAAGAGCAATGCGATTTTGCCGAGGGAGAACTGCGGTGCATCTTCGTCGAATCCCAGCCCTTCTTGCGAAGTTCCATGGATTATCGAATTTTTGACGCCAAGACGGGGCTCCTCGAACGGGGGACGCTCGACGTCAATATGCTGCGCCAGCGGCAACCGTGGGGTGAGACGTGAGCGCGCCGGACGTCGTGATCATCGGTTCCGGGCCCAATGGCCTGGCTGCGGCCGTGGCGCTGGCCCAGGCCGGAGCGTCCGTGCAAGTGCTTGAGTTCCGCGACCAAATCGGCGGCGGCACGCGGACCGCGGAGCTCACCCTGCCGGGGTTTGCCCATGATGTCTGCTCCGCCGTGCATCCCATGGGCGTGTTGTCGCCCTACCTTCGCACGTTGCCGTTGGCCGATCATGGTCTGCGCTGGATTCGCCCGCCAGCCTCGGTGGCTCATCCGCTCGACCATCAGCCGGCCGTGCTGTTGCACCGCTCGCTGACGGAAACCGCGGCTCAACTGGGCGCGGATGGGACGGCCTATCGCGCGTTGCTGGAGCCGTTCCTTGCCAATCCACACGGGGTGATCGCCGGCGCGATGGCGCCCTTGGGAATTCCACGGCATCCACTCTTGATGCTGCGCTTTGCGCTCGCCGGCCTGCGTTCGGCGACGAGCCTGGCCGGCCGTTTCAACGATGTTCGCGCGCGAGCTTTGCTGGCGGGTTGTGCGGCGCATTCGATTTTGCCGCTCGACCGACCGCTCACCGGCGGTGTGGGTCTGATGTTCCTGCTCACGGGACACGTCGAGGAGTGGCCGGTGGCGGCCGGCGGCTCGCAGGCGATTGCCGGCGCGTTGGCGAGTTTGCTAGGTTCGCTGGGTGGTCGCATCGAAATGGGAGTCATGGTGCGCTCGCTGGCCGATCTGCCTGCCGCGCGGCTCTACCTGTTCGATACCAGCCCGGCACAACTCGCCACGATCGCCGGCGACGTGTTCCCACCTAGTTACGTGCGGCGCCTGCAGCAGTTTCGCTATGGGCCGGGCATCTTCAAGCTCGACTGGGCGCTCGACGCGCCGATTCCATGGCGCGATCCGCGCTGCCTCATGGCGTCGACCGTGCATCTCGGCGGCACGTTGGAAGAAATCGCCGCGGCCGAGGCGGCCGTTTGGCGTGGCGAGCACCCCGAGCGGCCGTACGTATTGTTGTGTCAGCAGAGCCAGTTTGATCCCAGCCGCGCGCCGGTCGGCAAACAGACCGGCTGGGCCTATTGCCATGTGCCGGCCGGCTCGGACGTGGATTTGACCGAGATCGTCGAGCGACAGATCGAGCGCTTTGCGCCGGGATTCAAGTCGACGATCCTGGCGCGGCACGCGACCCGCACGGCGGACCTGGAGCGCTACAATCCAAATTGCGTCGGCGGCGCGATCACCGGCGGCGTCTCGGATCTCGCCCAGCAGTTTGCCCGCCCGGTGGCGCGATTCAACCCTTACACGACGCCGAATGCCCGAGTGCTAATCTGCTCATCGAGTACGCCTCCGGGCGGCGGCGTACACGGCATGTGTGGATACTACGCCGCGCAAGCCGCGTTGCGGCGTCTCACTCGGTTTGTGCCTGCGCCCTTGAAGTAACGGCGCAAACGAATCCACAAGGCTTCTCGCCGATCGCTGATGGGCTCTCTGGCACCGGCCGCAAGGTTTTCCCGAACGTCACAAGCCTTCGCGGGGCAAGGTTGCCGGTTGACGACCACGAATTCGGACGATATCCGTTCCAGCGATTGCGGCGTCTCGCGATGCGCCCGCGCCGGGCATCGTGGCAAATGGCGACGAGATTGCCCGCCAATCGCACCGTGACGGTTATGACGGATCGACCGATCGGGTTGGAGAACAGGAGGTTCTCACGATGTCCACGCGCACCTGGCGGCAAAGATGGGCCCTGGCGGCAGCGGTCGCCATGGGACTCGCGGCCGGCGCTCCCCGGCTCTCGGCCCAGTCGCCGCACCTGGCTCGGCTGCCGAGCATCGGCGGGCCGGAAGTCATTTTTCCGGCCGTCGCCCGCTTCACACTCGATGAGGCCAAGTGGCGCGCGCAGCAAAACAGCAAGCTGCTCAACTTGGCGATCTTGAACATCCAATCCAAGGGTTACGCCACCCTCTCCACGAGGGCTGATTAATTTCCCAAGGTGGTCGGCAGCGCCGTCTACTTTCACTTCGACAACCCGCTGGGTACCGTGGTCGGCACGCGGCTCGGAGCGCAGATTCCGATCAACGTCTTTAATCAGAATACGTCGTTGACCACCCTGGGCGCGGCGCAGCCGATTACGGCGCTACTCAAGGTCAACGCCGGCGTTAAGATCGCGCAAGCCGATGAGCAAATTGCCCAGGCTCAGATCGAACAAGGCAAGCGGGCCTTGGCCTACGGAGTGGAACAGCTGTATTGGGGGCTGCTGGCGGCACGACAGATCAGTGCTGGCGCCGCGCAGTCCGTCACGGCGTGCGAAGAGTTGGCCAAGATGGGAACGTCGGAAACGCTGATCGCGTTGGCCGAGGCCCGGCAAGGCAAGGCGCAGGCGGACAACCAGGTGGGCGACATCGAAGGCCAGTTGCGGATGCTGCTCGACATTCCGCCCACGCTTGTGCTCGACATCATCGAGCCTCCCCTGCCCTCTCCGCCGGCGGCTTCGGCTGACGAAGCGGCGGCGTTGGCACTGGCGATCAGTCCGGAGGTGTGCGAAGCGGGGCAGAATATCTTCAAAGCCCAAGCCGCGGTTCAGGCGGCGAAGGTCGACTATCTTCCAAACGTGAACGTGATCGGCGGCTATGCGAATCTCAACGGGGTGCCGGCAATTCAGCAGAATATCGGTTACGTCGGCGTGATGGGGTCCTACACGTTCTATGAATGGGGTAAGCGCAAGTACACGCTCTCCGAGCGCGAGACCGTGGTCAGCATGGCGCAGCTCAAGTGGCAACAGACACAGGACGATGTGCGGCTGAAGGCCATGAAGGCGTTTGCCGAGCTGCAGCAGAGCCGGCAAGCCCTGCAAATGGCCGAAGAGTTCGTGGTCTTGCGACTCGAAGCCGAGAAGACCGCGACGGATCTCACCGCGCGGATTGCCGCGACCAAGGCCCGCGGCCTGGCACAGGTCGAAGCCGTTAAGGCCCGGCTGGCCTATCAAACGGCGCACGCCAATCTGGCCACGATGACCGGTCGTCGCTAGCAACCCGCCAAAGTCTCACATGCTCGCGCGCAATTTTTCCACCGCATTGCCCCAGCTTGGCTTTTCTGCTCGGCCTCGCACGGTAGAATCGGGTTGGTGAGCGCGGCGATTGCGCGCCGGTGAGGGGTTTCGGCCCGTTGTTGTCAGGGAGGTCAGATGAGCGAACCGGTTTCGACCCACACGCCCGCGGCGGCTGGCCCCGGCGAACCGAAACGTCCCGAAGGCGCGGCTCCGCAACGTGCGTTTGCCATCCAGCGATCGTGGAAGGTCGGCGCGATCGTGGCCATGATCATGATCTTGTTGGCCCTGTTGGGTGTCGGCCTCACCACGGCCAATGCCGCCGTCGCTCCGACCTATTGGGTCTCGCTGGTTCCCATCTACGGCTTGCTGTGCGTGTTCACCGCCTGGAGCGGCGCGGGCCGATCGCACGACCGCTATTCGATGACTCGTCAGGTCTTTCACTGGCTGGGCATCGCCGGGGCGCTGGGGCTCGATTTCTACGTCCGCGGCACCGGCCAGGAAAACGGCGTGGCCGCCGGCCTCAATGCCCTGCTCTTGCTATCGCTGGGCTGTTACCTGGCCGGCGTTCACTTGCAGTGGCCGTTCGCTGTCGTGGGCTTGCTGCTGAGCGTGACGTTGATCTTCGTCGCGGCCGCCGATGAATATCTGTGGCTGATCCTGCTGATTGGCACCTTGGCCCTGGTGGCCATGATCTTCATGACGAAGATGTTGTCGACCGCGCGCGATGACTGACCAGCCCTATTGCCAAAACGCCGTCGACGCAAAGGCCAGGATGCCCACCACGATGATCACCAGGGCCAGCAACGTCGAGAGCGAGCCGGGCGCGTCGTGGTAATACACGCTCAGTCGCTTCAAGTCGCGCCGGTGTTGCCGGGTGGCGATCGCCAACGTGCCGACGCCAAGGCCGATCATCAGCAAGCCATAGCTGCGAATGCCAAAGACGTGCTGCGGATGCTTGTCGGGCTCGACGGCCTGCAAGAAAATGAAGAACTTGTAGAGCGAGAATCCCAGCGTGATCATCGCCACCGACGTGCGGATCCAGGCCATCAGCGTGCGCTCGTGCGCCAAGAACGTACGCTCGAGCGCGAGCTGCGTTTGATCGGGCGTGGCCGTTGGTTGCGAGGGCCTATCAGTGGGCATTCACGACTTCCTGGGTTCGCGGAACATGCGCTAGCGCATCGACCAACGACGGATGTTACTCCGACTTCTACGCGGCCGGGACAGTCCAGCATCTCTCAATAGTCGAAGGTGTATCAAGATACTCCTCCGAGATGTCATCAGGGGCGGATTCTCTCTGGGAGTAATTCCGCGGCGGCCCGGCAGACGTGAGCGCCCTCTCGCGGGGCGCTCACGCCGTGCCGCATCACATATTACTTGCCATGGTTGGCTTCGATCGCTTTCTGGATTTGCTCCTTGACCGCCTCCAAGTTGAAGCTGGCGCCCTTTTGCATGGGCGGGAACTCGATGGCGCTTTCGGCTGCCTTGCCCACGACCTGTTGGACGAAGACAAAACGCCAGAACTGGTAGACATACCAGTGATAGTAGTTCAACGAACCACTCATGCCCGTGCGCTCGAACGGGTCGAGCCGCAAGTTGACCAGAATGGGCCAATCCACTTTGACCGTGCCACCCAGCCAGCCGCCGGGCTGATCGATGAAGCGATATTTGTAGTCGTTGATCCGCACGGCGCCGAGCGTGCTTTCGGCAAAGTAAAACAACTCGCTACGCTTCGAGGGCCCCTTGCCGGTGATCAGGTCGAGCTGGTTGTAGCCATCAAGGTGTACCTTGAAGTCCTGTTCGCCCAGCTTTTTGCCCTTCTTCAATTCCTCGACGATGTTTGGGTTGCCCGCGGCGGCCACCAGGGTGGGAAACCAGTCGAGTCCGGACATCAGTCCGTTCTCGACTTTGCCGGCGGGCACGTTGCCGGGCCAGCGGACCATGCAAGGCACGCGGAAGCCACCTTCGAGCACGGTGCCTTTGCCTCCGGCGAACGGCGTTTGACCGCCGTCGGGCCAGGTGAAGTTTTCGGCTCCGTTGTCGGTGCTGAAGGCGACGATCGTGTCGCCGTCGAGTCCATCGTCCTTGAGTTTCTTCATGACCGAGCCGACGATGTCATCCAACTGCGCCATGCCGGCTTCTTCCTCGCTCCAGCCGTTTTTCGCGTTGCGCGTCTTCTCGTACTTCTCGGAGAGATGCGTGACGATGTGCATGCGTGTGGGATTGAGCCAGATGAAGAATGGCTTGCTGTCCTTCTTGGCTTTGTCCATGAACTTCACGGTCATATCGAGGATTTCGTCGTCGACTGTTTCCATCCGCTTGGGATACAGCGTGCCGGCATCTTCAATGCGCTGTTTGCCGATCTTTCCCCAGCGAGGCTGCTCGGTCGGGTCGTCCTTGTCCGTGGCCCAGGTGTGCAGCATGTTGCGCGGGCCAACCTTGTCCTTCAACTCGGGCGGATAATTGGGATGGTCCGGATCTTCCATCGCGTCGAGGTGGTAGAGATAGCCGAAGAATTCGTCGAACCCGTGGACGGTGGGCAGAAACTTGTTCAGGTCGCCCAAGTGATTCTTGCCGAATTGTCCGGTGGCATAGCCCATGGTCTTGAGCGCCGTGGCAATCGTGGGCGCTTGGGCCGGCATGCCGAGCGTGGAGCCGGCCTGTCCGACCGTGGTCAAACCGGTGCGGATCGGCAGCTCGCCGGTGATGAAATTCGCGCGGCCCGCGGTGCAGCTCGCCTCGGCGTAGTAGTCCGTGAACAGCATGCCTTCGGCGGCCAGGCGGTCGAGGTTCGGCGTGCGGCCGGCCATGATGCCACGGTGGTAGGCGCCGATGTTGAACCAGCCGATGTCGTCTCCCATGATGAAGATGATATTCGGCTTCTTGGAGGATCCGCCGCTGCCACCCTTGCCGCCTTTGGCCTGTGCTTGTGCCAGTTGGTCGCTGGCATCGGCCAACAGCAGTTCCTGCCGTGATTTTTGCAGGCAGCACGCGCCGGCCGAGTTTTCACTGGTGCCGCCGGTGACGGAAGTTGTTGAGTCGGCCGCTTGCGTGGCCGCGGCGTCGGCCTGCACGCTCGGCGTCAAACGACCGGTGGCTGCGACGTAGCCCAAGGCCATGCCGATGGCCAAAGTGAAGACCACTTGTAGCCTGGTGTTTTTGAGCATTCGTAACTCCTTTTCACGAGTGGATATGAAGGGGCCCAGAAAGCAGGCCCTGGATGGGTGATTCTTAGGGTTCGAACGCGAAGACTCGTTTCCAATCGCGCTTCATACTAATCACGGTCCAGCCGCGCTGGCCGGCCTCGTCGTACAGCGACTGGCTGAACGCGCCGACCTTGGTCTCGGGCAGCCCCTGAGCCGGGCCATAGGCATATTCACGCTTGGCATCATCGTGCAACACCAGCATCATCAGCGTTGCTCCGCGTCCGGCCCCGGTGTATTCGAGCATCTCCCGATCGCCACCCGAATTGCCAAAGGCCGCCGACGGCCGCCGTCCAATCAGCATGTGAATGCCCTCGGGCTTGCCGGCGTAGTTGTCGTTCAACAACATCTTGGCGTCCTTGGTAAGGATCGGCCGGCCTTGCTTGTCATAACCGTACTTCGTACTGCCGACGGAGCCGACAACCTGCTCCGGCGGAATGTTGTAAACCGACTCCGAGAACACGCGGACGAAGTCCTGGCCGCCGCCCGTGACGATATACGTCTTGAATCCGTTGGCCCGCAGCAGCCGCATCAACTCCTGCATCGGCAAATAGCTGAGCTCGGTATAGGGGCGCTTCCAGCGCGGATGTTGCGCCGTGGCTAGCCACTTCTTGACCTCTTGTTGAAACTCTTCGACGGTCATGCCCCCCAACGTGGCCGCGCCGATGGCCTCGAGATCCTTGAGCTCCAACCGGGCAATCGCCTCACGATCGCCCGAGAGCACGGTCTTGAAGGGCTCGATATTTTTCAATTCCGGCTTCTTGGCAACGGCCGCCGGAATCCGTTCCAGGCAATAGAGTACTTGGGTGTACATGGGGTGCTCGACCCACAGCGTGCCATCCTGGTCGAACGTGGCCACGCGCTGTTCGAGCGGCACGAACTGTTCGCTGCTGGCGTCGGTCGTCGCCTTCAGAAAATCCAGGATCGCTTGCCGGGCTGGTCCTTCGTTCCAGGAGGCCAAGTCCTCGGCCGCTAGATGGGCGCCGCTCGAGAGCACGAAGCTTCCGATCAAGATCACCGCCCAGACGACGCGCCGCATTGGTCGAGCAATCATCGTGGCGCACCTATCGGGAATTGGCTACGTGGGCAAACCGGTTGGCCGGTCGGCACGACTCGTGAGACGGTTTTGTCAGTCTGACGTCTTGCCCGACTCGCGCAGCATGGCGGGAGTCACGACGCAACGAAAGCCTGTGTGCGAGAGGCCCGTCAGGGGATCGGTCTTCATGCGAGCGCTGGGGCGATAGCCTGAGCAGTATGACTCGTTGCATAAATACGAACCGCCGCGGATCACGCGTTTCGAAGTGTAGGGCTCCTGGGGATCGAAACTATCGTTCGGTCCCTGCGGATTCTCGACCGTCTGGCGATGGGCTCGCTTCTCAAACGTATCGTTGCGATACCAGTCGGCGACCCACTCCCAGACGTTGCCCGCCATATCATACAAGCCATAGCCGTTGGGGGGGAAGGACTTGACCGGGGCAGTTCCCGAAAATCCATCGCGGGCCAAATCGCGATTCGGAAACGTGCCTTGCCAAATGTTGGCGAGCGGCGTGTCGTTGGTCGGTTTGCCCTCGCCCCACACGAACGGTTTGCCATCCAATCCGCCCCGCGCGGCGAATTCCCATTCGGCCTCGGTTGGCAGACGCTTGCCGGCCCATTTGGCATAGGCGGCCGCGTCTTCCCAGGAGATGTGCACGGCTGGATGATTTTCCATCCCTTCGATCGAATCGTCGGGTCCGCGTGGATGCCGCCAGTCGGCGCCTGGTTGCCAGCGCCACCAACGTGCGTGATTATCGAGCGGCACGGGACCATCGGTCGGCGTGAATACCAGCGAACCCGGCACCAGAACCTCGTCCGGTGGTTGGGGAGTATTGGGCGGCAGTTGCTTGGCCAGGTCTTCCCACAGAGGCTTGCGCTCGGCCGTGGTTTGATAGCCCTTGGCGGCCACGAATCGGCCGAACTCGGCGTTGGTTACCTCGGTCTGGTCCATCCAGAAGGGGGCGACGCACACGCGGTGGACGGGTTTTTCGTCGATCCGTGCTTCCGGCGCCTCGCTGCCCATCGAGAATTCGCCGCCGGGAATCCAGGCCATGCCCGCCGGGCCGTTCGCCGGCGGCCCATGGCGCCAGGAGTTGGCGGCCTTGACGCCGAAAAACGCCAAGGCGAATCCCACCCCGACCAGTGCGACCAAGCCCAGCAGCCGTCTGAGATTGCCGGCCGTCCCTGCGGCGCCGGGTCTGCCTGTTACGGGGACAGGCTTGCGACGTTCGCGGCGCGATTTCTGGGGCATTTCCAACCGTTAGTTCTGAGTCGGGCTGGCTTGAAGATCGTCCTGCTTTAATCGCACCAGCAACATCTGCTCGGTCTGATCGGTGCCTTCGTGGATCAAGCCCGGCGCTTCCGGCTTGGTCAGGTTGTAGAGACCAGTCTCATAGACCGTGCTCTTGGCGTCGCCAACCGTCCAGGCAATCCGCTGCGACTTCTTGTCGACGGCACCTTGCACAGCCGTCATCTTATCAGAAACGTCGCCAATGCAATTGCCCCTTACAGTGCCCTGCTTGTCGACGGCCAACTGAAAGGTGAGCGATGGCTTTTTCTGGTCGCCTTCGGTCATGGCGAACACTCCCAGCGGCAGCCAATCGGCGTCGGCCGCGGGATTGGCCGCGCCGGAACCGGCCAGAGTCGCGGCCTGTTGCGAATAGTCGGCCTCCGAAGCTTCGACCTGGTCGCCGTAATACACGGTGCCGTCCTGATAGGTGACGTTGTCGCCGTAGTCGTAATAGGCTGGGTCGGCCGTCCAATTGAGCCATGAGCCCAGCGAACCCCAACTCGCCGCGGCCCAAGCGGCCGAGGCCCAGGCGCCGGGTGCATAGCGACCAGGATACCAGGCCCAGGGATGTCCGCCGATCCAACCGGGTGTGAACCAACCGCGTCCGGCATACCAGCCGCGGGTTGCGATGCCCTGAGCATGAAAGTAGGTGGGCGAAAAGTAATGCGTGCCCGCCACGCCGCGGCCTGCTACGGCGCCATGTGCGTAAACTCCGCCGTTGGGACCACGGGCGACCGTGCCCCGTGCAACGCCCCGTCCGGCTGCGATACCACTGGGACTGAAAGTGGCGCCCCGACCGAAATCGCCGGCCGAGTGCATGCCGGCATCGGTGGGCATGCCGAGAAAGCTATTCAATTCCGTGCGCGATGGAGCAACTCCGGCTCGTCCGCCATTGAAATCGCCGCCACGAAAGCCGCCGGCATCGAATCCACCACGATCGAAGCCGCCGCCGGCAGCGCGATCAAAGCCGCCACCATAACCGCCGCGATCGAACCCGCCGCCGTAGGCGCCTCGGTCGAATCCGCCGCCGTAGCCACCACGATCAAATCCACCACCGCCGTAGCCACCACGGTCGAAACCACCACCGAATCCGCCGCCGCCATGGAAGCCGCCGCCGCCAAAGCCGCGGGCCAGCGCCTGGGAGTTGATCGTGGTCGAGCCCAATGCCGCCGCGACGAGAAGAATGGTGAGCCTTTTCATGTTCTTGATCTGCCCTGGTGAATGGGTTTGCAAGGTTGTCTGATCACGGCGACTAGCGATTTTCGTGTACGCGGTCGAAAACGATCTCGGGCGTGTTGGGAAGCTGGCTGCCCCCGACACGCCGATCGCTGGATCGCCAGCCAAAGACGCGATCTTCGCCAGCCACGCGAACGAGCTGATCGATCGACGAGGTTTCGGTGCCGTCGGCCATCAAACCGGTCGAATGAATTCGCCAGCCGTCGGGCGTGCGCGACCATTCGCCGGTGCCGTAGCCGCCGGTCGAGTCAAACGACCACGATCGCAGGCGGCCATTGGCGGCATCCCAGCCGATAATCTGCTTGCCGGTCGAGACGACAAGTCCGTCGCGGCGGGTCGTATAGTCGCGAGCGATGAAGCTCTTGTTGGCAATCCAACGGAAGCTGCTAGTGAATGTCGCATTGTCGGCCGCGGCTTCCCACTTGCCAATCAACCACTTGAGGTCCTCGACGCGGGCGAAATTCGAGGGGACCGCGACGCTGCTCTCGCGCACGCTGGCCATCAGCCATTTGCCGCCGCTGGCAGTGTGGACGACGTTGTAGCGTGTGGCCGTGGGCGGAGCGGCTTCGTCCGAGTCGACCCGGGCGACGCCGTCTTCGATGGCCACGGTCGGCGAAACGAATTCGACCGCTTTGACTGCAACTTCAATCTTGGCGCCCGGATGGGCCTTGAAGAACGCCGCATAGGCGGCTTCGATCGCCGCGCGGCCTTTGAGCAGCTTGCCGCTTTCATCCATCAGGCTGCCGTCGGCCGTCCACAGGGCGGCAACTTCCTTGGCATTGCCACGGTTGAAGGCGTCGGTGAATGCCTCGGCCGTGGCACGAACCGGTTTTTCATCCGGCGGGCTCGCGGCCTTGGGCTCGGCGGCCAATGCGCCGTGAGCACAGACAGCGTTGAGCAAGAACGCGATCAACACGCGCCGCGGTGCGCCGAAATGGACGACAAACGGGGAACGGTGCATGGCGGACCATCTCCGAGAAGTGCGGGAATCCTCCGAATGCTTCAAGCCTAGGTCGTGCCGTGTCAAAAGCCGGGCGGCGTCAGTCAGAAATTCCGTCCTATTGAGCGGATTTCGCCGGTTGCGCGAGGAGGATCAGCTCGGATTCCCTTAGGCACGCATGGCTCCCTCCGCTGTCCTGCATTGTACAGTTTCCAGATCGTACATGGTGCCGGGGTCGGGACACGAGGCAATCTGTCCCCTGCCCTGCCCGAGCGTTATGATTTCGCCCATGCAATCCCGCGACGCCTTGTTGATTGTCGAATCATGCAATTTGAACTCCTGCTGAGCAACGAATCGCGGTCCTTGCCGAGCGTGCGTGCGTTCGCGCGCGAGACGTTGGGCCAGCTGCCGCTCTCCGCGGAACACGCCCAGGAAATCGAGCAGCTCATCGTCAACGCCGTGTCGGACGCCATCGACCACGCCTATCCGCCGGGGGAAGAGGGCCCGATCATCTTGAAGGTCAACGATCGACACGGCCGACTCGAGATTCGGGTGCGCGATCACGGTGTGCCGCAAGACATCGAGGTGCTCGAACGGCAATTGCACGAGTCGGACGGAACGCCGCCGCTACTGTTCGGCTCTCCCATGGCGGGCTCGGTCGACGAGGTGCACTGGCTGGCCTTCGGACCCGAGGGCAAGGCGCTGCAAGTGATCAAATGGCTGCACGATACGAACATCGCCACGCAAGCCGATCCGGCGGACCTAGCTCCGTTTCAGCAAGACGCGCCCTTGGCCCCACCCCAGGACTACGACATCGGCCGCATGCGGCCGTCCGAAGCGGTGGAGATCTCGCAATTGATGTATCGTGCGTATGGCAATACGTATTTCAATCCCGACGTTTACTATCCCGAGCGAATCGCGGCGCAAAACTCCAAAGGGTCGGTGATTTCGGTCGTGGCCCGCGACGCCGCAGGCGATTTGGCTGGCCATTGCGCTTTGGAGTTGAATCAAGGGGGCCCGGTCGGGGAAGTCGGCCAGGCCGTCGTCGACCCGACGCATCGAGGCCGCGGGCTATTGGATCGGATGAAGGACGCCTTGGTGGCCGAAGGCGCGCGGCTCGAACTGGCTGGCTGGTATGGTGACGCCGTGTCAGTACATACCTTCACACAAAAATCGGACGTCAAGCATGGCGGTCACCTGGCTTGTGTCGATCTGGGTATCTCGCCCGAGACCGAGGCGTTTCGCGGCATCTCGGTGCAGCAGCCCCAACGGGTGTCGTGTCTGCTCTACTTCCATTGGCTGCGCGAGCCGTCCGCTCGAACGGTCTTCGTGCCGCAACGACAACAGGAGATCATTGCCGCGATCTATGAGAACTTGCAGTGCCCCGTCGAGTTTGGCGCGGTCGCCGATCCCCAGGGTCACGCGACGTTGACCGTCAAGTTCGAGCCCGGCGCCGCGCGGGGTTCGGTGCGCGTCGAGCGCGTCGGAGCCGATACCGTCTATTGCGTGCGGCAGGCGAAGCGGCAGTTGATTGAGCGCTCGGGCGCGCGCGTGGTGTTTGTCGACTTGCCGCTGAACGATTCCGGCACGCCGCGAGTCGTCGAGGATCTGGAGCGGTTGGGATTTGGCGTGGCCGGCGTGGGACCTCACTTTGCCGAGGGCGGCGATTTGCTGCGTCTCGTTTATCTGGTCGCGCCCTTGGCCCGCGATCCGATCAAGACGTTCGAGCCGTTTGCCGATCGCCTGGTCAACTACGTGCTGGCCGAACAAGTCCGGGTGCAAGACGCACTCTAAGCAACCAGGAGTGAGCCCCGTGAACAGTGTGACCGCGAAACAGGCCGCCAGCACAACGACATCGACGGCGGGCCAGATCGGCATGGTGGCCGCGGTGTCGATCGGCATCGGCGGCATGGTCGGCGCCGGCATCTTTTCAATCCTGGGCGTGGTGGCCCAGGCGGCCGGTAACGCAATGTGGCTGGCGTTCGCCATCGGCGGCGTGGTCGCCCTGCTTTCGACCTATTCATACGCCAAGTTGGGCGCCACGTTTCCCTCCGCGGGCGGAGCGGTCCATTTTCTGGTCAAGAGTTTCGGCGATGGCGTGCTGGCTGGCGGGCTCAACCTGTTCATGTGGGCCGGCTATATCATCTCGCTGGCACTGTATGCCACGGCGTTCGGCAGCTATGCGGCCACGTTCTTCACCGTCACGCCGTCGCCGTTGCTGCTGAAATCCCTGGCGGTCGGATCGGTGCTCTTGCTGACCGTGGTCAACGCCTTTGGCGCCAAGCAGATGGGCCGCTGGGAGACGTGGATCGTCGCGATCAAGGTGGTCATCCTGGTGCTGTTTGCGGCCGTGGGCTGTGGTTCGTGAAGCCGCACAACTACTCGCCTGCTCTGTGGCCCGAAGCCAAGAACGTTTTGTATGGCGCTGGCGTGCTGTTCATCGGCTACGAAGGTTTCGGACTGGTGACCAACGGGGCCGCCGACATGCGCAACCCGCGCCGCATGCTGCCGCGAGCGCTTTATACCAGCGTGATCCTGGTGATCGTGATTTATCTGGCGGTCTCGCTGACGGTGACTGGCAACTTGTCGAACGAACAGATTGAACAAGCGAAGGACTATGCTTTGGCCGAGGCGGCGAAGCCATTTTTGGGCGAGTGGGGATTTCGTTTGATCGCGATCGCGGCCCTGTTTTCGACCGCGTCGGCGATCAACGCCACACTGTTCGGCTCGGCGAATGTTTGTTACATGATCGCCCGCGACGGCGAGCTGCCGGCCAATTTGTCGCGCACCGAATGGAAACAGGCCACCGGGGGGTTGTTGCTCACCGCGGCGCTGGTCGTGGCGGTGACGTTGGGATTTGATCTATCAGGCATTGCCATGATGGCGAGCGCCGCGTTTCTGATCGTCTATGCAGCCGTAAACGCTGGGCACCTGCGCGTGTTGAAACAAACCGGCGCCAACGGCATCATCGTTTGGCTCTCGCTGCTCACCTGCCTGGCCATGTTCGGCGTCTTAGTGCAGTACACCTACACCGAGCAGCCGGCGGCGCTCGTGGCCGTGGCCGCGATTGCGGTGGGCTCGTTCGCCGCTGAGTTGTGTTACCGACGTTGGACGGGGCGGGAACTCAAGGATCACGCCTAAGCGCCGCGAAGTCTGTTCCTGCGCTTTCCGCTGGGCCCAGAGGGCAATCAGTGGGCCGAGAGAATGGAGAGCAATTTTTGCAGCGCCACCGGTTTAACCAGGTGCTCATTGAAGCCGGCTTCGCGCGAACGTTGACGGTCGGCCGGCTGCCCATAGCCCGACAGGGCGATCAGGCGGACATTGGCGAAGTTGATTTCACTGCGGAGCGTTTCGGCGACGCGATAGCCGTCCAGGCCCGGCAGGCCCAGGTCGAGCAGAACGACGTCGGGCGTAAACGAGCGAGCGACACGCAGCGCGGCATAACCGTCGTGGGCCACCGCGGCGGTATAGCCTTTGACCTTCAACAGCCTTGAGATGCTCTCAGCCGTATCGACGTTGTCGTCGACGACGAGCACTTTTTGCGAGCTGACGTCGGCGGTCGGCTGCTCGGGCGCGCTGGGCTCGACGGCTGGCTCTTGCGACAGGGGCAGCTCGACGGTGAATTGGCTGCCGCGATCGGCCCCTTCGCTTTGCACGCCCACGCGACCGCCGTGCATTTCGACCAGCTTGCGGACCACGGTCAAACCGATGCCCAGGCCGCCCTGCGAACGATCCAACGATTGCTCGACCTGCGTGAACAACTCAAACACCCGCGGCAGCATTTCGGCGGGAATGCCGACGCCGGTGTCGCGCACTTCGAACACGGCCCAGCCTGCTCGCGGAAATGCCCGGACGACGATCCCTCCGCCTTCGGCCGTGTACTTGGCGGCGTTATTCAGCAGGTTGACCAGAATCTGCTCAACACGCGTCGGGTCGACAAACAGCGGCATCGCCTCGTCGGCCACGTCGACGGTCAACTGGTGCCCGCGCTCTTCGATCTGCGGCGACGCCGTGGCGACGGATCGCTCGACGATCGTGGCGGCACTGATGAACTCTTTTTTGAGTTGAATCTTGTCTTGCGTGATGCGTGAGACGTCCAATAGGTCGTCGATCAGATGACTGAGACTCGCGACCTGACGATCGATCACCTCGACGGCCGGATTGTCGCGGTGGTCGGAGAGCTTCAACGTTTCGTTCGCATAGAGCACGGCCGCCAACGGGTTGCGCAACTCGTGAGCCAGCATCGCCAGGAAGTTGTCCTTCTGTTGATGGGCCTGCTTGAGCTCGCGATAGAGCCGCGCGTTGTCGATGGCCGTGGCGGCACGCCGTGCCAATTCATTGGCCACTTCCAAATCGGCCGTCGAGTAGTGTCGTCCCGACTCGGAGCTGACAAAGCTGATCGTGCCGATGGCTTTTTCTCGCACCAACAGCGGGACGATAATGTAAGAAATTGGATCCAACGCCGTAAATAGTCGGCGGTGCTGCTCGTCACGGGCGACGGCATCGATAAAGCCCTCGGGCACTTCACTGACAAACTGTGGTTTGCCGCTGCGCAACACGCCGGCTGACGCGGCCGACGAATTCCATCCCAACGGCGACCGCTCCACCAACTCCTTGAGAATCGGCTCTTTTTCGCGGTCCTGATGGGCAAAGGCGATGCGCTCGATTTGATCTCGGGGACTAAGAATGTCGACCACGCACCAGTCGGCGAAAAACGGCACCGCCAGTCGCGCAATCTTCTGCATCGTGCTCTCCAGATCGACCAGCGCCGACAGCGCCGTACCCGCCTCGGAGAAGAATCGCAAGTTCTCTTCGGCCCGCTTGCGCTCGGTGATGTCGAGTGCAATGCCGGACATGCGCACTGGGCGGCCCGATTCATCGACCGTGGTCCGACCGAGCTGCGCGATCCAACGCATGCCGTGACGAGGATGGATGATTCGATACTGAATATCCAAGGGCGTGCGCGCCTTGAGCACCTGGTTGACGGCCTCTTGCACCGCGGCCTGATCGGCGGGATGGACCGAATGGATAAAAGCCTCGGACGAGGGCACGACCGAGTGGCTGAGTCCACAAATGTCGTAGAATTCTTGCGACCAGGTGGTCTTCCCCTGTTCCAGGTCCCAATCCCACAGGCCCGCGTTGGCTCCTTCTTGCGCGAGTCGCAAACGCTCCTCGCTTTGCACGAGGGCCATGCGGGCGAGCTTGCGGTCCGTAATATCGCGAAAGTGAATGGCGAGCCCGCCCTCGGCAGCCGGGGCAGCCTGCACCTCGAACCAACGTCGCGACTGACCATCCAAGATGTCAAATGAGACCGGCACCTGTTCGGATTGGGCCTTGTTCAGCTTGGCTTCGGCCGTCGCGCCGGTCGAATAGGGAAACAGGCCCGCGCCCCGATGCGTGGCATGCGCGCGCCCCTGCACACGATGAAATTCCTTGGCCGCCGGGTTCATGTACGTGCAGTTACCCTGACGGTCGACGGCGATGAAGCCGTCGGTAATGCTTTCGACCAGCGACACGACCTGTGCGGCGCTAGCTTCGGCCTGGCGCAACGCGCGCTGCATGGCCTCGCTGAAGCAGGAGATCGCCAGGCAAACAAACAAATACGTGAACGCCGGCACGCTCAACATGAAGGATCGCTGACTGGAAACAAACAGCAAATTGGCCACCAGAAAGGTGAGCAAGGTGGCGAACAAACCCGGGGCAAGCCCGCCATACCAGGCGGCGAACGTGACGGCAGCGAAGAACGTCACGTACATGACGTTGTCGCCGAAGACTGGAATCAGCGCTCCGCCGATCAGGCTGGCCACGATCGTGGCCAGCACCGCAAGGACATACGGCATCCACTTCGCCGTCGTGCGTTTTTGCATAGAGAGTCGCTTCGAGGGAAATTGCCCGCGGGCAATTCATCGTCACCGGCCCGCCCCCCGCCGTGTCAACCTCCTATTGTACTCGGAAAGGCGAAAAGGAGGGCGCCGGAAAGTGCCCGGCGAACGCCGGCCAGAGGAATTCCATCCTTATTGGTGGTCGGTAAGCGCTTTGCGCGGCCCGAGATCGATGCCATACCACATCAATCCGCCGGCGAAACAAATTCCGCTGCCCACGGCGATGCCGACTTGCCATCCCAGTCCCCAAGTGTCGCTGATCAAGGGGGTAAGAAAAGGGGCCAAGATTCCGCCGGCATTTCCGCCCGTATTGACGATGCTGGCCGAAAAGCCGCCGCGTTTCCCCCCAATTTCCACGGCCGTCACCCAGAACGGCCCCTCGGCAAGTCCCAGCGACCCCATGGCCAGAGCCAGCCAAATGGCGACCCAGTGCGGAGCCTCGGCCGTGATGCCCATCACGACCAAGAGCGAACTGACGACCATGGCGGTCATTGCCAGACCACCCCGCGCGACGCGCGTACCAAATTGCCGTGCGAGCGAATCGGAGAGCCAGCCACCCAGGACCATGCCTGCCCCCATCGCCAAGGTGGCCATGGCCGAGTAGCCGCGGCACTGGTCCTCGTCGAGACGCAAAATGCTCTCGAAGTAATAGTGCATCCAATAGAAGAATAGGTATTGGAGGTAGCCTGCCGCCCCGTAGCTGACGGTGAGCAGAGCCAGGTTTCTGTGCCGGCGTGCGATGTCAGTCGGGGTCTCGGGGGAAAATGCAGTCTCCGAGATCTCGGGGATCGCTTCCGCCCGTTGGGCGTCGGCGGTCGTCTTTGTTCGCGAACCGACGTCTCGGCTATTGGCGCCGCGCAGAGCCCAGACCGCGCCGACCAGGGCCGTGATCGACGCGGCGATGCCAAAGGCAGTTGGCCAATCGAACCAATCAATCAGCCGGGCGAAAACGACATAGGTGGCCGTCACCCCCAAGAGCGCGGCGCCGGTGACCATGCCATTGGCAACCGTCCGACGCGCGGCGGGGATTCCCATGGACACGGCCTTGGCGGCGGCCGGGTGCAGCGGCGCGCTAACGATGCCCATCAGAGCGCGAATGACGACCAGGGCGGCCACCGCTTGGGTCGACGACAGGTTCAGCAATCCCACGCAGCCCGTCAACAACACGAAAGCCGCGGAGCCGAACGACACCAGGGCCAACGAAAATCGCGTGCCCAGTCGATCAATCAGCCACCCGGCCGGAATCATTACCAACGTGTACGTGACGAGAAACGCGGAGTAGATGGCTCCCATTTGATCGGTGGCGATCTGATAGCGCTCCATCAGACGCAGGTCGGCCGCCAGGGTAATGCTGATGCGGTTGAAATGCGCTAGGAAGCAAATCGCCATCAGGAGCAACAGCAACCGCCCCGGCCCTGCCGCCGCGCCAATGGGTTGTCTGGCGGTGGGATCGAGGGTTAGCGCGGGACGGGCCATAGGCGGTGCGAGCCGGCGAGATAACGAGACGAAAGGAAATCTGAGCCGCGCGGATTATAGGTCACCTGGCGCGCGATCGCACGCAATTTTCAAGGTCGCATCCCGATCACTGTCGGCGAGCGAGCCATGAGCGCGAATCGCTTGCAGCGACGCGTCGGTGACCGCGAGGCGGCTAGTCGTTGCTGTATCCGCGGCCGATCAGATACCAATCGAGACCGTTGACGATGTCGGACTTCGCCTGTGCAGGCTGGCCCGGCCCCGATGCGCCAGCGCGGTCGCCGGTGCGAATGTTCGGCACCGCGGACTGGGCGTGAGCACTGTCGGCGGCCATAGGCACCCAGCGACCGCCGCTCCAAACGAAAAGTTGACCGCCCGAGCTGCGATGCCAACAGCGGCCTTTGTCGCGGCCATGCCCACCGGGGGTGCCGGACTGAGCCACGATCGTCTTCTTTTCCGCCTTGTTCCGCGCGCAGGCGCGCTCGGAAAAGTTTGTTGCGCAAATGGCGACGACGATCAGCGCTAAACCGACTCGCATGGCCCCGGCCCTCGTAAAGCCCTGTCCCGATTGCTTCGCGGTGTCTCCCGGCACCGAATTTCTGGCTTGCCCAGCAAACAAGGTCGGCCACCTGGCGGCCGGAAAGTTATCTCAAAGCTCAGCAACCGACCGCTCGGCGCCTTTTCGCCGATGACGACAACGTGTCGTGATCAATCGTCTCATTGCTCTGAAAAGGCGGCCGGTACGCGTTTTGCTGTTCATACGGACTATGCCACGGTGTTCACCAGTCTTTTGGAGGAGTGACCATGATCCGCAAGCTCAGCTCCGGGGAGTATCGGCTGTACTCGCGGAAAGTTGACCCGCACACAGGCAAACACCGAAATCTGGGCACCTTTTCGTCACGCTCCGCGGCGGAAAAACACGAGCGGGAAGTGCAGTACTTCAAACGGCGTTAGACCCCGCCGGGTGGCCCCCCGCTTGGCGGGTGGCGTGACTGCGATAGAATGCCGGTTCCCAACAGCCCCCTATTGCGTGCGGTGCGCATGAACGACTCCGAGCGAATGATTTGCCGCGACGCGGACCAACTAGCCCAAGCGGCCGCGCGCAGGATTAGTCAATGGGCGGCCCAGTCGATTCTCGAACGTGGCCAGTTCACGATCGCCTTGGCGGGAGGCTCGACGCCGGCGCGTACGTATCGACTGCTCGCGCACGGTGTCGGCGAGACGAGCATCGACTGGAGCAAAACCTGGCTTTTCTTTGGCGACGAACGTTGCGTGCCGCGCGAAGACGATCGCAGCAACTATCGGATGGTGCGCGAGACCCTGCTAAGCCCGGCCTCGATTGCGCCAGACCACGTCTTTCCGATTCCCACGCTGTCGTCGCCGGGCGAATCGGCCGGGGACTACGCCGCGACCCTCCAGCAATTTTTTCGCACGTCCGCCAGCCAGCTGCCGGTCTTTGACGTGATCCTGTTGGGCCTCGGAGACGACGGCCACACGGCGTCGCTGTTTCCGCATGCAGCGGCGCTGGACGTTGTGGACGTTCCGGTCACCAACTCGCCGCCGGGCACATTGCCGCCGCCGGTCGATCGGGTTACGCTCACGTATCCGGTGCTGAATTCCGCCCGCCATGTGATGTTTCTGGTCAGCGGCGAGAGCAAGGCGGTCGCGCTGGCCGACGTTTGGAGTGGCCATGCCGATGCGCACGATCGCCCCGCCGCGGGCGTGCGGCCCTGCGGCACGCTGACGTGGCTGGTCGACCAGGCAGCGGCCCCGCGATGATTCGCACCGATACGTGACGGCCGATTCCAGGAAGGAATAACCATGAATCCAACTCCTGCCGCCTCGGCTCGCGAGATTCGGCTGTTATTGAGCGACGTGGACGGCACGCTGGTCACCCAGGAGAAAGTGTTGACCGATCGCTCGCGCTCGGCCGTCGAGAAACTGCACGACGCGGGCATCGTGTTCGCCATCACCAGCGGGCGTCCGCCGCTCGGCATGCGGATGCTCGTCGAGCCGCTGCAAATCGTGACGCCCATCGCGGGGTTTAACGGCGGCCTGATGACAACCCCGGCCTTCGCGACGATCGAGGAGCGCGTGCTGCCGGCTGACATCATGGAAAAACTCATCAGCACGATTGCCGCCGAGGGCGTCGACGTCTGGATCTATCGCGCTGGTGACTGGTTTGTCCGAGATTTGCAGGGCCCGCACGTCGATCGCGAGGCGAGGACGGTGCAGTTTCAGCCCACGGTTGTGAAGTCGTTTGCCGAGTTTCGTGAGAATATCGTCAAAGTGGTCGGCGTCAGCGATGACCACGCAGCCGTGCTGCGGGCCGCGGCCGCGACCCGAGCAGCGGTGGGCGATCACGTGGCGGCTTCGCGTTCGCAGCCCTATTACCTCGACGTGACACATCCCGAGGCCAACAAGGGGGCCGTCGTCCGGAGGCTGTCGCAGTTGCTCCAAATTCCCAGCGAACAGATTGCCACCATCGGGGACATGCCCAACGACGTGTTGATGTTTGCTCATAGCGGCCTCAGCATCGCCATGGGCAACGCCAGTCCCGAGGTGCAACGCACCGCGCGCTGGGTCACGACATCCAACGAAGACGAAGGGTTTGCCAACGCCGTCGAGAGATTGATTCTGGGCTCTTCCACGAGCACGCCACGAACATAACAAGAGGAGGATCGACGATGAGCCAACGCGTACAGGAGATATTGAGTTGGTATGGCAGCGACAATCCGGGCACATTGACCAATCTGGCCCGGCTGCTCAACCACGGTCACCTGGCGGGCACCGGCAAGCTGATCATCTTACCGGTCGATCAGGGATTCGAACACGGTCCGGCCCGCAGCTTCGCGGTGAATCCGCCGGCTTACGATCCTCGCTACCATTTTCGGCTGGCGATCGACGCCGGCTGCAACGCCTACGCCGCGCCCCTGGGATTCATGGAAGCCGGGGCTCGCGAGTTCGCCGGCCAGGTTCCCTTGATTCTCAAACTCAACAGCCACGATGTCACGCTCGACGAGGGGGACCCGACGCAAGCACTGACCGGTCACGTCGACGACGCCGTGCGATTGGGATGCGCGGCCATTGGCTTCACGATCTATCCGGGCTCCGAGCAACGTTTCGAAATGTACGGTCAACTGCGCAACCTCGCTCACGAGGCCAAGCGTCGCGGCCTGGCGGTGGTGGTCTGGTCCTACCCGCGCGGTTCGGTTTTGAAGAAGGAAGACGAAACCGCGATCGACATCTGTGCCTATGCCGCCCACATCGCCGCGCAATTGGGGGCCCACATCATCAAGGTCAAGCTGCCTACGGCTCACATCGCCCAGGATGCGGCCCGCAAGGTGTATGAGGCGCAGAAAGTGCCGATCACCACGCTCACCGAGCGCGTGGCGCACGTGGTTCAAAGCACGTTTTCTGGGCGGCGGATCGTGATCTTCTCGGGCGGAGCCTTCGACAGCGAAGAAACCTTGTTGCACGACGTGCAGGCCATTCACGCCGGCGGCGGCTTCGGCAGCATCATGGGCCGCAACACGTTTCAACGTCCCCATGACGACGCCGTTCGCATGATCGGCCGCTTTGCCAAGATTTACGCGGGCCCGCCTGCGAAGTAACTCGACCAGAATTCCGTTACCCACTCAGAGCCCGCGATGCATGTCCTGGGAATTGACGTTGGCACGTCATCGGTCAAGGCCGCGGTGTTGGACGTCGAGACCGGCGAGCCCGTGGGAAAGATCGCGCACGTTGGTTACGAGTTGGACCGGCCCACGCCGGAAACCGCCACGATTCCGCCCGAGCGGCTCTGGAAGGCCGTGCTCGACGCGGCGCGACAGGCCGTCGACGGTCAACGCGACGTGCAGGGCATCGGGTTTTCCTTCTTTACGCCGGCTCTCCTTCTTCTCGACGCAGCCGACGAGCCCCTGACGTCCATCGTGACGCACCTCGATCATCGTTCGCGCTCCGAGGCGGCGCGCATCGAAGCGGAGTGCGGGGAAGAGTTTCTGGCCATGACCGGAAACCGACCGCTGCCGGGCGGCATCTCCGCGGTCAGCTATGCCTATCTGGTCAGGCAGCAGCCCTCGTTGCCTCGACTCGTGCGGCGCTATCTGCACGTCGACAGTTGGATCGGCCTGCGGTTCACGGGCGAGGCGGCGATGGACTGTGGCAACGCCTGCTTTACGGGTGTCTTCGACACGATGGGTACGCACGACTGGTGCGACCGCTGGTGTAACTACTTCGGCATCGAGCGCGCCTGGCTGCCGCCCGCTCGTTCAGGTGATGTGACGCTAGGAGGATTGCGCGGCGAAATTGCCCAGCAACTCAATTTGCCCCCTGGAATTCCGGTGAAACTCGGCACGGCCGATACCAGCTCGGCCTTATTGGCCGCGCGCATCGAAGTGGGCGACCTGCTGCACGTCGTGGGCACGACCCAAGTCCTGGCGGTGCGAACCGCGCAGCCGCGGCCGGCGGCCGATCATTTGACTCGGTTGCTCGGCGTTGGCGACGGATACGTACACGTCGCGCATAACCCCGTGGGCGGTGTGGCGCTCGAGTGGATGCACCAACTCTGCTTTCACGATCAGAGCACTGCCGAGTTCTACGCCCAGTCCATTCCTGCCGCGATTGCTCGACAGACGGACGTGCTGTTGGATCCTCCGTATCTGGGCGGCGATCGGTTGCAGATCGAGGAGCGGCGGGCCGCGTTTCGCGAGCTGACCATCGCGCATGAACGACTCGACCTGCTGGCCGCCGTGCTGGCCGCCATGCGAAGCCATCATGCCCAAGCTACCGCGGTGGTTGCCGACGGGCAGACGTTTCGCCGTATCGTGCTGACTGGCGGTGGGGCGGCGATTGCGCGGCAGGTTATTTATGACCGCGAAACGCGGGCCGTGGAAATGATCGAGGAGGCATCCCTGCGCGGCGTAGCTCGATTATTCGCCGTTTGAAGTCCACAAACTTCGTATATTGCGCTGCGGGTGCGCAGGCGCTTCTGACGAGGATTGCCAGGATTCGATATATTGGCGGCTTCAGCTGCGGCGCGGAGATCACTCTCGGTGGCAATTCAGCAATCCGATTCCAATTCGCGCATCCTGGCGGTCAACGCCGGCTCGTCGAGCATCAAGTTCGCGCTGTTTTCGAACGGCGACACGCTCGAGCGCATGGCCTGGGGCCTGCTGGAACGCATCGGTCTGCCGAAAACGACGTGGGTGATGCAGACGAGCGCCGGCGATCAGCAGCGCGAGCCGGTTTCGGCGACAACGCCGGCCGAGGCTTGCGACGAGCTGATCGGACGCCTGGAGCAACTGCTCGGCAAGACGGTAGCCACTTGCATTGGCCACCGTGTAGTGCATGGTGGTCCGAGGTACACGGCGCCCGAGCGTGTGACGCCCCAGTTACTGGCCGAGTTGCGATGTCTGGAGAGTTTTGATCCCGAGCATTTGCCGTCCGAGCTTGGCCTGATCGAGACGTTTGCCGCCCGTTGGCCCTCGGTCGTGCAAGTGGCTTGCTTCGACACGGCGTTTCACGCTCACCTGCCGCGCGTCGCGCGGATCATGAGCGTGCCGCGGCGCCTGGAGGCCCTCGGCGTGCGCCGCTATGGATTCCACGGTCTGTCGTACGCGTATCTGATTGGGGAATTGTCACGCGTCGCCGGACCGCCAGCCGCGGGGGGCCGAGTCATTTTGGCGCACTTGGGCAACGGCGCCAGCATGGCCGCCGTTCGCGATGGCCAGAGCATCGACACCACGATGGCTCTGACCCCGACCGCCGGGCTGCCGATGAGCACGCGGTCGGGCGATCTCGATCCTGGCCTCGGTTGGTTTCTGGCGCGCACGCAGGGCATGTCGCCGCAGGGGTTTTTTCAGATGGTGAACCGCGAGTCGGGACTGCTGGGCGTTTCGGAAACCAGTTCCGACATGCGCGACTTGCAGGCCGCTCGCGCCACCGACCCGCGCGCGGCCGAGGCCATCGATTTGTTCTGTTACCAGGCCAGCAAGACGATTGGTGCCTACACCGCGGCGCTCGGCGGACTCGAGACCCTCGTGTTCAGCGGCGGAATCGGCGAGAATGCCGCGGAAGTGCGGGCCCAGATTTGCGCGGGTCTGGCCTGCCTGGGCATCGAACTCGACGCCGCTCGCAACCGAGGGCATGCGCCGGTCATTTCGGTCAATGGCGGCCGGGTTTGCGTGCGGGTCATGCACACCGACGAAGAAATCATGATTGCACGCAGCGCCCTGCGCGTCATTTCGAACGCGGCGGCCAACAGCTAACTGACGGGAATGATTCATGGACGCGACGATCTCGGACGATTTGCTGGACAAGATGAACGCCTATTGGCGGGCTGCCAACTATCTGTCGGTCGGCCAGATTTATTTGCTGGCCAATCCCCTGCTGCGCGAGCCGCTCACGGCGGCGCACGTCAAGCCGCGCCTGCTGGGACACTGGGGAACGACACCCGGCTTGAATTTCATCTACGTGCACCTGAATCGGGTGATCAAGCAGTATGACCTGAACATGATGTATATCATCGGCCCGGGGCACGGCGGGCCGGCGCTGGTGGCCAATGCGTATCTTGAGGGCACCTACAGCGAGATCTATCCGAACATTTCGCAAGATGAAGACGGCATGCGGCGGCTGTTCAGGCAGTTTTCCTTTCCAGGCGGAATTCCGAGCCACGTTTCGCCGGAAGTTCCCGGTTCGATCCACGAAGGGGGCGAGTTGGGCTATTCGCTGTCCCATGCTTTTGGCGCTGCCTTCGATAATCCCGATCTGATCGTTGCCGCTGTGGTCGGCGACGGTGAGGCCGAGACCGGCGCGCTGGCCACAAGCTGGCACTCGAATAAGTTTCTCAATCCGGTGCGCGATGGAGCCGTGCTGCCGATCTTGCAACTCAACGGCTACAAAATTGCCGGCCCCACCGTGTTGGCACGCATTCCCGAGGAGGATTTAACCTCGTTGTTGCGTGGCTATGGCTACGACCCCTACTACGTGCAAGGCGACGACCCTTTTGCCTTGCACCTCGATCCCGCCCCCCTGCACCGCCGTATGGCCGAGGTGCTCGACAAGGTGCTGGCCGAGATTCGCCGCATCCAGACCCAGGCCCGGGAGCACGGTTTTCGCGACTTGCCGCGCTGGCCGATGATTGTTCTGCGCACACCCAAGGGCTGGACCGGACCGACGGAAGTCGATGGCAAACCCATCGAAGGCACCTTTCGCGCTCACCAGGTGCCGGTCAGCGATCTCAGAAATCCGGAGCATTTGCGGATTCTCGAAAGCTGGCTGCGGAGCTATCGTGCCGGCGAATTGTTCGACGAGCAGGCAAAACTGCGCGGTGATCTGGCGGCTCTCGCGCCCGAGGGCACGCGGCGGATGAGCGCGAATCCGCACGCGAACGGCGGCCTGCTGTTACGCGATCTGCGGCTGCCGAACTTTTGCGACTATGCGGTCGAAGTTCCTCGCCCCGGCGCGGTCGACGCCGAGGCCACGCGCGTGCAGGGCGATCTGATTCGCGATGTATTCAAGTTGAATGCCGAGCACAGCAATTTCCGCACGTTCAGTCCCGACGAAACGACCTCGAATCGCTGGAACGCGCTGTGCGAGGTGACCAACCGCTGTTCGACGGCCGAAGTGCTGCCAATCGATGAGTGCGTTGCGCCCGATGGCCGGATCATGGAAATGCTCAGCGAGCACCAGTGCCAAGGCTGGCTCGAAGGCTATCTGCT
>PLYM01000228.1:0-135 GCA_003153375.1 Planctomycetaceae bacterium
TGACCTGGTTGTTGGGGTCCACGAAAGTATAGGTCAATTTGTCCTTTAATTCCGCCTCAATCGTGGCGTCGCTTTTCGGTTTCCACTTGGTGCGTACGGACAGGTAATCATTGACGTGGACGACACCCTTTTGCC
>PLYM01000228.1:254-11020 GCA_003153375.1 Planctomycetaceae bacterium
CACGCCATGCTGGACGTCGACCTGGGGATCAAAGCTCAGCAGTCGCGGATCATGCTTGAAGGCACGTTGAACCGCGTCTCGGAGATCCTCGTCCGTCACTTGTTCGTAACGCTTCGCTCGCAGGAGCGGGTTGGTGTGCCGCCAATTCACGTTGATGCCGCGGCTGTCGACCTTCTTCGCACCCGCACGGTAAGCCAATAAGTTGGCGTACGACTTTTGAAAGCTGCTCGCCACGCGACCGTTCAGCACCGCCACACCATCTTTGACTTGCACTTCAAGGTGTACGTCGTCCAACAACGCTGCATATTTGTAAAGCTCGCTGATCTCGGCTTGCAATTCCTTGTCGGTCAGGTTCTTCTTCGGTTCGACCTCCAGTTCGTTCTTGAGTTCGATCACGCCTTTGACTCTCATCGCAACTTCGCCAGCCAAAGTCTTCTCGCCGTTCGATGGCACGGTCCCGCTGAGTGTCACGATGTTGTCTTCGGCGACAACATTAACCGCCAGTCGATGTGTTGCGGGATCCGCACTGAGAGCATCGACGACATCCTTCTTCAACGCCGCATTTTCGCGACGGTCGGTATTGACTTCCATCTCATCAAGCACCGCCACGACGCCTCGTACCCGCTCGGCCAGCCCGACGGCGACTTCCTTGGCCAGCAGATGTGAGACGTGCCCGGAGAGCGTGACGATCCCGTCGTCAACATCGACGTCGATACGATGGCCATCCACGGCTTCGGAGCGCCGCAGTTCATCGTCAATGGCCAACATTATCAACTCGTCAGTTAACTCATGGAGTTCCGCTTGCGTGATTACCGGTTGCTCCTTCGTGGCGGCCGGTTTGGCGGTTGGGTCGTTGGCGGCCTTGTCAGCGTCATCTTGCGACATCCCGCTTGACACAAGCATTGTTGCGAGCAGGCTGAGTGCCATTACGGCGTAGCCACCGCGCAAACTGCGATTGTGGATTGGAGCCTTCTTCGATTCTGTCACGTTCATCGGTTGCGGCTTCCTAGAGCGGTGTGTCGGAGAAACTGTGTTCTTCAAGTTAGTTGCTATCGCAGTAGCGGCGGATGATCACGACTGTGGGTCGCTGATCACGCTGTCGTCGGAGAGCTGGCGGCGACCAAGAGGACGACGCTCGTGGCCAGCAATCGGGTGTCCACCTCACTTCGGCCGGTTCTTATCCTGCTTCCCTTTCGTCGTTTGTTCCTGTTTCATCGCCTTCTGTTTCTTGCTCTTGTCCTTGTCTTTCTTGCCGCCTTTGTCTCCCATCGCGTGATCCTTTCTTATTGTCATTCATCGTTCAAATCAGCCCGACGTTTTCGCTTCTGCTGTTCAATATTGCCCGCGAAGCATTTTTCCCTGCTAGAGTTGGGTCCCGTCCTCGACACCACATCGTCGCAGCTCGATTTTGCGTTGTCCAATCAAACCCGACCGATTTTTGGAATGTCCCGCAATAAGACCGATTCATGACGACATGCGGACAGAATTTGACTCTGCTGGGGAGCAGCGACGCCCAGAGCGTCACCGTGAGTAGGCCGGGGTCTCATCAAGTCGTCGATCCAGGACAGGTCGATCAAAGGAACGGTTTCTGACAGACTATGCGTCGGTGTCGGTGGCCTTTACGATACTGCTGGAGCGTTCGACAGGACTTCGGCGTTCGAATATACGGAGACAACGGCCGCCGCCAATCACCCCCAATGCGGAACGCGCGAACATGAAACACTTCCGTCGAGACGCTCTCGCGGCGCTTTGTCTTGCCGGGCTGTTGGGCGCCACGGCCGCGGCCGCCGACACGGCTCGGCCAAACGTGGTCCTCATTCTGGCCGACGATCTCGGCTACATGGACATCGGGGCGAACAACCCGAAGTCGTTCTATGAGACGCCGAATATCGACGGTCTGGCAGCTCGGGGGATGCGGTTCACGCAAGGGTACGCCGCCTGTCCGGTCTGCTCGCCCACCAGGGCAAGCATTATGACGGGCAAGTATCCGCAGCGCATGGGGATCACCGACTTCATCGGAGGCAAACGCACAGGCCGGCTCAAGCCGGCGCCGAATCAGGATCATCTCGCGTTGGAGGAGGTCACCATCGCCGAGCGGTTTCGAGATGCCGGCTACGTGACGTTTTTCGCGGGCAAGTGGCATCTTGGTGATGGCGACTACTCGCCCAATGCGCAGGGCTTTGGCCCCGGGCTGACCGGCTCTGGGCAGTTCTATTATCCGCCGAGCGACGTTCCGCCACCCGATTCACGCGATGACCCAAAGACGACCGACCGCATCGCCAATGAAGCCGTGAGTTTCATCGAGGCGCACAAAGACACGCCATTCTTCGCCTACTTGCCATTCCTGGCTGTTCACACGCCGATCAAGGCCCGGCCAGAGCTGGTCGCGAAGTATGAGACAAAGAGGGCGTCCGCGCCTGCCGATGCCTGGGGGCAGGAACGCGAACGCAAAGTACGCTTGGTCCAAAACCACGCGCTTTACGCCGCAATGCTGGAACAGATGGACACCGCTATCGGCCGGGTGCTCGCGGCCCTCGACCGTTCAGGTCTAACCGACCGAACCATCATCGTCTTTACTTCCGACAACGGCGGACTGTCGACCTCTGAGGGGCACCCGACATCGAACTTGCCACTGCGCGGTGGCAAGGGCTGGCCCTACGAGGGAGGAATTCGCACGCCGTGGATCATCCGCGCGCCGGGCGTTACGAAGCCGAACAGCGTTTGCGATAAGCCAGTGATCACGATTGATTTCTATCCGACGCTGCTCGAACTGGCCGGACTGCCGCTTGCCCCGTCGCAAAAAGCCGATGGCGTTAGCCTCGTCCCGGTCCTCAAAGGCGGTGAGTTGCGGCGTTCGACGCCGCTGTTTTGGCATTATCCGCACTATGGCAATCAGGGAGGGGCACCTTGCGGCGCGGCACGCGATGGCGATTGGAAGCTGATCGAATGGTTTGAAGACGGCAGCTTGGAACTGTTCGACTTGCGTGACGATCCAGGTGAACGAAAGAACCTGGCCCCTGAGAACCATGAGAAGGCTCAGGAGCTGCGGACGAAGCTGATTGCATGGCGCGCCGACACGCATGCGGTGATGCCGACGCCAAATCTGGACTTTGACGGCAAGCCGGCTCCTCCGGCGGAGCGGAAGGCCACTCCGTAGCAACACTTTGGCTGGTCCAATCACGGCCGATGAAAATCCGTCGACGACAGCGACCTGAGAATCCAGCGTTTTGTGCGACTCATTCAGGTCGGATACACTATGAACGTTAGCGCGTTACAGCTAGCGCGCCCCTCGAAATCGAACGCGCTTGCCTGCCACCATTGCCGACGGGCGTTCCCCGGACTTGTTGTCTCTGAAACGGATAAAGCGGGTGCTGAAAGCAAACCAAGCCATGCACAGATATAACCTGCTTCACCGTTTGCCGTCAGTGGTTTTCTCGTGCAGTTTAGCGACGATACTGAATCTTCTGCCGACTCCACTAGGAAAGGCGCACGCGGAAACCAGCGAGTTTCATATCGCGGCAGGTCAGCGGCAACTGTTTTTGGATGATTTCGGGACTGCCGGGATAGAAAACCTGCACCACCAGATGCATCAACCGATCAAACGTGGGGCGGTGATTCGCAGTCCGAATCTAGAGCAAACTATCCAAACTCGGACGGCGCCTGTTTGGGATCCGCAGGCGAAGCTTTACAAACTATGGGTTCTCGGAATCGATCAAAACCTCTGGCAAAGCCAAGACGGGCTAAACTGGACGCCAGGACCAAAGACCAATATGCGGATCGACATGGCCGTCTATGATCCGCGCGAATCAGATCCTTCCCGCCGATTCAAGGCGCCGCTGTTGAATGATGGTTTTGCCGTATCGGCGGACGGTGCGCTGTGGACGAAACTCCATGTCGATAGGATCCAAAGTTCCGACGAAGGCAACTTTAGCTACGACGCGGAGGGCGGACTGTTCATCCACACTGTGAAACGTGGTGGCAATCACGGACGGTCGGTCGCATTAGCCACGAGCAGGGATTTCAGAACTTGGACTGATTATGGTCTCGTTTTCCAGGCCGACGATAGCGATCAGCAACTGGGCAGGCAGCATATTGAGGCGCGAATGGCTGACGCTACGCTCCAGCAGCCCCTCTACAACGATCCGAAGGTGTACCACGTCGATGTGTACAACATGGGCGTGTTTCGATACGAAGACTTGTACATTGGCTTGCCCGCAATGTATCACGCCACCGGCCCAGTCCCGAATTACCCGAACACCGGCGGATTTCATCTCGTAGAGTTGGTCTGCAGCCGCGACCTAAAGGACTGGACTCGGCTGGGTGAGCGAAAGGCATTTATCGGTCCTTCTCACCTCAATTCGGGGGCGTACGACTTAACGCAAATCTTGCCCCCCTCGGCACCGGTGGTTCGCGATGATGAGCTTTGGTTTTACTACACGGGGCTCAAATGGCGCGAGACTTTCACATACGTCGGCGAATATCCGAAGGGCGAGGCTGTGCCGATTCCTGGTCGAAACCGCGATGGCGGCGCAGTCTGTCTGGCGGTGCTTCGCCGCGACGGCTTTGTTTCGCTTGATGCGGGCGAGAACGAGGGCAGCGTGTTAACTCAGCCGTTCAAACTGACGGCGGGTAAGCTCTACGTCAACGTCGATGCGCACGATGGAGAGTTGAGTGCCGAGGTGTGCGACAATCAGGGAAAGGTTTTGGCCAAGTCAGAGGTCGTTAAAGGCGATCGTTCTCAAGTTGAGCTCAGGTGGCAGCAAGGCAACCTAGTCGAGCTGAAGCAGCAGACTGTGAGCCTGCGTTTCAAACTCCGTAACGCCAGCCTTTACTCGTACTGGTTAGCAGATTAAAGCATAGTCATGTTCACAACCATGTCTGCGGCCGATTGGTTGGCGCAGCTAATCCGGGATCGACCGGTCCGGTGCTGTCTCGTTTAAGTACCAATTCTTGTCGGCACATCTGGCCGGAATGAGGATCCGTTGCCGGAATGCCGTGGGCGGTCGGCGTGCTGGAAAAATCGCTGAAGTCGGGAAGCCGCGTTTCATCAGCTCGTCGAATGCGAGACAGTTCGATCAATGGAACGGTTTCACGCATTCTGCGAATCCCGGCGAGGATGCTTGACGATCGCCCGCTGATTACCTCCAAATTGCGTGTTCATGTCGTCATGCGGAGCGGAGAAATTGGCAACTGCAGTGCGGCCGCACCGATCGCTACCCGGCAGACGTTTTGGCAATTCCGGCCAAGGTTGGTATGCTCAAGGCCGTTGGGCCGGCCGTAAGCAATAGCGTTGTGGCATGCCTGGCACGATGGAAACCCGTCGAGGATTCCGCACATGCCCAGCCAGACGATGGTTCTTCCCCGCTGTCGCGGCACGCTTGATCGCCGGGCGTTCGTCCGCAGCGGGCTGGTCGGGCTTTCCTCGCTAGGATTGGCGGATCTCTTCGCGCTGGAGAGCCAGGCCGCGGCAGCAGGTCGCCCGGTTGCCAGCAATAAGGCTCTCCTGGTCGTGTGGCTGTGGGGTGGACCCAGTCACATGGAAACCTTTGACCTCAAGCCGCTGGCGCCGGCCGAGTACCGCGGCGAGTTTCGGCCGATTTCCACCAACGTACCGGGGATCGAGATCAGCGAGCATCTGCCGCTGCTGGCGGCGCGGGCCGATAAGTTCGCGCTTGTCCGCTCCTGCCATCATGACAGCCCGGGCCATGTCAACAGCACGCACACCATGCTCACTGGCTATCCCGGCGAACTGGACGAAGCGCCGCCGTTTCGCCCCAAGTATCCGGACGTGTGGGCGGTGACCAATCAGGTCCTCGGCGAGCGGGTGGCAGGCATGCCGCCACACATCGTCCTGCCGGCCATGCGTTACAACGGCAGCGCGTATCTGGGTCAGCATCTGGAACCCTTGGTAGTTGCCGGCGATCCGAATGAACCCAGCTTCACCATGCCGAATCTCACCGCCGCGCCGGCCGTTCGGCAGCGAATCGGCACCCGGCTGGGCCTGCTCAAAGAGTTCGATCGCCTACGCCGCGACCTCGACAGCTCGGGCCAGTTCGATACCCTCGACCGCTTTCAACAGAAGGCCGCCGCCCTGCTCACCAGCGACCGCGTGGCTCGCGCCTTCGACATCAACCAGGAAGCCGCCGCCACCCGCGATCGATATGGGCGGAACGTGATCGGCCAACGGTGCCTGATGGCGCGGCGGTTGATCGAAGCGGGCGCGCGGATCGTGTCGGTCGATTTTGCGCATGTGCCAGGACAGAAAGCCTTCAGTTGGGACGATCACGCCAGCGTTTGGAACATTTTTGAGGAGATGCGCCACCGGTTGCCGGTGCTCGACCAAGTCGTCGCCGCGCTCATCGACGATCTGGCCGATCGTAAGCTGAGCGACGAGGTGCTGTTAGTGGTGATGGGCGAGATGTCGCACACGCCGCGGCTCTCCAATTTCAACGGCCAACCGGGGCGCGAACACTGGGGCAACACGATGTCGATCTTGCTCTCGGGTGGTGGCCTGCGGATGGGCCAGGTGGTCGGGGCCACCAACCTTAAGGGAGACGAGATCATCCAGCGACCCGTCACGCCGGGCGACGTCCTGGCCACCTGGTACCGCGCGCTGGGCGTGCCGCTCGATCTGCAATTCACCGATCACGCCGGCCGCCCCACGCCCATCCTGCCCAAGGGCGAACCGATCAAGGAGTTGTGCTAGGAATTCTGCGGGCCGAGTTTGCGGTCGAACTGCGCAAGCCATCCGGCCGTGGGGGTCGGCTGTCCGAGCCATGCTTGCATTCGTTTAGAAATCCTACCGGCTTCCCATGCAACTCGAAACGGCTCAACCTACATCAATAGCTACGCCGAAAAACGTCTCGACGTGGCGCTACTTCCGGATGCTTGGATTGCAGCACATCCTGAGGCTCGCGGTTGCTGGTCGAGATAGATGGACGATCAGTGGCTTCGGCGTCGAAAAGCTGGCTTGTCAACTTTTCCGAGTTGATGAGTTCTCGGCACTTTGAATAGCGAGACGAGAATATCGGACTGGAGTTCCCGAACGCCGTTGAACGCCGAGGGCGACTGGCTGTTGCTCCAGAAAAGGGAAGGATTCTCGGGATGAAAGATAGGCCAAGCCTAGCTGCGCGAAGGGCTTTATTCGCGAAACCGTGGTCGTGCTCCAAGATTGAGACCGCATGGACGAAACACTACACTTAGTGACAGTGCAGTCACTCAAGGTCTGTTGTCTTGATTGAGGAGGCGGGAAATGCCGGTGGCTTCGAAGCCCGCTTCGCTTCTGAGGGTGATTTATTTCGCCGTCCTAGGAGCAGCCCTCTCTGGGCTCTCTAGCGCCCAGGACGCACAAAAGGTCGCCGACTTAGCCTCGATCGAAGATCGCGTGCAAGCGGTTTACAAGCACGTCGGTCCGTCCATCGTGAGATTCGCGTATGGCCGCGACCCCAAGTTGCGATTCGGTAGTGGCGTGATCGTAACATCGGATGGCCACGTGGCTATCAGCGGCCCCGTTCAGGCCGTTGTACAGGACGACTTGCTTGAGCTTCGTTTAATCAACGGACGCCGCGTGGCTGGAAAGGCGTTAGGCTGGTCCAGCGAGTTCGGGTTTGGAATCTTGAAGATCACCGAGCAGGGGCCGTGGCCGCATATCGACCTCGACCGTCGAGTTGCGGCGAAGGCCGGCCAGTTTTGTATTGCGATAGGCTACCCACAGGATTCCGAGGTTGACTTCGAGAATTGCCCACCGTCACTTCGCCTGGGTGTAGTTACGAAGACCGCTCCTCCAATATGGCTGACCAGCTCGCATCGATGGAAAGCAGGCGCCTACGGCGTGTTCGACCTGGACGGCCGACTTCTGGGCTTGACGTGTAAGACGCCGGGGAATGGAGATGCGCTCCACACCAGTGCGGAGTTGATCAAGACCCACTGGAATGAACTGATCGCCGGCAAGAACCTCGACCGTTTGAGACTATATTCGGCCGAGGTCGATCCCGGTGGGCCTGGGCAGCCACGAGCTGGTGGAGAAGAAACCGATGCAACGGCAATCGAGAAGGCCAAGGCGGCGCCGGTGCGAATCCGCGACGCAGGTCAAAAGGAGGGACTTGCCAGTGGCGTCATCGTAACATCGGACGGATATGTAATCACGTGCGGCCATCATGAGCGTCGGCCCGGCCAGAAGATGAGCATTTCATTGCCTGACGGCCGCGACGCCAGCGCTATCGTATTGGGCACAAATCTCGTCTCCGACGTCGGGCTAATGAAGATCACCGACGAAGGGCCGTGGCCGCATGCCGAACTGGGACATTCCACGACGATGCGACCGGGTGACCGATGCGTCCTTATTGGCTATCCCCGAGCACAACCGGGTCGAGTGCCATGGGTCCGGGAAACGCAGATTATCAAGCCGACGCAGACCTTGCCAACAAGGGACGAATGGTACTGTCAATTTTGGACTTCGGGATTTCCGGAGTCGATCGGCGGCGCCTCGGGCGGCGGAGTCTTTGACATGCAAGGTCGTGTGATAGGGGTGATGCTCGGAGGGGCCGGTAATGAAATGCAACACGCTCGTGTCGAGCTGTTCCGCAAGCAGTGGGATCTTCTGGCTGCTTCGAACCCCGTCGACGTACTCGGCTCTGAGCCGCTCGCTGAGATCACGGCAGCGTTCAACCGCATTGCCAAGGAGCTCCCGCCCATTGCAGTGAAGGTGCTCGTCGACGGGAAGCAGCGAGCATTGGGGACAATCGTCGGAAGCGATGGACTGGTCCTCACCAAAGCCAGCGTGCTTGTGGGAGCGGTCTCGTGCCGTCTGGTCGACGGACGGGAAATATCCGCCAGTGTTCAAAAACAGTCACGGGAGCACGATCTAGCCGTTCTCAAAATCGATGCGGCCGGTTTGCCAGAGGCTCGCTGGAGTCGGGACGACCAAATCGTTCCAGGCACGTTGATCGCCGCGGTCGTCCCCGGCCAACAAACGCGAGCGGGCGTCGTCTCGATCGCGGCTCGGCCGAAGCCCCCCGTGGTCGGCGGGGTAGGCGTGCAGAACGGTGACCGCGGCACTGAGGTTCACGATAGCTCGTTCGGCACGGACATCCAATTGAAGCCAGATTCATGCGGCGGACCGGTGATCGACAGGAACGGCCGCGTGGTCGGCATCGCCATTGCGTCCCAGACTGAGTTCGGCGGCTTTGGAGAGAGCCACGTAGTTCCCGCTAGCGTTGCGAGGAGGGTGGTTGCCGACTAGCCGCGCAGTTGTCCCGCAATCTACATGGTTTCTCGGATGCGTCATCAAACCACCGTTTTTCGCGAGACGAGCCGCAATTAGCGCGACCCTTCGTCGGGGATTAGGCGATCGGTCGCGGTATCGATCTTGAAGCGCCGCACAATCAGATCGTCGGTGCGAATGTGCTCGGCAATGACCGGGCGCTTGAGCAGCTCGTGGTACATGAATTCTCGTTGATGCACGGCGTTGGAGAGTGCCGGAAATTCTGCGGCCTCTTTGCTAGCGGCTACCTTTTCCATGGAGCAATCGGTGTGCGTGGTAAACAGCAGGACCTTAACGCGATGTTCACGCACGCCGAGTTCAATCGCTTCAATGGCCTCGGGCGACAAAACTGAGCCTGGCAAGCGCAGCAGATCGTAATAGTCACGCGTGTCGCCCATCACGGCGCGGGCGTCGAGCCGCGGATCGATGCACATGACCACCATCGCTACCGGCCTATGGTGGGCCACCAAAGAATGCGAGCGCACCCAGGAGGATTCCTGATTGTGTTGCAGAATCCCCTTGAGTACTTCTTCGGGCGTGCCCACGTCACCTGATTCCACAAAGCCGCCGACGGCTTCTTGTAGCATGTGCCCCAGAGAAATGAGCCCCCCGCCTGTGATAAAAAAGAGTGGCCGCCAAAAGGCAACACCGACCGCCAGGGCGACCACGATGGTGAACACACGCAAAAACCAACGGCGGCGGCGTGGTGGCGTAGTCGCATTCATCGAGCTTTCTTCCTTTGTGGCGGATGGGGTATTGCATTGTAGTACGGCATTTCTTGCTGATGCAAAACCATGCGACGACAAGAAGAAGACACATGAGGGAACGACGCGGAAGTGGCTGGGGGAAAGTGCGATTGGGGATAATCGCGCCGGGACATGCTCGCGCTACTTGAACGCTGGTTTCCGTTGGCCCCGTGCGGCACCTTAGGTGAAAATCCGTGGCTGCTTCGGTCCGACGAATCGAACCGTTTTCTTGGACTCCGAGAAAAGGACCCTATTCCGGCACCGCTCGCACCTCCCGAAAAGTCATGCCATTGACGGGAAGGTCTGGAGTCTCAGAAAGGCAGTCGATTTCTCGGAATTATGCGCGTCTGCGATTTGCAGGCGTTCTGGCGCGGCTGCGAGCTGCAGCGATGGAACCGGTTTCGGGATCGATTTCAAATCCGGCCGCCCCGACTTGATGAGACAAAAGACCCTTCGGCGAGGACGCTCATTTCGCGAAGCATTCCCCCACCCCCCTAACCCTCTCTCGCAATGAGAGAGGGAAAACGCCCCACAACTCCGATTGCCAAGAATATTGACTTGAAAACGAATACGAATAGTAAAGCTCACCGACAATCTCTAACGGCCTTCCCATGCGCATCATCCGCACCTGCTTCTACCGTAATTGATTACCGTCTCACGCCGGGATGAGTTGTGGTTTTGGGCGGCAGAGGGCATCGATTAGGAAGGCGAATGGGTCGATGGCGCGTTGAGTGCAGGTGCGGATCACCGACATCAAG
>PLYM01000058.1:0-3295 GCA_003153375.1 Planctomycetaceae bacterium
GGCCGCTGCGGTCTGTCTTGGTGGCAGTCGGCATCGGGTGGCTGCTCGGTGGTTTTTGGAAGCGCCGTTGACGGGTCTGAATGGATAGCACTCTCTGAGCAGTTCGCGAAACCACCGCGGTTGCTAGGGCGATCTTCGCTGGCCGAGGTCCGTGACTCCAGCGAGGAGGCCTGGAATGGATGTGCGAGATGGATCCAAGTTCTCCGGGGGAGAGAAGGAAAATGAACTCCGCGTTGCCAGGAGTTCTGATCAATCGACAATTGCTGTAGCTCGACGTGGCGGTTCGGCGCGGCGATAATCGACTCATTCGGTGGCGCTGTTGCTTGCGTGTGCCGGTGGTTCATGCCGCCCCGCAGTATCTAGATTGAAGAAATGAAGGGATAGAACATGAAAGCTCAAACCGTGGGCATTTACCATTGCATCTCCTGCGGCCGTGTCGAGCATGCTGAGGTGGAGGCAGAGTCGCCCCAGTGCTGTGGGCAAACAATGAACAAAGCCTGCGTGGAGACGGTTCCCGAATCCGACGCTGCGCGTGAAAAGTCAGCCGGTGAGTCCGAATCGGCACCGCCAATGATCCAGGGCCGCAAAAAGCCTCGGTAAGCGTCAGTCGCCAACGAACCCTTGGGTAGGATAGTTGTGAGCGGCGTCGCGAAATCATTTCGTATTGCTGCGAAGATCGGTAAGACAAAGCGATCCACCCGATGCGCACGGCGCGATAATTCCTCAGGGGAGAGCCAATCAGGTCGGTAATGTTCATGGGCATGTGAAATGTTCGCCCTTTTCTACACGATGCGTCAGAGATGATCACATGCCTCCCTCGGAATCGTTCGCCAAATCAGCGTGGATGTTGGCGTCGATAGCCGTGGTTGTGGCGGCACTCTACTTAGCCAAGGGCGTGCTGGTTCCCCTAACGCTCGCCATGCTGTTGAGCTTCCTGCTCAGCCCGGTGTGCGATCGGATCGAGCGGCGCGGGCTGGGCCGCATTCCGGCGGTATTGGTAACGGCAATCCTGGGCTTCTCGTTGCTTGGTCTCGTGGTTTGGACGGCCACGGTTCAAATGACTGAGCTGGCTCCCAAGTTGCCCGAATACCAGGACAACGTGCAAGCAAGACTTCATTCGGTAAATGGCTATTTCATTGCCGCGTTGAGCAAGGTGACAAGAACAGCCGAGGACATTGGCGAGAGCCTCCCCCAAGCGGAACAGACCGAGGCGCCGCTGGGGACGCGCGATCAGCCGTACTCAGTTCGCGTGCTGTCAACGCCGGCGAGCCCCCTGCAATTGCTCGGTGGAGCGTTTGGCACGTTCCTCGAACAGTTGGGCTCGGCCGGCATTGTCATTCTTCTGGTGGTGTTCTTTTTAGTCCGCCGCGAAGACTTGCGCGATCGCTTCATCCGGCTCGTGGGAACAGGTCAAGTGACTGTGACCACTCAGATGCTGGAAGATGCAGCCACGCGGGTCAGCCGTTACCTCGCAATGTTATTTGTCATCAACGCCACTTTCGGGATCGTGGCGGGCTTTGGGCTTTACCTGATCGGAATCCCCCACGCCATTCTGTGGGGAATCCTGGCCGCAACCTTGAGGTTCGTTCCCTACGTCGGCCAGTTTCTTGCCGCTGCGGCACCGATCGGCCTGGCAATGGCAATCTCGACGGGCTGGATTTCGCCCATCCTCGCACTTGGGTTGTTCGTCATCCTGGGCCTTCTCTTCGGGAGCTTTCTGGAGCCATGGCTTTTTGGCAAGGGGACCGGGGTGTCGGCGGTCGCAGTTCTGGTGGCGGCTGTCTTCTGGACTTGGTTATGGGGAATCGCGGGATTGCTACTGGCGACCCCGTTAACCGTGTGTTTGCTGGTGATCGGTAAGCATGTCCCCCAACTGTCATTCTTAGATATTTTGCTAGGGAACGAGCCGGTGTTCAAACCCGAGCGGCGAGTCTATCAGCGGCTTCTGGCCGCGGACCAAGAAGAGGCCACCGAATTGGTCGACAACGATCTTGAGAACAAGCCTCTGGTGGAGGTCTATGACACGCTGCTTATCCCGGCACTAGCTCTGGCTGAAATCGACTGGCATCGCGGCGAACTGGATGAACGCAGGCACAAGTTTATTTTGCAGAGCCTGAAGGAGATGATTCACGAACGAGGTGAGGGCCAGAAGCAAGCGCAGGCGAAAGAGGGCATCGAGAACGAAAAAACGCGACGGCCGCATATTCTCTGTGTGCCCGCTCGCGACGAGGCGGATGAAATCGCCGGAATGATGTTGTCGCAATTGATGGCGACGGGCGAATGCCTTGTGCAATCCTGCTCATTCTCGACCGAGGCGCGCGAGCTGGTGGATCTAGTCGAGAGTATACAACCGGACGTAGTCTGCATTTCCGCGACGCCACCCGCCGCCGTGATGCACGCTCGTCACCTGTGCACGCACCTTCGCAGTCGCTTTCCAGAGGTACACTTAGTCGTGGGATTGTGGAATGCGCAATTCGATCTGACTAAGGCGAAAATACGCATTGGGGGTGTCGCCACAACCCATGTAGTTGCGACGTTGGCCGAAGCGCAAGAGCAGGTTCGCCTGCTGATCCAGCCACGATTGCTGCCGTCCCAGAAGCAGGCGCAGCCCCTTAGCGGCCCGGAGGTTCGGGAGGCCACGCATAGTGAAAACACGCATTAACGCAATTCTTTTGAAGCGATTTTATGAAGGAGAACTGAAATGCTCGGTACCGTTCTGCTCGTGATTCTGATTCTGTTGCTTTTGGGCGCAATTCCCGCGTGGCCCCATAGCAGAAGCTGGGGCTATGGTCCTAGCGGCGGGCTGGGTCTGGTTGTCGTAATCGTCCTCATCTTGGTCCTCTTGGGATACCTCAATTGATCACTGAAGCCTGGAAGGATGTGGGGTCACTTATGAAAGCCCTCGTGTACCACGGTCCAGGCACACTCGCCTTCGAGGACAAGCCCAAACCCTTCATCAAGACTCCAACAGATGCCATCGTCAAGATTACAAAGACGACGATTTGTGGCACGGATTTGCATATCCTAAGAGGCGACGTGCCAACGGTTAAAGATGGCCGAATCTTGGGGCACGAAGGTGTCGGAATCATCGAGCAAGTAGGCGAGGGCGTTTCCAATTTCAGCGTTGGTGACCGCGTCCTGATTTCGTGCATTTCCTCGTGCGGGAAGTGCACCAACTGCAAGAAAGGAATGTATTCGCATTGCGAGAACGGAGGTGGGTGGATCCTGGGAAACCTGATTGACGGAACTCAGGCCGAACACGTCCGAATTCCCTTCGCGGACAATAGCCTCTATC
>PLYM01000058.1:3344-8935 GCA_003153375.1 Planctomycetaceae bacterium
GCCAAGAGGTTGGGAGCGACGAATGTCATCAACAACAGCGATGGCAAAGCGGTCGAGAAGGTAATGGCACTGACCGACAACAAAGGCGTGGACGTTGCGATAGAAGCCGTCGGGATACCATCAAGTTTCGACGTTTGCCAGTCAATCGTGGCGGCTGGCGGTCATATCGCCAACATTGGCGTGCATGGCAAGCCCGTCCAACTGAATTTGGACAAACTCTGGGCACAAAACATCACCCTCACGACGCGTCTCGTTGACACGGTGACGACACCGATGCTCTTGAAAACAGTGATGTCAGGCAAGGTCCAGCCGAAGCAGCTGATCACGCATCACTTTGCATTAAACGATGTCGTGCAGGCTTACGGCACGTTTGGAAATGCCATGAAGGAACGCGCCCTAAAAGTGATCATCACAAGCGATTGACGAGATGGCCCCTGCACAAGCACAAGGCACCGTTCAATGACCAATGCCAATTGGCCCCTACCGTATGCGGATGACATCGAAACGATCCCGGCGGATGAGGCAGACGATATCCAGCGGGTGGTGCGAGCATTAGAGTCGATTCTTGCGCGGACCCAGGCCAAGAGCGGCCAATTTCGCGCCGATGTGCATGTCAAAGCGCACGGCTACGCCCAAGGTGAATTCCGGGTGTTGCCGAATCTGTCGGCTGAGCTTGCGCAGGGACTATTTGGGCACGATCGCGTCTATCCGACAGTGGTTCGGTTTTCTAATGCTTCCAGCCAACCCCAGCCGGACGCAATTCCGGATGGACGCGGAATGGCGATCAAGGTGCTGGAAGTGGGAGGTGAAGTAGTGCTGGCGGACGAGCAGAGAGGTCCGACGCAGGATTTCGTGATGATCAATCACCCTGTGTTTTTCGCCCGGAACGTGAAGGACTATCTGCGACTGGAGCAAGTTCTCGTGCGAGCGGACGATAGCTCGCTGGCCACGTTGCAGGGGGGACTAACCGGCGGAGACTGGAACCCACTTCACTGGCATTGGCGCGAGATGCTGGCTGTCGCCCAAATCGCGGGACACCTCCCCGCGCATCCGGCGAGTCACACCTACTTCAGCATGGCCCCGATTCGGTTCGGCAAATATGTGGCGAAGTACCGGGCGAAGCCAGCCGGGGAACGCCACGAATCGTATCTGGAATTGGTCAAGCGATTGGCATCCCAGCCCGATGCGATGCGTTTGGCGCTCGAAGAAACGCTGCAAACGCAGGAAGTGCTATTTGAGTTTCAGGTGCAACTTCGCACATCCGAGCAAACGATGCCAATCGAGGACGCCAGCGTCGAGTGGCCGGAAAGCGTATCCCCGTATCGAACCGTGGCTCACCTCCTACTCCCGCGCCAGGAAATCGCATTGCTGCGCCAGCAAGTTGCCTTCCAGAACCTCTCGTTCAACGTGTGGCATGCACTTAATGCACATCGTCCCTTGGGCGGCATCAATCGCGTCCGCCGCTGGGCCTACCCCCTCTCGTCCGCCTGGCGTCGTCAGCAAGCAGGGACGAAGCTGGCTGATCCACCGAACATCGACAATATCTATTGACTAGCTGCCATGTCGATCCGCTTACTCCATCGCCAATACAGTCGGCCTCGCGGCAACGGTGAAGTCGGTTTGGCGGAAGAACTATCATGAGCGATCGACATTCAGAACCATACTGAGAAGATTCCCATGCCGCAAACTCCCCACGTCGAAAAGAACTTCACCGCCTTAGAGACAGTCCGGGACATCGTGATAGGAATGGCAGACGGCCTGACTGTCCCCTTCGCGCTGGCAGCAGGGTTGTCGGGAGCCGTCGAGTCGAGCAGCATTATCGTCACGGCGGGCTTAGCAGAAGTCGCAGCCGGGGCGATTGCGATGGGCCTGGGCGGATACTTGGCGGCACGAACGGATGCCGAACATTTTATTTCTGAACGAGCACGAGAAGTACGCGAAACAGAGGAAGTGCCAGAACAGGAAGCTGCCGAAGTCGCCGACGTATTGCGGTCCTACGGCCTCGAAGACGCAAACGTGGCCTCCGTGGTGAACTCCATCCGTGCCGACAAAAAACGGTGGGTGGACTTCATGATGCGATTCGAGCTTGGCCTTGAGGAACCTGATCCGAAACGCGCCACCCGAAGTGCTTTTACCATCGCCGCGTCATACGTCGCAGGTGGCTTGGTGCCTTGGCTCCCTACTTCTACTTTGCCTCGGTGCATTCGGCGTTGATGGGGTCGGTGGTCGTGACCCTGCTGGCTCTCTTGCTGTTTGGCTATATTAAGGGCCGATTTACGACGGCGCAGCCGTTCCGCAGTGCGTGGCAAACAGTCGTCGTGGGCGGATTGGCAGCTACGGCTGCCTTTGTGATTGCAAAGGCGATTGGGTAGATGAATCTGAAGACACAACTTCGTCCGTTGGAGAAAGGCATAATCAATGGCGACTAAAGCAGGAGTTTGGATTGACCATAAACAGGCCATCGTGGTTCTAGTGACGGACGCTGGCCAGGAAAGCAAGAAGTTTCAAGGAGGCGTTGAACAGGCCGCTCGGCCCGCCGGCAGTACGCGTTCGAAAAACACGTACACGCGAAATGACTTTATTGCGGAAGATCGACGAGAACAAAAGCTCGTGAATGACCGCAAGAGAGTCTATGAAGAGGTGCTGGTTTTCATTCGAGGTGCAGACGCCCTATTGATCGTGGGTCCCGGTGAAGCGAAGGGCGAATTCGGAAAATACATCAAAGCGAAGAAACTTCGCGGTCTGGCAGTGGAACTGGAAACGACTGACAAGATGACGCAGCGTCAGCTTGCTGGCAAGGTGAGTGAGCATATCGCCAAACCGCCTGCCGGCAAAACCGTATCGCCAAAAAAGAAGGCAAAGTCCATGTCGGGACGATCAACAAAGAAAACCCGTAAGTAGCTCACGCGCCGGCACAAGTCCATTAAATCGTCGTTTTGTCCTTCTTGGCGCTGATTGCTCCCCAGTTAGTCAGCGGCTTGGACGTTCCTGTTGGCGAGTTCGTGCCCGCGTTCAACTGCAAGCAATGGGCGGCCCGACAGGACAGTGTTTTGAGGTACGCATACCAGTTCATCTTTCCGACTAACTGAGACGCGGATCGATTGGCATTCCTCGTGCCGCCGCTCGCAGAACTTACGACGATTGAATCATGCCCACGTTGCCGACTGCTGTCCTGCCCAAGCGAATCCCGCACGGTCCGCATCCGCCGTCCGCGGCCATCCAGGCCTCTCCTCTGCTTCTTGAAGCGGCCGAGCAAGAACCCGACGATGTCTTGCAGAAACTGCACACGTCGAAAGACGGCCTTTCCAGCAGTGAAGCCGAGCGACGTCTGCATGAATATGGCCCCAACGTCGTGGCACGCGAAGAGCGACACCCGCACATCCAACTGCTGGGCAAAGCTCTGATCAATCCGCTCGTGATCCTGTTGCTCGTACTCGCGGCCTCCTCATTTCTGACAGGCGACTTCCGGTCGGGAAGCGTCATCCTGCTCATGGTGATCATCGGCGTGGTACTGCGCTTCGTCCAGGAGGCTCGGGCTGATACCGCTGCCGCCAAACTGCGCGCGATGATCAGCGTCCACGCAACCGTGTTACGTGACGGTCGGTCGCAAGAGGAGCCGATTGGGCTTCTTGTTCCGGGCGACCTAGTAGAACTCTCGGCCGGGGACATGATCCCTGCCGATGTGCGGCTGATCTCGTGCAAAGACTTGTTCCTCACCCAGGCCAGCCTGACCGGTGAGGCGTTCCCCGTCGAGAAATTTGCCGCACGCGAAGAGGTCGGAGGCCGGTCGCCGCTAGAACTAACCAATGTGTGCTACCTGGGTACGAGCGTCGAAAGCGGAGCTGCAACCGCGGTCGTCGTGGCCACTGGCCTGACGACTTACCTAGGCAGCATGTCCCGCACCATCGTCGATCAGGGCGAGGCAACGAGCTTTGACCGAGGTGTGCGGCAGTTCACCTGGCTAATGATCTTTTTCATCCTCGTGATGGCCCCCTTGGTGTTTGTGATCAACGGCGTGACCAAGGGAGACTGGAAAGGGGCATTTTTCTTCGCATCGGCGGTAGCAGTGGGGCTGACGCCCGAGATGTTGCCCATGATCGTGGCAGTCTGCCTCACTAAGGGCGCGATGGCGATGTCCCGCAAGAAGGTCATTGTCAAACGCCTGAACTCCATCCAAAACCTCGGCGCTATGGACGTTCTCTGCACCGACAAGACCGGCACGCTCACGATGGATCAAATCGTCCTCGAAAAGCACTGCGACGTCGTCTTGAAAGAAGACAAGGAGGTGTTGACACTCGCCTACCTCAACAGTCATTTCCAGACTGGCCTGAAGAACCTGCTGGACCGGGCAATTCTTCAGCACGAAGAGTTGAAGGAGCACTTGGCGTTGCCGGACTACGCTAAGGTTGATGAGATCCCTTTCGACTTCTCGCGGAGAGTCATGTCGGTCGTCGTAAAAAAGCCCGACAACACTCTACGGCTCATTTGCAAGGGCGCGCCCGAGGAGATCTACAATCGCTGCAGCGCGTTTGAACTAGAAGGCCAGCGGCACCCGATGGACCACGTAATCCCTGCTGACTTGAAAGCTCATTTCGACCAGCTCAGCAGGGATGGCTTTCGAGTTCTCGCGATCGCCTACCGCGACGTAGAGCCCAAACCGGCCTACTCGAAGGACGATGAGAAGGATTTGGTATTGCGCGGATACTTAGCGTTCCTCGACCCGCCCAAAGACACCGCCCGGTCGGCGATCGCCGCGCTCCAAGCCGACGGCATTGCAATGAAGGTGCTCACGGGGGACAACGAACTCGTGAGCCAAAAGATTTGCCGGGAGGTCGGCGTCGCCTCCGATCAGATGCTTCTGGGCATCCAGGTAGAAAAAATGTCTGATAGAGAACTAGCCGAGGCCTCCGACAAAACGACGTTGTTCGCGCGGCTATCGCCGGCTCATAAGCAGCGCATCATCAAAACCCTGCAAGCCAGAGGGCACGTGGTGGGGTTTCTCGGCGACGGTATCAACGACGCGCCGGCGCTGCGGGCCGCAGATGTGGGGATTTCGGTCGATACGGCAGTTGATATCGCCAAGGAATCAGCGGATGCCATCTTGCTAGAGAAAGACCTGCTGGTGCTGGAGGAGGGAGTGCGCGAGGGGCGAAAAGTTTTCGCAAATATCCTCAAATACGTCCGCATGGGGGCCAGCTCCAACTTCGGCAACATGTTCAGTGTCGTCGGTGCGAGTATTTTTCTGCCGTTCGTGCCGATGGCGCCGATCCAAATCTTGACGAACAACTTGCTCTACGATTTCTCTCAGGTACCGATCCCAGCGGATGACGTGGACCCGGAACAGATTGCCAAACCACGCCCCTGGTCCATGAGCGCCATCTCGCGGTTCATTCTGTTGATCGGTCCGTGTAGCTCCGTCTTCGATTACGTCACATTCTTCATCATGCTCTACGTTTTCGGGTGCTGGGACCCAGCGCGAAAGTCGCTGTTCCAAACCGGCTGGTTTGTCGAGTCGCTTTTGACGCAAACCCTGATCATTCATGTCATCCGCACCAACCGGATCCCCTTTCTCCAGAGCTGGGCGAGTTGGC
>PLYM01000013.1 GCA_003153375.1 Planctomycetaceae bacterium
TCGTACGCGGCCACCCCGACGCTGACGCCACAGTTTCTAGCGGGCGTGAATATCCTTGTGATCGCGCCAGACAAGACCGATACCGTGGGAATCACTCCCTTGTCTGCCAGCGAACAATCGGCCCTCTTGAACTATGTCTTGGCGGGCGGAAACGCCTTCCTCGTGGTCGACGGCTTTTCTCCGTTCATCCCTGCGGCACAATCCATGGTTAGCCCCTTTGGCATGACGATTGTGGACGACGGGTTGACGGGGGTACTTGGCGTCACGCCTACCACACAGGCGCATCCCGTAATCAATGGCCCGTTTGGGGACACGACGTCCTTTTCGGTGTTCGGTGCTGGTCTGTTCACGAGCTTGGGTCCGCATGCGGTATCGCTTGCCACCATGAACGCGACGGGACTCCCCGTTTTGGCGGTCATTGGACCGCATGCCCTTGGACCGAACAGCGGACGGGTCGTCTTGATCACCGATTCCTCGCTATTTGTTGACAGCACTTTGGGCGGATTTTTTCCGCAATCCGAAACACTGTTTCTCAACACGATCCAGTATCTCGCTGTTCCGGAGCCGAGCAGCGTCGGCTTGGCAATTGCCGCTGGGGTGGGCCTACTGTTTTCTGGGGTTCGACGCGCTGCAAAGCATCGCAGAATCTACATGGGGTACACGGAATTGGATTTGCGAGTATCCAATCGGGCGATAAACAATGTCAGTTAGGCCTGGTGGCAATCTGCTTCCTCACAAACGACGTCATATCTGATATTTCGATGCACGTCGCGGCGGACCTCGTCAATTCGAAATGACCTTTGCTAACCTTGGGCGGACCGATGCGCGGTTTTAGAAATTCAACCTCTCAGTGGGAGCTTCGTCGTGCATGGCGCGCGACAATTCGAGCCACCCTGTCCACAATTATCCTGCTAGCCTGCCAGGCGCTGGGCAAGTCTGTTGATTATTCGTGGTCGAACCCGGGCTCTGGAATCTGGAGCCAAACGGGCAACTGGGCGCCGGCGACGGGCTTTCCATCCAACAGCCTTGACAACGCCACGATTGATAGCGCATTGCCGCTCAATGTTGCCGAAAACTCAACTATCTCGATTCGAAGTCTTTCGATTCCGCAATCGCCGGTTACCTTGAACGTTGGCGGCACGTTGACCGTGGCAAACGCTTTGATTTTACCCGGCATCGTTAACCTAACGGGCGCCGATAAGCCCACAGGCATAGCCGGCCAATTGAAGGTTACGGGCGGATCACTGACGAATCAGGGTACACTCAACGTGGGCGCTGTGGGTGCCTTGGGCGCGGGCCCTGGCGGGACGATCAATTGGGGCGTGATCAATCTGCTGAGCCCGATCAATCCACCCTCGGGCGGATTTTCCTATTTTGATCACATCACCGGCGACGTCACCAACCGCGGCACCTTCGAGATTTTCGGCAATAACCTGAATGTTGAATGCGGTGGACCCAGCAACAGCTTCACCAACCATGCAACGTTGCTCATTGATTCCGGCGCAACACTGGCGCCCTATCAGGGAACTTTACTGAACGCCACGGATGGAACGCTTGCCGGCGGCGGCGTCATTGGAAATGGGATCGGCGGAACTCTGAACAACCACGGTCTGCTATCCCCCGGCGACGGGTTGGGCCGTCTGTCCGTCAACACCCAAACCGTTCAACTATTCGCCGACGGAACCTTGCAAATCCAAATTGGCGGCGTCAACCCGGGCGTCACGTACGACCAACTCGCGCTAAGGAGTGCGGGGATAATCGGCGGAAACCTGGATCTCGAATTCGTCAACGGCTTTGTTCCGGTGCTAAATGAGACATTCAGCATCGTCACCGGCAGCGGCCTGAGCGGCCAATTCATTAATGCGCCCGGAAACGTCATCACCACTTCCGTCGGCACGTTCGCCGTTAGTTATAGTGCGAGCGAAGTTCTGTTGACTGTTGTTGCGGTTCCCGAACCGTCTGGTGCCGGGCTGCTGTCGTTCGCCGCAGTACTTTGCACTTTGTTTCGTCTTCGTCAATGCTCGAAAACTGGGGCCGACGGACCGACCGAAGTCTTCAAGCTGTGCCATCGTCCGCGGAGGCGGCGGCCGAACTGCTGACACTGCCGCGGGGAACTCACACTTCATGCCGCCGACAGTTGGAGAAAGCTCGTCGATCAGGCAGTGCTGGTATTCCTTCGCAGGCAATTCGCGGATCCGTGGACGATCAAGAGATGGTCGAGCGGCGGGGGGGGTATCTGGTGCCTCGGCCCGAAGCATCTTTCCTGCTAGCACCACTGCCGCCCGATCGGATCAGCATTCAATGAGCTATGCCGGCGCCAGCTGCCTTCACACATGGTCCTTGGTTTCTGCTCGATTGATGCTATCACTGCTGACAGCTCGTAGCGGACCGCTAGCGACACCAACGGCGTCAGACCGGAGTTGGGACGGTCCGCCCCCGTGCGAAGCTCAGGTGGATGTCACTGAAGCCCACAGCCAGCCACGACGTCACCAACGGACAGAGCTGCCATGCTAGCACCCTGTTGGGTCGCTCGACGGCTCGGCAGGGGAACTGTGCCTCTGAGCCTGGCGGCCTCAGGAATCGCCTTGGACAGGCGAAAAGTGCTAGCACGAATCTCACCTCCTACCGCCATGTCGTTTTTGAAAACGGACAACCAGGCGTGGCCGCGCTACGAACAACAATCAGCTCCACGCCCAGAGCCCGAGCCCGCCCGCGCACGCCTCGGGCCCACGCACGCCACACCGTCCTCCTCGATCGAAAGGTCGGCCACCTTGAGCTTCATGGCTGGCAGTCCCGCCCAGTAGGCATACGACCGGCGGCAGGACTCGAATAAAGCAATCGTCGATCCAGACCAGGCCCGCTCGTAGTCCCTCAGGTCCATCCACCCCGGTTCGTGCGCGAATCCATGCGTAAGATTACATCCAGCTCCTCGCGGCCTTCGTTCACGGACCGCCGTCGGTTCGATCCGTTACCGGATCGGCTCGGGACAGCCTCATTGCCCGCCGCCACGCCATATATAATGTCAATCTGGCAAGTCCTGAGGGAATCGCGCTGAGCAGTCAGGACCCTCTCGCTGCATCAGAGGTGCAGAGAGTCCCATCGGGGAAAATCCGCATGTCCGGTTCGTCAATAGGGGGGCCTCAAGATGACCGTATGGCGATGGGTTGCGTGCCTGGCCGGTTTGGCTGCCGTTTTTGACGTTGTCCGCGCGGCGGAAACGGGAATCTATGTCATCAAACCTGATGGTGGCGGAGAGCGAAAAGTCGTGTCGGTCGAGGGCATGGCCTACCATGGGTCACCGCGTTGGTCGCATGATGGCAAACGAATTGCCTTCGATGCCGTGGCCGAGAATGAGGGCGTCCGGAAATTCTTCGTCGTCAACGTGGACGGCAGCGGACTCAACGAGATCGGCGAACAGTCCATGCCCGATTGGTCTCCCGACGACAAGCAATTGGTGTTTCACCACAACGGCGACGGTGACACGAAGAAGGGCATCTGGGTGCAGAACGTCGACGGTACCGGCCGCGAATGGTTAGCTGAGGGAGCTTGCCCTCGCTGGTCGCCCGATGGCACCAAGATTGTCTTTACCGACTGGAAGACGCTCAAGGTTCTCAATGTGTCCGACGGCCAAGAGCAGGAGGTCGTGGACATATCGTTTGACGAGTTTCCGCACGGGTTCGATTGGTCGCGCAACGGTAAACAATTAGCCTTTGTTGCCCGGCGCACCGGAGCACAAGTGCGAGAATTGTTCATTGTCCGTGCAGATCAAGCACGCATGGAAAGCAAAGTCCGATTGGCTCACGACGGCAGTCTCGCGAAGTTTGTGAGCTGGTCGCCGGACGGAAAACAATTGGCAATAACCATCGATGCATTCATCTATTTGATTGATGTTGAAGGCACTGCGGCCCCACGACTGCTTCCGGGGCAAACGGACAAAAGCCGTGATCCCGTTTGGTCGCCGGACGGCAGTTTGAT
>PLYM01000014.1 GCA_003153375.1 Planctomycetaceae bacterium
CTGGTCACGCTGTGGGTCTTTTTGGGTCAGGTTCTGAGTGCGGATCATTCGTGCCGCGCGGCGGTCGCCCGCTTGATCGCCCATCGTCTGTCGCGAGGAGAGCATTCGTGCTCCGCGGAGACTGGTGCCTACTGCCAGGCCAGAAAACGTCTGCCCGAAGAGTTTTTCTCGAACGTGGCTCGTCAGACTGGACGTGCGTTAGAGGCAGGCGTCGAGCCACAGTGGCTTTGGAAACAACGCCGCGTCTACGCCTTCGATGGATCGACGGTTTCGATGCCCGATACGCTGGAGAACCAGCGTGCGTACCCGCAACCCATTGTGCAGAAGCCCGGCCTGGGCTTTCCTCTCGCGCGGATTGCGGCTGTCTTCTCGCTCTCCTGCGGGGCGGTTCTTGATATAGGCATCTGCCGCTACGCCGGCAAGGGACAACCAACTCGATTTGCTGTTCATGTCCGAAATCCTCCAGTAATTACGTCGAGGCAAACGACACTACGTCGAGGCGAACGACGTTTCAGAGTCATGGGGTCGGAGCAAACGATGCGCCACGACGAATTGCGATAGCTTTTACGAGCCTCATGCCCAGACTAGGTGTGGAAAGCCCGGATAAGTTATGGATCGCTGCTCAATGATCGTTCAACGCGGACGTTCAGAGTTCAACTATCGATTTCGCCTCAGCTGTTTCCCTAATTCGGAGGCTTTACTTGTTTTTGGTTCGCGGACAGGGGGCGGCTCAGCCAGGCTGAAGAGCACTACCTCCTCGGCGGTCGTGGTGCTGATGTCGTGGTGCAGGCTTACAACCTCGACCATTGCCTCCATGACCGGCCGCGCAGTTTCAATCAGATGCGCCCGCATGCTGGGATGAGCTTGTGAGAAGCCATTGCCGACTCATTGCTACCAGGAATTTCGTCCCACGCCTCGGCAAGCATGTCCATTACGGGCTCGTCATCGATTGGACCGGCAGGAAGGGAACGGAGGTGTTCGAGCAGCCGATCAAATGCTGGCATTGTGTGTTTCTCCCTGACTTGTAGTACGGTCCATGCCTTTGATTGCCTGCACTTTTCGGGTGAATTGGCACGCTATTTGATGCTATTGCCCAGCAATGGAAGTTCAAAAGACTTTTTGGCAGGCGATAGCGATGCCGGACGATAAAGCCAAGATTCGCAATCCCGACCGTGATCGCATTAACCCGAACGAAGATTATGAGTTGCAGAATTGGGCCAAGCATTTTGGCGTCAGCATGGACAGAACCCAAGCGGCGGTAAAGAAGGTCGGGCCAATGGTCAAGGACTGCCAGACGAGCAGCAAGGAAGCCATTGACGGCCACCGCTACGGAGGAGGGCAAGGCAATGGTAAGTGCAATGAAGACGGATGAATCTACTGACTCAACTTACGTCGATGTCAATCATGAGGAGCCGTTGGTCTACTGGACGCACCGGCTTCAGGTGAGCCCTCTGTTGCTGAGACAGACGGTGCGACTTGTCGGACCGCGATTCAAAGACGTTGCAGCCTTCTTAAGCCAACGGCGGCAACGCTGAGCCACGTCTGCGGCCCGGTCTTCGCGAACGATGAAGACCACGTAGCTCTGATACCGGTTGTTAATGAGCGAGAGCTTGCCGAGGTAAACCCCGCTGGGCCAGTTGGCCGGCACGGTGAAAGTCGTGCAGGGAGTCCAGCGACATTCGCGCAACCGCTGGTCGTCCACCGGCGGATCCTTTTGCACGATGCCGTCGAACGGGCCGAACGACTCGACGTGCCGCCCGCCCGTGCCGCCGTAGTAGCCGAGTCGATAGATGTTCACCTTGAACGGTCCGGCGGGGTTCGTGCTCACCATCAGATCGAGCGTCTCGCCGCCTTGACGCTCGCCCGCGACACAAAGCCCTCGATCGCCGGCGAGCGATAACGGGTTTTGGGCGCGATGCGCGTGAAGGTCAATTGCCAGTCGGTAGTGCCGGGTCGGGCATTCTTCCTGTTCACTGCGCTCGACCGCGCCGCGGGGGCCGCCGAAGCCGCGGCGGGCAGTTGGGCAACCGTCGAAGCGAGGCCGGCCGCCGTCGCGCCTTTGAGCAAGGCGCGACGATCGAATTGCGCGTGAGGATTGGGTTCGTTGGTCATGAGGGGGCGCTCGCGGGATTCACATTGGGTCGACGGATTGGCTGCCGCGCAGCCTAGGCCGAAACTCGGCTCCGATCAATCAGGCACGCGTATGGGGTTTTGGTTTCACAAAATGAATGTCGAACGCCGCAGTCCGGGGCTGGCGGCGCGAGCCCGAAAAGCCCTTATGTCCAACCTCGGCCCCTTGGTCTATATTGACGGGCCAAGAGCGCAGGGCAGCTCGAGGGTCGGAACTGCGAGTTCTCACCCGCGGGTCAGCAACTGAGTTTCCCTCGCCAAGAGCGTATGGCTATTTGTCCATGCCGCGTGGAGTCCCATGACCGAACGGCTCCTATTGTGTGCGATCGCACTAGCCGCCGTGAGCGGAATGCCCGGAGTGGCACTCGGGCGCAAGAGCATGGCCGGGCAATGGATCGCGGCGGTGCTGGCCATCGTTGGCAGCGGGCTGGGCCTTGCGGGCCTGGTCTTTTTCTGGATGTTCGACGACAGCCAGCCGGTCGTCATTCCCTGGCACCTGCCGGGCGCTGAGTTCAACGTGGCCATCGACGGCCTTTCGGCCGTCTTTCTGGTGCCGATCTTCGTGGTCACGATGATGGGACAGGTGTATGGCCTGGCCTATTGGAAGCAGACTGACTATCCGCAGAACGGCCGTAAGCTGCGATTTTTCTATGGGTTGATGACGGCCGGGATGGCGCTGCTGGTCGTCGCGCGCAATGGCATCCTGTTCTTGTTTGGCTGGGAAATGATGGCCATTTCGGCCTTCTTTCTGGTCGCCACCGAGGACGAAAAGCCCGACGTGCGCGAAGCCGGCTGGATTTATCTGGTGGCCACCCACACGGCCACGCTTGGGCTGATCGCACTGTTCGGCCTGTTGCACGCAGCCAGCGGCTCTTACACGCTCGCCCCCCTGGCCGAAGGCTCGATCAGCCCGGCCATGGCGACGTCGCTGTTTGCGTTGGCCTTGTTCGGATTTGGCCTCAAGGCGGGGCTGATGCCACTGCACGTCTGGCTGCCGGGCGCTCACTCGAATGCCCCCAGCCACGTTTCGGCCACGATGTCGGGCGTGATCATCAAGATGGGCATCTATGGCCTGTTTCGCACGCTCTCGCTGCTGCCGACGCCGCCGATCGAGTGGGGTGTCGTGATCATGACGTTGGGGGCGATCTCGGGTGTGTTGGGAATGGCCTTCGCCCTTGGCCAGCACGACCTCAAGCGGCTGCTGGCCTATTGCAGCATCGAAAACATCGGCATCATCCTGCTTGGCCTGGGCCTGGCAGTGATCGGGCGCTCGCAAGGCCGTGCCGATCTGGTGGTGCTCGGCGTCAGCGGCAGTCTGCTGCACGTTTGGAACCATGCGTTCTTCAAGTCGTTGCTGTTCCTGAGTGCTGGCTCGGTGATCCACGCCACGCACACCCGCGAGATTGACTCGATGGGCGGATTGGCCAAGGCCATGCCCTGGACAGCGCTGGCCTTTGTGGTCGGCTCCGTGGCGATCTGCGGGCTGCCGCCGCTCAACGGGTTCGTCAGCGAGTTGATGATCTACCTGGGCATGGTTGATTTGCTCCAAGGGAGCAGTGCCGCATTCGGCGGCGGCGCGCTGGCGGCCGCGGCCCTGGCCCTGATTGGCACCTTGGCCGTGGCATGCTTCGTCAAAGCCTATGGCGCCGTCTTCCTGGGCGTCGCACGTTCGCAGTCCGCGCGACAAGCTCACGAATCGGGCTTGCCGATGCTGTTGGCGCTCGGGGTTTTGTCCGCGTGCTGTTTCGCGATCGCCCTAGGACCGTTGGCACTGGCGCCGATTTTCGATAGGGCCGTGGCCGTCTGGGCGCCGGACTTGCCCGAGGCCGCGCCGCGGCTGGTGACGCTCGCGCCGCTGAATTGGGTGACGCTGATGGGCGGCGTGCTGATCGCGGCGCTGATTGCCGGCCGATTGTTGCTCGGTGCGCTGTTGCGTCACAACGGCAGCACGCGATCGGTCACCTGGGGTTGTGGTTATAGCGCCGCCACGCCCCGCGTGCAGTATACGTCGAGCTCGTTCGCCCAGATGCTGGTGGCGCTGTTCAGTTGGGCACTGCGGCCTCAGGTCGAGCGGCCGAAGAACCTGCCGCTGTTTCCGCGCGCGGCCCGGTTCCACAGCGAGGTGGGCGACGTGGTGCTCGACGAAGCCGTCTTGCCCTCGTTTAGTTTTGCCGGTTGGCTCTTTTCACGTTTTCGCGTATTTCAGCAAGGCAACATCCAAACCTATTTGCTCTATATCTTCATCGCCCTAATCGCGCTGCTGCTGTGGCGCTAAACGAGCCCGTGATGGACACGGTCATCCACAATTCGATTCACGTTCTGCTGGCCTTCGGCTTGGCGCCGCTGTTGCTGGGCATCACGAACAAAACCAAGGCCGCGTTCGGCGGCCGCGTGGGCCCGCCGGTGTTGCAGCTGTACTACGACCTGGCCAAGCTGTTTCGCAAGGGCTCGGTCTTCAGCACCACAACCACCTGGATGTTTTGCGCTGGGCCGGTCGTGGGACTGGTCACGTCGGCGATCTGCGTGCTGTTGCTGCCCTTGGCCGGCGGCAGCGTGCCGATTTCGTTCCTGGGCGATCCGATCATGCTGGTCTATCTGCTGGGCCTGGGTCGTTTTTTCACGGCCTCGGCGGCGTTGGACACCGGTTCGCCGTTCGAGGGCATGGGGGCCGCGCGCGAAGTGACCTTTGCCTGCCTGGCCGAGCCGCCATTCGTGCTAGGACTGCTGGTACTGGCGCGGTTGTCGAATTCATTCCAGCTTTCGACGATGTTGGGCACGTCGCCGGCCCCCTATTGGTCGTCGGCCGGGGCGTCGCCGGCCCTGGTGCTGGTGAGCTGGTCGATCATCCTGTTGACCGAGAACTGCCGCATTCCGTTCGACGATCCCAACACGCACCTTGAGCTGACGATGATCCACGAGGTGATGGTTCTCGATCACAGCGGCCCGGCGCTGGGCATGATCCTCTACGGCGCCGCGCTCAAGCTGTTCATCTTCGGGGCTTTGATCGTGCGGCTGGTGTTTCCGCCAACTTCGTCCGGGCTGCTCGACTGGCCGCTGTTGGCCGTCGGCATGCTGGGCGTGGCGATCGGCCTGGGCATTGTCGAATCAACGATGGCTCGCCTGCGGTTGACGCAGATTCCGCTGTTCCTGGTGGCGGCCTGCCTGCTCTCGGGTTTCGGCGTCATTTTGCTGTTGAGATAAGGCCATGTTTCAAATCTTTGACGTGCTGATCATCGTGGCCGTGGCGCTCAACTTCGTGGCGCTGGGGGTCAGCCGCATTCGCGGCGTGATCAACGCCGTGGCCTTGCAAGGCGTGCTGTTGGGCTTCTTTCCGTTGTTCATTCACTCGAACCTCGAGCTTCGTGGCTTCGTGCTGATGGCCGTGGCCGTGATTCTCAAGGGCCGCTTCATTCCCGCGTTTCTGCTCGAGGCGATTCGCGAGGCCGACATTCGTCACGAAGTGCAACCCATCGTCAGCTTCATCAGTTCGCTGCTGTTGGGCGCGCTGGGCACGGCCCTGGCGCTGGTCTTTTCCTCGACGCTGCCGCTGACCAGCGAACACACCAGCCTGCTACTGGTGCCGGCGTCGTTCTCGACGGTTTGGACCGGCTTTCTGATGCTGACCACGCGCCGCAAGGCGATCATGCAGGTACTGGGCTTTCTGATTCTCGAGAACGGCATCCTGCTGTTCGGCCTGCTGCTGTTGGAAGCGATGCCGTTTTTGGTCGAGGCCGGCGTGCTGCTCGACCTGTTCACGGGCGTGTTCGTGATGGGCATCATCATCACATCAGTCGCGAGTTCTCCTCGATCAGCACCGACGACCTGTCGGAGTTGAAGGAATAGACGATGGTCTACCTGCTTATCTTGTTTCCCTTGGCCATGTCGACGCTTGCGTTCGGCGTCAAGTCGAACCGCGTCCGTCCGTTGCTGTTGCCGCTGGGAGCAGCCGTGCAACTGGCGCTGGTGATGTACGTGATCTTCGTGTTGGCCAACGACGAGGACGTAACGGGCCTGGGCGGCTGGTTGCTGTTGGATCCGTTGGGCAAGGTGGTGCTGGGGTTTGTCAGCGTGTTGTTTTTCGGCTGCTCGCTGTACGCGCCGGGTTACCTGGCCTATCGCGTCGACCGGCCAAACCGCGTTTTCTGCACGAATCTGTTCGTGTCCCAGGCGATGATGACCCTGGTTACGCTCTCGCACCACTTGGGCCTGATGTGGGTCGCGATGGAGGCCATGACGCTGATTACCGCGCCGTCGATTTACTTCAATCACAACGCTCGCTCGCTCGAAGCCACCTGGAAATATCTGCTGATCGGCTCGGTGGGCATCGCCCTGGCGCTGTTGGGCTCGTTTTTTCTGGCTTATTCGGCGCTCAAGTCGGGGCTTGAGTCCACGCTGCTGTTCGATCAGTTGGTCGCCGACGCGCCGCTGCTCTCGCCCCCCTGGCTGCACGCCGCTTTCGTGCTGTTGTTCATTGGCTATGGCACCAAGATGGGCCTGGCGCCGATGCACGCCTGGAAGCCCGACGCCTATGGCGAGGCACCCGGCATCGTCGGCACGCTGCTGGCCGGAGGCGTGACGAGCTGTGCGTTTTTGGCCGTGCTGCGGGTTTATCAGATTTGCTCCGCCGGGCCCGAGGCCCAGTTTTCGCGCCAGATTCTGATCGTGATGGGTCTGCTGTCGATGGCCGTGGCGGCCGTGTTCATGGCCCGTCAGCGCGACTTCAAACGCATGCTGGCCTATTCGAGCATCGAGCACATGGGCATCCTGGTGCTGGGCGTGGGCCTGGGCGGAATGGCCGTCTACGGGGCGCTGTTGCACTTGCTGTGCAATGGGCTGACCAAGGGCGTGCTGTTTCTTTCGGCGGGTAACATTCACCGGGCCTATAACAGCAAGTCGACCGATCAGGTGCGCGGGGCGCTCAAACGCGTTCCGTTGTCGGGCGGCATGTTTTTGCTGGGCTATCTGGTCATTGCCGGCGCGCCCCCCTTTGGCCCGTTCATCAGCGAATTCACGATCGCCAGCGCCGCGATGAGTAGCGGCCAATATCTTGCTGGCGGGTTGTATCTGCTGTTTCTGGCCATCGTGTTCATTGGCATGGGCGCCACGGTGCTCGCCGTCGTGCAAGGCAGCCCACCGGCCGATATGCCGCCGACCACCTTTCGCGATAGCTTGAGCACGAGCGGTCCGATTTTGTTGTTCGCGGCTTTGGCACTGACGCTGGGGCTTTATATTCCGGATCCGCTGCAAGCTCTGCTGACCGATGCCGCCGCGCAGGTCGACGCCCTCGACGAGCTGGAACCTCGAGTGGCTGCCGCGACGCCGGCCCCGTGACCGAGCGTGAAAATCGCAAAAGTGTCCAGGGGCAGGAATTTCGCACGAAATTGCCGACCGCGCCCGGCAATGAGGACTTCCCGGCCTCCGCATCCACGCGCGGCCCGCGCCGTAGAATTGCAAAGGGCAGCTATCGAGCGGATTTCCCGGAGACGCGCCAAGGATCATCATGCGATCCCGCAGCAAGTTTTGAACGAGCATCAGACGCTGGCCTTTGTCATCAGTGCACTGCGTTCGACGATCGGCTAGAAATATCAGGGCGCCGATCTGACGCGCAAGCTGGCCAGCCTGCTCCGACTGGCCAGCGTCATACTATCGGAATATATACCGACATCCGTGATAAAGACCGCTACGGCAGAACGAACGAACAACTGAGGTTCAATATGACAGGGACGAGCCAAGCATGAAGCGACGCAAGAAACGCAAAACCTCAACCAAACGCAAGATGTCCGAGATGATCTCGAAAATGGCGAAGGGCTTTCTTGGCGTGGGTGATACGATTGGAGAAAGGCAGAACCGTCTGAACGCCGCCTGTAACGCCTGGAATTTGTCTTGCGCATCGCCCGAAGTTCGACAGCGGCAATTTGAACAGTACAGGGAAGGATACCTCCGATTCAATCCTGCGACTTCTCCAAGTGATCTTGCCAATATGCTCAAGGACATAGAATTGCTGATCGAACGGAAGCTGAAAATGTTCCCTGATGACCGAAGGCAAATTGTCAGTGCCAGGGTCTTCAAGGTCGGGACGGCTTATCGCATCGAAGTCATGTCGGCGACCCTGAGTTGATTGATACGTAAATGAATGTAACGTTCAGAATCCGAACCAAAACACCCCGAAATCGTCAATTAAACGACCAAATTCGGGGTTATTTGACGGCGACCCTGATAAAATCTGCCTGAACCAGGATCGCCTCGAATTTGGCGGAAAACGAAATGGATTGGATGACTTGGTATGACGCCCTGGAGAAGCCGGGTTGGACGCCTTTGCCCTCGACTATCGGGCTGATCTGGCAGATTCTCTATCCGATCATCATCGCCACGTTCGGTTTTGTTTTCGTCCAAGCGTTTCGGGGCAAAGTTCCCTGGCTGGTAGCCTTGCCCTTCGCCATCAACCTCGTGGCAAATCTGATTTTCACGCCGATTGAATTCGGGCTGCGGAATCTGCCACTGGCGACGGTGGACATCCTGATCGTCTGGAGCACAATCATCTGGTCAGCAGTGGCGATCTGGACGCATTATCGGTGGGTGGCTGTGGCTCAACTGCCCTATTTCGTCTGGGTCTCTCTGGCGACGACCTTGCAGTTATCGATCACTTGGATGAACTGGGGGAAATGACATTCATTGACGACGGAGATTTCTCATGACATGGACGAGACAACCCCGAGACGACAAACCCCTAACCAAAGAACAAGCCCGGAAGACATTCCAGAAAGCGATGCTCGATTTGCAGGCTGGAAGGAATTCGGGGACGATATCCTTCTCTCTCAAGCCCACGAAGAAGGCAAATGAGACCTATCCGCTCAAGCTGACGCAGCAACAGCGGGAGTCTCTAATCCACGGCACTCGCTTGAAAAGGGCGCTAAAGAACAAGCTCGAAAACGCAGGGGATGGCACTCAAAGTGTCGGCGTCACCCCGCAATGAGCTAAATGAACTCTACGAAGAATCTGGGCAAGCCGCTCACTATGCTCTCAGCCCTCACAAAAAACGGTTGCTTTCTGTACAGCAGAAAGCCGCCAAGTTCTTCGAGGATGAAAAAGCTGGCATCATCAGCTTGGAGATTCCCAAGACAGGCAATCGACCGAGCAGCGAGTCTGATCTCCTCTTCCAATTCAAGATCACATTGGTCGGGATGAAGCCGCCGATTTGGCGTCGGGTTCAGGTCTACGATTGCACCCTTGGCGAATTCCATGACATCATTCAGGTCGTGATGGGCTGGGAGAATTGCCATATGCACCAGTTCATCATCGACGGCGAACGTTACGGCACTCCTCTCCCCGATGATTTCGATTTGGACTTCAAAAACGAGAAAAAGATGCGGCTCAGTCAGATTGTTCCCAAATCAGGAAAAAAAGTCCGCTTCAGATACGAATACGATTTTGGTGATGGTTGGCTCCACGAAATTGCCTTTGAGAAATTTGCCGAGCCGGAAGACAAGTCGAAATATCCTCGGTGCGTGGACGGCGCACGTTCAGGACCACCGGAAGATGTTGGAGGCGTATGGGGCTACGAGGAACTTCTCGAAGCCCTTGCCGATCCCAAGCATGAGCGTCATGACGAATTCATGGAATGGTGCGGCGAATGGGATGCCGAGAAGTTCTCGGTGGAATCGATCAACAAAGCGCTGCGTGGATATAGCCGACGTTGACTGACAATGGAGGCGGAATGTCGTCACCGAAATTTGGTCGTGAACAATTTGAATCGATGTACCAGGAAATTGCGCCCTGGGACATTGCCGGACCGCAACCTGCATTTGTCGGCTTGGAAGAAGCCGGAACGATTCTGGGATCGGTTTTGGATGCCGGGTGTGGCACCGGCGAAAATGCCTTGTACCTCGCTTCCAGAGGCCACGAGGTTTGGGCCATCGATTTCGTGCCGGTCGCCATCGAACGAGCCAAAGCCAAGGCTCAAGAGCGGGGATTCAATGTCCGTTTTCAAGTGGGGAGCGCTCTGGAACTTGAAAAGCTTGGTCGCCAATTCGACACGGTGATTGACTGCGGCTTATTTCACACCTTCAGCGACGACGACCGATCCACCTACGTCGCCAGCTTAGCGAAGGCCCTGCCGATTGGCGGTCACTTTCACGTGATGTGCTTCAGTGACCAAGAGCCTGGGACCGAAGGCCCGAGACGAATCACCCAACAAGAAATCCTTGATTCCTTTCGTGATGGGTGGGCGCTAAAGGCGATGCATGGCACCAAATTCGAGACCGTCGATTACCCTGGTGGTCCGCAATTCAGCCCTGGCGGTCCGAAAGCATGGCTGGTCACGATTGTGCGCAAGGGCGAGCCAATGCACTAGAATCATCTCGTTCGATTGCAATCAACCACAGGAGACCCAGCAATGGCCACCTTCATCACCACGATCAAGTTCACCGAAAAAGGCATTCAAGGCATTCACGAGTCGGCCAAGCGGGCGGCAGCTTTCAAGGCGGCAGCGAAGAAAATGGGAGTGAAAGTCTCTGGTCAGTACTGGACTCTCGGACCATTCGATGGCGTCATGGTCTTTGACGCCCCGGATGATAAGACGGCAACCGCAGCGATGCTGCACCTGTCGTCATATGGGAACGTCCACACGACAACCAGCCGTGCCTTTGACTCGGCGGAAATCGAGAAGGTGGTCGGCCTGTTGTCGAAGAAGTAAAATGCGTGTTCAGAATCTGAACAGAACACCCCGAAATCATCATTTGAAGGCACCAAATCGGGGTCATTCGACGAAAACCCTGGTAAACCAGTCTGGATGAGATGCGTTGAATTTGAACGCAAGCAAACTGGGTGACACTTTTCCGACATGTGGGCCGACTTTTCAGGTGGGGAAATTCCCCACCTGCTGACACTTTTGCCGCATGTCAAAGTGTCAACCGTCAGGAACAAGGTTGTTGCCCTGATCGATGAGATTGTGTGGGAAGTCAGGAGACGAGAGGATCGTCAACAGAAAATGACCGATCCTCGATCCGAAGAATAAAAAAGCCGTCCTGGGCAGGGCGGCTTGAATCGCTGCGATGGAAATCCTACTGCACTTCCTTGGCGACTTTCAGAATTTGCAGCACGGCGATTGCTTTGTCGAGCCCGCCGATTGAATTGGCGAATGCAGCCGCCTTCTTGATGTCGCTGACGGCGAAAGCCCCTTCGGATTGTGGAGTCGCCTTCGCTTTGCGCTGGGGCTTGACGGCACTTGCCTCCGACTCGGGGCTGCTTCCGTTGGTTTCATGCCGCAGGTCATCGGTGGCTTCGTCGATGACCGACATTCTTGCTGCTCCGCTGGGCTTCCGAGCGGTCTTCTTGGCCATTGTTGCACTCCCTTGGTTAACGAGTCCTCAAGATTTCCGCCGGCCTATGCTTTGCTCACAATATCGGGATTATGACCATCGCTGAAATGGGAAGTTGCTGAATAACCGCAGCATTTGCACTCGATGCAATATTTGCCGGGCTGGTCCCGCACGATGACGCCGATCACGGATCGGTCGCACGCCCCGCATTGAGTCAGCACAGCCATTTTCCCGCTTCTGCGGCATAAGACTGCGTGCTTGTCTTGCTTGTTGACATCATGACGTTTCGAGGCCCCCATTTCTGCCCTCCCTACATCAGGTGTGGATTTTCGGATCGCTTACTATTGCGAAATTCCGGCGAGTTCGTCAATCCTGCTAGCAGTCGTGAAGATGACTCGGGCGGGCTCGTGTTTGGCTTGGGCCCATTGCTGCACCTTCTGGAGCTAGTCGAATGGCGTAGCCGTGAGTGAGTCCAAGCAACTGGTTAGCACGACCATGTGCCCTCCGCGACTTCAGCCTCTCGAATCCATTCCCCGGCCTGATCGAGTTCGTTCTGATCGAAATAGCGGATGGTTGCACCCGTAAATGGCTTGCAAAATATCGCCATGCCTTCTTGCCATTTGCGTTCGCCAACCAAAGCCAATCGCTCAATATCAGCAAAGTGCTTGATGTCGAATTTCATGTCCTCCCACAAGGCTCCCATTTTCCATCCGTGGAAGTCATGCATTTCGCA
>PLYM01000129.1 GCA_003153375.1 Planctomycetaceae bacterium
AATTCCACTGACGAGGCCATTTTTCGAGTCCGAGCGAATGCTGCTTCGGCCTCCTTTTCGACATTCCCTGGGGTTACAATAGGGGCGTCGCGGCGCTCGTGCTTGCGTCGAATCAGCTGTTAACCTGGGCGAGTCGAGACGAATGCGAGAGCGGAAAACGGGCGGTGGCTGGCCGGCGGTTTGGTATACCTTTCGCAAAGCGCGCGAGGTGGGGGGGATCGTCAAGCTGTGGAAGGCGATGCGCTCGAAGAACGCCTGCAAGACCTGCGCGCTGGGCATGGGGGGGCAGGCCGGCGGCATGGTCAACGAGGCCGGCCACTTTCCCGAGGTTTGCAAGAAATCTCTCCAGGCCATGGCTTCGGACATGCAGGGGGCGGTGCGGCGTGACTTCTTCGAGACCTACTCGCTGCCCCAGTTGCAGGCTTTCTCGCCCCGCGAACTGGAAACCTGCGGCCGGCTGACCACGCCGCTGATTTACGACGGGCAATCGCAATACTATCGGCCGATCGAATGGGACGACGCGCTGGCGCGCATCGCCGCGCGGCTGGGCGAGGTCAGCCCAGACGAAACATTCTGGTACGTCAGCGGTCGCAGCTCGAACGAAGCCGGCTTTCTGCTGCAACTGTTCGCCCGCATCTATGGCACCAACAACGTCAGCAACTGTAGCTACTATTGCCACCAGGCCAGTGGCGTGGGGCTGAGCAATTCCATCGGTGTTAGCACGGCGACGGTCAACCTCGAGGACGTCGAAGGGGCCGACCTGGTGTTTCTGATCGGCGCCAACCCGGCCAGCAACCATCCGCGCTTGATGCGCACGTTGATGCAGACGCGGCGCAACGGCGGCGAAGTGATCGTCATCAATCCGGTCGTCGAAACCGGGCTGGTCAATTTCAGCGTGCCCAGCGACGTGCGCAGCCTGATGTTCGGCTCGGCCATTGCCAGTCTCTATGTGCAACCGCACATCGGCGGCGACCTGGCCCTGCTGACCGGCATTGCCAAACGACTCGACGAAATGAAGGCCACGGACGAAGCGTTTCTTTCCGCGCATTGCCTGGGTTGGGAAGAACTGCGCACGCAACTGCGGGCTCTGTCGTGGGAAGATATTCACATGCGCTCGGGCGTCGATCGGGCCACGATCGATGAGATGGCGCGGCGCTATGCGCGGGCGAAAAACGTCGTGTTTGCCTGGACGATGGGCATCACGCATCACGTGCATGGCGTGGCCAACGTCGAAGCGATCGCCAATCTGGCGCTGGTCCGCGGGATGGTAGGCCGACCCAACGCGGGGTTGATGCCGATCCGCGGGCATTCGAACGTGCAAGGCATTGGCTCGGTCGGCGTGATGCCGAAGCTGAAGGACGCGATCCTCCAGCGGCTCGAAAGTCATTTTGGCGTGCCGCTGCCCAAGACCCCGGGGTTGGACACGATCGCCTCGATCGAAGCGGCCGCCGCCGGGCAGCTCAAGTTTGGCTTCTGTCTGGGCGGCAACCTGTTCGGCTCGAATCCCGATGCCACCTTCGCCGGCCAGGCGATGCAGCAGCTGGACATGGCCGTCTATCTGAATACCACGCTCAACACCGGTCACGCCCACGGGCTGGCCAAAGAGACGATCATTCTGCCGGTGCTGGCCCGCGATGAAGAGCCTGAGCCCACAACGCAGGAATCGATGTTCAGCCTGGTGCGGCTGAGCGACGGGGGCCCGGCCCGCCACAAGGGGCCGCGCAGTGAGATTGCGATCCTCTCCGATCTGGCCCGCCGCGTGCTGGGATCGAGCGGACCGATTCGCTGGGATCAGATGGCGACGAGCGGCCAAATTCGCGAGTCGATCAGCCGGATCATTCCCGGCTGGGAGCAACTCGGCCAGATCGACCGCACGCGGCAGGAGTTCCACATCCCGGGACGGCGACTGAGCGAGGCCAGGTTCCCGACCCCCACGGCCAAAGCGACGTTGCATATACACGAATTGCCGGCCCTCCGTGGCGGCCCGGGGCAACTGCGGCTGATGACCGTCCGCAGCGAGGGGCAGTTCAACACGGTCGTCTATGAAGACTACGACCTGTACCGCAACCAGACCCGCCGTGACATCGTGCTCATGCACCCCGACGATTTGGCTCGGCTGGGGCTGGTTGCCGACCAGCCGGTGCGCGTGAGCAGCGAGGCGGGGGCATTAAGCAACGTGATTGCAAGGTCTTATGACAAGATTAAGGCCGGCAATGTGCTGATGTACTATCCCGAAGCCAACGTACTCGTCACCCGCGCGGTCGATCCGGCCTCGCGAACGCCGGCCTTCAAGAACGTGGCGGTCACCGTTGAGCCGATGGGGGCGCCGGTCAACGGGGCTCCTCCCACGATGGAGATCGTGACCTCGGACGCGGCGGAAACGGGCCCCAGCTCGCGTGCCGGAATGCGGGCCTGTTGATTGCATTTGGATGAGAATATCGCGGGAAAACCGGGCCGGGGCGCGCCTGCCAAAAAGTTGGCAAAATCGCCCCTTCGATCTTGGGTTGGCCGCCTCCTACCGTGTAAGATAGCGTCGTTCCACGCTCGTGGAATCTTAGAGGGAAAGTTTGAGCTTTCCAACTAGGTCCCGTTCCTTAGTGCTTGCGTGTAGGAGTGTGTGTGTATGGCGTCGGGCAAAATTAAAAAAATCGTACAAGACAAAGGGTTCGGCTTCATTCAGACCGATGGTGGCGAAGACGTGTTCTTCCATCATTCGACGGTGGCCGACATGGGTTTCGACGATTTGACCGAAGGTCAGAAAGTCGAGTACACCGTCGAAACCGGACAGTCGCCCAAGGGCAAGGGACCGCGGGCTGCTTCGGTCGTTCCGGCCTGAAGCGTCGCGCGCCGGAAGCCGCCATTATCAAGGCAACGAAATGTTGAGCGGGCCGGAGTTAGACCTTCCGGCCCGCTTACTTTTTGCGCGGTCGCGCAAACGCCATGCCGCATGAGTCGCCAATGCGACCGCTCGCAACCCTGCCTTCTCCACCAACCCGACGGGGCGCTTACGAGCGCTCGGCCGTGGTCGGATCGATCGTGGCTTTGATTTCGGAAATCGAATTGGCCGGAAAGCCGCCGCGTTTGGCGTGCTCTTCGATGAGTTGTTTGTTGGGCGCAATGTAAATGCAGTAGATCTTGTTGTCGGTCACATAGCTTTCGATCCATTGGATCTGCGGGCCGAGCGTGTTCAACACGCTGCACGAAGTTTGCGATACGGCCTGGAGTTGCTCCTTCGTTTGCGAGCCGGCACCGGGCACTTCGCGTTCGATGACGTACTTGGGCATTTCTCTGCGCTCCTGGTATTTGCTGCGCCGCCAGAACATCTGGGCGACAAGCCCCGATTGTGTAGCAACCTTTGGGGCCACGCAAGCAAAACGCCCGGAGCGCGCTTCAGGCGCTCCGGGCGTCGTAACGCCACCACAATCGCGGCTCCCTCGACTTAGAGGTTGCCGATCACCAGACCTTCACTTGCGGGAGTGGCGGTCGCTTGTGACGTGACGGCTTGCTGCATCGATTGCATCGCGTCACGCGTCATGGCCGCGGCCATTGCCTCCATGCCCTCGATCGCCACGCCGCCGCTGGGCGCGAAACCCGACTTCTCGGCGACCAGCAAACTGATCAGCGTGCCGAGCAAACCCTGGCCGGCTGCCGCGCCGTGACCGTTCTCGCCCGCGGCGCCGCTGACGAACACGCGCTCGGGCACGAGCGGCTGATTGCTGTTGGCCAACCGTTCGGCCGCCGACAGCAAGGCATACAACCGCGGATCGCCAAACGAGTTGATCTTGCGCACCAGCACCGAGGCCTCGGCAATGCCGGTCTGCAACACCCGCGCGCCTTCGCCCTTGCCGGCCAGGATGCGCTGCTGGCTATCGGCCCGCGCCGTGACTAGCATCTGCTCGGCCCGTTTGCGGGCTTGCGCCAGATCGGCCTCGCCCTGGTTCTCGGCGATCTGGATCTGGATGCGCGAATTGGTCAATTCGGTCTGCTTGGCGGCTTGCGCTTGCGCCTCGCTCAGACCGCGCAGCTTTTCGCTGGCCGCCCGCTGGCGCTCGAAGGTTTCGATCTGTTCGATCGACAATTGCCGCAATCGCAATTGCTCGAGCAGCGTTTCGATCTTGCCGCCAGCCTCGGCCGTGTCGGGCTTGCCGATCAACACGTCGACGCACTCGATGTCGAACTCCTGGAACCGCTTGCGCAGCTCCTGTCGCGACTCGTGCTGGATGTCGTCACGCTGTTGCAGCAACTCGAGCATCGTGCGCTTGTGGGCCACGTCACGAAAGTAGGCGCTCAGCATCGGGTCGAGCGTCTGCGTGATCAACTTCTTGACGTCGCCGAATCGCTGAATGACGTTTGGCGCTTTCTGATAGTCGATGTGTACGACCACCGACAACGGCAACATCGGCTCGTAAGCGTCTTTGGTCACCAGGTCGATCGACTTCAGACTTTCGTCGTAACGGTGCGTTTCGGTGCGGCCGGTGATCCAGTGCAACACGAAGTTGGTCGTGGGCACCAAGATGATATTGCCGGCGTAGGTGTTGAAGGCATACTTGCCCGGCCCCAAGGGGCGCTCCCAGACGCCGCGCTCGCCCTCGGCCACGCGTTCGCCGTGGCGAAACGTATCGCCCGAAAGATCGCGTCCGTGCCGGCCATAGTAACTCACGACCACGCCCACGAAACCGATGGGCACGACCGTTTTGGGAATCGTTTCGATCGTGGCGAACCAGCGATTGATGAAGTAAGTGCCGTCGGTCAGCGGAATATACTGCCGGCCGCGGCGTCCGCCGCAAGCCAGAAATGCTTCCGGATCCTGATAGTTGTTGTGATAGTGGGGCTCCGAGGCATCGGTGCCCACCGGCGGGGCGATGATCTCGCCGGCCGCCAGCGACGGACCGTCGTGTACCGTAACAATGCCGATGCTGTCGACCATCCGCTTTTCGCTCTCTTCGGAATTAATGGCTTGCATCGCGGCGCCAATCACGACGGGCGAAAAGCCGTCGATCTCGCGCAGTTCTTTCTGCCAGCTGGCCAACATGCCCAGCGATTGCCGGTCGTGTACGGTGCTCAACTGGTAGGCGACGTTTTCCGTAATCACCACGAACAGGGCCAGGTTCATGGCATACACGCCTTCGCGCAGTACGGCGCGTTGGCGACCGCGCTGCCCGCGCGAGGGCGCCTCGGCCGTGCCGTCGCCGGCCAGGAAGGCCCGCGTGTCCTGAAAATTCAGGCAGTCGACCACCCGGCCCAGCGTCTGCCTGGGTTCCAGCGGTTCGCCGTCGCGGGCATAGACGTAGCCGATGCGGCTCTGCGGAATCGTGACCAGCGGCACGCGGTGCAGGCGATATTGCCAGCGCCAGAGGCCGAAATGGAAACCGCCGCGCAGCACGTCGGACTGAAATCCGGCCTCGTCGTGGATGGCGATGATGCGGCCGTCGGGCACCGAGCCGCTGCGCGACCAGAGTTTCTCGACGATGCCCACGAAGTTGTTCGGAATGTAGCGCAACCCCATCAACTCCCACAACGCCAGCAGGACCAACACGGCGGGAACGCCAAAGGTCAGCAACTCGATCGACCAGGGCGGCGCGAAGGCGCCGCTGACCAGGCCAAACAAGTTCAACGCGGGGACCGACATAGTTGTCGATAACATGGAAAGACCACTCCTTGCCGCGGCAGCGTGCTGAATCGCTGTGTTTTTGGAAACGTCCACATGGTACGTCAGACGTGAATTGCCGCGATTGAGGCCTATCATAAAGCCGTATTAAAATTTCCCCCTTCCGGGGTAGCCGCTCACGTTTTGTGCCAATTTCTTGGCGTGTATATGCCTTGTCGCCGGTAAGTCGAATGGCGACATTCGGTTCGGATAACACGGTTTCGCCGACCGCATCGGGCGTCCGCAAGGGCTTGCGAAAAACCGCGTACGCTCTTGACAAGGTTTTGCGGAGGTTTCGCCAAGGGACTAAGCTGCCGGCGAAAAATGGCTGATTGCGACCGTCGTTGGCAGCGGCGGCGGAACTGGTTGACGCCGCGTCGGGCCGCGTGCATCATCAAGCGATTCACCGGGGCGTCGCCTTGTACGTCGCAAGCCGGATGAATTAACACAACGAACGTTCTTCTTGCGGGAGACTCCATGGCAACCTACTGGCGCGCGTGCATCGTGATCATCGTGACGTTGCTGGTCGTGAGTTCCTCGGCGCGCGCGTTGGATGCGGAGAATGTTGTCGTCTATCGCGAGGACGGCCGATTCGGCGGTTGGCCGGCCAACCATGGAATGTGGAATTGGGGCAACGAGCTGCTGGTCGGCTTTAGCGCCGGCTACTTCAAGGACAACGGCCCGGCTCGCCATGCGATCGATCACGACAAACCCGAAGAGCACCTGCTGGCGCGCAGCCTTGACGGCGGCAAGACTTGGAAGATCGAGAACCCGGCCAAACAGGGCGTGCTCATTCCGCGCGGCAAGGCGCTGCACGGCATCGAACTGCCCGGCGTGGTCGATCGCCCGTGGATCGATTGTCCGGGCGGCATCGACTTCACGCATCCTGATTTTGCCATGACGTTGCGGATGTCCGACAACAACGGTGGGCAATCGCGGTTCTACTACTCGACGGATCGCGGTCACCACTGGCAGGGCCCGTTCAAGTTTCCGCTCCTCGGCCAGAGCGGCGTCTCGGCCCGCACTGATTATGTCGTCAATGGTCCCCAGGACTGTTTGGTGTTTCTGACCGCGTCGAAGTCGACCGGCGGCGAGGGCCGGCCGTTTTGTGCGCGGACCGTGGATGGCGGCAAGACCTGGAAGTTCGCGGGTTGGATCGCCGACGAGCCGCCTGGCTATTCGATTATGCCCTCCACGGTGCGCACGGCCGACCAGGGGCTGCTTTCGGCGGTGCGCGTGCGGCACGGCGACGAGAGTTGGATCGAGGGTTATTACTCGGCTGATGAAGGCGTGCATTGGGAACCGCGCGGCATTCCGGTCACCACGACCGGCGAAGGCAATCCGGCGGCGATGGTGCGACTGGCCGATGGGCGCATCTGTCTCAACTACGGCGTCCGTGCCAAGCCATTCGGCATGCGGGCCAAGCTCAGCAAGGACAACGGCAAAACCTGGGGCGAGGAAATCACCCTCCGCTCCGACGCGGGTGGCCGCGACATCGGCTATCCGCGCGCCGTCCAGCGCCCCGACGGCAAAGTGGTCGTCGTTTACTATTACAACGACGACCCCAAGGAAACTCGCTACATCGCCGCCACGATCTGGGATCCGGCCCAGGCGCCGTGATCCTGTTCGCGGGCCACACAAGCCCCCAACGCTAACCACCATGCCGTCTGTTCTCGATGCCCTGCGTCATTTTCTGGCTTCCTCCGGCGTCGTGTTCACCGAGAAGGACCATGAGCCGACGTTCACGTCCGAGCAATCGGCTCGTGCGCGCGGCGAGGCGCTCGAGATCGGCGCCAAGGCGCTGGTGATCAAAACGGACGACAGCTATCGGCTGTTTGTGCTGCCCGCGAATCGTAAAGTGGACTCGGCGTCGATTCGCCGCCAGCTGGGAGCCAAGAAAGCCCGCTTCGCGGACGCGGCCGAGTTGCTCCAACTCACCGGGCTAGTGCCGGGCAGCGTGCCGCCGTTTGGGCACCCCATCCTGCCGCTAGAACTCGTGGCCGACCCCAAGCTGGGCGATCACGAGAAGATCGCCTTCAATGCCGGCTCGTTGACCACGTCGATCATCATGGCATTTGCCGACTACCAGCGGGTGTGCGGAGCCCGCTGGCTGGCGATTTCGCAGGGCGGGTGAAGGGTCGGTCCCCGGCAAATTGCCTGCGTCCTGCGGTCCTTCCCGGCGTCTTGGCCCGGTGCGTGTTCACCGGAGGGAAACTCGCGATCAACCGCCGATTCTAGATACTTGTCTGGACAACTGTTGTTTAGGCATGTATTATTTGAGGTGTGCTGATGATATCGCGCCCCCCCCCCAACTCGGCTTCAAAATTCTTCGGCTCTCAGGGAACTCTCGTGATGATCGACCGAACGGCCACCGATGTCGTGGTGATTGGCGGCGGGCCCGCGGGCTCGACCACGTCGACGCTCATTGCCCAGCAAGGCTATCGCGTCCAACTCTTCGAGCGCGAGAAGTTCCCGCGGTTTCACATCGGCGAGTCGCTGATTCCCGAGACCTACTGGGTGCTCAAGCGATTGAACATGTTGGACAAGATGAAGGCCAGCCCCTTCGTCAAGAAGTTCAGCGTGCAGTTCGTCGGCTCCAGCGGCAGGGTCTCCGAGCCGTTCTACTTCATGGAACACAAGCCGCACGAGTGCTCACAGACCTGGCAAGTGTTGCGCAGCGAGTTCGACCTGATGATGCTCAACAACGCCCGCGAACATGGCGTCGAGGCGCACGAAGGCGTGCGCGTCCTCGAGGTGCTGTTCGAAGGCGAACGGGCCGTGGGCGTGCGCATCCAGGATGCTGATGGCAACGAGCGGGAGGTCCATGCCAAGGTGGTCATCGATGCCAGCGGCCAGAGTGCGATCGTCGCCAATCGCTTCAAGCTGCGCGTGGTCGATCCCGAGTTGAAGAAAGGCGCGCTGTGGACCTACTTCGAGGGCGCCAAGCGCGAGACCGGCCGCGACGAAGGTGCCACGCTGGTGTTGCAGACCGTGGGTAAGAAGGGCTGGTTCTGGTATATCCCGTTGCACAACGACATCGTCAGTGTCGGCATCGTGGCGCCGTTCGAGCAACTGTTCGATGGTCGCGACCATGAGACGATCTACAACGAGGAGCTCGACCGCTGCCCGGGGGCCAAGAAGCGTGTCTCGGTCGGCAAGCGCGTGGCTGGCTTCTATGCCACGAAGGACTACTCCTATCGCTCGCGCCAGGCGGCGGGCGACGGCTGGGTGCTGGTCGGCGATGCGTTTGGTTTTCTCGACCCGCTCTACTCGTCGGGCGTGCTGTTGGCGCTCAAGAGCGGCGAGCTGGCCGCCGACGCCGTAGTGGCGGGTCTGGCCAAGGGTGACACTTCGGCCGCGCAACTCGGCAGTTGGTCGGCCGATTTCTGCCAGGGCATGGACCGCATGCGTCGCCTGGTGTGCGAATACTACAACGGCTTCAGCTTCGGCCGCTTCGTCAAACGCTATCCGCAGTTCAAGGGCCACCTGACCGACCTGCTGATCGGCGACCTGTTCGAAGACAAGGTGGACGAAGTGATTGGCCCGATGGACTCGATGAAAGAGCCGGCCGGCGGATATGTGTACGGCAGCATGCCGGAGTGAGGCTAAGCCGCCAACGGAACATGGCGCGGGTTTGAATGTCCCGCGACTTCGCTATTCTTTCAGCCCTCGCTATTCTTTCAGCTTGTCCTGCCACGCGCGCAGCCAGGCGAGTGCCGCCAGCGGCGTCGTTGCGTCGAGTTCCAGCCCGCGCACCTCGCCGACCAACGGATGCTCTTCGGGTGCGAACAGGGTTAACTGCAAGTCGTTGGTTTTGATTTTTCGCCGCCGCGTCGAGATGCGGCCCTTGCCTTCGGCGTCAAGTTGTTCGTTCTCAAGGTGCGACAAAATCTGCTTGGCGCGTTCGACGACCTGGGGCGGCACGCCGGCCAGCCGGGCGACGTGGATGCCATAGCTCTTGTCGGCGGCTCCGGGCAGGATTTTGTGCAGGAACACGACCTGGTCCTGCCACTCGCGCACCGCGACATTCAGATTTCGCAGGCCCGAGAGCGACCCGGCCAGCGCGGTCAGCTCGTGATAGTGGGTGGCGAACAGCGTGCGGCAGCCGATGCGGTCGTGCAGATGTTCGACGACGCTCCAGGCCAAGGACAGCCCATCGTAAGTGCTGGTGCCACGGCCGATCTCGTCCAGGATCACCAGGCTTTGCGCGGTGGCCGTGTTCAAAATCCGCGCGGTCTCGGTCATCTCGACCATGAAGGTGCTCTGCCCGCGCGACAACTCGTCGCTGGCCCCCACACGGGCGAAGATTCGGTCGGCCACTCCGATCGTGGCCTTGCGGGCCGGCACAAAGCTGCCCATCTGGGCCATCAGCGTGAGCAGCGCGACCTGGCGAATGAACGTGCTCTTGCCAGCCATATTCGGCCCGGTGATGAGCAGTGAGATACCGTCTTCAGGCCCGCAGGATGCGTCGTTGGGCACGAACGAACCCTCGGCGATCATTGCATCGAGCACGGGATGCCGCCCGTCGACGATTTGCAAAATCGGCTCGGCGACGACCGTGGGCCGGCAATAGCCACGATGTCTGGCCAAATCGGCCAACGCCACCAGCACATCGAGCGCTGCCAACACGGCGGCTGTGCGCTGCAACCGCGCCGCCGAGGCGGCCACCATGTCGCGCAATTCAAGAAACAACCGATATTCCAGTTCCTGTGCCCGTTCGTCGGCCGAGAGCACGCGCTCTTCATACTCTTTCAGCTCGGGCGTGATATAGCGCTCGGCGTTTTTGACCGTTTGCTTGCGAATGTAGTGGACGGGAATCTTGGCGCTGTGCGTGTTGGTGATTTCCAGGTAGTAGCCGAACACCTTGTTGAAGCCGACCTTGAGGCTGCCGATGCCCGATCGTTGCGACTCCTCGGCCTGGTAGTTGGCAATCCATTGCTTGCCACCGCTAGCCAGGTCGCGCAGGCCGTCGAGATCGTTGGAAAACCCGTCGCGGATGAATCCTCCCTCGCGGCTGACCAGGGGGCAATCGTCGGCCAGTGCCCGCTCGATTTGCGCTCGCACTTCCTCGCACAGATCGAGCTGCTCTTCCAACTGCGAGAGCAACGCGCTGCGTCGGGCCGTGATCTTGGCCTTGATCGGAGGCAGGCTGGCCAGCGTGCGGCCGATGAAACTCAAATCGCGCGGGCTGGCGCGGCCGGTCGTGACGCGGGCCAGCAACCGTTCGAGATCGTAAATGCCGCGCAACTGATCCTGCAGCTTATTGGCGAGCGCCGCATCGCCCACCAACTCGGCCACGGCGTCGAGCCGCTGATCGATTCGTGCCACGTCAGTCAGCGGATTGGCCAGCCAATCGGCCAGCAGTCGTGAGCCCATGGCCGAGAGCGTGCGATCCATGACTTCCAACAGCGAGCCCTCGCGCCGACCTTCGCGCAGCGTGCTGGTGATTTCCAGGCTGCGGCGCGTGGCCGCGTCGATTTCCAAGGCGGTGCCGGGCGCGTAGCGCACCAGGCTGTCGAGGTGCGCGAGCGAGGCCTTTTGAGTTTCGATCAAATAGCCCAGCACGCCTCCGGCCGCGCGCACTGCGGCGCCGTCGCCGTCCTCGAAGCCAAAGCCCTCGAGCGTGGCAGTGCCAAAATGCTTGAGCAGCGTCTGGCGTGCCGTGTCGGCTGCAAACGTCCAGGCGGCGCGCCGCGTCAGCATGCGATTTGGCCCCAACGTGCCAGCAGGCAGCTCGACATCGTCGCTGGTCAGGCATTCGGCCGGATCGATGCGCGCCAATTGATCGCTGAGCTGACCCAGCGGAAAGCAAGCCGCTTGAAAGCGCCCGGTCGACAGTTCGACCCAGGCCAGCCCGGCCTCGTGACCGGCCGGAACGACGGCGGCGAGGTAGTTGCTGGCCCGCGGATCCAGCAGGGCGTCGTCGGTCACAGTGCCCGCGGTCACGATCCGCGTCACTTCGCGGCGCACGAGTCCCTTGGCCTGCTTGGCGTCTTCCACCTGATCGCAGATGGCCACGCGATTTCCGGCCGCGATCAGTTTGCCCAGGTAACTTTCGAGCTGATGGTAGGGAAACCCCGCCATCGGCACCGGGTTTTCGCCCTTGTCGCGGCTGGTGAGCGCCAGGCCCAATATGCGAGCCGCCGTCTTGGCGTCATCAAAAAACATCTCGTAGAAGTCGCCCATGCGAAACAGCAGTAGCGCATCGGGACACGCCGCCTTGGCGTCCTGATACTGCTTCATCATGGGGCTGGTCGACATGCGCGCGTTCTCCGGAGCGGAGTCGCATGCTAGCAAACTTGCGTCCGAAAGTGGAGGGGCAGGGGCGCGAGGAAACGCGACGCGTGCGCGCCGATCAGGCCACGAATTCTTCGGCGTCGTGGGCGGAGTCGGCATGAATGGCGCCGACTTCTTCGAGGCGGCGAATCGCGTCGATGATCTGCCGCCGGGCGCGTTGGACGACGTCCAAACGCACGGGTCCGAGTTGTTCGATGGCCTCGTTCAGTCGTGCGGCGGCGCGTTTCGGCAAGCTGGTCAAAACCTTCTGCCGCAGTCCGTCGCTGGTGCCTTTGAGCGCCAGTGCCCAATCGTGCTGGTCGACTTGTTTGAAGATCGTCTGAATGTCCTCGGTCGAGAAGCGCTTGAGATCTTCGAACACGTAGAGCAGCTTGCGAATCGCGTCGGCCAGTTCGGGATCTTCGTGGCCGATGTTGTGCAGCACGCTGTAGCCCGTGGCCCGATCGGTGGCGTGCAGAATCTCGGCCAGGCGTGGCACGCCGCCGGTCGCGTAGTGCCGTGAGATGACCCGTGCCATCCGCCGCGCGAGCGTTTCGGCCACTTCCTCGACGATGCGCGGATCGGTCGGTCCCAGGTTGGCGATGCGCCGTACCACGGCCAGTTGCAGTTCGGCCGGCAATCCGGCGATCACCTCGGCCGCACACGTTCGCGGCAAGTAGGACAGCACCAGGGCGATCGTCTGCGGATGCTCGTTGAAGATGAACGTTGCCAAGGTGCGGCTATCGACGTCGGCCAGAAAGCGAAACGGCAACGACTCGACGTGCTGGCGAATCGTAGCCAAGGTTTCGGGCTGACCAGCCAAGGCCTGCTGCACAAGCGTCAAGGCGACGTCCAGGCCGCCCTGGGCGCCGTTGAGCGTCGGAGGATCAACGTTCGCGAATTCGCGCACGACCATGCATTGTTCGCTGGGACTGATCGTGTGGCAACGGGCGATCTCGGCCGCCACGGCTTGAATTTGCTGGGGCGTGAGCTGGGCGAGTGCGGCCACGGCCTGCTCGCGCGGCAGCGTCATCAACAACACGGAGGCTTTGTGAATGTCAGGGGTCGACACGTGTATCGCCTTCGCCCGTCGTGGGCGTGAGCCAATAGGACAACACGCCCAGCACCGCCTTCGCATCGCTGCTGGCCGTCCGGCGCAGACGCTCGCGCCCCGTCGCTTTGCTCGCACTGTTGGCAAGGGCAATCGTGTGCGAACCAGGAGCGGACAGGTAGCTGCGGTTGCTGGGCGACATGAATTTCACACCGGTGCGAGTGCGGCAGACGAGAAAACTTTGGCCGTGTATCGACCAGAATCCGCCGGGCTCTTGAGCGAAAGGCTCGCCCGACGCCGAATGCCCACTGGCGGCGGCATTTTGCGGCGGTTGGTGAAGCGAGGTGTGCTAGCGGACGGCCATTCCAAGTCCAAAGGGCATGAGGAACGTCGTCGACACGCTAGCAGGCCAGGAACCGCTCGAGCAGGTTGCGCGTGATCCGCTCGACGCGCGGATCGGGGCCGTGGGGGCGGCCGTAGTGGGCATAGGGCAGCATGTGGCCGGGCGGAGTGCTCAGCCCCTGGGCCCAATAGATCGTCGAGGCATTGAACACCCAGTTCGACTTCGGACCCGGGTAGAGCGTCGACGTCCAATGGGCCGTCTGCTCGCCGCCATTGACGGTGTCGCCCTCGGCCACGATTTGCAAACCGGGGATCGGCGCGGGATCGCCGTGAAATTCCCAGCCCACGAGACCGGGAATGCGATCGCCCCGCCGCATGCCGGTGCCGCGGAAGATCCAACTGTCGGGCGCCGCGCAAATCCAATCGCCCGAGCCGTTGAAGGGGGTGATCGTGCGGGCGCCAATTAGCGTGGCCTCATTCGGGCCCGAGTCCGCAAACGGTCCCATGGTGCCTTTTTCGGCCGGGCTCAATCCGCCATAACGGCCCGCACGTGTCAGCACTCGATGCGAAACACCCGCAGTGTTGGCCGTCATAGGCGCGACGAAGCAACAGGTGTTGCCCGACAGAAAGGCGACGTTCACGCCGGCGTCGACCGCGGCCCGCACGTGGGCGAACTGCTCGAGGCTCCAGTATTCGTCGTGCCCGACGGAGAGGAACGCCTTGGCTTGTCGGGCGACGGCCGCGTCGGCGTGGACGTCGGTGTTGGAGCAATAGACGACATCATAGCCGTGTTGTTCCAGCCAGTAGGCCAGCGGAAACTCCCACAGCAGGAACTCGCCCGAGCCTTGCGACAGCGGCGCGTCGAGAATCTGGCAATATTTTCCATAAGGCCGGTCGTAGCCCACCCGCACCCCGGAGACCAGGGCCCATTCCTTCTCGCCATTGTCGTAGAGCGAGTAGTTATCGGGCCAGCGGTTGTAGGCCTGCCAGGTGTTGTCGCTACATTGGAACATCACGTCGGCGGGCCGGTCTTCACGAACGATGAAGATCACGTAGCTTTGATACCGGTCGTTGATGAGCGAGAGCTTGCCGAGGTAAACCCCGCTGGGCCAGTCGGCCGGCACGGTGAGCGTCGTGCAGGGAGCCCAGCGACACTCGCGCAACCGCTGGTCGCCCACCGGCGGATCGTCTTGCACGATGCCATCGAACGGACCGAGTGACACGACGTGTCGTCCGCCCGTGCCGCTATAATAGCCGAGTCGATAGATATCGACCTTGAAGGGCCCGGCGGGATTGGTGCTCACCATCAGATCGAGTGTATCGCCCGCCTTGACGCTCGCCCGCGACACAAAGCCCTCGATTGCCGGCGAGCGGTAACGGGTTTTGGGCGCGATACGCGTGAAGGTCAATTGCCAGTCGGTGGTGCCGGGCCGGGCATTTTCGTTGCTCACTGCGCCCGGCCGCGCCGCGGGGGCCGCCGAAGCCGCGCCGGGCAATTGGGCGACCGTCGAAGCAAGGCCGGCCGCCGTCGCGCCCTTCAACAAGGCCCGGCGATGGAATTGCGCGTGAGGATTGGGCTCGCTGCTCATGATGGGGCGCTCGCGGGATTCACCTTGGGCCGATGGATTGGCTGCGGCGCAGCCTAGCCCGAAACTTGGCGCCGATCAATCACGGACGCCCGCGAGATTTCGATCTCACAAAACGAATGTCAAACGCCGCAGTCCGGGGCCGGCGGCGCGAGCCCGAAAAGCCCTTATGTCCAACTTCGGCCCCTTGGTCTATATTGACGGGCCAAGAGCGCAGGGCAGCTCGAGGGTCGGAACTGCGAGTTCTCACCCGCGGGTCAGCAACTGAGTTTCCCTCGCCAAGAGCGTATGGCTATTTGTCCATGCCGCGTGGAGTCCCATGACCGAACGGCTCGTATTGTGTGCGATCGCACTGGCCGCCGTGAGCGGAATGCCCGGAGTGGCACTTGGGCGCAAGAGCATGGCCGGGCAATGGATTGCAGCGGTGTTGGCCATCGTCGGCAGCGGGCTGGGGCTCGCGGGCTTGGTGCTTTTCTGGATGTTCGACGACAGCCAGCCGGTCGTCATTCCCTGGCACCTGCCGGGCGCTGAGTTCAACGTGGCCGTCGACGGGCTGTCGGCTGTCTTTCTGGTGCCGATCTTCGTGGTCACGATGATGGGCCAGCTGTATGGCCTGGCCTATTGGAAGCAGACCGACTATCCGCAGAACGGCCGCAAGTTGCGATTTTTTTACGGGTTTCTGACGGCCGGCATGGCGCTGTTGGTCATCTCGCGCAATAGCATTCTATTCCTCTTCGGCTGGGAAATCATGGCCGTCTCGGCCTTCTTTCTGGTTGCCACCGAGGACGAAAAGCCCGACGTGCGCGAAGCCGGCTGGATTTATCTGGTGGCCACCCACACGGCCACGCTTGGGCTGATCGCACTGTTCGGCCTGTTGCACGCAGTCAGCGGCTCTTACACGCTCGCCCCCCTGGCCGAAGGCTCGATCAGCCCGGCCATGGCGACGTCGCTGTTCGCGCTGGCCTTGTTCGGTTTTGGTCTCAAGGCGGGGCTGATGCCGCTGCACGTCTGGCTGCCGGGCTCGCACTCAATTGCCCCCAGCCACGTTTCGGCCACGATGTCGGGCGTGATCATCAAGATGGGTATCTATGGCTTGTTTCGCACGCTCTCGCTGCTGCCGACGCCGCCGATCGAGTGGGGCGTCGTGATCATGACGTTGGGTGCGATCTCGGGCGTGTTGGGCATGGCCTTCGCCATTGGTCAGCACGACCTCAAGCGGCTGCTGGCCTATTGCAGTATCGAAAACATCGGCATCATCCTGCTCGGCCTGGGCCTGGCCGTGATCGGGCGCTCGCAGGGCCGGGCCGACCTGGTGGTGCTCGGCGTCAGCGGCAGTCTGCTGCACGTTTGGAACCATGCGTTTTTCAAGTCGTTGTTGTTCCTGAGTGCCGGCTCGGTGATCCACGCCACGCACACCCGCGAGATTGACTCGATGGGTGGCTTGGCCAAGGCTATGCCCTGGACGGCACTGGCCTTCGTGGTCGGCTCGGTGGCGATCTGCGGCCTGCCGCCGCTCAACGGGTTCGTCAGCGAATTGATGATCTACCTGGGCATGGTCGATTTGCTCGAAGGCAGCAGCGCTGCATTCGCCGGCGGCGCGCTGGCGGCCGCGGCCCTGGCCCTGATTGGCACCTTGGCCGTGGCTTGCTTCGTCAAAGCCTATGGCGCCGTCTTCCTGGGCGTGGCGCGTTCGCAGGCCGCGCGGCAAGCCCACGAATCGGGACTGCCGATGCTGTTGGCGCTTGGTGTGTTGTCAGCCTGCTGTTTCGCGATCGCACTGGGACCGTTGGCGCTGGCACCGATTTTCGACAAAGCCGTGGCCGTCTGGGCGCCGGACCTGCCCGAGGCCGCGCCGCGGCTGGTGACCCTCGCGCCGCTGAACTGGGTGACGCTGATGGGCGGCGTGCTGATTGCCGCGCTGGTCGCCGCACGATTGTTGCTCGGTGCGTTGTTGCGTCACAACGGCAGCACGCGCTCGGTCACTTGGGGTTGCGGCTATAGCGCCGCCACGCCCCGCGTGCAGTATACGTCGAGCTCGTTCGCGCAGATGCTGGTGGCGCTATTTAGTTGGGCGCTGCGGCCCGAGGTCGAGCGGCCTAAGAACTTGCCGCTGTTTCCGCGCGCGGCCCGATTCCACAGCGAGGTGGGCGACGTCGTGCTCGACGAAGCCGTCTTGCCTTCGTTCAGTTTTACCGGCGGGCTGTTTTCGCGTTTTCGCGTCTTCCAGCAAGGTAATATTCAAACCTATTTACTCTATATCTTCATCGCCCTGATCGCGCTGCTGCTGTGGCGCTAAACGAGCCCGTGATGGACACGGTCATTCACAATTCGATTCACGTTCTGCTGGCCTTCGGCTTGGCGCCGCTGCTGCTGGGCATCACGAACAAGACCAAGGCCGCCTTCGGCGGCCGCGTGGGCCCGCCGGTGTTGCAGCTGTACTACGACCTGGCCAAGCTGTTTCGCAAGGGCTCGGTCTTCAGCACCACGACCACCTGGATGTTTTGCGCCGGACCGGTCGTGGGGCTGGTCACTTCGGCGATCTGCGTGCTGTTGCTGCCGTTGGCCGGCGGCAGCGCGCCGATTTCGTTCCTGGGCGATCCGATCATGCTGGTCTATCTGCTGGGCCTGGGTCGTTTTTTCACCGCCTCGGCGGCGTTGGACACCGGTTCTCCGTTCGAGGGCATGGGTGCCGCGCGCGAGGTGACCTTCGCCTGTCTGGCCGAGCCGGCGTTCGTGCTGGGACTGCTGGTGCTGGCGCGATTGTCGGATTCGTTCCAACTTTCGACGATGCTGGGCACCTCGCTGGCAACGTATTGGTCGTCCGCCGGGGCATCGTTGGCCCTGGTGCTGGTGAGCTGGTCGATCATTTTATTGACCGAGAACTGCCGCATTCCGTTCGATGATCCCAACACGCATCTCGAACTGACGATGATTCACGAGGTGATGGTGCTCGATCACAGCGGCCCGGCGCTGGGCATGATCTTGTACGGCGCCGCGCTCAAGCTGTTCATCTTCGGGGCCTTGATCGTGCGGCTGGTGTTTCCGCCGACTTCCTCCGGGCTGCTCGATTGGCCGCTGTTGGCGGTCGGTCTGCTGGGCGTGGCGATTGGTTTGGGCGTCGTCGAATCGACGATGGCTCGCCTGCGGTTGACGCACATTCCGCTGTTCCTCGTGGCGGCCTGCCTGCTCTCGGGTTTCGGCGTCATTTTGCTGTTGAGATAAGGCCATGTTTCAAATCTTCGACGTGCTGATCATCGTGGCCGTGGCGCTCAATTTCATGGCGCTGGGGGTCAGCCGCATTCGCGGCGTGATCAACGCCGTGGCCTTGCAGGGCGTGCTGTTGGGCATCTTTCCCTTGTTCATCCATTCTGAGCTTGGTCTGCGCGGCTTCGCGCTGATGGCCGTGGCCGTGATTCTCAAGGGCCGCGTCATTCCCGCGTTTCTGATCGAGGCGATTCGCGAGGCCGACATTCGCCACGAGGTGCAGCCCATCGTCAGCTTCATCACCTCGCTGCTGTTGGGCGCGCTGGGTACGGCGCTGGCGCTGGTTTTTTCGTCGACGTTGCCTCTGACGACTGAACACACCAGCCTGCTGCTCGTGCCGGCGTCGTTCTCGACGGTATGGACCGGTTTTCTGATGCTGACCACGCGCCGCAAGGCGATCATGCAGGTACTGGGTTTTCTGATTCTCGAGAACGGCATCCTGCTGTTCGGCCTGCTGCTGTTGGAAGCGATGCCGTTTTTGGTCGAGGCCGGCGTGCTGCTCGACCTGTTCACCGGCGTGTTCGTGATGGGCATCATCATCCACCACATCAGTCGCGAGTTCTCCTCGATCAGCACCGACGACCTGTCGGAGTTGAAGGAATAGACGATGGTCTACCTGCTCATCTTGTTTCCCTTGGCCATGTCGGCCCTCGCGTTCGGAGTCAAGTCGAACCGCGTCCGTCCGTTGCTGTTGCCGCTGGGAGCAGCCGTGCAACTAGCGCTGGTGATGTACGTGATCTTCGAACTGGCCAATGAGGAAGATGTGACGGGCCTGCACGGCTGGTTGCTGTTGGATCCGCTGGGCAAGGTGGTGCTCGGATTTGTCAGCGTGTTGTTTTTCGGCTGTTCGCTCTACGCGCCGGGCTACCTGGCCTATCGAGTCGACCGGCCCAACCGGGTCTTTTGCACCAATCTGTTCGCTTCGCTGGCGATGATGACCCTGGTCACGCTCTCGCACCACCTGGGCCTGATGTGGGTCGCCATGGAAGCCATGACGCTGATCAGCGCGCCGTCGATTTACTTTAATCACAACACCCGCTCGCTCGAAGCCACCTGGAAATACCTGCTGATCGGCTCGGTGGGCATCGCGCTGGCGCTGTTGGGCTCGTTCTTTCTGGCCTATTCGGCGCTTAAGTCGGGGCTCGAGTCGACGCTGCTGTTCGATCAGTTGGTCGCCGACGCGCCGCTGCTCTCGCCCCCCTGGCTGCACGCCGCGTTCGTGCTGTTGTTCATTGGCTATGGCACCAAGATGGGCCTGGCGCCGATGCACGCCTGGAAGCCCGACGCCTATGGCGAGGCGCCTGGCATCGTCGGCACGCTGTTGGCCGGCGGCGTGACGAGCTGCGCGTTTCTGGCCGTGCTGCGGGTTTATCAGATCTGTTCGGCCGGCCCCGAGGCCCACTTTTCGCGGCAGATTCTGATCGTGATGGGGCTGCTGTCGATGGCCGTGGCCGCCGTGTTCATGGCCCGGCAGCGCGACTTCAAACGTATGCTGGCCTATTCGAGCATCGAGCACATGGGCATCCTGGTGCTGGGCGTGGGCCTGGGCGGGATGGCCGTCTATGGGGCGCTATTGCACTTGCTCTGCAACGGACTGACCAAGGGCGTGCTGTTTCTTTCGGCCGGCAACATTCACCGGGCCTATAACAGCAAGTCGACCGACCAGGTGCGTGGGGCGCTCAAGCGGGTTCCCCTGTCGGGTGGCATGTTTTTGCTGGGCTATCTGGTCATCGCCGGCGCGCCCCCCTTCGGACCGTTCATCAGCGAGTTCACCATCGCCAGCGCCGCGATGAATAGCGGCCAGTATCTCGCCGGCGGGTTGTATTTGCTGTTTCTGGCCATTGTGTTCGTGGGCATGGGCGCCACGGTGCTGGCCGTGGTGCAGGGCAGCCCACCGACCGACATGCCTCCGACCACCTTTCGCGACAGCCTGAGCACGAGCGGTCCGATTTTGTTGTTCGCGGCTTTGGCACTGACGCTAGGGCTTTATATTCCCGATCCGCTGCAAGCTCTGCTGACCGACGCCGCGGCGCAGGTCGACGCCCTCGACGAGCTGGAACCGCGAGTGGCTGCCGCGGCGCCCGCGCCGTGACCCAGCGAGAAAATCGCGAAAGTGTCCAAGGGCCGGAATTTCGCATGAAATTGTCCGGTCGCGCTCGACGGTAAGGACTATCCGGCCTCCGCATCACCACGGCCTGCGCCGTAGAATTGTCGAGGGCAGCCATCGGGTGGAATTCCAGGAGACGCGCCATGGATCATCACGCGATCCCGCAGCAAGTCTTGAACGAGCATCAGACGCTGGCTTTCGTCATCAGCGCACTGCGCTCGACGATCGGGTGGAAATACCAGGGCGCCGACCTGACGCGCAAGCTGGCCAGCCTGCAATTCGTCGGCCAGTCGTTCCAGCGGCACCTCAAGCACCTGATGGCGCTGGAGGAGGAGGACGGCTACATGAGCGTCGTGCTCGCCTCGCGCCCCGAGCTGAGCGACGAAGTGACGGCCTTGCGGGCCGAGCACGACGAATTTCGCCGCACCCTGAATCGCATTCTCAACCGGCTGCGCCGCATTGAGCCGACGGATCACGCCACGTTCACCACCGTGTCCGACGAGTTCCTGGCCATGCTCGAAAAGCTCGACCAACACAGCCGCCGCGAGACCGATCTGCTCCAGGAAGCCCTGCTCACCGACGAAGGCGGCGAGGGCTGAAGCTGCGTCGTCTTACTGCACGAATTTCACTTCACGCACTCGATGAACGTCGCCGGCGGGTGTTTGAGAAAGGGGCGCCAAAATGGGGCGCCGAATTCTTGTTCGCCTTGGGGCGACAGGCGTGGAGGGTGCCAGCGAATTGTGCTGAAGCCGGCGTCGCGGAAGGCCGCTTCGTGAAGGGCGACGTCGAGGTAGTAGTTCTCGATCGAGAAAAGTCCGTCGTCGAGGTGAAAGGTCCAGGTGATCGGCGCCCCCTCGCGATAGTCGTCGGTCGTGCGGGTCTCGAAACCATAGGGACGATAGGACGGCGCGCGACGGAAGTCGAGGGCCGGGTTGCAATTCACGGTGACGAATCGTCCGCCCGGCTTGAGACTGCTGGCAATTCCGCGGCACATCGCCGCCAGCTCCGCGCGGTCACTGGCATAGTTCAACAGATAGGCGGCCACGACCAGATCGTAGTTGGGGCCGAGCCCCAGGTTCTTGGCATCGCCCACCTGATATTCGATTCCCAGCCCATGTTCGGCCTCCTGCCGCCGAGCCAGCCAAGGCGATTGCGTCATAAGCCGTAAGGCGTTGCACATGAACATTATGCGGAAATCACGCTAGCTGCTGGCAAAAAGATCGCAACACATTACGGCTTCGTGACTTTGGATTTACACGTGCGTTTGCCCTGCCGAGCCAGCTCGATCATTCCCTGCGAGAGATCGACGCCCACGACCTTGGCCGCCCCCCGTTGCCGCAGCAGCCGGCTATAGAACCCCTCGCCGCAAGCCAGGTCAACCGCCTCGAGCCCCGTGGGATCGCCCACCAGTTCCAGCAGCGTGAACGCCTCGATGTGCGTGCGCCACGGCTGCTCTTTCGACCGCTTGTATTGCTCGGCGATGGGGTCGTAGTTGGTGGTCATGGGGTGAGGGCCAAGACAATGTCACTCTTGGTGCATTCGACAATCGCGAGCAACTCCGCGCGTTCGGGGGCCGGCACGTTGAACTTGTCGAGGGTCTGACGGAAGTCGTCGAGGAACGCCTGCCACTGCGCTTCATTGATTTCCAGGTGAACGTGCGAGTCGTACATCGAGCGCCCCGTGTACCGCTGGGGTCCGCCCGTCGCGTGACACACTTGCTCGGTCACCAGATACTTGAATCCCGCCGGCGCCACTTTGTGGTGGGCTTCCTTCACCTTCGGATTGGCATTCAATCGCGGGTCGGTCATTACCCGATCGACAAAATCGTCGACCACCGTGGCGATGGCAAACACGCCGCCGAGTCGTTCGTAGAGCGTCATGGGATTGGGCCGCGGAGGTCGTTGTTAGGTGGCGTCGCTTGTCGAAAAGGTAGCATATTCGCGCTTCGGCCAATACTGGGCGGCCTACGTCGATTCCTTGGGCAGCGTAGCCCGCATGAGATCGGCAATCTGCCGAGCGTCGTGGCTCGGTTGGGATTCGAGAGCGGCGATGGTCCGCCGGCGACGAGCCACGGGATGGTTTTGGGCGAGCTTCCATTTGGCTTCCCACCGCGAGACTTCGACGCGAAAACCCACGACCTGCGCGGCCATGCGGCCGGCGAACTCGGTCTCGTGATCGAACCGCCACGGCTCTGGGAGCGATCCTTCGTAAAACGCCACGTAGTCGCGCAAGATACCCAGCAGTTCCGCGGTCTCATGAACCAATCGGCAGGTGCCATAGGCGTGGACCGTCGTATAGTTCCAGGTGGGCACGGTATTCGGCTCGGCGTACCAGGTCGGCGAGATATAAGCGTGCGGTCCGCTGAACACGACCAGCACCTTCTGCCCTTCCAGCGATTGCCACTGCGGATTGGCCCGGGCCAGGTGCCCAACCAGCGTTCCCTGCGAACCCGCTTGTTCGTCGAGCAACAGCGGCAAGTGCGACGCCACCAGTTCGCCATCGGCCGCCGTCGACGTCAACGTGGCGAAGCTGTGCCCGCGCACGAACGCGCGAATCTCGTTGGGATCGCGCTGGGCAAAGTGTGGAGGAACGTACATCGTAAAAAACTCCGCGAAGGCCTTGGAAGCGTCACCAGGTGGTCTTCTTTTCGTGCTGTCACAAACCATGCACTGCTAGGTGTAGCGCGCCACGAGGCTGTCCATCAGACGCGGGAAGAGCCGGTTGGCCCAGACGAAGAGTTTGCCGCCGGGGGTGAGGACGATTTCGTGGCGGCCCGTGCGGATGGCGGACAGGGTGCGGGCGGCGACGAATTCGGACGACGTGCCGCGCATCTTGGGCCAACGGCTTTGCTCGCCCTTGATGGCCTGGCTGAAGAACTCGGTGTCGGTGCGCGCGGGGCTGACGACGAGCAGATCAATGCCCGACGGCACGAGTTCGGCCCTCAGCGATTCGCTCAGGCCTTGCAGCGCAAACTTGCTAGCGCAATACTCCGCGCAAAACGGCACCCCGCGATGGCCCAGCACCGAGCTGACGTTGACGACCAGCGGGCGGTTGCCTGACTTGAGCAACGGCAACGCCGTGCGGATCATTTCGGCTGGGGCGAAGAAGTTGACGTCCATCACCTGCCGCAACCGCTCGGCGGTGGCCTCGGCAAATGGGCCCATGGCGCCGCTGCCGGCATTATTAATGAGCATGTCGAGACCGCCCAGCCGCTCGCGTGCGCAGGCGAGGGCCGCATCGCGCAGCTCGGCACTGGTGATGTCGCCGGCGAGAATTTCGAGCCGACCCAGCGCGGCGGTCAATTGCTGGGCCAGTTCCTCGAGCCGCTCGCGCCGCCGAGCGATGGCCAGCACGCGGGCGCCTTGAGCGACGAGTTGCGTGGCCAGCGCCCGGCCGATGCCGCTCGAGGCTCCGGTGAGAAGGACGCGACTGCCGGCGATGGTTCGTTTTGCCATGGCGGCAATATAACCGAAGCGGCGTTGGTTTTTATCGGCCGTCGATGATTGACCATCGGTTAATGGTCGTTGTCCGAAGTCTTGGGCGCTCCCTGGCCATTCGCACCGTGGGCGTGGCCGTTGGCCTGCGACGAGTCGGCGAGGGGCTTGGCGTGCGGACGGATTTCGGTATCGGGACCGCGCATGTGGCTCAAGGCCCGCTGTGGAATCCGGGCGTGAACAATCACGCGACTGTCAGTGTAGCGCTTCGAGAGGACTTCGCCGTGGCTCGACAACATGGCCAGCAGCCGGCCGTTGTCAACGCGCGTTTCGACGTCGACGTCGAGGAAGCCGTGACTGAGCGCCTGGCTGACGGCATCGGCCAGGGCATCGAGCCCCTGGCCCGAGTGGGCGCTGATCGGCAGCGCCCGCGGATAACGACCGAGCAAGCCGGCCAGCGCGGGGCGATCGATCGCGTCGACCTTGTTCAGCACCAACAGCGTGTCCTTGGCCTGAATGCCCAGGTCCTCGAGCACGTGGTAGACCACGGCGATCTGGTCAAACGCCGCGGGGTTGCTGGCGTCGGCCACGTGCAGCAGCAGGTCGGCCTGGCGCGATTCCTCGAGCGTGGCCTTGAAGCTGGCAATCAAATGGTGAGGCAGGTCGCGGATGAAACCGACCGTGTCGCTCAGCAACACGGGCCCCCAGCCGGGCAGTTGCCAGCGACGGGTGCGCGTGTCGAGCGTGGCGAACAACCGGTTTTCGGTCAACACGGTCGCGCCGGTCAGCTTGTTGAGCAGCGTGCTCTTGCCCGCGTTGGTGTAGCCCACGAGCGAAACGGTCATGCGGTCGGCGCGGGCTGCCACTTCGCGCTGTTTGCGCTGCTCGATCACCTTGAGCTCGTGGCGCAAGTCGGCGATTCGCTTTTCAACCAGCCGGCGATCGACTTCCAACTGCTTTTCGCCGGGGCCGCGCATGCCGATGCCCATCTTGAGCCGCGACAAGTGGTTCCACATCTGCTTGAGCCGCGGCAACGAGTATTGCAACTGCGCCAGCTCGACGGCCAACCGGGCTTCGAACGTCTGGGCTCGGCTGGCAAAAATATCGAGAATCAGTTCGCTACGGTCGAGCACCTTAACCTTGGTGGCCTCTTCCAGATTGCGCGTCTGGGCCGGCGACAGATCGTTGTCGAAAATGATCACGTCGGCGTCGGCCGCGGCGGCCATCTGCGTCAGTTCGTCGACTTTACCTTTTCCCAGATAGGTGGTCATGTCGGGCGATTGGCGGCGCTGAGTCATCTGGCCCACGATGCGCGAGCCGGCCGTCGTGGCCAGACCCTCGAGCTCTTCGAGCGGGTCGCCGTGCGTTTCGGCATTCGGCAGCAGGACGCCCACCAAAATCGCCGCCTCGCTGGCGACGCTGTCGACACGGTTCATTTCTGTCACGGGCAGTTAGTTCCTCAGGTATTGGGGAATTTCAGGCAACGGCCGTTTTAACAACCAGGAAACTTAACAAATCGAGGAGCAAAGAATCGGGCCATGCCCCAGCGCAGCAGACACGCCAGGCAGGGGCCAGGTTCGTCAATCCATCTCTCCGGCAAACAATTGGCAGTAACTCTCATAACGCCTGAGATCGAGCCGGCCTTCGGCCACGGCATTCTTGACGGCGCACTCGGTCTCGTGGGTGTGCGTGCAGTTCGGATAGCGGCAGTGGTTGATATAGGGGCGAATGTCGCGGAAGTAGCCGCCCACCTCGGCCGGAATCACGTCCCACAATTGGAACTGGCGAATGCCCGGCGTATCGACGACGTAGCCGCCCGAGGAGAGCCGCAGCAAGCGAGCGGTGGTGGTCGTGTGCCGTCCCTTTTGGGTTTCGGTGCTGACGGCGCTAACGCGCAGCTTCAAACTGGGATCGATCGCGTTGACCAGCGACGACTTGCCGACGCCGCTCTGACCGGCCACGACGCTCGCGCGTCCGGCCAGCGCGCGGCGCAGGCGTTCGATGCCCAACCCCGTATGCGCCGATAGCATCACGACGCGATAGCCCATCTGGCTGTAAACGCCCACCAGCGGCGCCAACGAAGCCGGATCGACCAGGTCGATTTTGTTGATGCAGATCAGCGGCACGAGGCCCGTCTTGTGCGCGCTGATCAGAAAGCGATCGATGAGGTTCGGCTTGAGATAAGGCTCGGCGGCGCTGGTGACGATCAGCAACTGGTCGACGTTGGTGACGATGATCTGCTGCCGGCCGCGTGTCGAGCGGCTGAGCACCGTGGTGCGCGGCTCCACGCGCTCGATGATGCCCTCGTGATTGGGCGCGGAGCGAAACAGCACGCGATCGCCGGCGGCCACGACGTGGCGCTGATCGGTGCTGAGGGTTTTGAGAAGCCGCCGCGTGGCACAAAACGAAACAGCGCCATCCTCGGCTTCGACGGTGCTGATGAGCCCATGAACGGCCAGCACCCGGCCGCGGGTCAGGCCCGCTTCGTCGACGTCGAGCAAGACGCCGAAGCCGGCTTGCTCGCCCTTGACCGTGGCGCCCATCACGGTGCGCTTGCGGGTGAGGTCGCCCTTGCCGCTAACGCGCTCCTGCTGAACGGCGTCTTCCTGCGCGTCGGCGCCTTGAGAATGAAATTGGCGGGTCCAATCGTCGGAGCGAGCGCGTCCGGCGCGGTTCTTGCGAAATTCAGTGCGAATCTTGCGTTTCTTCTTGTCAGCCATCAACCGTGGCTTGCACCTCCGCGCGGCCCAAGGGGCAATCGACACCGAACCACCAACGCGATCGCGTCACTCGGCGAACCTAAATCGGCCGCTCGGGATCCTTGATTTGACCTCCGCGGTCGCTGAGGATGTCGTAGCGGCCGCTGTCCGAATCGTCGTCGGGCAAGCCGGCTGTCCGCTTGCCCTTGATCTCCAAGCCGGCGCGCTCGAGCAGCGATTTCTTCATGATGTCATTGGCCTGATCGTCCGGCGGGGGGCCGACCGCGCCCAGATCGTAGGGCGAGTAGCGGACGTCGTAGCGGTGCTTGGCGATCGAGAGCTCGTCGCCGGGGTCGAGGCGTTTTTCGTCGACCCGCGAGCCGTTGACCTTCACGCCGTTGCGGCTTTTCAGGTCTTTGACATACCAATAGCCGCCGTTGCAGATCAATTGGCAGTGGTGGGCCGACACGTTGGAGAACCGCAGGACGATATCGCAGCTCTCGCGGCGTCCTACCAGCAAGTTCTTCTTGAGTAGCGGAATGGGATCACCACCGCCCAAGGGGATCAATTCGCCGTGCATGTCCGTGCGTCGTCTCTTGTGACCGTGGGGACGAAGATTTATGATCGAATGATTCGGCCGAAAGGCGTTCCATACTTTAGTTTACGTACGGGCATTTCGGTCGTCAACCGATTTTGAATTAAATCGCTGGAATATAAGGGCTTGTGGGCGATTTATCGGCTTGAGGCTTTACGGATGGGAAACCCGGCGACCGCTTGTGGACATTACGATTGGCGAGCGGCCGGGCTGCGCTACTACAGCTACAACCACTTCCTCCGCCACAAATTCGGCGGCCGGGTGCAAAAGGTCAGCATCGACGCCCGCTTCACCTGCCCCAACGTCGACGGCACCGTGGCTGTCGGAGGCTGCACGTTTTGCGATAACCGCAGCTTCAGCCCCAGCCGGCGAATCAAGCGGCAGGAAATCGCCGATCAAATCGACGAAGGCATTCGCCAGCTGCGCCGCCGCTATCATCGGGTCGAGCGATTCATCGCCTACTTTCAACCCGCGACGAACACCTATGCGCCGGTCGAACGGCTGCGTGCGGTCTACGAAGAGGCGCTCGCCCACGAGGCAATCATTGGCATGGCCATTGGCACCCGACCCGATTGCGTGCCCGACGACGTGCTCGATCTGCTGGGCGAGATCGCCGGTCGCACGTACCTCTCCATTGAATACGGAATGCAGACGATGCACGACCGCTCACTCGACTGGATGAACCGCGGGCACCACCACGATGCTTTTGTGGATGCCATGGCGCGTAGCCGCGGACGGGGCTTTGAGATCTGCGCCCACGTCATGCTCGGTCTGCCCGGCGAAACGCGGGAGTGCATGCGCGAAACTGCCCGCGAGGTGGCCCGGCTGGAACTTGACGCGGTCAAGATTCACAACCTCTACGCCGTGAGGAACACGCCCCTGGCCGAACAGGTGGATCGGGGCGAGGTGACGCTGATGGAGCGCGATGATTACCTGGGGGCCGTGGCCGACTTTTTGGAGCTACTGCCACCGACGACCCTGGTGGAACGCATCAGTGGCGATGCTCCGCCTGACTATTTTATCGGCCCTGCCTGGTGCCTCGACAAGCCGGCTGTGCGGCTGGCTCTCGACGCCGAATTGCAGCGCCGCGATACCCGGCAGGGTAAATGCTATCTCGCTCCCCAGGTAGCGACATGTTCCGCGCCGGACACCGCCTGACCAATCGCTCCTTCCATCCAATCTTCTCGAGTTCTCGCCCAAGAAACGCCCATGCCTGAGCCCCAAGCGTATCTGAACGGCACGTTCGTGCCCGCTGCCCAAGCTGTGTTGTTGCCGAGCGACGGCGGCTTTGTGCAGGGTGTCACGGTGGCGGAGCAGTTGCGCACCTTTGGCGGCAAATTGTTTCGACTCGAGGCCCATCTCGAGCGGCTTTTTCATTCGCTGGCGATTGTCGAAGTCGATCCCGAGCCGAGTGCCGAGGAGCTGGCAACGGCCGCCAACGAACTCGTGGCCCGCAATCATCCGCTGCTCTCGCAGGGCGATGACTTGGGATTGGCGATGTTCGTTACGCCGGGAGCCTATGCTCCGATGACGGCGCGTGGCCTGGCGCGTCCGACGGTTTGCCTGCACACCTTTCCGTTGCGGTTCGATTTATGGGCCGACAAGTTTCGGCGCGGCCAGGCGTTGGCCACGACCGACGTGGAGCAGGTTTCGACGCGCTGCTGGCCGCCGGAGTTGAAATGCCGCAGCCGGATGCACTATTACCTGGCCGATCGGCAAGCCGCGGCGCGGTTTCCCGGCAGCCGGGCGCTGATGCTCGACGAGGACGGCTTTATCACCGAAGCCACGAGCGCCAACCTCGTGATCTATAAGGAAAAGCAGGGCTTGCTGGTGCCGGCGGCCGAGAAAATTCTGCCAGGCATCAGCATGGCCGTGCTGATCGAACTGGCTGACGATCTGGGCATCGCGTGTGCGGAAAGCGACTTGACGCCGCTGGACCTGGTCGAGGCCAGCGAAGCCTTTCTCACCAGCACGTCGGTGTGCATGTTGCCGGTCACGCGATTCAATGGCCAGCCGATTGGCGGCGGCGCCGTGGGCAAGACGTATGAGCGGCTGCTGGCCGCGTGGAACGAACTGGTGGGCCTGGACGTGGCGGCCCAGGCCGAGCGATTCGCCACGCGCTAGCGGTGAGTCGGCGCCCAGCGGGATCATCACTAGTGTTTCATGTTCAACGCGTCGTTGATCGTGTTCAGGTAGAAGCCGAACACGCGGAAGATGAAAAAGATGATGATGCCGGCGATCAGCGCCATCACGGCCACGCCCAGCAGCACGGTCAGGGTGTTCATCGCCACGCGGGCTTCATCTTGATATTGGCCCGACAGGTTCTGCATCGATTCCACGAGTTGCCCGCTCTGTTCGCCGACTTGCACGGCGTCGATGAAATGGACGGGAAAGTCGCGCGTGGCGGCCAGGGCCTCGTGAATCTCGTGGCCCGAGCGAATGTCGGCCAGCACGCGATCG